>JAZDIK010000107.1:0-9948 GCA_043805145.1 Pseudomonadota bacterium | reverse complement strand
AGTTTATCGAGGCCTGGTACAACCCTCATCGCCGTCACTCCGGGCTCGACTATTTCTCCCCCATGGAGTATGAAAAATGTCATGCAGTCAACCAATGAAATCCCAAGCGATCATCCGTCCACGAAAGTGGGGTAACTCCAGTATTCTTGAGTTCGGTGAAAAGCTGGGCATTGGCGATCGCTCCGGCAATCTGTGCCCCGATCCTCTCCGCCAGGCGGAGATCCCTTTCCGTGTATGCGTTCGGCTTTTTTGACCGGAAGTGCAGGACGCCGATCACTTCGTCCCGGGAAACCAGGGGAACGCACATGATAGATCGTAGTGCCGCCTGAAATATAGAGGTTAGTCTGGGGAATTGGCCTACAATCTCGTCAATGCTCGCAGGCTGAATGCGAATGCTGGTCCGCGTGCGTATTACGGCCTCACTCAACGATCCCTCCAGAACGAGGGAGTCCCCCTGTCTCCGACCGTCAATGTCCAACCCGAAAACATAAGCGACGCACAGTGCGTTCTCTTGAAAATTGTACAAATTAACGGTGAGGCTGTCGATGAGGATCAGCTGTTGAGCCTTGACGGCGAACCGCTCGTATACCTCCTCGATATCCAGAGTGGAGCCGATCAACTGCCCGATATCGGCTATGACGGCCGTCTCTCCAGCCAGCCGCTCGGCGGTCTCCCGGCTTAGACGCTGTCCCTCCTCTGCCCGCAGCAGATCGGCCAGGGTGTTGTCAAGTTTTTTGATCGGATAGATACGGAAGATGACATAGATCAGGGCGCCGAGAAACGAACTGAAGATTCCCAAAAGCACTGTAAAGACGACCGGTGTGTGGATAGAATGTCTTGCTTCGATCGAACCGACAGGTCGTCCTGAGTCAAAGAGAGCCGCCGAAGCCGCAATAACCGGGCGTCTCGATACAATATCGGTTTTCGCGACCACTGTTCCCGCCGCAGTGCGAATGACCCTTTCACGCAGATTCCCCTCGATCGTCGGTTGTGAGATAATCTCCTGCAATCTCACACTCTCGAACTCCCACATATCCGGCCGGGTCTGGATGATTTTTTCTACGGATTTTGCGAGAAAGGCGGTTTCTATCATCAGATAATCCCGTATCTCGGATACCGAAAGCACATAGTACAAAAAGGGGATTACAATGGCGAAAATGCATGCCGCTGAAGCGCCCAATAGCTTCATGATCCTTGTGGTGGATGCTTTCGATTGCAGACGCAGGGAATCCAAGGCTCTTCACCTCACTTTCCGGTGATTCGCGGTAAAGGCACATGGCCGCTTTCAGAGAGGAGCTTCCGGCCATCCTTCGAGAAAACAAACTTGATAAAGCTTTTAGCCTCATCTTTATCATTATCCCTCTTGTAGACCAAGAACATTGTCGTGTGGTATAGGGATACTTGCCGGCAAAAATATGGACGCCGTCGGCAATATTGGAGAGTGCAGGGGTTGCCCCATCGACAGAGAGGGCTTTAATCCTTATTTTCTCTACTGCTACAAGACAAGCGCTGGCTGTACCGAATGAATCCGGCGTCTTTTTGATTTGCTCGGCGGTTTCCTGATCCGACATACCGACAAAGACGTCGGGAATGGAGTGAGCCTTTTCGGACGCCGATTTTATCTGGGGATTGATGCTCGCCGCTCGCCAGATAGACCGAAAAACTGTCGCCCAGAGGACGAAGGATAAGCTTGATGGGCGTTCCATCGGACCAATTTCTGCGCTTTCCCGCATAGATGTCTTCTATCTCTGTGAGAGTTACACCCTTGGTCGGGTTTGACTCTTGTACCGCGAAGATAAAGGGAGTGCAGCCATAAGGCTCCTCAATGATTCCCATGCTCCTCTCCTCAGGTATGAGGGGAAGGGAGGACAATCCGATATCAATCATCCCTTCCTTTACGGCGTTGCTATCTCCTGGACGCCAGACCATGCATCACGTTGGATAAAAAATCTCCCAGCTCAAACATTTCCATCCCCAAAACTGTTCATGGAGAGGGGACTTCTTCGGAAAACCAAACGTTACTGGGTACTGACCACCAACAGCAACCAAAATTGGCTAGGGCACATAGATCACGATGAGTAGCTTGCCGACTGCTGCAATCGTAATTTGGCTTGTTCTTATTAGTTACTTGCATCAGGCAGCTTGCTTTTTCACCCATGCGACATACTGGTTCATCCAGTTTTGCAGGAATTGTTTACTATCTGCACCGATGTTGCCGGTCTCGTCAAACAACCCATCCTTCACATGGATGAATGCTTCGGGTTGGCCAAGCGTCGGTACGTCCAGGGAGGCGAGAACATTGCGCAAATGCTGTTGCGCCATGGACGTACCCATAGCCCCGGGCGAAACTCCTAACACACCGGCGGGCTTGCCCGCCCAAGCGTTTTGGCCATGAGGACGGCATGGTCGATTGCGTTCTTGAGCACACCAGGGATCGAACGGGGTTGTATTCGGCCGTAACGAACAGAAGACCTTGGGCGGCCTTGATTTCGTTCTTCAGCCGTTTGACGGACTCGGCCTGGTTCGCGTCGTCGTCCTGATCATAAAGCGGCAAGTCGCCGATTTGCACGCCGATTACCGGAGTACCAATGGAGGCAGGCTTAATGGGGAGGTGATTATGGTTCACCGAGCAGACCGGAGATGCCTCGGTAATACCATAACCCTGCCGGATATCCGTATGAAACGCCTGTTTGAAGGCATCATGCACCTCGATGGGAAGAGCCGATCCCCCGGCGATGAGTATCTTCATGTGTGTAGTCGATATCGGCAAGATCAGGATGATTAACGAGGCCGTAGAACAGTGTGGGGACCGCGCTTATAATACTGATACCGCAAGCGGCAAGGGCATGGTGCAGCTCTCTGAAATCAAGCTTTTTCATGAGGTAGATGGTTCCCCCATAGCGGAGCATGGAAAGCATATTCACACTGGCGCTGAAGGAATGGAAACAGGGAATGACGGTTAACGCGCTGTCGCTATCATCGCAATCCATACAGATTCGCATAGTGTCTGAATTATGATCAAGGTTGCCCTGGGTGAGCATGGCGCCCATAGGATACCCTACGCCTGATGTTCCGCGCCTTTTCCCACAGCCCCAGACCGGACACCCAAGCTCTCCACTTTTCGACCTCCAGCGATGCGTAATTGTTGAAAATATACAGTTCACGTGGCCATGCATAAGGCATGGCGAAGCGCCGGACCACTTTCTCCCCGGACATCGGTTCTTCCTCGCCGGCCATCTGACCCCGCGCCCCCGCGACCATGAAATGGAGACGGTTCAGTATATTGATCTCGCTTGCCCCCGCGTCCATGTCGAGGGAAAGCAGATTCAAATGAGGATACATCTCCTTGAGCTTCTTCTCCATGCCCCGTCCGGTAATGTGGTTGGCAATGCAGCCGAACGGCTGCAGGCAGACGATGTCGCCGACCCCTTCATGGAGCATGGCGATCATTTCGGCAGTCAGGAGCCATCCTTCGCCAAACTGGTTGGCCAGACTGACCACCTCGCCGGTGATTTCAGAAAGTTCTCTCAGATCATGAGACTTACGATAAAATCGGAAGTTCCGCATGACACGCTCGATTTGACCAAGGTAGTATTCGGAGTAAATCTCCAGCAGCATGAACTTGATACGATCCACGAAAGAACATTTAAAAAGTGCCTTCTGGTCATAGGTTTCATTGATGAAGCGCTGGGCGAAAAAACTCTGCAAGGCAGGGAGAATCACTTCCACCCCTTGGCCGGACAGCCAGTCGATGATATTCCCATTGGCAAAGAAGTTGTATTTGACAAAAATTTCGCCCACGATGCCGATTCTGGGAATGGGTTCGTGGCTGATCTCAACCTTGTTGAAGTCTGCCACAGCCTTTCTGAGAAGATTGAGAAGATAATGATAATCGGCGTTTTCAATGCCTGTCTCCATTTCGGAGAGATATTTGCCGTGCAGGCTCCCGGCAGTTCCGGGCGTCTTTTCCCTGGCCACCGTGGACAGATACATCCGGGCCAGGGGATCAGCGAAAATAACGCCCAAGGCCAGCCGTTTGACCAGCCCCTTTTCATCGATTACAAATCCAGGCTGGGGATTGATCCCCTCACCGGATAAAGTGATTACCGGGACATTATCCAGGCCGACGGCGGCCAGCCCCTTCCTGACGAGAGAAACGTAAGAGGATGCCCGGCATTGACCGCCGGTCTGGGTCAGAATAACCGCGGTCTTTTCAGGATCGTAGCGGTCTGACTGGAAAGCCTTGATAATGTCGCCGGCAACCAGGATGGAAGGGTAACACATGTCGTTGTTGATGGTTTTAAGGCCGAATTCAACAGAGGCCTTATTCTGGGGCGGAAGCACCTCCACCCGGTAGCCAAGTGGTCTGAAGGCGGACTGAATAAGGGGTGAATAGAATGGTGAGAAAAAAGGGACGATCAAGGTTTTCTTGCTGTATTTGTCCATGACTAACCGGTTTGTTTTCTTCCTGCCGGCTCCTGATACCCGCGTGTTGCCTTTATTCTCTTTCACCGCCTCCAGCATGGAGCGCAGCCTGATCTTAACCGCCCCCAGGTTGGCGATTTCATCAATCTTGATCAGGGTATGGATTTTGCCGCTGCTCCGAATGATCTGACTGGCCTCATCGGCGGAGACGGCGTCCGGCCCGCAGCCAAAAGAGGTAATATGCACCAATTGGGCATTATGATTTTCAGTTACCCATTTGGCTGTGGCATAGAGTCTGTTGGTATAGCTCCACTGGGTCAGGACATTGATATCTTCCAGGGAAACGGAATCGGTATCCAAGGGAACAGCCGTTTCACTGATAATATCCACGCCCAGTTCCGCCAAAAGATTGGGGATGTCATGGTTGATAAGCGGGTCCAGATGATAGGGCCGGCCGGCAAGCACAACGACTGTTCGTCCCTGTTTTTCCGCCCCGGTTATCAGAGATTCAGCCCGCGTTTTAAGTTTTTCCTTGTAATCTTTTTGCGCTGCCGCTCCTTTTTCCACGCCCGTGGACACTGTCCGGCGATCAATTCCAAACCGCCCGAAAAAGAGAGAAAGCTGTTTCTTAAAGAGCTTCGAATCCTTAAAGCTGATAGCCGGATTATCCAGGGGAATGCCGAATTTTCGCTCAGGGTTGACGGCGCTTTTTATCAGGTCGGGATATCCGGTAACCACCGGACAATTATAGGTGTTCAGTGCATCCTCATATTCCTCTTGTTCGTAGACCACCGTGGGATAAAATATTCTGTCCACTTTTTTTTCAACAAGGTCGAAAATGTGGCCATGGGCAAGCTTGGCGGGAAAACAGATGTTTTCCGACATGACCGTGGAAACGCCCTTTTCGTAAAGTTTCAGGCTGGAAGGAGAGGAGAGAACCACCCTGAATCCGCACGCGGTCAAAAAGGCTGCCCAGAAGGGAAAGTTTTCATACATGTTCAGGCAGCGGGGAATGCCGTAGGTGAGAACCGGCTCGCCTTCGGGTTCCATGTTTCGGTCGAACAAGAGCTTTATCTGTTTGTCGAGCAGATTTTCCCCTTTATGTTTTATATCGGTATCATTACTGAAATGCCGTTCGCAGCGGTTCCCCGTATAAAAACAGTTCTTGTTGCCGAACGTAAATTTCAGAACAGCGCACCTGTTCTCGCAGCCGCTGCAGCGAATCTCCTTTTGGGAAAAATCACTCCCCGTCTCCAGATTCTCAAGGTTAACAAAGGCGGTTGATCTCTCCACCTGTATGGCGCGATGATTTGAAAGGGCTGTCAGGGCCGCGCCGTAGGCACCCATCAACTCGGAGATATCTGGTCTGACAACCTCCCTGTTCAGCAAAAGCTCTGCCGCACGCAACACGGCCTGATTGCGGAATGTCCCTCCCTGGACAACGATTTTATCTCCCAGAAGTGCCGTGTCCTTCAATTTAAGAGCCTTGAATAGGGCGTTTTTAATGACCGAGTAGGCCAGTCCGGCTGAAATATCAGAGATGGTAGCGCCCTCCCGGAGCGCCTGTCTGACCTTCGAGTTCATGAAAACGGTGCAGCGGGTTCCCAGATCAAAGGGCGAATTCTTCTCACACGCGATTTCGGCAAATTCCTGGACACCGTATCCCAGCGAACGGGCAAAAGTCTCAATAAAGGAGCCGCATCCCGAGGAGCAGGCCTCGTTGACCTGAATTTCCGCCACGGCGCGATCGCCAATATAGATCGCCTTCATATCCTGCCCGCCGATATCCAGAATAAAGGAGACATCCGGTTCAAAATGCCTCGCCGCACGGTAGTGCGCCATGGTCTCAACCACTCCATCATGCAATCCGAAGGCGGCCCGTATAAGACTTTCACCATAACCCGTGGCGGCCGAACGAACGATACGCGGAGAAAAACCGGCCTCAGCGAACCTTTTCATGGACTCGGTCAATCCCTTTTTTACCTCCAGGATGGGATTGCCTTTATTGGCGCCGTAATGGCCGAAAATCAGCTTCCCCGCCTCATTGACAAGGATGATCTTGGTGGTGGTTGACCCGGAATCCACGCCCAAGAAAAGGTCTTCCCCCTTTACATCTGCCAGCTCAACCCTGGGTGCCCTGGCCTGTTCATGCCTTTTTTGCCATATCTCAAATTCAGCTTTGCTTTCAAACAGGGGCTGAAGTCTTTTGGTGCGGCCGTTTGTTTTCCCGGCAACCCCGGTTTCAGGCATTGACAGAAGGCCGCTGATCCTCGCCCGGAAGGGTTCCCCATTCCGTATCATGGCCGCACCCATGGCCGGAATCAGTTCCGGATGATCCGGAATGACCAAGTCATCCGGATGCGCAATGCCAAGCAGATTTGCAAATGCTTTCCGAAGGTTCGGATAAAAAGTCAGCGGGCCGCCCCCCATAAGTATTTTTCTTTCCATATCCCGTCCACGTGACAAGGCGGTGACCACCTGAAGGGCGACCGAATGAAATACGGAAGCGGCAACATCTTCCCTGGATGCATGACGGCTCAGCAGAGCCTGAATATCGGTTTTGGCAAAAACGCCGCACCGGGATGCGATGGGATAAATATTCGTGGATTTTCCGGCTAGAGCATTCAGTTCCGATACGTCGATATCCAGAAGAACCGCTATTTGATCGATGAAAGCGCCGGTTCCCCCGGCGCAACTGCCGTTCATACGGATATCGGGCCGGCCATTATCGTCGAAAAATATGATTTTGGAGTCTTCACCGCCTATTTCAATGAAGGTTCTGACTCCTGGAAAGAATTTTTCAATGAAGTGAGCGGAGGCCACCACTTCCTGCACAAATGGCAGCCCGAAAACTTCGGCCGCGCCCATCCCGGCCGATCCGGTAACCGCCATATCAAGTTCCACGTCACCCAAATCCCGGAGGGCCTCCTTGAAAAGGCCCCGCGTTGTTTCTACGGTTTTGCCCTGATGACGACAGTAGCGGGAAAAAACCAGGCCGCCTTTTTTATCCAATATGACAGCCTTGGCTGTTGTTGAGCCGATGTCAATCCCGGCGAAATAGAGATTGTCTGCCTTTTTTGTCATCTCTGCTTGTCCCCTGATTCTGGACTAACGCAAGCATCGGCAGCCTTCACGGTTTTGTCATGTGCCCTCACACCCAAATAATCTCGCGCAGAACAAAATGTATCCACCGTTGAAACGATGAACGACTCCTTGTAACGCGGCGGCACAACTGTCAGCGGCCACATGTGTTTTTTGATAATGTCTTCTTCTTTTCTTGAGAGGCGGGTTATTTCGCGCGCATTCCTCAGGGCGATATCTGGGTGCCTGAAACCGTGGAGTCTTGGACCTTCATGCAGCCAGTCATAGAAGAAGAAATCGTGCAGCAACGCGCCCCGGGTTATCGCCTCACTGTCCAGCGAAAAGCGGTTGCCCCAGAGAAAGCTTATGTACGCCACCTCCTTTACGTGCTCCAATCTGGTCTTTCCCCTGTGATGTTCATACCGTGAAAGTTTTGCGACCCTTGGATCATCAAGCAGCGGCCTTGCCGTGTTTATGAATTGTGTCTCCACTATGGTCTTCTCTTCCGGCGTCATGCTGAGAAAACGTCTGATAGAGACCGTCAGGAAATCCACAAGCATGATTGAAAACGTCAGCGCCGCAAAGATACCTTTAACAACGGGTGAAAGCTGATTGAGAAGGCCTTGATATTGAGGAAATATAAGATATTCAAAAGCGAACACCGGCAATATCCAGTAAATTGAAAACTTAAGGCAGATATAGCCTTTATAATGAAAACGCTGATCCGAATAGTCCCAAAGGCGTACATGAAAAAAGTATTGTGCAATAAATCCCGAGATCAGTTCGAGTCCGGTCGTTATCGCACAATAGGCGAGTGCTTTAGTAATCAAATGGGATTCATGCAACAGGGGAAACACCCCCATGAGTATCAAGGCGCCCGTGCCGTAAAGGATGAGATACGGTCCTTTTAAGAGTCCGGGGTTGACAAACCGCTTGTCGCGCAAAGAACGATAGGAGACCTCCAGCATCCATCCAAGAATGGAAAAGAACGAAAAAGAGACAAGAATGTTTAAAGTATCAATCCTCATTTTCCATGTCTTTCAAACCGTTACCCGATATTCCACCAATCCCCGTAGATTTCCTTCCTTATGTCGAACCACGAAAGCCGAAGACCAGCCGACGCTGATAAATATCGATCATCTGCCATTCGAGCAAAGATCTACCGGCCAGCCCTCCTCCTCGCCGCCCAGTCTGATCCTGCCTTCCGCCTGTAATTTGTCCAGGTGGCATTGGATGATCTGGTCCGGGAAAGAAGGAAATTCGGGGGTCTCTGAACGCCCTGCCAGCCAGCACGGGAAAGGAAAATGGTCCCGCAGCCAACTCCCTGACGATCCTTTCCTCCCGCTTGATGAGGTGGCGGCGCGTGCGCTCGATCACCTCGCGGGGACATGGGCTGGGGCCCTCCAGCAGACAGCGCATAGCCCCCCATGTGGTCGAGGCGGGCGTGGGTGAGGACCACGGTATGCACGTCCTCTATTCTGAAACCGCAGGAACGCAGGAACTCCTTCAGCCGCAGGTAGACCTCTTCCCGTCCGCAGCCCACGTCCACCAAAGTGACGCCGTCGCCGTCAGGAATGAGCAGGACGTTTGCCGAGGCCGGCCACATCGTCTCTTCCTGCTTGAACAGGTATAGACCCTCGGGAAGCGATCCATCTTCTCCCTTGCGCCGCTGGTGGATCATTTCCACATTCCTCCTTGCCGCAATTCGTACTCCTTCAGGCTTGCTAATCCATAGGATGACATGTTCAATGAATATCCCCGCCGCATGCAGTGCGGTATCTTGGTGGATCAGTAGCACTCTTTTCTTCATCGCAGGTGATGGGGAATTTGACCCAGAGAAAAAAAATTAAATTCGGGATAGAGCATTGTGCCTACGCCTTGATACATCACGAGCGCCTTTGCCATCATAACCAACTCCGGAGGAAACCACAGCCTGTAGCGGCGGGCAAGACCCATAAGATCGTCGATAATTGACTTGATGATTAATTGCCGCAAATGGAGTCCGTAGCAGCGTTCAAGAAAATCCGTCAGTTCCATCCTGAAGGCCCTCCGATTTATTGGTTCCGGCGCCAGGTTAACACTCAGGAAAAAATTTGCCAGCGTATCAGCATCCTTTTTCACGATAGCCGTGAACAAAACGCCCAACTGGCAAACGATTTCTTCATCGAGCATCCCTATCATGCCGAAGTCCACGGGTGCGATCACGTTATTTTCAAGGACAAAGATATTTCCCGGATGGGGGTCGGCAAGGAAGCAATGAAACTGAAAGATCTCATTGAGGATAAATTCTGCTACATTGAGGGCGATGGTCTTACGGTCTATCCCGGCCGCCTGCAGTTGTTCCAGTTCGGATATCTTGATGCCATGGATGTATTCCATGGTCAATGCTTTCGGCGTGGTTAAATCCCAATAAGCCTTGGGGATATAAACGGTCTCATCATC
>JAZDIK010000106.1:0-112445 GCA_043805145.1 Pseudomonadota bacterium | reverse complement strand
TTGATCAGAATCGGGGCTCTGAGATTTGCCGTTGCCCGGAACGGATGGGAACGGACGGTCACGATCGCCACAAGGGCAATATCTTCTCTATTTTTAATATCCAGAAATGTCAGGTCTGCTTCGTCAATGATCGGGTTGTAGTCCGGCATCGTGACACAAGGATTGACCACCACAAAGGCCAAATCGGGATCGTCAACGGACTGCAGCCACCATAGTGGTGTGTTTTTATCTTGAATCAGCAAGACAAAGCGGCTGCGACTTTCAAAACCGAGGATCGCACCTTTCATGAGAAGCCATTCTGATTCCGGTACTTCAATCTTGCCGAAGCGCGACGTGTCTATTTTCACCGTTTGTCCTCCTGTTTTTCCTAATCCCTCATATTGGTCGCGACACAGCACTTAACATTCAGCGTCCGCCAGGATTGCTTATTTGTCGCCAGAGATCCGACAATTTTATATCGGAGACAGCAGCCTGGAGATTTTGTTCCTGAATGAGCCGGTATATCTCGCCGCGGTGCACAGGGACATTTTTTGGTGCCTCTATGCCGATTCTCAACTGCCTGCCGTTGATATCTAGAAAGGTAATTCTGATATCGTCACCGATGGCGATGGATTCCCCTAACCTCCGTGTCAGGATGAGCATAGACCCGCCTTTGCATGCGCATTGGTGAAGCTTCTTGTCATGTTTGTTATTTCAGGAAATCGAGGATCGTGGTATTACCGATCTTCGAAGCCATAGCGTAGGACGCCTTCAAGGCGATTTCTTTCATGGACAGCCTGGTCACAAGGTCCTCAAGGTCTGCATCCTGCACTGCGGAGAGCAGATCGCTCAGATCCTTGTCAAAGTCTGCCAAACTGCTTTTTACCACTTCTATATGATTTGCTTTCGTCCCACAGCGTGACTGATTCAGGGTGACCTGGTTCTGCGCATTCTTCAGGTTGTCCAACTGGCCGGAAATCCCCTGAACGTTGTTGCTGTTCAGGGCGTCCTTCAGGCTGTTGAGCGTCTTGAAGACGTCGACGCCGTTGCTTCCTGCGGAGGTGAAGGCTTCCGCCCCGCTGATATTATAGGCCAGGCTTGTTCCCCGGTTGATCGCTACGGACAGATTCTCATTGTCGCCGAGGTAGTAGCCCGGGGCATAGGCCCGGACAGAGAATACGTCATTTTCGGCAAAAGCTCCAGCTTCAAAGGTCAGTTCGATGCCGTCGCCAAGGGGAATGGTTCCCGTATCCAGGTCTTCCTTCACCGCGCCCCAGGTCTTACCGCCGTCCGATGATATCTGATATGTTGCAGCACTGAGATTGCCGCCCGCGACAATCTTGAATACATAGGTTTTGTTTGACAATCCTGTGTAGGCGCCGCCCTTCGAAACGGTTCCGGTATAGACATTACCGTCTGCGGCGACCGGGCTGTCAATGGTTGCGGGGTTTTCCACGGCTGAAAAGGGCTGGGTCGATGTTTGCGATCCGGAAAACAGGTAGCGGTTGCCTGTCTTCGCGTTGGCAAGGCTGGTCATCTCTTCGATCAGGGACTGGACCTGCTGGGCCGCGATCTGCCGCGTCGTGGCTGTCGCCGTTGCTGTGGCCTGCCCCACGGCGATCTCCTGCGCATTGACAAGCAGGTCGTATGCGCTTGAGAGTTTGGATTCCGTTGCCGAAATCCAGGATTCACATGAGCCCATGTTTTTCTGGTACTGTTCGTTGGCGGCTTTGCCTTGCCGGATATCGATGATCTTGGTGGCTGCGACCGGATCGTCCGAGGCGCGGTTGACCTTTTTCTGACTCGCAATCTTTTCCATGAGGTCGTTATACTGCGACTGAGTGCTGAAAAGGTTGCTGATCGCTGTGTTGAATCGTATATTGTCGGTAATTCGCATATTCTTTTCCCTTACTTTACAAGACCCATGAGGGTATCCAGCATCTCGTCTACCGTCTGGCAAAGCTTGCCCGCAGTGGTGTAGCCCATCTGGTACTTGATCAGCATGATCATCTCTTCGTCGATGGAAACGCCGGAAACGGCCTCCCGTTGGTTGCTCAGGTGGTTCATGAGTACGCCCTGGTGGTCAGCGTCCGTTTGGGCGTTGGCCACCTGAAGCCCGATTTGTCCAACTGTGGAGGCAAGGAAACCGTTGAGGGTTGATGTATTGCCGTCCATGAGCAGCTTGTACTGGACAGAAGCAATATTGCCTGCGTTATCCCCGTCTCCCGAGACGGTCAGGGAAGAGGCGATTCTGCCGATATCGGAGGCGATGGCGCTGTTGACCTTGATGGTGCCGGAAGCATTGTCCATGTCCTCGATTGTAAAGAAGTCCACGTCGGTATTTTTGTAGGCATCAAATCCGCTGCGATGAACTGCGTTCACGCCATCCGAGAAGGCGATTGTGAAATTGTTAATAGAATCAACATATTTTGGAACAACCATCGTTTGCAGTTCAATATAGGCGCCCAGCTTGCCTTTGGTCAGGGCGCTGTTGATCTTCTCATCTGGTGTGTCGGCGGAATAGATGTTGCTTCGGGCGTTTACATCCAGTTGAATGCTCAAGTGCTGGCTGCTTTGGTCCCGGACCAACGAATCACCGTTTGACAGGTACACATTGATGGTGCCGTCGGCATTTTCAATCTGGTTGATGTCGATCAGGGCAGCCAGTTGCCTCAGGGCCTCGGAACGCTTGTCCAGGAGGTCGTTTGTGTTTCCATTGTCACCCCCCCCCGTGCTGATGATCTTTTTATTCAGATCGCTGATCTCGTCGGCTTTATCGTTTATTTGCGAGACGACATCAGCGATATTGCGGTTCAAATCCGTACTGATTGTGTCGAGATCGCGCTTGTAGGAAGCAAGTGTTACGGTAAGAGCTTCGGCGATGGTTAGCAGCGTGCTTTTTTCCACTTTTCCATCCGGGTTGCTGGAGAGGTTTTCCCAGGCGGACCAAAATTTGTTCAACTGGTCGCTGATCCCTCCGCCCTGCGTGTCGTCAAGGATGAGCGAGATGTTCTGCAGTCCCTGCAGCATGGTGTCGCTGTAGCCGCTTTTCTGGCGTTGGTCGACAACCTGTGATTCAATGTAGCGGTCATAGATTCGTTCGATCCGGTTGACACTGACGCCGACCTGGGCAGAGGCATTTTTGACGTCTACATTGCCGAGGGATTTCATATTTATCCGCTGCCGCGTGTAGCCGGGTGTGTTTACATTGGCTACGTTGGCGCCGGTGATGTCGATAGCCATCTGGTTGGCGAGCAGGGAATCCCTGACTGTGAATAAAAGGCTGGTGATCGACATGTCAATACCTCTTTTGCGGAACCATTACCCCGCCTGTGATATTAACCTTCCCTGCAAATTCCCCGCCTTAATTTGCCCCTGCTGGTCATAATTAGGGATGGAAGAGGATATATTATGGATAAAATTAAGATTGTTGCTTACATGGGCAAGGGTCAGCGCAATAATCTGGCGGTTAATTTCATTGGCCTCTTCGATGCGGTTGACGATGTCGGCAAATTTTTCCCGATATCGGGTCAATACTTGCCGGGTTGCGATATCCGCGCAAGCGGCCATCTGAACGAAAGAAACAGAAGCTTCAAGGCCCATGTGAGCGACAATCTTGGCGATGGTTTCCGCCCGTTTGTGTGCAGCTGCTTCCGATTGCCTGAAAGCGTCTCCTTTTTTGGCGCCGACATCGAGAATCTCAGGCAGACGGCCCTTCCGAAGCGCTTGCGTTTCCTCCAGGATGATTTCCAGCAGGTGTGCATGGCTTTGCAGCTCATCATCCAGGGCGTGAATGAGACGCTGGAACAGCGATGCAAGCACTTTATCCGTCATACCAAAGGTTCCTTTCCGCAAGGGATTATGCAAAGATGCCGATAAAAACGTCGCCGATCATGATTATTCTTCTGAAGGTTTGTTTATCACATTTATCGACGCATGATCGGAAGAACTTGAATCATCTTTTTGTGACGTCTTTGCGAGCTGCTTGTAAATGGCCTTCTGCAGGCCTATTCCCTGCCCTTTCCGGGCGACGGCTTCCGCAACGTACTGATCCAGCATCATCTCATATGTGTCGCGCGACGAGGAACGGGGAATGACGCCGCCGGAAGGAATCGTCCGCCGCATCGTCTTCAACAGATTATAGGTAAGCAGCGCTTCGAAATCGGCGCAGGCCTTTTTCAGTTTTGTTTCTTGTGCCGAATCCGCCGTTTTCCCCTCGGTTGATGTTTTGACGGTCTTTGGATCCATTGGCAAATTTGAAGCTATTTTATCCATAAAATCAAATAATTCGAAGATCCGCTTGAAGTGCGCCTGCCGCTTTGATGGTCTGGATGATCGTGATCAGGTCACGTGGTGTGACGCCGATTGCGTTCAGGGCCATGACCACCTCCTGGATCGTCACGCCGTGCGGCACAAGCATGAGTTGTTTTTTTTCTTCCTGCACGGCGACGGCCGTGTCCTTCGTAACGACCGTCTGGCCGCCTGGCGCAACGATGGTGCCGTCTTTCTTGTTTCTTGTCGGTTTGCCGCCATCAGGAGGAGATGGTGCAAAGGGCAGGGGCTGTGACACCTTCACATCTTCTTTGATCTGAATGCTGAGGTTGCCGTGTGCAATGGCGACAGTGGAAATCCGCACATTCTCACCGATGAGGACCGTGCCCGTTTTTTCGTTCAGGACGACAACCGCGACAGCATCCACGGACACATCTATGTTTTCCAGGTCGGAGATCCTTTCCACGATGTTACCCGTGAAGGAGGGCCCCAGGTTGACCATGACCGTGGAGGAGTCGACCGCTTTCGCTTCCGTGTCCTGAAATTTTCCTGTGACGGCATCGGCCAGCCGCTTCGCCGTGGTGAAATCGGGCTGGAAGAGGTTGATCGAAAAATTTCTGTCCTGTCCCAAGAGACTGTATTTTACTTCACGTTCGACCAGCGCGCCGTTAGCGATGATCGCTACGTTAGTCTGGTTCTTGCTCATGCTGGCGTTAGCGCCGCCCGTAGAAAAGCCTCCCAGGACTAGAGAACCCTGGGCCACTGCGTAAACCTCACCATCCGCAGACCGCAGCGGCGTCATCAGCAGCGTTCCTCCCTGGAGACTTGTCGCGTCGCCCATGGAGGAAACAGTGATGTCTATTCTGCCGCCGGTCTTGGCAAATGGCGGCAGTTGGGCAGTGACCATCACGGCGGCGACATTTTTTGACTTTGGGTCCCTTCCCCTCATGGACATGCCATGGCGGCTAAGCAGGTTGGCGATGGTTTCCTTGGTGAATCCATTTTTCACATCGTCGCCCGTACCCATCAGCCCGACCACCAGTCCGTAGCCGATCAGTTGGTTCTCTCGGACCCCGCCGATGCCGGCGATGTCTTTAATCCTTGCGGCATGGACCGCGGAAGCAACGAGAAGCAAGAAAATGACAAATATAATCAGGTATCTTCTCATCAGAACGGCCACCCCCAATCTAAAATGCGTGTCATCCAGCCCGGATGTTGCTTGTCGTGCAGGACGCCAGTGCCCGTATAAACAAGACGTGCATCAGCAATGTGTGATGATGAAACGAGGTTGTCTGCCGTAATATCTTCCGGTCTGACGATGCCGGTAATAACGATGAACTGGTCTTCTTCATTTAGCGTCATCTGCCGTCTTCCTTCAAGCAGGAGGTTGCCGTTGTCAAGCACGCGAACAACCGTGGCTGTGATCCGGGCCTGAAGGGTTCCACCACGGGATGTGTCGCCCGTCCCCTTGAGGGAGTTGGTGGTCGATCCACCCACAGAGATGGAAGTACCCATGTTTGGATTGGCTTGAAGGATAGAGGTGTCAATGCCGAGCAGGGCGCTGATTCCTGCGTTGGTTTTGGTATCCCGGCTTGAATTCGTGCTGGCTTTGTTCTGACCGCTCGATGATTCATCGACGATGATCGTGACGATATCGTTCACGTAACGGGCCTTGTTATCGGCGAAAAGTGAGTTCCGGGAATTTTCACCAGGCCAGAGGGATCCCGGTGAGTAATAGGGCTTTACGACCGGAACCGGCTTCAACTTTGCCTCGGGACGGATGCTGTCCGGGCGGGCCGCGCAGGCAGAGTAGCTGCAAAGAATGCAAGTGCAAACAATAAATATGGCCAGCCTCCGGCACATGACTCCCCCTTAAATTTCAATACCGACCATGGAATCCCCAAGGACCCTGGCGTAGATGATTTTGTTCGACGTGACGTTTCTGACACGAATGATAGATCCGGCCATACCGTCTTCTTCCGGTATGCCGACCGTAACGATCCGCATCGGTCCGCTGTCGAAGATAATCTTCACGATTTTACCCCGCTGAACCAGGGGCACATCTTTCAGCATGTTTGTGGTAATTTCCATGCCCGGCCTGGTCTGGACAGTCAACCGCCTACCCACGGCCCTGTCCGCGGAAAAGAGAGTCTGCGGATGGATCCGGTGGACCCATTTACGGATGGCGTTGATATCACTGTGCTTCAAAACAGTTCCGGACGACAGCGTTCTTGTCGCAATGACAACGTCATGAATGACCTCGATCCTCGTCCTGACCGTTTCCGTTCTGAAATAGTTCCCCCCCTTGAATATTCTGACAAGAAATACCATGTCTCCGATAAAATCCTCCCTACTGGGAGGTTCGACCCGTATGGTGACATATTTGCCCTGTGGAACGGTTTCCGGCTCCATGGACAGAAAGCTCACCCGTACCGTCCCTTGAGGCCAAGGCATGTTGGCCTCTATATAATCCCGGACGGCATTCTGAATCTGAGGCAGTCCGCTATCTATTGCAAAAGAAGCTGTCACAGAAAAAATCAGGAAAATCATGACATTTGTGAAAAAACGCGCGAATTTCACCGATTACCTCTTCAGACCGTTGATAATCGAAAGCATGTTGTCAGCCGTTTGAATGGCCTTGGAATTGATCTCGTAAGCCCTCTGTCCTGTGATCATCTTGACCATCTCTTCAATGACGTTGACATTGGACATCTCCAGGAAATACTGTGTGATCGCCCCTTTTCCGTCAGCATTGGGGTTCCCGATGCTTGGCTCACCGGAAGCATCCGTCTTGTTGTAGAGATTGCGGCCGATGCTGGAGAGTCCCGCAGTGTTGATGAACGTTGCGATCTGAAGCTGCCCGATCGTGGTAATGCTTCCCTTGCTGTCCGTCGAGGTAATTTGACCGGACTTGTCCACCGTGACAACCACAGCGCCCTGGGGTACAATGATGGACGGCGTCAGCAGCATTCCCTCGGAGTTGCAGATGGCGCCGTCTTTATTGATTTTAAAACTGCCGGCGCGGGTGTAGGCTATGCCGCCTTTGCCGTCGTCGATCTGAAAGAATCCGTCCCCTTCGATTGCCCAGTCAAAGGCGTTTCCCGTCGACTGGAAATCTCCCTGAGTGAAAATCTTCTGGGTTGAAACAGATTTAACGCCCATGCCGATCTCGATGCCTGCCGGAAGCTGAATACCCGTAGACGATGTGGAGCCCGCTTTCGAAAAAATCTGGTACATAAGATCCTGAAAATTGGCCCGTGACTTTTTGAAACCAGAAGTATTCACATTGGCCAGATTGTTGGCGACAACATCCTGTTCCATCTGTTGCGTCGTCATTCCCGTTGCGGCGGTAAATAGCGATCTGATCATGGTTTTTCCTCCGTTGGCGTTAAGCCAGCCGTCCGATGCGGCTGACCGACAGTCTGTCCAGTTCGGACAACGTCTGGATGATTTTTTGATAGTTCTCAAAAGACCGATTAATTTCAATCATTTCAGTCATTTCCCGGATCATGTTGACATTGGAAAGCTCAAGGAAGCCTGAGGCAATCTGGAGGTCTTGGGATTTCTTCATGCCAGCGGCGCCGGAATCCCGATACAGCCCGCCTCCGATCGGAGTCAGTTCCGTCCGGCTATTGAACTCAACGATCCGCAAATTGCCGACAACGCTTGAATCAAGAGAAACAGATCCGTCACGACCGATATGAATATTGCCTTTGTTTAGAGTGATGAATCCGCTTTCGCCCATAACCGGGGCGCCGTCCTGGGTGACGAGCCGGTTATCGCGATCGATCGTGAAGTCACCCCTGCGCGTAAAGGCCAGTCCCCCTTTTACCTGGATTACAAAGAACCCGTCGCCTTCAATAAGGACGTCGAGTGCATTTCCTGTCTTCTCAGCGAGTCCCGGCCTGAAATCGACTGTCGGCTCCGTGGGTGAGACCTCTTCGGCGCCGGTTGCCTGCAGGGCATGCAGATGCTCGGCTTTGAACCCCGGCGTCGAGGCGTTGGCCAAGTTGTTCGCTGTGTAATCCATCTGCTTGATTTTCCGATCCATTGTGGATGCAACACTGTTGACGTCATAAACCACGGCACGTACCTCAATGATTCGGATGCTGTAAATTTTCCGTAGCGCATCCTGATGCTGAAATATTATTATGCATTAAACATGCCTGCAAAGAGATATCTAATAATCTATGATATATAGTAAAATACTTCCGGGTTTACCATGAATGGCCCGGAATTATTTGCCGGATCCGTACCGGCTGTTCGCTTGGTACACGAAGGCCAAGATTTCTGCGACGGCACGATAGAGCTCGACAGGGATCCGTTCGTCGATTTCGAGCCGGCTCAGGATCTGAACCAGCCCGGGATCGCTGCGGATGGGAATGTTGTGTTCCCGGGCCAGTGAAATGATTTTTTCCGCAATCGCACCCCGGCCCCGGGCAACGATACGCGGCGCCGCGTCGCGTTCAGCGTCATATTCAAGTGCTGCCGCCAGGATCGTTTTGGGATTTTTCATGTCTGAATGTCCACAGCATGCAGAGTATAGAGCCGCTTTTCGGCCAGGCGACGGCTTTTTGCCTCCTTCATGTTTCGTTCAAGCAGGCAACGCACGGACACTTCGGCGTAACCGGCAGCGACCATGTGGTCCCTCAGTTCCGGAAGCAGAATAGTCAGGAAATCAAGAGTTTCCGGCGTTTCGCAATACAGAACGCAGTCGAACCGGTTGCCGTATGTAGACGCATCGGCAATAACTTCGCCTATAGCGTCCATGGATAATAACAGAACGCAATGGAACCGCTGCAGACCATCCGGCCCGTCTGTTTCCTGGTCGATAAAGATATCCTGCATCCGGATGCCTGCCGGGAACTGACAAGCCACCTGCAGGACAAGCGAGCGGTCAAGTTCCTGGCCGATGACAGCGGAAATCTGTTGCCCTTCAATGGCTTTCGTTCCGCGTTCAAGAAATGCTACAGTCTCTTTCAAGCGCTCTGCGGCGTTGGCGTCACGGATCTCTTCGGCCAGTTTCAGCAGCAGCTCTTTGACGGTTTCCCTGCTGTCGGATTTATCCTCTCCTTTCAGGAGGTTTCGCTCCAGCAAAAGGCCGATCGAGGCCATCATATCCTTCAGAAAGAGCGGATGGACAGCTGTTGTCCTGGAAAATACGGATGCATCGAGGATCTGCAAAAGCATCTCTGCGCTTTTTGCGGCTGCCTGGCCGGCATGCGTTTTGATCACAGCGGGATTCAAAATATCTTTTGCACCTGAAAACAGGTTAGCAAGGGCGCCGGGGTCGGAGCGGTGCAGACACAATAGCTCTGTAATTTTCTGCATCTCCGTACCGCCGACCATACGTAGAATAACTTGCGGGAGCGTTTGCTCCACCCGGACCGTGAATCTTTCGCCGGTGCTCAGGGCGACAAGGGTTTCGGCAGCAATCGATATGTTTTTGACCTGAAGCGTCACTTTCCCGTCGCCATGTTGGCTCAAAACCAGCGCCTCCAGGAGCTCTCCGGCGTTCAGGTGCAAGCGGCCGGCTGTTGCCGATATCTCCTGAAGCGGGACCAGATGATGAACCATTCTCGGAGGTGTGACGGGCAAGGTCATGATCTGTTCTGATTACCGTTTGTTCTCAACGAATAAACAAGGGCCAGAATCTCGGCTACCGCTTTGTAAAGCGCCTCGGGGATGGCATGGTCCACCTGAACCATCCGATACAATAGCTGTGCCACAGGTTTGTTTTCGATGACCGGAACATGGTGATCTGCCGCAATCTCGCGAATCTTTGCAGCCAGAAAGTCGGCGCCCTTGGCCACGACGATCGGCGCGTTCATCTTCTCCGGTGCGTAAGAAAGCGCGACGGCCAGGTGCTGAGGATTTGTAATGACCACATCTGCTTTGGGAACGGCTGCCATCATCCGCTTGCGCGCAGTTTCACGCTGCAAACGCCTTATCCGTCCTTTGATCAGCGGATCGCCTTCGGTCTGCTTGTTTTCATCGCGGATCTCCTGCTTGGTCATTTTGAGGCTTCGCTCGTGCTCCCACTTTTGATAGGCATAATCCATCATGGCCAAAGCCACGAGCACCCAACAGGTCATGGAAAGGATCCTGAAGGATACCTTGCTGATATAGATCATGATGTCGCCCACCTCATGGGCCATCAAGGGCAGGGTTGATGCAATTTCGCTACGTACCGTAAGCCAGGCGACTATTGTAATAATGGCTATTTTCAGGATACTTTTGACCAGTTCCGCCAGAGACTGAAGCGAAAACATCCGCTTAAACCCTTTCAGCGGATCGATTTTTGAAAATTTCGGCGCAATGGACTTTGCTGAGAATGTGAAACCGACCTGCAGCAAATTGGCGGCGAGGCTGGCGACGATGATCATGACAAGAAAAGGAGCAAGGATCACGAAGGTCTGAAATACCATATCGACGGCGAATGGCTGGATACTGTCGATTGTAAGCGTCATGGAACCGGCCCGGATGAAATGGGCCTTCATCATGTCCGTGATCCTTGTGATCAAACCGGAAGCACCGAAATAAAAATAGAGCAGAGAGGCGCCCAGAACCGCAACGGATGCAAGCTCACGACTCTTCGCAACCCGTCCTTCTTCACGTGCTTTTTCGCGCTTTTTGGGCGTCGCTTCTTCGGTGCGCTCCTGGTCTTTGTTTTCCTCGGCCATGTCCTGATGAAAAGCAAATTACATACCAGTCGGCGGGAATCAGGCGCGGAACTTTTTACGAGGTTTTCGTTTTCGGTTCGTTTATCTACTTTTTTATGAGTTTGTCATGTCTGATTGGAAAGGGATGGAAGATCAGAATTACTCTGCAGAAAATCAGGCCCAGAGGTCTATGTAGACACCCTTGCCGGTGGTGGCGGTGGAAAGATTTTTCACTTGCCTGTTCGCCGATAAAGCCTGAAAATTGCTGCGATGGATCTCGACGGTGTCAATGACGCCCGATACGTCATAGCTGGTCTGCGTATGCGCCGGTCTTGACAGCGGATAAGGTCTTGCCGGCGTCCCGGAGGGAACGGGTCGTGTTAATCCTGTCCGTTGCATGTTGACATTCACTGGACCATCTCCGTTTCCTGTCGCATGGATGACAGGTCTTATGACCACGGATTAAATGTTATATAAAAATATCAATCATTTCAGTAAAGTCATGGAGAAATTGAAAGGCCCCGCCGCGGGACGGAGCCTTTATACTTTATGTTTGAAATTAAGGTTAACGTTTGATGTTCATTAATTCCGAGAGCATCTGGTCCGCTGTGGTGATAACCTTGGCGCTGGCCTGATAGGCCCGTTGAGCCGTAATCATGTTAACGAATTCTTTTGCTACATCGGTATTGGATAGTTCCAGGGAATTCGATAAAATCTCTCCCAGTCCTCTGGAACCCGGTGCGTTTGTGATGGCTTCTCCGGAGTCATTTGTCATGCCGAAATAATTTCCAACCTTTTTCAGTCCGGAAATATTCGGGAAATCAGCGAGGACAATCTGGGCCAGATTCGATGTCTGGCCGTTGGTAAAGAATCCGCTGATAATGCCGTCAGAGCCAATGGAAAGACCTTTGAGCACACCGGACGAATAACCGTCGCTGTAAAGGGACTTGACCACGGATGTGCTGGCATAGCCCGTAATCTCATGGGCGTCATCACCGGTGAGATTCCAGGTGATCTTGTTTTCGAGATCGCCACCTGCAAGGGAACCTGTCGATTCTCCGATCGTGGCTCCATTGCCGAGATCGCCGAATGTCAGGGCCAGGTCCTGGGACGCAACGTCCGTCTTGTCGACGTCAAATCTAACGGTATCATTAGCAGTCCACAGATTTCCGGCGGTGGCGCCAAGGTTAAAAATGATATCCGATCCGCCCTTACCGTCAAGATCTACTTTCAGGTATTCGACGCCGTCGATTTTTTCCTGCCATGCCAGGGCGTTTGTATAACCTCCATTTGTCGTGACAGACCATACGCCGGTTGCGGCGCCTTTTGTTAATGTGATGGGACCGGTCGCAACTGTTGTGTCTTTATATAGTTGTCCCGGTTTGCTGATGGTCGTTCCTGAGATGACGCCGCTGGTTCCCGCGTTTGCGACATCAAAGGTAACTTGATCGCCCACGGCCCAGGTGTCGGCAAGGGTAAAGGTGATATCCGCACCCGTACCTGTGTTTGAATCAAGATCTACAGTCAGGGATAGTCCTGTCTGCGTTGCTGTCGCACCGGCGTATCCGGCGACAGTCCAGGCGCCATCGCCTGCGAGGGATTTCGTTAATACGATACCCGTGGCGCCCCGGCTCAACTCTTCCGGGTTGTTTATGGCCGTTCCGCCGATCGTGCCATCTCCGGCCACAACCGCCGTTGCAGCAGCAACGGTTCCTTCTCCCCACTCTGATACGTTTGTAATGTCACCTTTATACAAATTCAAAAGCGCACCATCTGAGTCGAAGATTATGCCGCAGGCGCTCTGTGCCGTCGTTAGGCTCAAGTTGCCATCGAGCTTCGCGTCAAACCCCCACATGCCGGCAATCTCGGTTTTCTGAAAGGTGAGCGACAGAGAGTGCATCGCTCCTTTTGAATCGAATACCGTCTGGGTCACGTTGAATTTTCCTCCATAACTCTCATCTTCATTGAGATTTGCACCTACACTGATATCCGTCGTCGCACGTGCCGTGGATTGCACATTTGCCAAGGAGATATTATTCGCGAGCTGAACGTCATCATCGTCCGTGCCAACAGTATTAGAGGAACTGAAAAGGTTATATCCCTGAACCTTGTAATCGGTGCTATCAACCAGATATCCTTCTTTGTTGATGTGGAAGGAACCGGCCCTGGTATAATAGAGCGCACCTTCACCATCTTTTACTATGAAAAATCCGTTGCCGTCGATTGCCATATCTGTCGCATTAGCGGTATTTTCAAAAGACCCCTGTGCGAACTGGGTTGAAATAGAAGAGACGGCCACCCCCTGACCCACAGACATGGCTCCGGAGCCGGAAAGGCTCTGGTTCAGCATGCTGGCGAAGGAGGTTGTGCCCGCTTTGAAACCCAACGTGTTGGAGTTGGCCAGGTTGTTTCCGATGACATCCATTTGTTTTGAACTTGCCGTCAGGCCTGTTGTCCCGATTGATATTGCGCTTCCCATTTTCCTTTTCCTCCTTTAAGAGAATTGATTATCCATTGTCTTCTTGTTGTATAACCGAAACAACATCACGTAGCGCTAGTTCCTGCCCGTTAACCGTCAGGGAAATGTCGTTGTTTCTAAAGTGGACCGCCGTGACCACTCCTGACACCATCGTTTCAGCGGCGACACTGCCCCCGTTGATGTCTGACGCTGTAACCTGAAAGGAATAATTTCCTTTGGCCACCATGTCGCAATTCCATACTGTTGTATTCATGCCTTCCTTCTTGGCTGTGTCTTCAAGCGTCTGGACAAGCTTTCCATCCTGATCATATATGGATATATTTATTTTTTGTGCCTCTTCTGCCAACTGGTAGTTGATATCAACCGTTGAACCGTCGGCTGCGATGGTATTCCCATTTTGTGCCGCGATGGTCTTGCCGATCATGTTTGCGGACTGAGCATAACCCAGGGTCATCTGGTTCAGACCCTGAGTTTTGAGTTCTGCGTTCAGATTGCTCAATTGTTCAAGGCTGGAGAACTGCGCCAGTTGAGCTGCGAAATCAGTTCCATCCATGGGATTCAACGGGTTCTGATTTTTCAACTGGGCAAGGAGCAGTTTCATAAAATCGTCTTTGCCTATAATTTGTGTATTGCTCACATTGGAAGTACTGCTCTTGCCGACGACATTTTCAAGACCGGAAACGATATTGGTATCCATGGTAATCTCCTTTGTTAACTCAAATAAATATGCTCACTCGTCCCTTTTCCAGTCCCGATCCCGGAATAGAGGAGACGGCGGGAGAAGGAGCGGGGGAGGGAATGGCATTGCTGTTCTTGAAATCCTGTGTTGCCTGATTTTCCCGGTGTTGTTCGAACAGGGTGCTGCCATGATTGTTATTCTGGCTCGCATTTTGATTTTGATCCTGCAGGAGAACCTGAAAGGATTCTATCTTCAGATCATGGCGCTGCAGGGCGTTGCAGATATCATCGGTACGGGACTGCAGGGCTTGCTGCACGCTGCTGTTGTCAGCCGTCATCACGACCTCAACCCGCTCATTGCGGACGACGATCTTGAGATCGACCGTTCCGAGATTCGGAGGGGACAGGACAATCCGGATGCGTCCAAAATCACCGTTCATGGCCTGTTTTGCGTCGATAATCTGGTTAATGATTGACTGTGTGCGGCTCACTGTCTGATTGTCGAATAGGGGCGCTTTTGCTTCCGATAAAGGGGCTGTGCTTAAGGATTCTACGCGAAACGAAAATGATTCCCTTTCCGTCGAATTTTCAGCGCGCGCCACAATCAAGGGTTTGTTTTTGTCGATATTGGCATCGTGTCCCGCAGCGGTTGCGCCCTCCTTAAGATTTTCAGCACGCGCCACAATCAAGGGCTTGTTTTTGTCGATATTGGCATTGTGCCCCGCAGCGGTTGCGCCCTCTATCATGGTGACAGCCCTGTCGGTCAATTCTTCTGAAGATTCCGCTTGATCGAGAAAAACCGGTTTGGACGCGAGATCCCGCTCACTGTTGACAATGGCTGCAGAATTCCGCATTGCGGCGAAGGGCTCTGCATCTTTCGGCGCAAGCGCTGACGGAGAATCGTTCTTCGTTGTGACGACGCTCCGACGGATATGGGAAAAAATGTTCTCAGCTGCGGGGCTTCCTTCTTTCTGAGGCAGGAGATTGGCAACATGCTCCATAAATTTCGATTCGATGTGATATCTGACGTCTTTTGTGAAATGATGTCGGGCTATCCGGCCTTCATCTGCGGATTCCGTTTCAAGGCCTGCTTCAGTTGTTCGTTCAGAACCAGCATCATTACCATGAGTCACTGGCTTGCCTAGATGACCGGTTGCCTGATTCATGATTGCAGTTTCCGCCTTCTCCGTTTTGACGGGCACCAATGTGAGCAGGGCTTCTACCGTTTGTTCGGAGTCTGCCCCCTTGCCCGGGGTTGCCGATCCGTCTTTCTGAAAGGTTATGGAATTCATGCTTGCCGCATCCGCCTTTTCTGTCTTTGCAGAGGTCGGTGTGAAATGCGTTTTTATCATCTGATCAGACCCTGGTGCTTTGAGGGGAAACGCCGTTTCTATATTTAAGATGTTGTTTGCCGCCGGAGCAAAGTCTTCCCGGTGTATGGTTTCAGAAGATACCCTGTTGCCCGGTTTTGTCGCTCTCTGCAGAAAGATTTCCGGCCATTTATTATTGCTGGAAGGCAATGATATTCGACCATCGGGAAAAGCCGGGACAAAATGAGATCCCCTCTCTGTTATGGCCGGCATGGACGAAGAGGTTTCTTCATGAAGATCAGGTGCGATAACCTGTGCAGGCATTGCGTGATTCGATGTTTGCGTGAAGACGGTATCGGTATATGATGGAAAGGACGTTCCATCGATCAATATCGAAACGGGCGCTTTCCGGTTGTCTGACGGAGTTTCTTCATGATCTTTCGGGGGAGATATAATGGTTAGGCTATTTGTCTGCTTTGCCTTTGGAGACGTATCGGCAACAATCGTTTTGCCGATGAGTTCTGTAGTCATATCCGCGTCGTTCGTCGTCGGATCTTTTTTGTTGAAGCTGGGGGCAGGGGTTAATGCGGTTCCTTTTCTCCTGTTCAGGATACCGGCGAATGATACTTCCTGGGATGAATGCGGCGTCTCTGTAAAATTAT
This sequence comes from Pseudomonadota bacterium, assembly GCA_043805145.1. GTDB lineage: Bacteria > Desulfobacterota > Syntrophia > Syntrophales > Fen-1087 > JAPLJM01. The sequence goes on along the minus strand of JAZDIK010000106.1, from coordinate 96,403 downwards.
TATCCAACGCCTTCATCAGTATGGCCATGCAGCCTTTCTGAATACGAACATCATTGGTAGCGATTGCGAATGTTTTCATGCCTATTCCCTTTGATAAAAAGAGAAAGCATGATCCATGCCACAATAATACATGAATAATAACATATAGTTATGACAGTCTGGCGGCGGGTGGCGGGTCTGAACCGGAAATTTATGCCGGTTTACAAAAGAGTTGGGAAAAATCTTCCGGTGGTAATCCTTGCAGTTGTAAAAGATTTGGCCTGAGGGTCTTCTTATGCTGTTATTTCAGCCAGTTTCTTAGAAGTTCAGCAAATTTCTTCGAATTGAGCGCAGCCATTTGACGGGCCATCTCCACTTCCGTCAGCGATCCGTCCTCGAGTCCGCCGATCGCCAGAGGCGTCGGCTGGCTGCTCAATTCCACCGACACGCCTCCGCTTCTTCCGATGGAGGGTGCCGCTAGTTTTCCTGTTCCTATCCTCAGGGATGCGGCTGTAAGACTCTGCATAAGGGGCTTGATTACAAAAAAAATGATCAGCACAAGGGCAATCAGAGTCACGATATACTTAATGATTGGGAAAAAGGGCGCCAGCCGGTCCTGCCAGGGCAGGGAGGTCATCCCCTGTTCCGCTTCGGGGCGGTTAAAAGGCATACTGCTCACAATCACCTGATCTCCACGCTGAGTGTCCAACCCCGCCGATTTCCGGACCAGATCTTCGAGGGCGTCTATATCCTTTTTAGGTCGGTCCTGATAAATGAGCGTTCCCTTGCTGTCTTTGTTATAAATTCCGTCCACGAGGACAGCAATGGAGAGTTTTTTCACTTCGCCAACAGGCATGACCGTTTTGCTGACGACTCTGTTGATCTCGAAATTGACGGTCTCTTCTGATTTTTCCTTCTCAGGCCCCGCAAGCGCCGCAGGGGCTGCCGTTTTGCCTGGCACAGGGATCGGTCCGGTCGCCTTGTCTATTTGTTTCTGAGTGCTTCGGATGACCGGAGATTCGGGATCGTAAAGCTCTTCTGTCTTTTCCATGATCCGAAAATCAAGGTCTGCGCTGACTCTGACAGCCGCCTTGCCAGGTCCGACTATATTCTCCAACATGGTCTGGATCTTGCCGGCCATATCTTTTTCGATATTTTTTTTGTGCTCCACCTGAGATGTAGTCATCTGTGCAAGCCGGGAATCCCCGCTGTTCTGGGAGAGAATATTGCCTTGGCTGTCGACAACCATCACATCAGCGGCATTCAGCCCTTCCACGCTGCTCGCAACCAGATGCCCGATGCCATCGATCTGCGACGGCTTCAGTTTTTTGCCAGGCTTTAACCGGATGGTCACCGACGCGGTCGTTTTTTTTTGTTGGTCGACGAACAGCGAATCTTTGGGAAGAACGATATGGACCCGGCTCTGCTGAATCTCGTCCAAACTGTTGATCGTCCTGGCCAGTTCTCCCTGCAGTGCGCGTCGGTAGTTGAGCTGCTTTTCAAAATCTGTTGTGCCGAAGGTTTTATTATCGAAGATTTCGAAGCCGACACCGCCGCCTTGGGGAATGCCCCCCGCGGCAAGTTCCAACCGCAGTTCGGATACCTGAGCGGCAGGAACGGAAATGATATCGCCCGCTGCGGAAATCTGGTATGGGACCTTTTTCTCTTTCAGTTTTATAAGGATGTTCGCTGCGTCTCCGCTGGAAAGGTTGGAAAAAAGGACGCGATAATCTTCCTGGTTAGTGACCCAGACGAAGGCGCCGATGCTTAGGGCGACGATGACGGCCACGGCGGCAAGAGTCATTTTTCGTGATGCGGGTAGAGTGTTGAACCCGTCCATGAGCTTTGCAAAGAATGTGTCCATGTTAAACCTGCATTCTCATGATTTCCTGATACGCTTCCAGCACCCTGTTGCGCACCTGAAGCAACGTCCGGAATGAAATATCTGCTTTTTCAAGGGCAATCATGGCTTGGTGCAAGCTCCCGGTATCACCCGCCAGTACGTTCATCGCAGCACTGTCCGCCTCACGCTGGAGTTTGTTGGTTTCGGCAACGGCGCCATTCAGCGCATCGGCAAACGGGATGGAAGCCCCGAACGGCTGTGACGACCTTCCGGTTGTTGCTGGATTGATCCCAATCCCTTTGATGGTTGCGTCAATCATGATTCACCTCCGTGATGATTGATAGGTCGGATGCGCCGGATGCTATAAAAACAACATCCCTGGCCTGCTTTCTTGAAAAATTACTTTCCCATTTCCAGCGTTTTGAGGGCCATATTTTTAGTCGCATCGAAGGCGGTTACCATGGCTTCATAGGCCCGACTGACCGCGATCATGTCTACCATTTCGGACATGAGGCTTACGTTTGGCATGGCTACAAATCCGTTTGCATCCGCATCAGGATGTGCGGGGTTGTAAGCCAGTCGGGGAGACGATGCGTCTTCCGTCACCTCGGCAACCTTCACTGTTTTTAATACATCCCGGAGGTTCTTGTCAAAGTTGTCCTTGACCGGTTCGGACACGAGTGCGACGCTTTTTTTCCGGTAGGGTCCGCCCTCTTCTGTGCGGGTAACATCCGCGTTAGCCAGATTCGAAGTGATGACATCCATTTTCGCCCGCTGGGCCGTCAGCGCAGAACCACACAGGCTGAAAGATGCAGAAATATCCATGATAACCTCCTCAAATGCCTTTGTCAGAACAGCATGTTTACTTCGTTTCCCTCAATGCGGCCTGTATCCCTTTAAACTTTCTTGCAAGGATTTCGACCGTTGCGTTATAGAGCAATTGGTTTTCCGACAGGCTTGCCATTTCCGTATCCAGTTTGACCTGGTCAGGGGATTCCCTGATATCATAGTTCACCGAACCTGGGCCTTCATTTTTCCCTTTCAAATGTCCGGAGTCTGTCCTCGTCACGCTGACTTTTTTTGCAGATTGGAGTTCATGATCGAAACTCAGTTCGGAAGCCTTGAAGCCCGGCGTGTCTATATTGGCGACATTTGAAAGAATGACCCGATGCTTGCGCGCCCGGACGTCTACCATGTCGGCCATGGTATTGATGGTCTGATTGAAAAGCTTTTCCATAATACCTCCTTTGCAAAAATGATTTGCAAGGCATGTACCAATCAGGTGGTTTCGACGGCAGCGATGTTGTGTTCATGCAATTTGTTCCACATCGTCCGGACGCTGATGCCCAGAATTTTTGCAGCCTGTGTTTTGTTCCCGGCTGTTTTGTCAAGGGTGGCCAGGATCAACGAAAGTTCAGCGTCTTTGAGCGTAGTCTGGCCGGCTTGTACGTTGGCGGCCATAGCGGGAGCGAGAGGATTTGGCGTTTCGGGCAAATCTTCCCCTGTGTTGAGACCGAGGGTTTCAGCCTGGATTGCACCTTTATCCGTCAGCAGCGTGGCCCGTTCGATAATATTTTCCAGCTCCCGGACATTGCCAGGGAAAGCGTAGCGGTTCAGGACATGGATCGCCATTGGGGACAGGGTGAATTTAGATTTGCCATTTTGAGCACTGAACTTTTTCAAAAAGTGGTCGGCCAGCAGCATAATATCGCTGCCATGTTCCCTCAGTGGCGGAATATTGACGGGTATGACATTAAGTCGATAGTAAAGATCCCCTCGAAAGGTCTTGTTCTTGACGGCTTCCTCCAGATTGATGTTGGTGGTAGCGATTATGCGGACATCGACGGGGATGGGCGCCCGTCCGCCCAGGCAGTCCACTTCCGACTCCTGAATAACGCGCAACAGCTTGGCTTGCAGCTGGATATCCATTTCGCTGACTTCATCCAGCAGGAGCGTTCCGCCCGAGGCCAGTTCGAACTTTCCCGGTTTCCGCTGAGACGCACCCGTAAATGCGCCTTTTTCAAAACCGAACATTTCGCTCTCAAGCAATGTATGAGGGATAGCCGCGCAGTTGACGGCGACGAACGGGCCGGTCCGGCGATTGCTGTTCCGATGGATGTAGCGAGCCATCAACTCCTTGCCGGTACCGCTCTCGCCGCATATCAGAATGCTGGATTTGCTCTTGGCGACATTTCTCAGCATATCGAGAATGGCATTGAACTTGACGTCCCTTGTCAGGATTTCCGGTATGTTGGCTTCGCTTGTCTGTTCCATCCTGTTTGAGGTCATGGCCAGAACATGCGCAACGGCGCTTTCCAGGTCATCCAGAGAAAAGGGCTTCATGATGAATTCCGCCGCCCCGGCTTTCATAGCCTCGACAGCCGCGCTGACGGTGCCATAGGCGGTGATCAGAATAACCGGTGTTTGTGAAGAGAGCGATTTGACGCCGGTGAGTACATCCATGCCAGTCATGCCGGGCATGCGCATGTCTGTGATGACGAGGTTGAACCTATCTGTCTTGAACAGGGCCAGGGCCTCTTTTCCGTTGTCTGCCGTGCTGACATGGTAACCGCAGATTTCCAGGGATTCTGCAACCGCCAGCCTCATTGAGCTGTCGTCGTCCACAACCAGGATCTTCTGCCTTTTCATGGTTTCCCTTCGAATGGGTTGATATCTTTATCTTTGATCAGTGGAAAGGACAGGATGAATGCTGTATTTTCCCTGCTGCTTTGTTCTATCCGGACTGAGCCGCGGTGAATATTCATAATATGATGGATGATCGCCAGCCCCATACCGGCGTTTGCGTCCGTACCGGAAACGCGCGCCAGAAAATCACGGCCGGCTGCCCGGAAATGGACTTCTATGAATGAAGTTTCCTGAATATAAACGGTTTCAATGTCCAAGCGACTGGATCCCGGCAGCGATTGAAGAGCAATCAGGATCAGGCTCAAAAAAATCTGCCGAAGCATATCGGGGTTTCCTTCGATAAAAGGCGTCATGTCTGCGGTTCGGATTGATAGATAAATCATGTCCCGATCAATGACCTGTTCCGAGTAATGCAGAATTTCTTCAAGAATATCATGAATATTCACATAATCGGGCGGGAATTCGCAGGTTTGACTGAACAGGACAAGGCGTGAAATCTTACTGTTGACTGCCTTGACGGATGAGATGATCTGGTCGACGCGTCGAATATCTTTTTTCTTTTTGAGTTCCCTTTTTAGCAGGGATGCAATAAGTTCAATGCTGCCAAGGGGGTTGCGGATTTCATGGGCGATGTCGGCGGACAATTCTCCCATGGCGGCGTATTTCTCACGGCGTTTTTCGAGCGCTTCCATGCGGATGCTTTTTGTTACATCCTTCAACGTAAAAAGGGCGTTGTTTTCGACAGGAGAGACGGTAATTTCGATCGTCCTCCCATTCTGATCAACCCGATATTCATGCAATCTCGTCTCAGGCGGAGCAGGGACACTGCCTCCGCAGGCTGCCAGCATTGATTTCCCGGCTTTATTGACCAGCACTGCGTTTCCGTCAACATCGGCCAGCACGATTCCCAAGGATAGATGATTCAGGATATCAATGGCTTGATCTGTCATTTTCTAAATAATCCTTGTACTTAAGCGTCCAGATGCCATCTTTCATTGTGAAATCGGCAAGTTTTGACCAGAATGCGTCCTGGTCAGTTCCCCTCATCTGCGCCAATGTTTTTTCCGCTTCAGACAGATTCGAGGATCGAATTTGTCGGCGACCTGCTTGGTACAAGCGCCAACGATCCGTTGTAGGAGATAAGCCTGCGGGCGTTGTTCCAGCCCGCGCCACTTCCTCAAGGGCTTCATCAATTTGGGGGGTTCGACTGGCGGCAAATGGTCTGGCTGCGCTCAGGAGCGTCCGGGCTTCATCGGTCATGCCCAGACGACTGTAACTGCCGGCAGCCTTGACCAGGGTATCCGTGTCGTTCTTTCTGATCAGTCCCTTCCGATGCGCATTCGACAGGATGCTGATGACTGCAACGTCGTCTCCGGCAGCAACATGCTCGTCAATCAGGCGTTCGACGTCCGAACGGAGGGCCGTTATCAGGGGATATTGATGTTTTGTCTGGGGATAGCGCTCAAGGAATTGATTGCCTGCATCATAGGCTTCGCGATAACGGCCTTTCAACCTCAGGGCTGCAATCCGCTGCAGAAGCACTCGTTCAGTCGAATCGACAGGCGGTTTTTTTGACAGAACCATATCATAGGCCTTGACGGGGTCGAGGTACCATTGTGCGCCGGTGATGGCGATACTCGGTTTCAAGCCGGGCGACAACATGCTCATGTCAGCCAATGCAATCATACTTTCAGTGGCTTCCGGCGTACCCGCATATCGCTCAAGGATATGGCTGTAAATCCGAAGCGCAGAGAGGGGCCGTTTCATTTCGAGTTGGATGCCGGCGATGGCGAATATAGCCGAAGGTGCGTTGCTGTCCCGGGGATAGAGGCTCAGAAAGAGAGAAAGCTGCTGGAGAGCGCTATCATAACGACGGGCCTTGTAAGAATCCAATGCCTCCTTCAGCAGCATGTGGGAGCTCGATATTATCCCAGGTTGTTCGGGTGTATTAGAAGTAATTTCAGGTTTTTGCGACTGCTGTATGTAAGATGGCACATCAGGCGCGTCAGGCGGGACAGCCGGCGTGACCGCAACAGGGAGAGTCAATTTTAATTCTGAAACCGGCGCTGGAGCGGCAGTCCTCACCGCAACCGGGCGGGAAGCGGATCTTTTGATGAACGCATCCGGATGTGTATTTTTAACGATGTTACGAACGCTTACGGCTTTCTTCCCGTCTTTGATGGGGCCGATCCGCACGATAAAATGGTCGCCTTGTTGGTCGATGTGCACATTCCCGAAGTGCTTCAGGCTGTTTTTGACCGATTCGGCTTTTTCATGGCTTTCGGTATTCATCGCCTGGACAAAGAAAGCCTTTTGACCGGCATGGGCTGGCCATGTGCCTACAAGCAGGAATAAGATGATGAGAGAATGAATGTTCATGCAGTGCTAAGACAGCAATTAACGTGCCAGAGATCGAAGACAAACAGCGAAGGGCTTATTCGGAATTGTAAGCAAATGACAGAAGCAGGTTAATATACGGCATCAGGAATGTAATTTAAGAAATTTCTTCCGCATCTGCCCTGGCGAGGTATGATCTGTGGCAGCGGTCAGAACAGGCAAACGGAGGACCGGCATAAAAAATGTCGTCAGAAATGAATGATGTGCTTCGCATTTCAGGCAAAGAGGTCGATGACGCACTCTTCCACTAATTTTTCAGCGATTGTTTCAGCATTGATCCCATAGTTTCCGCCGTCAATCTGATGTTTCAGTTCAAGGATCTTATCCTCGCGAATATCAGGCGTTTGATCCAAAATCTGTCTGATCTGCTGAATGTCTCTCGCCCGGGTGGAAAGATTAACTTTCTCGGTCAGGGCGGATGAGGCGCCAATCAGCTTGCCTGCCTCATTTTTTGTGAGTTTATTTTTCGGATGCTGAATCAATGGCGTGGCTGTGTCTTTAATCTTGGAAATCATAACGTGCCCTTTATTTAGGATGTTAATATTATTATCGGCATTTTATAGAAAAACTTAAATCCGTCTTGCCGCATGATGCAATCAAACCGAAAAGAGTATCAACTATACCTTGATGTTAATATAACTGGTTTTGTCCGGGTTGATGGATGCCTCCACATCAAGGTCCTGTGTTTCGGTATTCCTGTGACTGCGTTGATCCCTGCGCTGACGCTGTTCATCTTTTTCTCTAAACCGGATATTTTCCATTTCTTCATAATCATTCACTCTATGCATTTTTTTGGTTCTTTCCTGACTGAGATGATGCTCAAAATAGCGCTGCTGCATGTCAGGATGCTGCTGCTGGACCTGCTGAATTCGCTCCGTTATTACTGTCTGCAGAACACTCTGCTGGATGTTGATCGGACTGCTCAAAATGATACCCTTAAAAAATGGAGTATTTATATTATCGGCAGCATGCGTTGATTGCTTTAATTATGTCGATGGGAACTGGCACATTTTCATGTCATTGACAACCTCCCTCTTAAATCTTCACTGTTTTCTGAAGGCAATGCCGACAAAAAGACCAGGTTTTCTTTTTTTTGCAGTTCAGCGTCATCACTGATTCAATTCCTCCAATCCCTGATAACGTTACGCAGACGCAGCGTCGCCTGTGTATGCAGCTGGCAGACCCGAGATTCGGTCAGGTCGAGAATTCTACCGATTTCTTTCATCGTCATCTCATCGTAATAATAAAGAGAGATAACCAGCTTTTCTTTAAGCGGCAAATCCTCAATCACGCGCTTCAATTGATGTTTGAGTTCTTCGCCGGCAAAGAGATCAAAAGGATTCCCGTCATTGACGGCTTCCATAACATCTCCAGCGCTGTGTGATTCAATGTAGTCAGGCGGCAGATCTTCCCGGTTCACAAATTGGATGCTTTTGGTGTCATCGAGCATTTTGAAATACTTCTCCAGCGTGATTCCCAGGTGACGGGCGACTTCGTCTTCAGTTGGCGGTCGTCCCAAATTTTTTTTCAGGGCATTGAGCGCATTCTCCAGTTTGCCATCCTTATGGCGAACCGATCGCGGAACCCAATCGCGCGACCGTAATTCGTCCAGGATGGCGCCCCGTATCCGGAAGCGTGCAAAGGTTTCGAACTGAACATTCCTGTTTTGGTCGAATTTATCGAGCGCTTCCATCAACCCGATGATTCCGACATTGACGAAATCCGCACGATCTACAGTATCGATCGGCAGCTTATAGGTCATCCTCCCGACAATATTTTTAACGAGAGGGGCATATTTCATGATCAATTGATCGCGTTCTTTCTTATCCACTGTCCTAATATGCCCTTAATCGATTCAAATATGAAATTAACGCCCTCGGCTCGTTTATTGACATTTTCGAGTTCATTTAAATTCAATGGTTCTTCGCATTTCAATCAAAGAGGCCGGCAATGCCGTCATTTTCATTATCTTGTGATGGTTGGCAGAGCTTTTCAGCCACTTCCCGAAGGCATTTGATGGATGGCGAATCGGGGTAGAGCTCTGCCAGAAGTTTCTGTTTCTTGACGGCCTTCGACATATTTTCGTCATAGAGGATGTAACCCAGGTACTCAATGGCCAGCTGCAGAAAATGGTTTGTCGCCTGGGCCAGCCTCAAATAAACTTCTTTGGCTTCATCCGGTGATTTGACCATATTGACCAGCAATCTGAATCTCTTTTTCGCATGTCGCCGATAAAGGATCTTGATCAAGGCATAAGCGTCTGTCAGGGATGTTGGTTCAGGGGTGACGACGACGATGATTTCTCTGGCGACCATATTGAAATACATGACATTTTCGGTAATGCCGGCGCTGGTGTCGATCAGCACGAACTCCGGAGGCGATTGCAGAACTTTGAATTCGTCCTGAAGGGCCAATTTCTGGTTCATGGAAAGCGCCGACATCTCCTGTATACCCGACGAGGAGGGCAGAATCTTGATGCCGCCTGGTCCGTCGATGATGATCTCCCGAAGGGTCTTTTCGCCATTCAGGACATGATGGAGATTGTAAACGGGTGTCAGGCCCAAGATCAGATCAATATTGGCGAGGCCGCAGTCGCCATCGAGCACGAGCGTTCGTTTTTTCATCCCGGCAAGGGTATAGGCAAGGTTGGCGGCAATGTTTGTTTTACCAACCCCGCCCTTGCCGCTGGTGATAGAGATAACGCAAATATTCTTCTTATGGCTGGCCGTCTTTTCTCTTGCCTTGCCGCTCTGCGATGTTGTTTTTTTTCGGCTGATCTGTCTGAGCGTTGCTGCCTGGTCCACCTTTGTACCTCTTAATTCAAGCTGCTTTGGAATGTCAATTTTGCGAGTCTGTCAGGATTTGTCCTTTCAATATCTCTCGGGACATTTTGACCGGTGGTCACATATGAGACTGGTTTAGCAATGATATCGAGAACATCGACCATTGATCCAAAGCGCGTGCACTCGTCAAGTTTGGTGAGGATAATGCGATCATAGTGAAACATGCGAAAACGATCTGCCACGTCTAAAAGATATTCTCTGCTTGCAATCGGACTTAACAGTAAGAAGGTTTCTATATTGTCCGTTAATATGGACTTTAATGTTTTCAGGCATTGATTGTCGTGGTGGTTCCGGCCTGGCGTATCCACAAAGATCATATCTTTTTCGGCAAAATTCGACAAAGCGCGTGAAAACTTATCCCTGCTGGAAGCAATATCGATAGGAAGCCCCATGATTTTCGCATAGATCTTCAACTGTTCGGAAGCCGCGATGCGATAGGTGTCCGTCGTAATCAGTCCGACCTTCATTTTTTTCTCAAGACAGTAATGAGCGGCGAGTTTGGCCAGTGTCGTTGTCTTGCCCACGCCGGTTGGTCCGATAAAAGCCTTGATACGCTTTTCCTTGCCTTCGTCCTTTAGAAAGGATCCGGCGATGAGCTTCTCTGCGAGGCCGGCTGCTTTTTCATAGGTGTCTGTGAGGGGGGGAGGAAAATCATTCTTGATGGTTTCGATCAGCCTGAGCGCCCTGATGCGGGAAACGCCATTGGCAATCAACCGCAGGTAAATATCATGCAAATGCAAGGCATTCCTGACCGAAACGGTATCACACAGGATATTCAACGCTTCTTTCAGATCGGAACAATCCGACGTAACCGGAAAATGATGTGCCAATCCGTCAATGCAGGATTTCAGATCGCGAATTTCTTGCCGGAGACTGCCGAGCGAAGGCTCATATCGGAACGCATCGTCGGGACGCGAAATACGATGGTTTTCAGCCGGAGCAATATCCCTGTCCCGGGCTGCTGTGATCTCAATGAGCGGTTTGTCTTTCGAAATTTTTTTTGTCGACAGAATAACCGCATCCGGCCCAAGGTCATGTTTGATCCTTGTCATGGCTTCCCGCATGCTTACCGCCTCATATCGCTTGACTTGCATATCAGATCTCCACCATTCCCAAAGAGGTAATATTGACATTGGGTGTTATTTCATTGTGGGACAAGACAATGATGTTCGGAAAGAATCTCTCCATGATTTTTCTGAGATGACTTCTCGTATTGGCGGAACAAAGGATGATAGGGGGAATGCCCTTAGATGTAAAACGCTCCATGAGTTTATGCGCGCTTTCAATAAATTTTCTGACCAACCCGGGGTCGGGAGAAACAAAGGACTCATATTCTGTATGCTGAACGGAACGACTGATGATATCTTCTATATCAGGAGAAACCATGATCACGTGAATGGTGTTGTCACGATCCTGATACTGCCGGGTAATGGTTCTGGCAAGCGACTGGCGGACATAGCCGGTCAGAATGTCGATATTTTTTGTCATGGGAACATAATCAGCCAGCGTTTCAATGATCAACAGCATGTCCCGAATGGAAACTCGTTCTTTCAGAAGGCGCTGCAATACTTTTTGCAGCGTTCCCAGCGGGACAATTTTCGGAACCAGATCTTCAACAACCTTAGGAGAACTTGCGGCAAGGCTGTTGACGATCGCCTGGACTTCCTGCCGGCCAAGCAATTCTTCCACATGGGACTTGACGATTTCGGTGATATGCGTGGTTACGACCGTTGCGGCATCAACGACGACCAGTCCCTTTGCCTGAACATTTTCCACCTCGCGATCAGGGATCCAGACTGCCGGCAGACCAAATGCCGGCTCCCGGGTAGAGATGCCGTTGATTTTAACGCCTTCTTCATCCGGGACAATGACAAGAGAATGATCGGCAACAAGCTCGCCACGGGCAACATCAATGCCTTTCATGAGAAATAGATATTCATTTGGCTTGAGCTGTAGATTGTCCCGAATATGCACAGCCGGCATGATAAAACCCATCTCATTTGCAAGCTGCTTTCTGAGGGCCTTTATTCTATGAAGAAGTTCACCACCCTGAGAGGTATCCACCAGCGAGATCAAACCATAACCGACCTCAAGACCAAGCGGATCAAGCGGAACAATGAGATCCGCAGAAGAATCGACGACGGGAACGGGGATAGTTTCCTCGTTTGCCTCTTTTATTTTTTCACTGGACTGAAAGAGCTTGTAAGAGAAAAACGCCATGAAAGCGGCAACAACAATAAATGACATCTTCGGCATGCCTGGGATCAGGGCGAATGTAAAAAGCATGACGGCGGACAGGCAGATCGCTTTCGGCTGTGCAAAAACCTGCTTTCTGATTTCTTCGCCGAGTTCTGCTGATGCCGTTGTCCGGGTCACAAGCATGCCGGCAGCCGTAGATACGATCAAGGCCGGCACTTGCGTAACGAGTCCGTCACCCACCGTCAGGAGGATATAAGTTCGAGCGGCGTCTGCAATCGGCATGTCCTGCTGCAGAATGCCGACGATGAGACCGCCGATGATATTGACCAGCACGATGACGATGCCGGCAACGGCGTCTCCCCGGACAAATTTGCTGGCACCGTCCATGGCGCCGTAAAAGTTGGCTTCATTCTCAATTTCCCGTCGGCGTTTGCGGGCTTCTGTATCGGAAATCAGACCGGTGTTCAAATCAGCGTCAATGCTCATCTGTTTTCCCGGCATAGCATCCAGTGTAAAACGGGCGGCCACTTCGGCAATCCTTGTTGCGCCCTTTGTAATCACAACGAAGTTGATCAAGACCAGGACACAGAAAATGATCATCCCGACAACATAGTTTCCGCCGACCACAAACGTGCCGAAAGCCTTGATGACCTGTCCGGCAGCCCCCGTCCCTTCAGTGCCGTGCATTAGAATCAGTCGCGATGAGGCAACATTAAGAGCGAGCCGCAAAAGGGTCACGATCAGCAACACGGATGGAAATGCTGAAAAATCAAGTGGTTTCAAGACATACATGGACATCAGCAGAATGACAATTGAAACGATGATGCTCAGCGAAAGGAGAAGGTCCAGGACAACGGTGGGCAAAGGAACCATCATGACGAGCAGGATGCCAATGACACCCATCGCCAGCATGGCGCTGCTACTTTGGGTCATTTCAGAAAAACGACTTTTTTTTAAAGCAATGGAATCGGACATTGGCGGAAAATCCTCTCATCGTATAAATGACATTTTCGTAAAGAAGTCCGGATGTTCACGTTGCGCTATATTCTTCGTCACGACAGCGTAGGCCTAAGTACGCCTCGCCTGCGGAGCTTTTAAGCTGCCGTTATTATCCGCACATATACCGACTGTTTCGAGTTCATCAACAAATAGAGATAAGCCAGGATCTCCGCGATTGCTTTTTACCAGGATTCGAAGCGGATGATCTTTATGAAAACTATCACATACAATACCTGTGCCACCGCCTTATTTTCATGGTGAACAGAGGCTAAAATATGACTAACAACATGAATACGTTGAATTATTGTTATTAAGAATCATGAGCATGTCCAAGAGATTTAGGGGAGGGGATCATCGGGGAATCAAGCGGAAAGATCCGAACGGTTAGCGACTGTCAAGAGAATGGGGCACCCCGTCTGATTTATGACATCAGCGTTAAAAAAGTTTTCACTGATTTTTACATCAACCGCATCAAGACCTGGATCTCCCTGTTCAGGCTGTCGAGCGCCCGCTGGACCACCGAGACAAAAACAGGGATGGTTAAACCAAAAATAATCAGTCCCGTTGCGACCTGCAGTGGCATGCCCACAATAAAGACATTAATTTGCGGGACGGTTCGGGCAACTACACCCAGAGCCACATTACTGAAAAGCAAAACAGCCATGACGGGTGCGCAGATTTTGACCGCCGTTACAAATAACTCTTTTGAATACATGAGGATAGATTGTATTAAGGATGCGGAAACGTGATGAGCGAAGGGTGTCACGAAACGGTAACTGTCGAAGATAGCCGAGATGAACATGTGATGCCCATCTACGGCTAAATACACAAGCATGGCAAACAGGTACTGGAACTCCGCCATGATGGACACCTGTGTGCTGGAAACCGGGTCAATGACATTAACGATGGAGAGCCCCATTTGAATCCCGATCATATCTCCCGCAAAGCGGATGCCGGCAAAGATCATACTGGCTGCAAATCCAATAATAAGGCCGATCATTACTTCACCTGTCATGGCGAGGGTGATGGCGATGATTTCCGCATCCGCATCCACCTGCAAGTGAGGCATATCCAAATGAATTACTGGAAAAACAAGCAGGGCAATCAACAGGGCTAAGCCTGCTTTCACCCGGAGGGGGACGGATCTTTCGCCCATGACCGGAATCATGACCAGCATCGCACTGATTCTGACAAAAATAAAAGTGAAACCAAGGATATGTTCTGTGGTCAGATTCGGCATTTCTATCCTTGCCTCTATTTGATGTACATAGGAAAATTTGCGAAGATATTATGGGTAAATGAGATGAGGATGTTCATCATCCAGGGCAATGCCGCCACCAGCGCGATCAGGCAGGCTACAATTTTTGGAACGAAAACAAGAGTCATTTCCTGTACCTGCGTTACCGCTTGAAACAGGCTGATCAGGACGCCGACGACAAGCCCGACGATGAGCACAGGGGCGGCGACCAGCAAGGTGGTCCAAACGGTTTCCGCCATAATTCCGACAATGAAATCAATGCTCATCGTTTCTTCCTCCTTTTACTGAAAACTCCGGACCAGCGATCCTACAATCAGATACCAGCCGTCAACCAGGACAAATAAGAGCAACTTGAAGGGCAAGCTGATCATGATCGGGGGAAGCATCATCATTCCCATGGATAGAAGGATGCTTGCTACGACAATATCAATAATGAAAAAGGGCATATAGATTAGAAAACCAACTTGGAATGCTGTTTTTAACTCGCTGATCACAAAGGCAGGAATTAAAACAGACAGGGAAATATCCGATTGTGTCTCCGGTCTTTTTTCTTTGGATATTTTGACGAACAACGCCAGATCTTTTTCTCTAGTCTGTTTCAGCATGAAACTTTTTATCGGCGCCGAGGCAAGGCTGAATGCTTCCTCTGATGTGATTTTGTCTTCGTAATAAGGTTTCAGCGCCTCATTATTGATCTTTTGCCAGACCGGCGCCATGATGAAGAAAGTGAGGAAGAGGGCCAGCCCGATAACGATCTGGTTGGGCGGCATCTGTTGTGTACCGAGAGCATGCCGCAGAAGAGAAAGGACAACAACAACCCGTGTAAAGGAAGTGAGCATCAGGAGAATGGCGGGGGCAAGTGAAAGGACGGTTAAAATAAATAAAAGCTGTATCACCGTTGATGCCTTACCCGAGTCGACACTGCCACCGACATTCAGACTGACGTTCGGAATTGAAAACGGTTCGGCAAATGTCGTGACAGCCTGAAGCAAAATCACGATGACGGCGACGGATATGATTAAGAAATGCCTTGGGTGCATGGTCTAACGGTCCTTTCGCAGTCGGACAAAATTCCGAAAAAGAGATCGATATTGCGACAGCGGATCGGCAGCGGAAAGCAGACCGTCTTTGAGACGTGCAATTTTAATTTTTTCCCTGGCGTCGGGATCGGTGATGGCAGAGAGCATCGACATCTGCTGATTGGAAACACCCAGCAATATCACCTGTCCGAGAACTTCGACCAGCATGATGCTGTGCTTGGGGCTCAGATGACGGGTCGAAATGATGTTAATCAATGCACTCCCGTTTGCATCGGGGAGAGAATGAAAAAAGTACTTTTTCATAAAATACATGGCGACGATCATCAGAGCGATGACAACGGCCAAGGCTGCCAGCATTTTGAAAAAAGACCAGAAGAAACTGATGGAATCCACGTCAAAGCCTCCTACTTCAGCTTGTTGATCCGTTCGACCGGTGAAACAATATCGGTGAGTCGGACGCCGAATTTTTCATTGATAACAACAACTTCACCTCGCGCAATCAGCCTCTGATTAATAAAAACATCCATAGGCTCACCGGCCAGCTTCGACAGCTCGATAACAGAACCTTGCCCCAACTGAAGGAGTTCGCTGATCAGCATTCGATTGCGTCCCAGTTCCACTGTGAGAGACAGGGGGATATCCAGGATAAAATCCAGATCCATCGCCTTCCTGGGTGCATCGCTTTTCTGCCCTTCCTCGAAAGAAGCAGCGCTGACTTCAATGGGCGGTTTTCCGGTTTTGGATTGTTCCATTTCTTTCTGAACGTCGTCCCACTGGAGTTCATGATCGTCTTTGGATGGCATGGCTGAGGATTCCGGCGCGTCCATTCCTTTTAACATGGCGTCAATCACATTCTGTTCCATAATCAATGACCTCTTCACTTGAAATGACTTGCGATACCTGTATTGCTTGACTTCCTTTATATGTAACGGGGTTTCCTCTGAATTTCAGAACCCCTTCAACGTAAATATCCAACGGGTCGGTGACATAACGATCCAAAGGGATCACATCGCCTCTTTTGAGGTTGATGATTTCGCCCGTATTGATCTGCATTTTTCCCAGGCTGGCGGTCAGATCAACCTTTGAAGCGAGCAAGCCGGCCTTGAAACGCTTGATCCATGTTTTGTCAATTTCAAATTGTTCACTCTGATAGCCGGTCTGTAATTTGTCCCGGATAGGTTCAAGAGCCGCATAGGGGATGCACAGTGAAATAATGCCGGAAGAGTATTCCACCTCAATTTCAAAATTCGAAACGATCACGACATCCGTCGGAGAAACAAGTTGTGCAAATTGAGGGTTGGTCTCAGACCTTTGATATGAAACTTTCAACTCGATCAGGGAGCGCCAGGCTTTCTCTATATCCCCGAGAGCGCTCAAGACCACTTTCTTAATGATGTTGCTTTCAATGGCCGTGAACTCTCGCCCTTCAATTTTGAAAGCATTCTTTCCGGATCCGCCAAAAATAATGTCAACCAGCATGAAGATAATCTTTGATTCGACAATCATCAAGCCGCTGCCCCGAAGAGGATCGAGTTTAAAGAGGTGCAAACTCGTCGGGACGGGGATTGTTTTTAAAAATTCACCGAATTTGATCATGTCAACCGATATGGCGCTGACTATGGTAACCTTGCGCAGCATCGATGACAGGGTGGTTCTAAACATCCGGGCAAATCTTTCATTGGTCATCTCCAGTGTCGGCATACGTCCCCGTATGATTCTGTCCTGACTGGCCAGATCATAAGTCATGACATCCGACAGGTCATGAAAATCGGTCGTTTCCGTCTCAATATCACCACCTGATATTCCCCTCAATAAGGCGTCTACTTCTTCCTGGGATAGGATATTTGCCACCTAAAAAACTCCTTGTGCTTACTGGACGACAAACTCTGTAAAATAAACCCGGGTCACTTTGCCCTTTGTGAGTGCGTTATTGACGCGTCCGGCAATATCTTCTCTCAGGCGCTGTTTTCCGGCCAAATCCATCAACTCCTTGTATGTTTTGGGGGTCAATAAGTCTATGATGGAATCACGCAATCGGGGTTTGATCTGTTCAAGCTCAGCAACGGCGTTTGGCTCGGAAAGATCAAGTTGAATGACCAACTTCAGATATCTTTCTCCGCCGGCGTCTGAAATATTGACGACAAATGCTTCCATCGGCCAGATGGTTACCACTGCGGGTTTTTGTTCCGGCGGTTTCTTGCTCTGTGTTTTTGAAAAAAAATAATACCCTGCAACGGCTCCGGCAGCGACAATCAGCAGGACAATGGAAATGATGATGATCCATTTCATGGATAGGCCCTTTTTCGTTTTCGGCTGCTGGTCCTGTTCTTCCGTTTGATCTTTCTTGTCTTTTGCCATATTCCCTCACTTTAACGATAGGATGATGTTAACCCGTCTATTCAGTGACCGGCCTTCAGGGTTTTTATCGGTTGCAACAGGTTTTGAGTCCGCATATCCCGCCGCTGAAAAAATTGCGGGATTCATGCCGCATTCCCCGACAAGAAATTTCACGACATTGACGGCCCGCTGGGTAGATAATTCCCAGTTTGATGGGAATAAACCACGTGCAATGGGAAGCGCATCGGTGTGCCCCTCGACGCGGATTTCCCCCCCTCCTGCCTTGAGGGCCTCGCCAAGCCGCATTAAGACCTCTTTATGAATGATATCGGCGGAGCCGGAACGATAAAGCAAGGATTCACCCAGGACAACAGAAACCCCCCCGTCAACCATATATGCCTTGACGCCCTCCACAGAACTGAGAATACGGATCATTTCCGCACGTCTGTCTTGACCTTTCCTTGATCCAAAAACCAGAGAAGCGGATGACGATACATGCTGTACTTTATCTGCGCGAATGTTTGAAATAGATACGAGCAGGATAAAGAAGACAAGCATGATCGTCATCAGATCGTTGAAGCTCAACTGCCATGAATGGGCTTGCTTTTCTCTGGCTTTATTTGATTTCTTCATACTGCCCGCCTGAAAATGATTTCAATCCGTCTATTCTTCCGGCGTCCCTCAGGTGTGGCGTTGTCGGCCACCGGCCGGTATTGGGCAAACCCGATTGCGACCAGCCTGGTTGAGGGAATGCCGCCATTCCATTGGAGATATCTCAAGATATTCACGGCTCGCATGGTCGACAATTCCCAGTTTGAGGGGAATTTCCCTGTTTCTATCGGGACATTGTCCGTGTGACCGTCCACCTGAATGGCCAGATCGTTGTGCTTGGCAATTTTTACAATGCCGTCGAGCATAGGATAAACCGCTTCGTCAAGCGTGGCGTCTCCGGATGCGAACAAAACGGGATTTGGGATAACAGCCTTGAACCCGTCTTCGGTCTTCTGAATGAAAAGATCCTTTTTCATGCCTAAATCATCAGTCATCTGCTGGAGGGACCGCATCGCCTGACTCATGCCATACGGTTGCGACGGTGCTACAGGCTCGACGCTTCGGATAATTTTCAAGCGCATCATCCGATCGCTGTCTACGGATGAATAGGCAATCAACATCACGAAAAGCACAACGAGCAAAAGCATCAAAGAGCAGTATATCGTCTGCCATTGCGATATTTCTTCAACGGGCGATGTTCTGATTCTTTTAACCATGGTGGAACCGGGATCGCCTCTCTCCGGGAGCAATATAGGAATGCAGCTTTTGCTCCAGAACTCTTGGATTGTCTCCAGCCTGAATGGAAAGAATCCCGTTAATGATTAATTGCTTCAGGAGCAGTTCCTGGGCGCTCTTGGTTTTGAGTTTCCCCGCGATGGGAAGAAACACCAGATTGGCCAGCACAACACCGTAGAAAGTCGTGATCAGGGCTATGGCCATAGCGGGACCGATGGTGCTGGGATTGTTCATTTGCTTAAGCATTTGAACCAGGCCGATCAATGTGCCGACCAGACCCATCGCGGGCGCAAAGCTGCCCATGGTTGTGAATATCTCTGCGCCAAGCCGGTGTCTTTCACTAATAAAATCAAGCTCTGTTTCCAGCATTTCTGATATGTGGATGGAATCCACTCCGTCTACGATAAGATTGATGGCCTTAATCATGAAAGGATCTTTGGTCTGTTTGATCACTTTCTGGAGAGAGAGGATGCCTTCGCGACGCGATAATTTCGACATTTCAATAAGTTGATTAATGACAGCGCCTGTTTGTTGTGTCTTGCCGCGAAAAACGTTCTTTGCTACTCTGATCACACCCAAAACCTCGGTGATCGGATAATTGATCAGAACGGCGCCAAACGTGCCTCCCAATACGATCATAGCTGATGGTCCATCCAGAAACCATGTAAGACCGCCCTCGGAGGCCATGGCGATGATCACCAGGCTGAATCCGCCAAGAATTCCAAAAATGGTTGCAAAATCCACAGAGCCCTCAAGATGGTCATTTGAAACACCGCCCATGAGTAGCAGCAAGGAATGTACCAACAAGGGAAGACGGTCCGGAAGATTTCATGATAATTAATGATTGATATGGGGATAAAGGGAAAGACATGCCAATCCCTTGACGTTAACGTCAAATACCGGCAGGGAGCATTCGGGGTTGTTCGACTTACTCAGGGGAAGGTTTTGTCGTTTTTGTAATCTCACGTGTAATTTCAACTGCCTTTTGCGGATTCAGATAGCCCCAGATCAAACCGGCACGTTCACGCTTCATATTGATGGTAATGCCGGCCGCCGTTTTGGTTTCCAGTTTTTCCAACATGGCGGCCGCTTTTTGTGGCGGGGTCGCTTCGTAAACTTTTGCGAGATCCTTAAGGCGCTTTGCATCGTTGTTTTTTTCGGTGTCAAGTTTTACGCTGAGTTGGGCATCAAGAGCCTTCAGTATGTCGATCTTCACCATAATATCCTTTTTAAGTTCATGGATCTTTTCTTCTTCCGCCTTGATCGTGCTTTCTCTTGCATCCAAGTCCTTTTGTCTTTTTTGCAACAGCGCCATCAGATCCCGCTCCCCCTGGAGGCCGTCATCACCGACATCTCTGACGGGTGGAACAGGTACTTTCGTAGGCGTTTGCGCGATGGCCTGTCCCGAATGGCTTAGGGAGAAGGCCGAAAAAACAGGTGCATTCTGAAAGCCGATCATAAGAAATATAACCTTGGTGACAAACAGGGCAATAATGACGATCTGACTGGCAATGATAATCCTTTTCACTCCTGTTTTCTCCTGTTATATTCCGCAATGACCAGTTCATCAATGGCCATTCGCTCAAGTATTCTTTCTTCGGCTTGATATTTTTCAAAGTGTTGTGTCTTGCAGATCTCCATGGCCTTTTTTTTCTTGGTGGCTTCAAGCAATTCGTCTCTTTTTTTGTCCAGTTTTTTTTTCAGGGTCCGCACCGTATCTGTCTGGATGGTCTCCTCCTCCTGGCATGTATTGATATGGGCGGATTTCATGACGATTTCAGAAACAGGAACCTTTTTATCCTTTATGTTTCTTAATGAATCAATCAATGCAGCCTTCTGTTGTTGAATGATCCGAAGACTCTCCGTTTCATGCTGCAGTTCCTTTTGATGTCCGGAAAATTCGGAGATGATCTTATCTTCAAGGGTTTTTCTGACATCAAGAACCGTCTGCATCCTGAAATTAAACATAACACACCCTAAAATCAAACAAATCCGTCCTCTTCGGGACCGCGCATGATGATAATCTTTCCTTCACTTTCAAGTTTCTTTGTAATGTCGAGAATCGCCCGCTGACTGGCTTCAACCTCCGACAAACGGATGGGCGGCATCATTTCGATGTCTTCCTTCAACATTTCCGCACCGCGTTTGGACATGTTTTTATAAATCTTTTCACGGTCGGCCGCATCGACAAGCTTTAAGGCTTTTGCCAGTTCTTCCGTGGATGCTTCACGCAGAAGTTCCTGAAGGCTCTTATCATCGAGCTTCAAGACATCCTCAAAGGTGAACATCAGTCCCCTGAGTTGGGCCGCCAGTTCAGCATCGTCGTCCTCGAGAGAAGAAATGATGGCGTTTTCACTGGAACGGTTCATTCTCGTGAGGATTTCCGACATGAATTTGATTCCGCCAAGTTGCTGGTCTGTAATATTGCCCGTCACAATTTCCCTTTCAAGTGTCTTGGCGACATCTTCCAAAAACTCATGAGGCACACTCTTTAAAGTTGACATGCGTTTGGTTATTTCAATCTGCATAGGGCTGGAAAGACCCTCCAGCATGACAGCCGCCTGTTCCGGCGCCAGGTGAGCGAGAATTAAGGCAATGGTTTGCGGATGCTCTGTCTTTGTGAATTCCATCAAGAGCTTGGGGTCGATATCTCTTAGTTTCTCCGTAATGGGGTTATCAATGCCCTGGTTACCGGAAACTTCAGACAGGATTTCTTGAGCATCTTTTTCTCCAAGGGCCTTCGTCATGATATTTTTCATGTTATCGTCCCGGAAAGAAACACTGCCGCCTTTTTCCTTGGCCATGACAATGAATTCTTTGGCGACCGACTGCATCGTTTCCGATGACATGGTCTGAATACGGGTCATATATTTGCCGATTCGTCTGATTTCAGCCGGACGAAGATTTTTCATAACCTCGGCAGCCATATCTTCATGCAGCGATAAAAGCATCACAGCTGCTTTTTCTTCATTGATCATGTCAATCCAATCCAGGAAAATTGTTATATTTTTGCATTTGTCCCCGCCGATTATCGGATCAAATCCGGTTTATGACCCCGCAATGATATTTTGCTTTTCTTCGAATATCTTTGCAAGGCATATACCAGATTCGCTATTTTATTTCTTGTACACGACCACCTCATTACTCTTCGGAATAAAAGAACCAATCTGTTTTGGTTTTAATAGCGTCGTGTTCGTCAGTTGTCAGTTACCTGTTCCCCATGTCGAAACCTTGACAGGATTCGCCTCTCCATAGATCTTTCCAGGCACATCGAAGTGTCTCTTGTCGGCAGTCCGGTCTTTACGGCGACGGAATATTGACACAGAGAAGACTTCCTTTCCCGTGACACCAGGTGCGTCCGTATCGATTGCAGTGGAATCACATATCAGTGGCTTATGTCTATGGCATCTCGCTTGCATATGCCAATGACGAATTTACCGTAGGCATCCTGCCGGGCAGATGCAACAGCATGGGGATTGAGCTGAAATTCTGTCGCAGCGAGCAAGATTAGGCATTTCGGTGATGCATAGGAAACATTCATGGGGATGCACCAGTATATTGAGAACTTGAGGCGTGAGTATTCGAGAGTCGATGCTTATGTTCCCTGCGAGTATCGCCTCGTGCTGACGGAGGAAAGGCCTTACGTTCAGGCAAGAATAGCCGGGGACAACATTGCTTCAGAACACAGTAATCTTTCCGATCGGGGAAACACGGACCCGGTTCTTGAAGAGTGGCTTCAAATCTTGAATTCCAAACTCGATACGATCATTCATCTGATGAAGCTGCGGCAGGACGGTTATTTCGAACTTCCTTACAAGGCCGTCAACATCAGCGGCGGGGGAATGAGCTTTTCCGTGCCGGAGGCAATCCCCCTCGGGGAAGTTCTTGAAATCAAGATCATGCTGACATTTCAGCAGCCTGTCATCCTGATCATCTATGGCGAGGTCGTCAAATCTGATCTCATCAATGACTGTCATTTTGTTGCGGTCCACTATATTCATATGGATGACTCTATCCGGGATATGATTGTCCGGTTCGTATTTGAACGGGAAAGGGAAATCCTCCGAGAGAGGAGGAACTAAGCATGTTTGCATTTATCGGAATGCTTGTTGTGATAGGCTGTGTCATCGGAGGCTATCTGTGGCACCACGGAAACCTTTCGGTTCTGTGGCAGCCCTCGGAACTCCTGATCATCGGCGGCGCCGCCGTTGGCGCATTCCTCACCAGCACACCCCTGAAAGTTATCAAATCAACTGTGTCGGCCCTGATCGGCATTTTTGCAGGTGGCACAAGCTATATTAAAAAGGACTACATTGACATTTTGATGCTGCTCAACGGCGTGTTTTACAAGATCCGACAGCAGGGGCTGGTCTCCATCGAGTCCGATGTGGACTTCCCGAAACAGAGTGCATTGTTCAGCAAATATTCAAAAATATTGAAAAATCATCATGCCGTGGAATTGATCACCGACACGCTCCGGACCGTCATGACGACAACTATTGCGTCGCATGAATTGGAAGCACTGATCGATTCGGAACTGGAAGGTTATCTGGAGGAAGAGCTGCAGCCGTCCAAAGCTATCAGCAACGTGGCGGACGCCCTGCCTGCGCTGGGGATCGTGGCCGCGGTGCTCGGCATCGTCATTACCATGGGAAAAATGAAGGAACCGCCCGATGTGCTGGGGCAGAGCGTCGGCGCGGCCCTGGTTGGAACTTTCCTGGGTGTGCTGTTGAGCTATGGTTTTGTTGGTCCGATGGGGCGAAACCTCGAGTTTTCAGCCCATGAGAAAATTAAATATCTGGTGGTCATCAAAGTTGCCTTGGTTTCTTTCCTTGGCGGATCCGCTCCGAAAGTTGCCGTTGAATTTGGCAGGCGTGTCGTCCCGGTGGATATGAGGCCCTCTTTTGCCGAGGTCGAAGAAGCCTTCATGAAGAGTAAATAGATATGGAAGGTCCAGCGAAAATAATCATCAAAAAGGTCAAGAAAAAAGAACATGCAGGGCATCATGGGGGAGCATGGAAAGTAGCCTATGCCGATTTCGTCACGGCCATGATGGCCTTTTTTCTGCTTTTGTGGCTCTTGGCCATGGTCTCGCCGGAGAAGAGAATCGCATTATCCCAGTATTTCACGGACTTTAGTCTGTTTAAGGAGCAGACTCAACAGTCCGGTACTTCTGTTCTGGACAAGTCGGCCGGTGTCCTCGATATGGGGCGAAGCACGAAGAAAGAATCCTTCAGACTGAGTCCGGCCACGAAAATACCTGCTGAGGATATTGCAAGAAGGATGCGGGAGGCGATCGAAGCCAATCTGCAGGCAGCGAAAAATCAGATCTTTGTCGATGTGACCAATGAAGGGATTCGCATTCAGATTGTCGATAATGAGGGTAGTGAGATCTTCCGCACGGGAAGCGATGAACCGACAGAGAAGGCCCGCCAGATCATCAAGCTTGTTACCGAAAACATCATCGACAAGCCAAACAGGATTGTCATTGAAGGGCACACGGATTCCACCCCTTTCAAAACCGCCCAGAAAACAAACTGGGAGTTGTCCACATCGCGCGCCTCTGCGGCCAGAAGGGAGCTTGAAAATAACGGGATTGATCCCGGACGGATCGCGCGGGTTGTCGGCTATGCGGATCAGGATCTCTTTAACAAGGATGATCCGAAAGACCTCCGGAACAGGCGCATCAGCATCATTCTTATGCAATAATCCTTTCAGATTGAAGTTCACAGTCATTCGCCCTTTTGCGAGTTTATGAACTTTGTGCTATGATAGACACCTCCCATCCGATGGATTTGGGTTCGAGGTGCCTTTTGGAACAAAAATTTTCTTTTTCCGCGCTGGATCGCCATTTCGCCCGCTTCCTCACATCTCTCTCCGGCCAAAACACGCCCGAGCTATACTACGCGACAGCGCTGCTGAGTCATCATGTTGCGGAAGGGCATGTGTGCCTCGATTTAAAGACGTGGGAGCGTCGCCGGATCATTGACTGCGACGAATACAGAGACGTTTTTACGGCGCCGAAATTGAAAGACTGGCGAATGAAGCTGTTGGATTGTCAGGCGGTGGGCGTACCGGGAGAGTTCAAGCCGCTCATTCTGGATAAACAATCCCGCCTTTATCTTTACCGTTATTGGGAGTATGAGAACATTCTGGCTGATAGAATCAAGCGCCTCGCATTCCATCGGCCCGGGACAATAATCCGGCGGCCTGATCTACGCTGCGTCGAGCGACTCTTTCCCGGAACCTTCGAACATGAGCCCGATTGGCAGAAAATCGCCGCGCTGATGCTCTGCTTTAAAACGTTTTTAGTGATTTCCGGCAGCCCTGGAACGGGCAAGACAACGACCGTTGCCGGAATGCTCGCCTTGCTTCTGGAGCAGGCGCCGGAGACAAAGCAGAGAATAGCGCTTGCAGCGCCGACCGGTAAAGCCGCAGCCCGGCTTCAGGATGCGATCAGGTCGGCCAAACAGGCCCTTGCCTGTGATCCCACAATCAAGGCGCGCATTCCGGAAAATGCATCAACGGTCCACCGGCTTCTGGGAAGCCTCCACGGGTCTCCCTATTTCCGCCATCATCAAAAGAATCTCCTTCCTCTTGATATTGTTGTGGTCGACGAAGCATCCATGCTGGATCTGCCCCTCCTGTCAAAGCTGGTTCAGGCCATGCCGGAAAATGGCAGATTAATCCTGCTTGGAGACAAGAACCAGTTGGCTTCCGTAGAGGCCGGCGCAGTCCTGGGTGATTTGTGCGGAGGATCTCCGGCCAATCTTTTTTCTCGTGAGATTCTCAAGGAGATCATGCCTTATACGGGTGGTCGGTTCGCAGAATATGTCGAAGTGACGGAAACGCCGGGTGTCCACGATTGTATCATCGAGCTCCGTAAGAATTACCGCTTCACAGACCGCAGCGGCATCGGCAAGGCCGGCGCGGCTGTTAACCGTGGGGAAGGGATACAGCTTCTGCAGTTACTGACATCCCATTCCGGCGAGCATGTTTTCTGGTCATCTTTACCGAAACCCGGTCATCTTGAAAGGATTCTGAAACCATTTGTCCTGAATGGTTTTAGAAATTATCTGAACCTGATCCATGCCGGTGCGGCATGGGATGATATTTTTACAGCCTTTGATCATTTCCGGATTTTGTGTGCCCTGCGGCGGGGTCCTTTTGGCGTTGCGGCGATCAATCAGCACATTGAAAATATTCTTGAGGCCGAACACCTCATCACCTTCGGCAGGCCCTGCTATTGTGGTCAGCCAGTCATGATTACGGGTAATAACCCCCAACTCAGGATTTACAATGGAGATATTGGCCTGATCCTGGCCGATCCCGATAAAAATGGCGAACTATCGGCTGTTTTCCCTGACGGGGCCGGTCAGTACCGGCGGTTTTCTCCCCAGCGTCTGCCCGAATACGAGACGGTATATGCAATGACTGTCCACAAAAGCCAAGGATCCGAGTTTGATGCGGTCCTGCTTGTCCTGTCGGATCATGATGCGCCCATTTTGACGCGCGAACTCGTTTACACGGGGATAACACGGGCGAGGAAGCAGGTCCGGATATGGAGCACTGAAGATGTCTTTGTTTCAGCAATATCACGATGTATTCAACGAACATCCGGCTTGCGGGACGCCCTTTGGTAAAACACCGGTTCATCTTGACAATTTGAGGAGAATCAATTAGCATAAATTTAAAATTTGTCAGACAGGGGGGGCAATCCATGATCGGTGTTTTGATAACCACCCACGGCAATCTGGGAAGTGAGTTTTTGAAAGTGGCGGAAATGATCAAAGGGACGCTCAAGAGCGTCATGCATATCTCCATGGACCAGACGATAGGTGTGGAAGATTTGACAAAGCAAATCACGGCGGCAATCAAGAAACTGGATCAGGGACAAGGGGTTTTGATTCTGACCGACCTGTTTGGCGGGACCCCCTCGAACCTGTCCCTATCTTTGCTCAAGGCAGGGAAAGTGGAGGTGGTCACAGGCGTCAACCTACCCATGTTACTGAAGCTGACCGATATCAGAGAAACAATGAATCTTCATGATTTTGCCAACCATATCAAGGATTACGGAAGAAAAAATATCTACCTGGCCAGCGAAATTCTAAAAAAGAAAGTCCCAGACTGAACCTTTCGTGCGACATCGGTGCATACGGCGACCTGCCTGCCGCCCGGTTGACAGCGAAACAGATTTTACGTTAGGTGCACAGGAATGGATATTGTGCTCGTGCGCGTCGATAATCGTTTGATTCACGGTCAAATTCTGGAGGCCTGGGTTCCTTTCACCAAATCATCCACGATCATCGTTGTTGACGATCTTGTGGCCAGCGACTTCTTCAGAGAAACGGTTATTAAAATGGCGGTGCCGCGCGAAGTCGACGTGATCATCAGCAATGTCGAGGATTTTGCAAATCATTTCAAATTCCGCAGAGGTTCGGGCAGAAAAACCATTGTCCTTTTTTCCATCATTGCCGACGCCTTACGAGCGTTCCAGGGGGGGTTTGTCTTTGACAGGCTCAACATCGGCAATGTCTACTGTGAAGAATGCCTCAAACAGTGTTCGCCCTCCGTCCTGCTTGGTGAGGAAGACGTAAAAACAATCAGAATATTGATGGACAAGGGCGTCAATATCGATATCCGGTGTGTGCCAAGGGAAAAACCGATCAATATCCGCGAGATGCTCACGATGATCGGCGCCTGATAACACCGATCTCTCGAACCCTAATTTATTTGGCGAAACCGTTTTTCTAATGTCTTTTATCATGAATGCTGACGGGTTTATCATGTTGTGGAAAGCGTTGATGGTTTCACTGACCGGTGGGGCCCTTTGCCTGGACCGGATCTTCATGCAGATCATGATATCGAGACCGGTCGTTTCGGGTCCCTTGACGGGATGGATTCTCAACGATCCGTATACAGGTCTTCTCTGCGGCGCACTGATCGAACTGCTCTGGATCGACCGCATCCCCATCGGAAAATATGTCCCCCCAAACGAAACCATAACGACTGTCATTGTCACGGCCACGGCAGTCGGTGCCGGCGAATACCTCGGACACCCATCACGGGAACTGACCGTCTTTGCATTGCTTGCCTTCCTGCCCTTGGGTTATGCGGGCCAGCAGCTCGACACCTGGATCATCCGCTCGAACGACGGACTTGCGAAAAAGGCCGTCAGCTTGGCGGACAAAGCCGATATACGCGGCATCGAAAGGCAGCACTGGCAGGCCTTTTTGAAATCTTTCATCTCATCGGCTTTTTTTATTTTTATTGCCGTCGCGATTGGAACATGGTTGCTGATTACTGTTTTTCCTCTGTTGCCGCCATTTGTCTACCGGGGCCTGACGCTCAGCTATTTTTTTATCCCCCTGCTGGGCATTGCCGTGGCCCTGACAACCATCAAACGGCAAGGTGCGATCGGACTCTTTTGTGCGGCCTTTGTCGCGATGCTTATGATCTGGGAATGGACCTATGGCTTCTCCAAGTGAGCGTCTGCATAACGTTGAAATCCGGAAAATGGTCATGGCGGATGTGCCGGTTGTAACAGCCCTCGATTACGCTGAGGATCCAGACCCGTGGACAGAAAATATCTTTCGGCGCGAGCTGCAGCTACCCATCTCTCATACACTGTTGGCCG
Source organism: Pseudomonadota bacterium (assembly GCA_043805145.1). Lineage (GTDB taxonomy): Bacteria > Desulfobacterota > Syntrophia > Syntrophales > Fen-1087 > JAPLJM01. Next base: position 67,938 of record JAZDIK010000106.1, on the reverse strand, counting down.
TCGGCAAACATGAGTATGGCGACCGGATCGACGGCTTTATTACCTTCTGGATGGCGGCGGATGAACTGCAGCTCCATAAAATCATCGTCAACCGGCCCGTCCAGCGGCGCGGTATCGCCAGGCGCTTGTTTCAGGCCATGACGGACCAGGCATTGGCGCAAAACCTGTCCAGGGCGACACTGGAGGTTCGACGAACCAATGAAGCGGCCGTGAAGCTCTATAAAACATTCGGATATCAGGTTGTCGCTGTCAGAAAGGGCTATTACGATGAAACCGGGGGAGACGCTCTGATCATGTCCGCCGAGCTCCGGCCGGTGGCCGATCAATAGATAAAGCCATGGAGAGTTTTGAATAACCGGTGAAAAATGGCTTCGCCGCAGCTCAAAATCTTTTTCGCTTGAAGTATGATAGGGCTCAAATATGTTTGAAATCTATAAATTAGTCTAATTTCTGGAAAGTCGAAAAATCTTTCATTCGCCGCTTGCGAACCAATTTTCACCGGTCCTAACTATTGCTTCCTGGCGGAAAAGATTTTCGAGACGCAACGAAGCCACTTTAAAGACAGGGTGCATGTTAACATGCGGCAATTCATGACGGGCGGTTCGATCACGTCAAATACAGAGGTGCAGGACGGGCATTATCTGATGTCGTTGCTGTTGCCGTTATCGTTTGCACCGCCGCTCCCGGGCCAGTTTGTCATGATCCGCCTGAAGGGCAGGAAGGATATGCTGCTGGCAAGGCCTTTCAGTGTCAGCGGCTTTCACCGTCAGGCGCAGGATGTCCGAATCGAGATACTCTATCGCATTGCCGGGCAGGGGACGCGTCTGTTTGCAAAGCTCGGAATTGGTGAGGATGTGGACATCTCAGGTCCGCTCGGGCGCCCTTTTGACATTCCATCAAACATCCACAATGTGATCCTGGTCTCTGGAGGCGTCGGCATCGCCCCGCTACGTTATTTACTGGCCTGCCTCCAGGCGCAGGGACCGGATCGTTCGCTCAGAATTGATTTTTATATGGGGGCAAAAACGATCGGTGAACTTCTGGAGATGGAAACCATCCGCTGCTTGTGCGATAATCTCCAGATCTGTACGGACGATTGCAGCATGGGCCATCCGGGCCTGGTGACAGAACCGCTTGAGAAAGCGATCAAATCTTACCCATTGGACGATACGCTGATTTGTGCCTGCGGTCCTCTCGGAATGATCCGGCGATTATCGGAAATTCTGTTGCAGTACCCGCTGGCCTGTCAGGTTTCCCTCGAAGAACGCATGGCATGCGGCCTTGGCGCCTGCCTGGGGTGCGCTGTTGCCGTCCGGGGATCGAACGGGGAAAGGCAATACCAGCAAGTCTGCCGGGAAGGACCTGTTTTTAATCTTTGGAATCTCATATGGGATTAGAGCAAAATATCGTTTCATCAAATCTAGCCGTTGATATCGGGGGCCTGAAACTCAGGAATCCGGTCATGGCCGCTTCCGGAACCTTTGGATATGGCGAGGAATATGCGCCCTATATGGATCTGAATACAATGGGGGCCATTGTCGTCAAGGGGCTTTCGCTCGAACCGCGAATGGGGAATCCGCCGCCCAGAATCATGGAAACCCCATGCGGGATGCTCAATGCCGTGGGTTTGCAAAATATCGGTGTGCGGGCTTTCATCGAGACCAAGCTGCCCTTTCTGAAACAGTTTGGAACACCGGTTATTGCCAATATTTACGCAGAATCCGTTGACGAATTTCCGCTTCTTGCCCAAAAATTGACCGAGGCGCAGGGCGTCCACGCCCTGGAAGTCAACATTTCCTGCCCGAATGTGAAAAAAGGAGGGATCGCTTTTGGGACCGATCCCGAAATGGCCGCCGAGGTCACCCGCCGGGTCAAGGAAGCGACGGATCTGCCTGTGATCGTCAAGCTGACACCCAATGTGACGGATATTGCCATGATTGCACAAAGCGTGGAAGCGGCCGGGGCGGATGCCGTCTCCCTGATCAATACCATTACGGGCATGTCCGTGGATGTGGAAAAAAGAATACCACACCTTTGGAACATCACGGGCGGACTGTCGGGACCGGCCATCAAGCCGGTGGCCCTGCGCATGGTCTGGCAGGTTGTCAACCGTATCTCCATTCCGGTCATCGGTCTCGGCGGGATTATGACGGCCGATGACGCCTTGGAATATCTCATCGTCGGCGCACGGGCGGTTCAGGTTGGCACGGCCAATTTTGTCAACCCGCAGACTATCTCTAATATTGTCGCGGGAATTGAAATATATCTGCGGAAGCATCAAATGACGCATATTCAAGACGTAATCGGATCACTCCGGTCGAGGTAAAGGCAATGGTCAGCGCAGAGATCATCGCGGAAGGCGTCTATCTAATCGGCGGGCCGAACATTTCCCGATCCGATGACGCCACGGTATTCATCATCGATTTTCACGGCGAACTGGTCATGATCGACGCTGGCGCCGGCGGCAGTTCCCGGATTCTTCAGAAAAACATGGAATCGCACGGACTGGATCCGAAGGCGATCTCCACATTGATTCTGACGCACTGTCATATCGATCACATCGGTTCGGCCCCTTGGTTCCGGGATCAATTCGGCTGCCGGATTGTCATGCATGATCTGGACGCCGATGCCGTCGAGCAAGGGGACCCGGTCATGACGGCGGCAAACTGGTACGAGACGACGTTTCCGCCCACTCCCGTGGATAGAAGGCTCGCAGGCGCCCATGAAATCATGCGCTTCGGGGAACAGGAACTGCACTGCCTGCACACGCCCGGCCATACGCCGGGTTCCATTGCCGTCTATCTTGACCGTGCGGGGAAACGGATTCTGTTCGGTCAGGACATACATGGACCCTTCATGTCCGGTTTCCGGTCCAGTATTGAAGACTGGAGACAATCCATGGAGAGATTGATTGCCCTGCGGGCGGATATTCTCTGTGAAGGACATTTCGGGATCTTCCAGCCCCGGGACAAACTCGAACAGTATATCCGCGGATATATGAGGCAGTACGGATGAGAAAGTCGTGGTTGCTGGAGTGTCTGAGGGCCGCCCCGTGAAAAATCGTCCCAGCGATTATACATTATCCATTCTGGAAGACAACGACCATCGGGTCACGCTGTTGATTTCCGGCCGGATGGACCTGAGGGGACTGGGTAGCCTGAATACCGATATGGAAGCCTTCTGGACGGACAGAACGCCTGCGCGGATCACAGCAGATCTGTCCGGTGTACAATCCATAGACAGCGCCGGCGCGATGATGCTGCTGCGCCTGGAAGAAAGAGCGAAGGCAGCCGGCATCCCCTTTGAGTTTTTACACGTTAGTGAACCGTTGCGGGGGGTCATGGGCCTGCTCAATATGAAGGCCCTGCGCATCGAGCCACTCCTCCGGGATAAGGAATCGGAAGGCATTTTCCATCTTATAGGCGCAACCGCGGAAAGGCAGTTAGAGGATTTCCGGCAGGTGATGACTTTTGTCGGTGAACTGTTGACAGCCTTGGTTCATGTTATCAGGCGCCCCAGGGTCGTACGTTGGAATGCCGTATTTCTGTATATGCAAAAGGTCGGCGTTGACGGTTTCCCCATCGTTACGCTGATCAGTCTTTTGATCGGCGTCATCATGGCTTTTATGTCCTCGCTGCAGTTGAAACAATTCGGCGCCACGACTTACGTTGCCCCGCTTGTGGCGTTTGCCATGGTCAGGGAACTGGGTCCCATGATGACCGCTATCCTCGTTGCCGGAAGATCAGGGTCGGCATTTTCCGCCGAAATCGGATCCATGATCATCAACGAGGAGGTCGACGCCCTGGCAACCATGGGTTTCGATCCCGTCCAGTTTCTGGCCATTCCCAAGGTACTGGCCTCCATTGTTGTTGTACCGCTGCTGGCGGTGTATTCCGCATTATTCGGCATTATCGGCGGCATGATGGTCGGCATATTGGGGCTGGATCTGACGGCTAATGGTTATCTCCAGCAGAGCATCAACAGTTTTGGAGTGTTTGATGTCGTCTCCAGTCTGATCAAGTCTATCGTCTTCGCCATACTCATTTCCGGCATTGCCTGTCAGCGGGGATTTCAGGTCAGGGGGGGCGCCGATGCGGTGGGAGAGGCAACGACCTCTGCGGTTGTGTCGGCCATCTTCTTGATTATTCTTGCTAATTCGGCATTTGCGATCATTCTGTACTATATTCGTTGACGTTGGGTCTTGGGAGGGGAAATTGAACAAAGAACCGGTCATCGTCGTTGAAAACCTCCGCATGGAGTTCGGCAATGATATTATTCTGCAGGATGTCAACTTTGAGGTATTCAAGGGCGAAATATTTGTGATTGTCGGCGGCAGCGGCTGTGGAAAAACAGTGTTGATGAAGAACATGATCGGACTTTACAGACCCTCGGCAGGCAGGGTCATGATTGAAGGCATTGATATCAACACCGGTAGTGAGGGGGCACTGGCTATGGTCCGGCGCAGGATCGGCGTGCTCTTTCAGTCCGGCGCCCTGATCGGTTCCATGAGCTTGGCAGAAAACGTAGCCCTTCCTCTGGGCGAGCAGAGACGGCTTTCGCCCGCCCTGATTGAAATGGTTGTCAAACTAAAGCTGGGTATGGTTAATCTGGCCGGTTATGGAAATCACATGCCCGCGGAGCTGTCCGGGGGGATGAAAAAAAGGGCCGGACTGGCCCGTGCTATGGTCATGGATCCGACGACCCTTTTTTTTGATGAACCTTCCTCGGGGCTCGATCCCGTGACTGCGGCAGATCTCGATAACACCATTAAAGGCATCAACGAAGGCATGGGGACGACCATGGTCATCGTATCCCACGATCTGGCATCCATCATGAGTATTGCACACCGCGTGATCATGCTCGATAAAAACCAAAAAGGCATTATCGCTCAAGGCATTCCGGCTGAGCTTAAGGAAAATTCGGATGATCCGCGGGTGATCAACTTCTTCAACCGGTCGCATGAAGAAATAAAAGCGCAGAGGGCAGCACATGGCAGGTAAGCAATCGAAATTCATGATCGGTATTTTTGTAACGGCAGGCCTGGTTCTGGCCGTCGTTGTTATCGTCTGGCTGGGCGCCTCAACATATTTTCAGAAAGGCGTGCTTTTCGTGACCTACTTCGATGAATCGGTTCAGGGGCTGTCCGTGGATTCCAATGTCAAATACCGTGGCGTCAATGCAGGAACGGTCAGATCCATCCAGGTGGCCCCGGACAACAAACTCATCGAAGTGGTGATGAAAATCTTCATGAAAGGCGGCGATGAAAAGAACCTCACCGCCAAGTTGAAATCAGCCGGACTGACCGGCATTGTTTACATTGAATTGGACCGGAAGAGCGAAGAGGAAGGGGATCTGTCGCCGCAGATCGGCTTTCCCGCGGAATATCCGGTCATCCCGTCCCGTCCGTCGGATTCGATGTATATCCTTTCCATGGTGGATAAGATCGTCTCGGAAATGAACAAGGTGGATATCAAAAGCATTTTTAAGGAAGTTCGAAGCATTGCCGGAGGGATCGATCACATTGTGAACGGTCCAAAAATGAAAAATATCGTCAACAATATGGAATCCGCCACGGCCCATCTGAATCATGCCGTCGGGCAGATAGACCGCCTGACGGCGGAGGGGAAACTGGAAGATGTCCTGAAAGAGACCCGGGGGACCCTTGCGGATACGCGCGCCCTGATCGGCAAAATCAGAGAGGATCTTGACGAAATGAAGCTTGCGGACTCCGCCGGAAAGGCAAACCAGATTTTGGCCGGGGTCGATAAAAGCGTCCGGGATATTACCTACGACCTCAAGAATACCGCCGATAATCTGCAGCGGGCTTCTGAAAACCTGGATATACTGATGGATAAATTGCGGGATGATCCGTCGGATCTGCTGTTCAGCCGGCCGCCGCCGCTATCTGAGCGGGAGAGATAGTTGACGAAGCCGTCGAATTAAAACAGTATTTGGATTTTTTTACGAGTTCGTTATAGTTACCGGGAGAGGAATATATGACAGCGATGATGAAATCTTTGTTCATGGTCGGAATCACATTGATTCTGGTTGCCTGCAGCCTTGGCGGGAAGCCGTCCGTCATGGTCGAGCAGTATGCTTTGGAATATCCGCCGCCAACCATACAGAACATAAGCCCGATCGATGCAGTCATCCGGCTCGAACGATTTTCTGTTGCACAGATCTTCAATCACGTCAAGATGATCTATCGGCAGAAGCCTTATGAATACAATGATTATGCCTATCATCGCTGGCGTGCCAATCCCGGTGATATGGTGGGCGACAGTCTCTTGCGTGATCTGCGTGCTGCCGGAATCTTCAAATCGGTATTTTCCTATCGGGACATGGAAAACACCCCCTTCATTTTGAAGGGCGGCGTCGGCGAATTCTACGAGAGCGATGAAAAGGACGGTAGAAAGGCGATCCTGTCGGTATATATCACATTGATAGACACGACATCCAGAGAGCTGACAAAACAAATTATTTTCCAGAAAAACTACCGCTGCGAAGAACCTGTCGTGGAGAAGACGGTGCAGGGATTTGCCCGGGCGATAAGCCGTGCCGCGGAAAAGTCATCCGGGCAGATAATAACGGACATCTACAAAGCGGTCAGAAACAGAAAATAAACATACGGGAGGTGTGACATGAGGGTGGTTGCGTTGAACGGAAGCGCCCGCAAGGACGGAAATACGGCGATGTTGATCAATGTTGTTTTTGATGAACTGAAAAAAGAAGGAATCGAGACGGAACTGATCCAGATGGCGGGAAAGCCAATTCATGGATGCATCGCCTGTTACAAATGTCTCAAAAACAAGAACAGACGGTGCTCCGTCGAAAAGGACATCCTCAATGACATCCTCGCGCGGATGGAGACGGCCGAGGGCGTCCTGCTGGGTTCGCCGACCTATTTTTGCGATGTTTCTTCGGGGATGCGGGCCTTTATCGAACGCTGCGGCCTTGTCGCCCGATCCAACAATTACATGTTCAAGGGAAAAGTGGGGGCTGCCGTAGCGGCCGTGCGTCGTGCCGGCGCCATTCCTGCGTTCAGCTCCATGAATCTCTTTCTTCACTATATGCAGATGTTCATGCCGGGCGCCAGTTACTGGAGCGTCGGCATCGGCAGGGATCCGGGGGATGTCCTGAAAGACGACGAAGGCATCCAGACCATGAAATCGCTGGGCCAGAACATGGCCTTTCTGCTTAAAAAGCTGAACGCAGCCTGAAAGCGGATTCACATGCAGGTGAACAAATCGATTTTACCGAAAGCCGAAACGCTTTGCGGCCTGATGAGGTAAGCTCAGCTCAAATAGCGGCAGCTTATGAGGCATAATACGGTAAAAAAATCACATCAAAGTCCAGGATGCCTATAAGGGATGGGCAAAGATAGCGGTTTGGATGCGGCTACTTTTGCCCATAGCCAATTATCAAAATTCAGCCGAAGCTTTTTCGCCGGAATCACGGCTGGTGATGAATCGGGAACTTCATAAAAAGGAAATCGCTGTGGAAAAACGAATAGAAGAACTGCGGAAAGAAAGAAAACGCCTGCGGAAAGAAATTGAAAAACAAAATCGGACGGAAGAGGCCCTGCGAACGTCCGAGGAGCGTTTCCATAGCATTTTTAACCATATCGGCGTAGGGATCGCTTTGATCAGTCCGGACATGGAGATCCTGACTCTAAATCCCCAGATGAAGAAGTGGTTTCCGGATGTTGATACCGACTTGAAACCTCTCTGTTACCGATCCTTCAACAACCCCTCCCGGGAGGCTGTCTGTTCTTATTGTCCAACCTGGAAAACCCTTCAGGATGGACAGTCTCATGAAGCCGTGATCGATACGCCGAGAGGCCATGAAATCAGACAATACAGAATCATTGCCTCTCCCCTGAAAGATAAGGCCTGCCGTATTGTTGCAGCCATTGAAATGGTAACCGACATTACGGAAAGTATGCGGATACAACAGAAGCTTCTGGAATCGGAGATCCGGTATCAAACCGTCTTTGAGACCACAGGGACAGCCATGATGATCATCAGCGAGGACATGACCGTTGCCTTCATGAACCGGGAATTTGAGAAGCTCAGTGGGTATACAAAGTCCGAGGTTGAAGGCATTATGAAATGGTTTGATTTCGTGATGCCGGAGGACATCAGGCGAATGAAAAAATATCATCGGCTGCGGCGGGCAAATCCGAAAGCGGCGCCCTCCAGTTATGAGTTCCGCTCCAGGGACAAAAAGGGGCGGATCCACGATATCTTCGTGAATATTGCCATGATCCCCGGTACAACCATGAGCGTGGCGTCCCTGATGGATATCACGGATCGCAAGCAGTCCATGGACGATCTGAAAAAAAGGGAGCGAGACCTTGCCGCAGAATCCCATCGGCTCCATGAGCTGAACACAGCCCTGAAGGTCCTGCTCCGGCAACGGGGAGAAGACCGGCAGGAGATGGAGAAAATGGTCATTTCCAATATCAGCAAGCTGGTTCTTCCCTACATGGAAAAATTAAACCGTACCCCCATGACCCCCATCCAGACCGGCTATGTGGAGATCATTGCCGCCAATCTGAATAATGTCATTTCGCCTTTTCTGCGAACATTGGTTTCCGTGCATCTGAATTTCACGCCCCGGGAAATCGAGGTGGCCAACCTGGTCCGAGAGGGGAAAACAGCCAAGGAAATTTCATGCCTGTTGAACCTTTCCGTCCGCTCTGTCGAATTTCACAAAGATAATATCCGCAAGAAGCTGAGGTTGAACAACAAAAAAATCAATCTCCGGGCCCATCTGATGGCGCTGGCATAAAAAACAGAACTTTTCAATAATTTATGCCCTCGATTCGAATCGCACCAGATTCCATTTTTCGTGACAGACTACGGGTAATTACACCGTACTAAACAGGAAATCGGCCCGTATTGTATCCGTCAGCTTCTTATAATAGTCTATCATATGGATTATTCTCTAATTTTCTTGATCAGCTTTTTCATGTTCACAGAATGGAGTGTGGCGAAAAAAGTTGCGGGCCGTCGGAGACGGAATGCGAAGAGGCGGTGATCCGGCGCAAATCATGAAAGCCTGCATGGAATTGACTGAAGAATACGTCCGATCCTGTGCCGACTTTCTGGATGCCGAGTCGAAGGTCCTTTCCCAGCGTAGCGGATCATTGCCGGGGATTAACGAAAGCAGCACGGAAAAGGTAAAAACTGCGAAGGCAAAAGCGCTATGAATCATGCGACGTGTCGGAATCCCTGTATGGCGAAGACGCAGGAGTTCACCCCATCACAAGAAGACGTATCTCTGCGCGATTTGCGGACAACAGAAGTGATGGAGGAAAGCCGGATTGTTGCGAGCGCGCTATCCCTTTCGGAGCACGGCGGCGAAACCGATGCTCACTCAATTGCCCTCTACTGGGGCTAAGGGGTCATGTCGACAAGCGCCCTTACAGGCGTAAACGATAAATAAGCGTGCTGAATACGCATTCTGGAGCCCGCCATGAAAACAGCAACTGGAAAAACAGCAGTATTGCTTATCAGTCCCGAGACGGGAAGGCTCCCGGAAGAGATGGGCCCGCTGTCGCGGTACATCTCGGGCAAGAGCGGCGGTTTGGGAGAGGTTGTCGCCACACTGTGCGAAGGCCTGACCCGTTACGGGATCGAATGCCACCTGGCCACCCTGAATCTCAAGAAACGATTCCAGAAGGAGTGCCGTCTGGATGAGGATTCCTGGTATCAGATTCGGCACGCTACCGAGTCAAACCGAATCCATCTTGTCAGTTCATCCAATATATTCCATCTCAGCAGCGCCTATGCCGGCGCCCCCCTTCAAACCGCTGCGGAATTTCAGCGGCAGCTTGTGAACTACATGATCAAAGATATACGGGCGAATAACAGGGGAAATCTCATCATCCACAGCCATGACTGGATGGCTGGAGGCGTCGTTACCGCCTACGCGCGGTATCGGAAAATTCCGGTGCTGCACACGATCCACAATGTCCATACGGGGGACCTCCCCATGAATATGCTTTCCGGCGTGGAAATAGAACGGTTGGTTCCGTACCTTTTCTTTGCAAAAGAAGATGGGACTCATTGCATTGACTGTCAGGCCACCGCCATTAAAAACGCCGATCTGATCAGTTTTGTGGGGGAGCGGTTTCTTAAGGAGATGCTGGAGGACCATTTTTCCGATCAGGGTATTGTTGCCGACAGCGTGAGAAACGAAATCAAGGAAAAATATCGCCACGGCGCCGTTCATATAATCTTTAACGCCCCTTCGCCCAGAGTATATCCGGAGCATTGCGAACATCTCATCCGGAAGTACGGTCCGGAAGACAATGTTATGGCATCGAAACGGGAGAGCCTTGTAGAATTCCAGAGGCGGACGGGGCTTAACGTGAATCCCGACGCCATTCTTCTTTACTGGCCCTCCCGGCTGGATCCCACTCAGAAAGGCATTGAAATTCTGGAGGATATCGCCCATCGGTTTGTCATTGTTCATGGCGATGCCCAGATCGCCATCGTCGGCGACGGTGTAGGCCGCGACAAGACCCATGAGGAGATCTGTGGTCGCATTGCCTGGTCCTCCGGCGGCAAGATCACCTATCAGCACTTCGATGAAGCCCTCTCCATGCTTGGTTTTGCCGCGGCCAGCGATGTATTCGGAGCCTCCCGCTACGAGCCATGCGGTCAGATCGACCAGGTGGGGAACCTCTATGGGGCAACGGCAACAAATCGCGACACAGGCGGCTATCATGATAAGATTCGAGAGCTGATCCTGAATATTGACGGTGCTTCCGTGGATTCAGGCAACGGGTTTCTCTTCCGGGATTACGATGCCGGGGGGCTCTGGTACGGTCTTCGCCGGGCTGTTGAATTCCACCGGCGGCCGGCCGAGGTAAGGGAACGGCAGATCAAGCGGATCATGCGTGAAACCCGCCAGCGATATGACCCGAACAGGATGGTCGATCTGTACATTAACGCTTATGAACGTCTCAATGGCGGTGTCCCGTTGATATAGAAAGCAGGCCGATGCGAAAGGGAATGATGCAAGAGAGAACCGTCAAAAGCCGCAACGTGGGCGTACGCCCCCCCCATCATGTCCCTGTCCTGTTGATGAGGCCAGAATCTTCAAGGAGTTGAGTGCCTTTTTCTCCGGCAGACTTATTGCAAAGGTTATGTTAATCAATCATGTATAGTCAAATGAGCGATCAGGAAGGTATTGGAGGCGTTTCTGGAACTTCTGAATGCAGGGGCCCTATAGCGTCCGTTTCATTCACGTCATTCGTTCAATGTCGCGTTTCTTTTCTTCGAGTCTCTTTCTGGAGACCGGGTAGGGTGTTTTGAGTTCCTGGGCATACAGGGATACCTTAAATTCCTCGAGCATCCACCGGAAGGCGTCGAGGGCCTGCCGCTTTTCCGAGGACGACCCGGGCGTCAGGCATTTAAGTGTTTCCTGAATGAATTCATCAAATGGCTTGATTTCTTTGGACTTTACAAAGGCTTTGTCCAGGTGCAGGAGGCCTCTTTCCGCACGAATCAACAGGGTTTTCAGATAACGGACGATGTGTCCCCGGCGTTCTCTGTCGTATTGCAGAAGAAAATCAGGGGGGACAAGACGGTTCAGATCCTCCCGGACGCTCTTTAGAAACCGTTTTGCCGGCTCGTTGAAGCGGTTTGATGATTCAAGGGCGCGCAGGGTCACAACCGTTTCATGATACGTCTTCACGAACGGTTTGATTTCACGCAGAACCTCCTGGCCTCCGGGCAAAATGCGCTGCGCTGCCGCCTCCGCTTGCTGATGGAAGGCCGCAGCTGTCCGTACCGGAACATGGAAGAGATCCCGCAGAATCTTTTCAAAAAGCCTGTTTTCAAGAATTTTGTGCCCGCCGAACGCGGCAGCCCAGACCTTCATGTCCCCGGACAGAACAAGCGATTTTTTTAAATGCTTCAGTTCAGGCTGAAAAAAAAGGCCGTACAGCGCCATGACGCCATTGAGGTGCGCTTCATCCGCCTCCTCGCGTGTATGAAAGAGCCGGATATCGACGGCGCCGTCCACGGCCTGCAGCGCCGGCCAGGCAAAGCCTTGGAGTACGCCCCGGCTTTCCAGCGGGATTTGTTCCGGCAAGTCGCCGAAATCCCACTGCGTCAAACCTGATTTTTCCCAGACTTTGCGGGCCCTGGCAAAGACGGCGCTCTCCTCGGCCGACAGCATTCCGGTCCGGAACTGGGTGAGATCGCGGCATGCAGCCATTTCCTGTCCCTGGGCATCCACGACGGAAAACCGTATCTTCAGATGGTCCGGGAGTTTGTCCGGCGACCAGGCGGATGCCGGGATGTCCACACCGAAGCGTTGATAAATGAACTTTGTCAGTGCGGACGGCAGCGATCCTTCCGGGGAAGGCATTTCGGCCTGAACGATATCGGCTGTTTCCGCGAGCGGCTGAAGCTTTTTCCGGTATTCTTTCGGAAGACCCCGCAGCAGGGCATTGATTTTCTCACGATAGAGGCCGGGCACAGACCGGTCCGCGCCTTCGGCCGGCACCCTGGAAAGCAAGTGGATGGGGATTCTCATCGTGACGCCGTCTTCCGCACGCCCGGGATCGAAACGGTATGAAAATTTGAAGCGCAGCTTGCCCGATGTGTATTCGTCGGGATAGAGGGCAAGCTTGAGCTCATCCGGCGAGCTTCTGAGAATGTCGGCCTCGCGCATGCGCAGGAATCCGTCGCTGCCGCGATCCCGGACCAGCTTCTGAAGCGATCGGATATCGTAAATCCCGGGCAAACGCTCCTCGTAAAACCGCGCGATCTGCTCCTCGTCGGCAAGCAGATCGCGCCGGCGGATTTTGTCCTCCATTGCCGCAATCGACGCCATAAGCTTCCGGTTATGTTCCAGAAATGGCAGGTTCTGTTTGACATCTCCATCCAGGAGGGCGCTGCGGATGAAGATCCGCGCGGATGTTTCCGGATCAATCCGCCCGTAGGAAACGGGCCTGCCGGCAACGATCACCAGGCCAAAGAGGCTGACCTGCTCCGATGCGACCACTTCCCCCCGGTTCTTTTCCCAGTGCGGTGCTGCGTAGCTGTAGCGACATAGATTGCCGCCGACCGCCTCCAGCCACTGAGGATCGATGTTGCCGACGGTTCTGGCAAAAAGACGCGATGTTTCGATAATTTCCGCCGCAACGATCCAGTTATCCCCTTTGTTGAAAAGGCTCGATCCCGGAAAGATCATGACCTGCCGGCCCTTGGTTGCCGTATAGATGTTTTTGGTCTGCTTGAGGGCGATGTTCGACAGATAACCGCTCAGAATGGATTTATGGATGCCGTCGGTCAGCTTTTGGGCGTCCGGCGGGGTTTGGCTGCCGGGCTTTCGGGGCCCCTCCTGTTCGTTCAGAATCGTGCGGATCTGGTCGTGGATGTCACGCCATTCCCGCATGCGGCGGTAGGAGAGGAAGTGTTCCCGGCAGAACTTCCGCATGCGGTTCTGTGTAGTGATGGGCTCCCGTTGATCGTAATAATGCTTCCAGATTCGCAGGAGTGTGATGAAGTCGGATGTCGGGTCCCTGAACGCGGCGTGCATCTGGTCCGCACGCTGAGCCTGCTCCAGCGGGCGTTCACGAGGGTCCTGGACAGTCATGGCGGATGCGATGACAAGCACCTCTTCCAGGCAGTTTTCTTTCCGGGCTTCCAGGAGCATGCGGGAAATCCGGGGATCGATGGGCAGGCGGGCCATGCGGCGGCCCCTTTCCGTCAGGCGGAAAGATCCTGTTGCGTGCGACTCATCGCCCGGAGCGATCTTTTCGACAGCCCCCAGCTCCTGAAGCAGGTCCAGGCCGTCCCGGACGGCCCTCGAACCAGGCGGATCGATAAACGGGAACGACTCGATATCGCCGAGATTGAGGGAAAGCATGCGCAGGATGACCTCGGCCAGGTTGGCGCGAAGGATTTCCGGTTCCGTAAAGAGGGGTCGGTTTTCAAAATTTTCTTCGGCGTAGAGCCGGACGCAGAGCCCGTGCTGGACGCGACCGCACCGACCTTTGCGCTGCTCGGCGCTGCTGCGCGAGATGGATCGTATCGGGAGACTCGTGGTCCGTGTGCGGGGATTGTACTGGGATATCCGTGCCATGCCGGTGTCGATGACGTAGCGGATGCCCGGGATCGTAATGGATGTTTCCGCCACATTGGTGGCCACGACAATCTTCTGCGCGGTCATGGGCTGGAATGCGCGGCGCTGTTCCGTCCAGGAAAGGCGGGCGAACATGGGAAGAATGGCGCAGTCCCCGTAATCACGGCCTTCGAGCAGATCGCAGGTTTCCCGAATATCCTGCTCCGTGGGCATAAAGATCAGAATATCGCCCCGCTTCCGTTGTTTTCTGAGATCCTCCACGGTTTGCACTGCCGCATCGACATAGGTAACGTCGCCTTTTTCCTCCGCCTCCGGATCGATCGGACGGTAATGGATCTCCACCGGGTACATGCGGCCGGAAACCTCGATGACGGGCGCATTATCGAAGGCCCGGGAGAACTTTTCAGTGTCGATCGTCGCGGACGTGATGATCACCTTGATATCCCGTCGTGACTGGAGCAGATTCCTGAGGATGCCCAGTGAAAAATCGATATTGAGACTCCGTTCGTGGGCCTCGTCCACGATGATCGTGTCGTAGGCCCGCAGGCGCGGATCGGCCTGCGCCTCCATGAGCAGAATGCCGTCGGTCATGAGCTTGATGAGCGGGCGGGGACCGGAGCGGTCTTCAAAACGGATCTTGTACCCGATCGACCGGCCCACTTCTTCCCCGAGTTCCTCCGCGATGCGCTGGGCCACCGTCACGGCTGCAACGCGCCGGGGCTGCGTGCAGCCGATAACGCCGCGGAGGCCGCGGCCCGCCTCCAGGCACATTTTGGGGATCTGCGTCGTCTTGCCCGATCCGGTTTCGCCCGTGACGACGATGACGGGGTGGCGCCGGATCGCCCGGATGATATCATCCTTGCGTGCAACAATCGGCAGGGAATCCGGATAGGTGATGCGGGGCAGGGTAGGGGGGGGTCGCTGCTTTCGATACAATCAGGGGGCCTCGATGATATTGACTCTCAGGTTTTTATGACAACGTAAGGTCTTCCGGCAGGCGGAAGTTGCCATTTACTCATACGCTAAAGGGGCTATTATCATGGTTCAAAAGGGGGCGGCAATAGAATTTATCATGTCAGGCTGCCTTCAGGGCATCCACGACAACCCTCCATGCCTTGAGTTTGTCGTTTTTCGTGAGGCGGGCGTTTGCAGAACTCGTTGAAGGCAAGCGCTGAGAAGGCAGGTCCCCGACTTGCGGCAGATCCGGCAGCGCAAAACGCCGGAACAATGCCTCCGCCTTAGCGCCGTTGAAAAACACGGAGCGAATCTGCGTGTGCAGGGAAAAAAACGCGCTGAAATCGTTGGGGACTTCAGAACCGGGGACGATCGCCGAATCGACGCTGCGGTCTCGTTCAGCGGTGAACAGCACATCCCAGAGGGCCACCCCGCCGGCTTTGAGCATTGCCGTGCGCGCCTCATAGTCGAGACCCGGCTTCGCCTCAAACAGTTGCTCCATAATGAACCAGAAGGCATTCTGAGGGTTGGCGTAGTACTGCATCATGGCCAGCGACATGCGCCCCGGAATCGTGCCCAGCACAAGCACCCTTGCATCCCGTGCCGCTATCGGAACAAACCCGCGGATCATCGTTAACTTCTTTCTCAGGTATTTTAGAAACGCCCTTCCTTAAAAAGGTTCGTCCGGTTCATGCGTACTGATGAGTTGACAATTTGTAAGTTGAACCTCAATTGACTTCATCAACACATATTTCTTGGTCGATTACCTCATAAACAAGGCGATATCCGCTTGCTCTTAATTTTATTTTATAATGGTTTTCAAAGCCTGAAAGCCGGCTCGCTTTGATATGCGGCTCATGGAGACGTTCTTTTAATTTTTTCTTAAATTGTGACTGAATGGAGGCGTCGAGTTTTTCCCATTCCTTGAGGGCCGTAGGAATAAATTTGAGCTTGTATTTATAACTCATCAATATTCACTTCAACGGCAGAAATTTTTTCATTTTGTCTTTCTTTAACAATCAGCCCTAGATGATAATCCTCGAGTTTTTCCATAAGTTGCTCATAAGTTTCAGCCGGAACGAGATATGCTGTCGGTTTGTTATGATTGAGAATGGCTATAGGTTCGCCCTCTGCCTCGTCAATAAGGGCACGGGGATTCTTTTTTAATTCAGATATGCTTGCTGAGCAACTTGCTAAAACAGCCTTCATTTGTTCACCATAATTGAATTTAATTTAGTGATAAATTGTGGTCTTATTTTAGATCTTAAATGTTTATTGATCAAGTACTTTTGTTGATAACGGGGGCATCAGCGGCGCAGGCGACAGCCTGCGTCCGTCTGGATGTCATTGTTGGGCTTGCTTGTTTCTCCTGATTCGCGAATATGGACCTTGTGTATCCCTCTTACGGAATTCAGGAGGTAGACATTCGGACTGCTAAGCGCCTCTTGAATGCTTATGATTCTCTCCTGAAGCAGAGAATGATCAAGCAGCCAGGCGCGCAGCGTGCCCGGTAGCAACCCGCATCGAACAGGTGGTGTGCACAACACGCCATCAATCTCGACCGCTATATTCGCCACGGTTGTCTCGGTAACACATCCGGCTTCGTTAAATAGGAGGACATCGTCGTTTCCCGGACACCTCATGATTGCATCTTCATACACGATGCGGCGAGTTGTCTTATGGTAGAGAAAAATGTCACTCGTATCGATGGGCCTTTTTGCCAAGGCGACATCCCCAAAGAACAGGGATTTTAGGGAATCAGGCGCGCACCGGATTCTTCCCAGGCGTGAGACAAGCAAGCGAACCTTGTGGCGTTCGTGGGGCAAACCAGCGCCAACACTCGCCAATCCTTCCCTTATTTCAAGAAGATCAATCTGGAAGCCAAAGTAGTTCGCTGACCGAGCGAGACGCTGCATGTGGTACTCCAGAAGCGAATATCCGCTGTGGGGAGACCACAACATCGTTTCAAGAAGATCGAAATCACGGGTACTGGCGCTCAGCACTCTTGTTTTTGTTAGGCACTCTTCGTATTCATTCGCCGGTTCGGAGTCCCAAACGATACCGCCCCCGACGCCGTATTCCGCATGTCCGGTTGGTTTGTGTAACAAGACGGTACGAATGGCAACATTGAACTGCGCACGGCCTTCGGGAGTCGCGAAGCCGATTGTACCGGTATAGATGCGTCGAGGGGATGATTCTAAAGCCGCGATGATCTCCATCGTGCGGCGCTTTGGCGCGCCGGTGATGGATGCAGGAGGAAAAGTGGCCTGAAGAATCTGATCCAAAGGCTCACACGTCCGGGCACGTACCGTGGATGTCATCTGCCACACGGTCGGATACTTCTCGACTTCGAACAAAGACGGAACGTGAACACTGCCGCAAAGTGCCACACGACTGAGGTCATTGCGCACCATGTCGACAATCATTATATTCTCGGCTCTTTCCTTCTCTGAGCGTATGAGGGCTTCTCTCTTTGCTATGTCATCTTCGAACCATAATCCCCTTGGCGCCGTTCCCTTCATGGGGCGCGACTCGATCCCCTTGCCATCGAGCCTCAGGAAAAGCTCCGGCGAGGCGCTGCATATGGCCCACTCGCCGGTATCGACAAACCCTGCAAAAGGTGCCTCGCCATCCCCGGCAATCTGTACGAACAAGTACCAGGGATCGATATCTGTCATCGCACGGAGGCGATAGGTAAAATTGACTTGATACGTATCCCCGTTGCGAATGTAGTTGCGTATTGCATCAAGGCAGCATCGGTATTCCTCTGGCGACACAGATGGATGCCATGGGATAGAACCCCCTGATTCGTCGTCATTGGGCGACAGGATGATCTCATGGACCTGTTCGAACAGCCCGAACCAGAGAAGGGGAAACTCCCCATCCATTTTAACGGACAGAAACGGATCAAATGCAGGCGCTGCCTCGTAGGAAATGAAACCGGCTGCATACAATCCATCTCGCCGGACCCCTTCCTCAATCTGACGAACGAGTGGCAGTACATCCTCAATTCGATGAGTCGAAATGATCTGACAAGGCGTAGCGAAGTCCAACCACTTCCTGTTTTCTCCATCGCGTAAGACAACCCGCCCCTGTGTTTGCAGTATATTGTATTCCTTCATTTTCGCTCAACGAGTCTGTAGAATAACTCCAAAATATAATTTTTGTGCTATTTTTAGGGATCATTTTACCCTTCATCGTCACACGATCGTCGTTTATAGGGCATTCTCTGTGGTCGTTTTTTTATGCATTCCCCGCCAAGAGCCGCTCGCCGACTTATTCTACAGGCTCAACCGGCGGAGTTAAGCGGCGGCATGAGCATGCGGGAAGCGCAGCTTCCAGTGCATGTGAAATGCCGACCGTCTTGAGCGATTTGTTGGCACCGTGCGAATCAGCGCGCAGGCAACGATTTCTCGTCTTTTAAGATCGCCACCGGCGTAGATGATCAGAGCGCCAAGAAAGAGCTGAAAAGCGGTAGCTGAGCTCCGCCGTTGCCGTCGCGCGCAGCGCGACCGTACAATTAATATGCTTGGTTGGTATTTTCCGAACTTTCGTGCAATTCTACTTTGTTTCAAAATAAATAAAAAGAAAAATTACATCATAAAATTATTCAAATGAGTTTCTACGATCGGGTATTTTGTGGTAATAAAGGCTAAAAGCCAAGTTGGTAAAATATGGGGAAAATAGCAACAGCTCATAATGAATAATGTTCTAAACGGCGCATACCATTGAAAATTATCAGACACTCACTTACAGGAAGCATACGTTCAGAGAGCGGTGAAATGTCCGAACAGATCCAAATTCAAAAAGTATTCAGAGATGTCCATGAACATCAGCGCGTCGCCGGGCTCATTCAAAGATTTTCGACGAACAAAGGCAATGTCCAGGAGATTGCTTTGGAAGGGCTTGAGTTCAGGATCTACCGGCAGATCCTCGATTTAGGCTGTGCCTTCGGGTCATTCACCGACTCATGATCCTGGAAAGTCTGGAGCGGGCTTTATGTGAGAGAAACGGAATGACCATTTCGAAGGACGACCGTATGCTCGTTGCCCCGGTGCGGAGGGATTGAGGCATGAGGCAGGGAAACAGGCTTTTTTGCCACTACTGCGGCGGGCCGGTATCGCTCAAAATCGAAGACGGCATTGAGAGGGATTTTTGCCCGGCCTGCAATCTCTTCTTTTACAAGAATCCACTGCCCGTCGTCTCGACGATCGTCGCCCTGGATCGCCGGATTCTGCTTGTAAAGAGGGGGAACAGACCCTACAAGGGGACATGGTGCCTGCCCTCGGGATTTGCCGAGGCCGGAGAAAGCATTCAGGATGCGGCCCTGCGGGAATTAGCGGAGGAAGCCGGCGTCGGCGGCCGGATACTCGGTCTCGTAGATGTCCACTCCTACAAGAGCCGCTTTTATGGAGACCTCATTTTTATCACCTTTGAAGTGGAACAGACAGGGGGCATCCTGCAACCCGGTAGCGATACGGTTAAAGCCGGATATTTTCCCATCGACGACCTTCCCCGACTGGCATTTCCATCAAACAGGAGAGCCATGCAATGTTATGTAGCCGGCAAATCCGAATACTGGGCGATTATTGACTCCTTCAGCAAGTCTCTTGGCAAAGATGATTCGAGTCATATCGAACAGAACCTCCTGTCCGACAAATTGGTGGACATCATTGAAAAGAATGCGGAAACCATTGCCAGGATCTGGATCAATGACGCTTTGACCAATCCATCCACAGCGGGTTTCCGTCACTTTGATCACTCGCGCCTCTTTGAAGATGTTTGCAGGATCCTCTCCCATTTTGGAAGCTGGATGGGCGGTATATACAAAGATTCTGAAATTCGCGACTATTATACGGCTTTCGGACGGGAGAGCCGGAAGGACGGCATACCTTTAAGCAATGTGCTCAGCACCCTGAGCCTGATCAAGAAACATATCTGGGAATTCGCCCTCTCCCAGGGCATGTGGCACAGGACGCTTGATATCTATAAGACGCTGGAGCTCAACAGACGGATTGTTGTTTTCTTCGACAAGGCGGTATTTTATACAACGCAGGGCTACGAAACAAAGGAAAAGCCAGGATCTTGACGGCAGCCGGATCCCTCTTCACCGCTCATTCTTTTGCCCGGGGTATGAGTGTGCGAATGATGTCCTCCTTACCGACCATTCCCGCGAGTCTTCCATTTTCTACGACGGGCAAGGAATGGATTTTCTTCCTCACCATCATTGTCGCAATGTCTTCGATGGTGGCTTCCGGGCCGACAAAAACGGGATCAGGCGTCATGGCCTGTTCCACTGTAATGGCGGCAATTTTTTCTACCTCTGCTTCGATCTGCTGTGAAGAACTCAAAGGGATAAGGCTGTCCAGAAGCGTGAAAACGGAGGGAAGGGGTATTTTCTTTTGCTGAAAGACAAGATCGCTCTGGCAGATGATGCCTACCAGAAGACCCTTCTGATCCAGCACCGGCAGGCCATTGAGATGCCTTTCAAGAAGCAGTTTTGCCGCCTGAGTAATCTCCGTTTCGGGAGAGACACAGACAACATTTTTGGACATAATATCTCTTGCCTTCAGCATATTGAAGCTCCTTAAGCGAAAGTCCGCACCCAGCGGCAGATGGAGATGATGTTATGCGGGCTTGCCTTTCTTCACTTTCTTAATCGGTTTTTTCTGGATTCCTCTTGGATCCGTCTTCTGTCGCAAAGAACTCGAGAATTTGTTGAATGCTTTTGTCTGATCGAGTGCAAATTGGCGCCAGATATCCATGAAACCCTTAGAGGATTCCATGCAGGCCTTCATGGCCTTTTTTACCTGCTGTTCGCTGTCACCGCCCGACCTGTAAGCTTCAGAGACCTTTTCCAGGCAGCCGATCCAGGCGTCGTGGAGCTTGATATAGTTTTCTTGCCAGGATCTGGAATAATCGATAAAAGCATCTATCCCACGGCATAAGGACTCGTGATCTGAAGGCGATGCGGGGAAAAACGGCTTCCAGTTATCGAAAAGTCCTTCACGGGAATTTGCTCCCTTCGTCTTAGCATCGCTAAGCATGTATAAAGGTCCGGGGATAGCATTGTACATAATTTTGTAAAAGTCAGTAAACCATTCAGCCCAGACTTCTGTTGCAGTGGCGGATTGATCCCCGGGCGGCTCTTGACCGGCATTCATCCAGGCGTTGATCATTTTATAATACATATTTAATCCCTCACGTACCAGTTCGGTGCTTTCCTCGCCCCACTTGTCATGCTGTTTTCCAAAAGGCATTCTCTCGCTCTGTGAATCGATATTCATATAAATTCTCCTTACTTCTGATGATTCATGCCGCTCTTTTCCGTCGAAGAGACGGACCATTCTGTTTTTACCAACAGCACGGGACATGTCGATCCTCGCATGCCCCTCTCGGCGACACTCCAAGTCAGATGGTTTAGGAAGAAGCCCACTGACGTTGTAACGGGACTGGCTGAAATGTTATTTGTCACCGCTCATGCCGGGTTCAGCGCTTCTTGGCATTGTTTAAGCAGTCTGTCTTCCACAGGCAGTCATAATCGCAGATTTCCTTCGTTCCGAAGCAAGGTGAATAACCCTCGCGGATCTGAATGTCACGGATAATATCCTGCTTTGAGCGACCTATCCGCACATCCACTCCCCACGGTCTTGCAATCTCTCGTATCTGTTGAATTTTCATAGCGGGCTTCCTCCCCGTTGGCCCTTAGGTATTGCCTTTCTTTATGATTTGTGGGTTAGGGGGTTAACCGAGATGCGTCATGACGCTTATTTTGCCTTGTCGTAACCTGTAAAAAATTCTTCCACTTTCTTGTAATTTTCATCAGCGGCAGACTTGAAATCCGCGCGGCCTTTCTTATAGGCCTTAAGCCAGTCGTTGATCACCTTTTTCCCCTCTTCGGGAATCAGGGACGCCTGATCCAAATACATGGTCACCATTTTTTCCGTCTGCTCCTGCAGAACGGTCATGGCGTCGAAGGTGTTGTCAAAAGCGGTCTTGTTGAATTGAATCATCTGTTTTGCAATCTGTTTCGGCTGCATTCTGTTTCTCCTTTCAGGGGCTGATCGATCTCACGGTCCATTCCCAGGCTGTTCCTGGGGTGACGTCTGTTTGCCTGCATGGCCTGTCCGCTTCATCCGGACTTAAAACATTCCGCGCAAGTAATCATGTTCGAATACTTACAACAAGCCTTTCTGCAGAATATTTATATTATTTAATATCAAAAGATGGGGAAATGCAACCCCAATTGAATTCGGGGGGAATATCAGGTGAAACCTGGTATTAAAATTGGTTTAAAAATAAGCCCGGCGCTGATTTGATTATCTGAATTATTGTTTTTATCATTATCAAGAGGGACACGACTTCGCAATGATTTAATGTGAGAAATGACACCCGCCTGATTTTCATTGCATTCATGCTGATCCATGTGGTAATTATAAGTATTCGATAGCATTTTGATTTTGACTAAAGCTCGAAAATATATCGTTTCTGCAAAGTCATATGTATAGTGATATTATATAATTAGCGTTTCTCTCAGGCATGGGACTCCTATGATAACGATTTATTATTACTAAGGTTATTGAAGGATGCCACTGGTCACATTCTATTTTCAGCTTCATCAACCTTTCCGCCTCCATCCGAACAGGGACAAATTTCTCTGGGACAAGGTGAACCGGGAGATCTTTCTGAAGGTGTCGGAGAAATGCTATCTGCCGGCAACGCGCATGTTTACCGAGCTGATAGCGAAAAATAAAAGGTTTAAAATCACGCTGAGCATGTCCGGTGTATTTCTGGAGCAGGCGGAACTCTATCCGCCGGAAGTCATCCGCGCCCTCCAGGATCTTCTGGACGCCGGCCATGAATACAACCAGGTGGAATATCTTGATGAAACCTATTACCATTCCCTGACGAGTCTCTTTGATGACCCCCAGAAGCAGGAATTCCGTGACCAAGTCTCTCTGCATCGGGACAAGATGAGAAAACTTTTCGGTATTATCCCAACTTCTTTCAGGAATACCGAACTCATGTACAACAACCATATCGCCGATGTCGTGGCCGATATGGGCTATCTTTCCATTCTGTGTGAAAAGCGGGATGACATGTTCACACAGTCCGATCGCCCCATTTCGCCGAATGCCGTCTTCAGAGCGAAGGACAGCAATTTGATTGTCATTCCCCGGAATCGCGAACTCAGCGACGACGTAGCTTTCCGCTTCCCGCAGCAGCCCATTGCCCCCGAGCAGTACGCCGCCTTTATGGCCAAAATTGACGGTGAGGCTGTCCTGCTGGGTTACGACTATGAACATATTGGTGAACACATCTGGGAGGACAAGGGTATTTTCGAATTCTGGCGGGGACTTCCGGAAGCCCTGGCCAGACATGAGAACCTTGTTGTCGCCAATCCCACGGAAATTGCTGAAAAATTTAAAGCTGTCGATTGTCCGACGCTGGACACCCACGGTCTGGCCACGTCTTCTTGGGCAGATGCCGGTCGGGATACCTTTGGCTGGCTGGGCACCCTGACACAGTATGAGCTGTTTCAGGATATTCAGAACATGGAACGGGACGCTCGGCGGTCTGGCGGGGAGCTGCTCGCCAACTGGCGGCAACTGACCACTTCGGACCATCTCTATTTCATTCATGAACGCGTCGGAGAGGATCATGCCGTCCACGCCTATTTTAATCCCTATGGTGGATCGATCGCACAACCGGCTCATATCCTGACGCGAAAGATCGATTACCTGGATTGGGTCATCAAGCGTTTCGAGGTCATCCGGAAGCAGGAGAGGACCGCCGTTCTGATGATCACGCCGGAAACAGGGCGGCTTCCGGAAGACATGGGCGCGCTGGCCAGGTACATCTCCGGCAAAAGCGGCGGCCAGGGAGAAGTTGTTTCGGCCCTTTGTGAAGGTCTGTTGGAGCGGGGCATCGCTGTCCATTTGGTCACGCTGAATTTAAAAAAACGATTCCAGCGGGAAAGCGACCTTGATGAACGAGGCTGGCGCGCGATCCGGTACAAGATTGATTCAGAAAACATACACCTGGTCAGTTCGGCGATATTTGCCGAAAACCTGAGCGCCTATTCCGGCGATACGATCGCTACGGCGGCCGAATTTCAACGTGAGATCGTGAACAATATCATAAAGACTGTTCGTGCAAAACACGGGGGAAGGCTGATTGTCCACAGCCACGACTGGATGGCCGGCGGGGCGATTACGGCCTATGCAAAATCCACGGACCTGCCGATATTGCATACGGTGCACAATGTCTTCACTGCCGATCTTCCCCTGGAGCTGCTGAGCGGGGTTAATCTGCGAAGCTTTGAGGATAATTTTCATTATTCACAACCTTACGGCAAACTATGCATTGACTGTCAGGCGACGGCCATCAAGAATGCCACAATCATCAATTTTGTGGGTGAACGGTTCCTGCGGGAAGTGGTGAACGACTATTTTCTCGATCGGCCGCTCGTGCCCCCAAGCGTTCGAAATGAAGTCAAGGCCAAGTATTACCACGACTCCGCATGGTCCATCATCAACGCCCCGGCTTCCAATATGTATCCGGAACACTGCGATCATCTTGTGAAAAAATATGGTCCCGATGATCCTGTCCTGGAGGTCAAGCGCGAGAATCTCATAGCGTTCCAGGAAAGAACGGGCCTGCATGTGGATCCCCATGCAATCCTGTTTTTCTGGCCTTCCCGGCTGGATCCGTTCCAGAAAGGCGTCGAGCTGTTAGAGGCGGTATGCGGGCATTTCGTCAATGTTTGCGACAAGGTTCAAATTGCCATTGTCGCCGATGGCGTCGGCAATGACAGGACCCATGTGGATATTCTCGAACGCATCGCATACAACTCCGGGGGGAAAATTACTTGCCAGCCTTTCAGCGAGTCGCTGGCCATGCTGGGTTATGCCGCGGCCAGCGATGTTTTCGGGGCCTCCCTCTACGAACCTTGCGGCCAGATCGACCAGGTGGGCAATCTCTTCGGGGCCACGGCCACCAACCGGGACACCGGCGGCTACCATGATAAAATCAGGGAACTGAGGTTGAAAATAGACGGTGCACCGCAGGATGTAGGCAACGGGTTTCTGTTCCGGGATTTCGATACCGGCGGCCTCTGGTATGGGCTCGAGAAGAGCCTGGACTTTCACCGCAAACCGGACGATGTCCGGGAGGCCCAGTTGAAAAGGATTATGAAAGAGGCGCGGCAGCGATACGACCTGGGCAGTATGATCGCCGAATACATCCGGATCTATGAGAAGCTCAACGGAGGCCGGCCGTTGGTCTAAACACGTATCTCCATACACCTTATTTATCGATCACAGATCGATATCCATCTCTTTCGGCGCATCCAGGCCCGCCGTCGTCCGGATGGACTTTGTCTGTCCGGCAGGCAAGTCCATGTTCCAGATCCGGACGGTGTTTTCTTCTTCCGAGACCTCGGCAACCTCCTTTCTCGCTCTTTCCGTCCTGAATCGATTCCGTCACATGTTTTTTACAGGCTGTCCGCAAGGATATTCCTGCCGATCCGACGCACCTCCTCCATGGCGGCAGGAAGGTCGATTGTCAGAAGCCGGCGGTCCTTCATGACGATGCGCCCGCCGACAACGGCCGCGGTGACATCGGCGCCCCGGGCGGCATAGACCATGTGCGAGCAGAGATTGTACAGGGGCGTGAAATGGGGTTTTTCCAGGTCGATGAGGATCAGGTCGGCCCATTTCCCCGGCTCGACGGACCCGATCTCGCACTCCAGGCCCAGGAGCTTGGCCCCTTCGATGGTGGCCATGCGCAGAACCGTTACGGCGTCCATGACCGTCGGGTCCATCTCGGCGAGCTTATGGATCTTCGCTGCCGTGCCGATCTCCCCGAACATGTCCAAGTCGTTGTTGCTCGCGCAGCCGTCCGTCCCCAGGCCGACGGTGATCCCCTTGCGGAGCATTCGGGGAATATTCGCCATGCCGGCCGCGAGTTTCATGTTGCTCTCCGGGTTGTGGGAAACCTTTACCCCCCGGGCCGCCAGCAGGTCCAGTTCCTCTTCTTCCAGCCAGTTGCAGTGAACGGCGACGGTTCTTGCGTCGAGGACGCCGATGGCCTCCAGGTAGTCCACAGGAGATTTTCCGAAGCGCTCCCGGATGATCTTCACCTCGTCGCGGGTTTCCGAGAGGTGCGTCTGAAAAGGAACGCCGATCCTCCGGGCCGTCTCCTTGATGACCTTCATGGTCTCAGTGGAGCAGGTGTAGGGGGTGTGGCAGAAGAGGGACGGAGTTATCAGAGGCGAGCGGTTCCGCCAGGTCCCGACAAACTTCTCGGCGATCTCGATCTGCCGGGACGGCTCGGGGCTGTCCGGGGTGAGGAAATCGATGAATCCCTGGCAGACGACGGCCCGCATTCCACCATCCACGGCGGCCCTGGCGATGGAACTCCCGTGGAAGTAGCTGTCGCAGAAGGTGGTCGTGCCGGAGAGAAGCATCTCCGCCATGGCCAGGGTGGTTCCGGCATAGACCATGTCCCGGTTTACGTATTTCGCTTCGGCAGGCCAGATGTGCCGATGGAGCCACTCCATGAGCGGCAGATCATCCGCCAACCCGCGAAAACAGACCATCGGAGAGTGGGTGTGGGTGTTCACCAATCCCGGCAGCACGGCACATCCGGCTGCGTCGATTCGCTCCCGGGCTTCGGGACGATCGGCCATGCCTTTTTGGATAAAGGCGATCCTTCCCTCCCGGATCCCGATGACCGGGTTTTCCACGATTTCCATCGCCGGGTTCATCGTCAGGAGGGTCCCCCCCGTGATGACGAGGTCCAGGGGGCACGTGGATGCGCTGCCGTTCATAACGTCATGCTCCGCTTGATGCGCTCGGCGATGCGCCTAACCCTTTCCATCGTCTCTCGTAGGTCGATCGTGAGCAGGATCCTGTTCTCCATGACCAGCTTGCCGTTGATGAAGACGGTGTCGACGTCCGAGCCGTTCACGGCGTAAACGAGATGGGAATACTCGCTGTACATGGGAGTCAGGTGAGGCTTGTCAAGCTTGATCATCATCAGATCCGCCTTCATACCGGGGCGGATGGAACCCACAACATTGTCCAGTCCAAGAACCTTCGCCCCGTCGCAGGTGGCCATCCTGAGAACCGTCCGGGCCGGCATGATCATCGGATTCAGGCGGACCGACTTCTCCAGTTTGGCCGCCGTGTCTATCTCCTGGAACATGTCCAGATTGTTGTTGCTGGCGCAGCCGTCCGTCCCCAGGCCGACGGTGATTCCTGCATCGAGCATGCGGGAGATGGGAGCAACGCCGGAAGCGAGTTTCATGTTGCTCTCCGGGTTGTGGACCACCTTACAGCCGTGGTCCGCGAAAATCCGAATGTCCTCATCGTCCATGTAAACGCCATGGAAGACGAAGAAGTTCCCATCCAGGTAACCGATATCTTTGAGGAAATCAATAGCTCGCCGGCCCAGCTTCTCTTTGAGGAGTCCGGGTTCCGTCATGTTTTCCAGGAAATGGGTTGCTATTGGGACGCCATAGGCATCCGCCAAGGCTTTGGCGTCCTTCAGCAGGGCGGGGGAGCAGGTGTAGAGGGCATGGGGTTCCACAACGATGTTCACAAGGGGGTCGTCAGCATATTTTTTAATGAGCATCTCCGTATATCGCAGGCCCTCGCCGGGGGTCTTGAAGTTGGGAGAGGGGAAATCGTAGAGGACTTCTCCCAGCAGGCACCTCATGCCTGCCTGTCGGGCCGCCTGAGCCGTCTCATCCTCGAAGATGTACATATCGCAAAAGGTAGTGGTTCCAGACAGGATCATTTCTGCGCAGGCCAGGAGGCTTCCCCAGTAGGCCAGTTCAGGGTCCACATTGCGGGTCTCGGCGGGGAAAATGTAATTGCTCAGCCAGTCCATCAGGTCCATGTCGTCGGCAATACCCCGGAAGCAGGTCATGGCGGCATGGGTGTGGCTGTTGATCAGCCCCGGCATGACGAGTGATCCCCGGGCATCGATGACGCGTCGTCCCCTGAATTCCAGCGCGATGCTTTCCGTATTTCCTACAGCCGCGATATCCGGGCCGTCAATGGCTACAGCGCCATTGGAAATGATCGTATCTTTTTTATCCAAGACGACGACAATCCCGCCGGAAATAACGAAATCCACCTCTTTCATCTGATACTGCACTCCCTTGTCTGAATATGCGCGAAACTTCTATCATACTGTTCTCTGTTCCTTCAAGGCATATTCCTTCAGAATGAAAGATCATTTGAGAAATCCCTGACGACGTTACATCAAGGAAGTGTCTCTCGATTATTTAACGGTTAAAATAAGATTGACACCCTCTGTGCTTTTTCCTATAGTTCGCAGCCCGAAAGAGAATGTTTGTCGCCTATCATCGAAAAAAATGGAGGAGTTCTGCTCGTGAATATCATCGTCTCCGGGTCGCTGGCATACGACCGGATCATGGATTTTCCCGGAAACTTCTCAGACCATATCCTGCCTGAGAAGGTTCATGTTCTAAATGTTTGTTTTCAAGTCAACGGCATGAAAGAGAAATACGGCGGCACGGCGGGCAATATCGCCTACGCACTGACCCTGTTAGGCGAAAAGCCTGTCATATCCGCTGCGATCGGCAGAGATTATCACAGCTACTTCGGTTGGTTTTCGAAAAATGGGATCAATACCAAAAATATCAGGATTGTCGAAGAAGAACACACGGCAGGCGCCTATATTACGACCGACCGCTCCGACAACCAGATTACCGGATTCAATCCCGGTGCGATGAAATATTCTTCTCTGCTGAATTTTGAAGAATTCCCCCAAAAAGAGACTATCGTTATCGTGGCGCCCGGCAATTTTGAAGATATGGCGAACTACCCGCGTATCTGCAAAGATAGAGGGATTGATTATATTTTTGATCCCGGACAGTCCCTGCCCATGTGGGACGCGAAAGACCTTCTCACGGCCATAGAGGGGGCACGGATCCTGATAGTCAATGACTATGAGCTGGATCTGATCATGCACAAGACCGGGTTGAACAAGGGATCGCTGCTGGGGATGACAGGAGCGATTATCACGACACTGGGAGAGCTGGGTTCAAGAATCTCCACGCCGAACGGAGACACAGGCGTTCCCGTTGTCAGGGTCAAAAAGGTCGAGGATCCGACTGGCGCCGGCGACGCTTACCGGGGCGGCCTCATCAGTGGCCTCGTCCGCGGCAAAACTCTTGAACAAAGCGCCTGGTTGGGAAGCGTCTGCGCCTCTTTCGCTGTGGAGTGCCACGGCACGCAGGAATACCACTTTGCCCCGGAAGAATTCAACATGAGGTTAGACGGCTGTAATCGATAGGTTGGTACGGATATCCGGTAGGGTAAAAATGAGAACTGAACATAACCGCTGAAAAAATGGTTCGCAAACGGTAAATCAAATTTTTTCCGCATTTCCAGTCATGACTTATCTATCATGATTATACCCTGTCGTCTTCTTAGCGGAAAAGATTTCTGAGCCATGGCGAAGCCATTTTTCAAAGGTCTCAAAATGAAATTGAGCCAAAAGGAATTTGACCGAGCCGTCCGCCGTGCAATGGACCGCATCCCTGATGAAATCCGGGAACATCTGGAGAATGTGGTCATAACGGTGCGCAAGCGCCCTTCAAGGGAAATGCTGGACGGGCTGGGCATGGATGCAGATGATCAGCCGCTTGGCCTCTACCAGGGCGCGTCCCTGATGGAGCGCTCCGTATTTGCACCGCCCCTGTATCCGGATACCATTTTCATTTTTCAGGAACCCCTGGAGCGGATGTGCGATACCCTAAAGGAACTGGAGCAGGAAATCGAGATCACGGTGGTACATGAAATCGCGCACTTCCTCGGCATCGAGGACGACCGGCTGGCGGAACTGGGATATGGGTGAGGGGATACAGTAAGCATGTTTTACGATATCACATAACATGGAGGACATATCAGATGAAAATCATTTTGTTGGGAGCGCCCGGGGCAGGGAAGGGCACCGTGGCCAAACTGCTTACCGAAATGGACGGATCATTCCAGATTTCCACGGGTGACATCCTGCGCGCCGCAGTCAAAGAAGAGTCGGCGCTGGGCCGGGAAGCGAAGGGCTATATGGATCGCGGTGATCTTGTCCCGGATGAGCTGGTCATGAAAATCATGGAAGTCCGCCTGCAGCAGCCGGATTGCAGTAAAGGGTTTATTCTGGACGGGTTTCCGCGCACCATTCCCCAAGCCGAAGCCCTGACAAAATTACTGGAGACACTGAAGATCAAGCTTGATTTTGTCGTCAATCTCGAAGTGCCCACCGACGTGATCCTGGACCGCCTGACAACGCGCCGGACCTGCGCCAATCCCGAATGCCAGGAAATCTACAATATCAAGAGCAACCCGCCCACCGCCGACGGCAAATGCAAAAAGTGCGGGACACCGGTCGTGCAGCGCGACGATGAGACGGAAACTGCGATCATGAACCGCCTCGATACCTACAACAAAAAAACATCGCCGTTGATCGGATTTTATGAGGCCCAAGGCCTTTTGAAAAATTTCCTGTCCCTGAGCAGCAAGGACACGGTTGCACAAATCGTCGATGCGCTGTCCCAATAGCTCACATGATTGATTACGACAAGGAACTCAACGAACAACAGCGCCGGGTTGTCATGGAGACGAGAGGACCGCTGCTTGTGATTGCCGGCGCCGGCAGCGGCAAGACCCGGACCCTGACCTTCCGGGTGGCCCGCCTGATCGAATCCGGTCTCAGGCCGGAGAGGATCCTTCTGGCAACCTTTACCAACAAGGCCGCCCGGTCAATGCTTGTACGCGTCAACCAGTTGATTGTCGGAGACATCGCCCCTCTGTGGGGGGGAACGTTTCATCATATCGCCCATCGGATGCTCAGGGCGAGCGGCCATGTTCTGGGCTACGAGCGCAATTTTACCATCATGGACGCGGAAGACGCCAGACAACTCATGAATACGTGCATCTCCGAAGCGGCGATTGATCCCGCGGGAGATAAATTTCCCAGAGGGGAAGTCTTGCGGGATATCGCCAGCCTGGCGGCAAATACCGAGTCTTCCTGTGAGCAGGTCGTCTTCGGCCGCTATCCCTTTTTCTTTCATCAGATTGAGGGGATCCAGTCCGTGATTTCAGCGTATCATCGGCGAAAAAAGGCCATGAATGTCATGGACTTTGACGATCTTCTGCTCAACTGCCGGAAGCTGTTGGCGGAGCATCCTGCAGTTTTACAGGCCTATGCCGGGCGTTTTGAGCACATCCTTGTTGATGAATATCAGGATACGAACCTCATTCAGGCGGACATAGTGGATCTGCTGGCGTCGGCGCATCAGAACCTTATGGTGGTCGGAGACGATTCCCAGAGCATCTATTCCTTCCGGGGCGCCCATTTTGCCAACATCATGAAGTTTCCCCAGAAGTACCCGCAATGCGGGATTTTCAAGCTCGAAACCAACTACCGCAGTACGCCGGAAATCCTGAACCTCGCCAATCTGAGCATCATCAACAATGAAAACCAGTATCAGAAAGACTTGAAAGCGGTGCGGGGCCGAGGCATCCTTCCTGTCCTTGCGCCGGCGCGCAATGTCCTGAAGCAGGCTGATTTTGTCTGCCAGCGGATACTCGAACTGATGCGCGACGGCGTCGATTTACACGACATGGCGGTGCTCTACCGGGCGCATTATCATTCCATGGAACTTCAGATGGAAATGACGCGACGCGGGATTCCCTTCGATATCCGCTCCGGTATCCGTTTCTTTGAACAAGCCCATATCAAGGATGTGACCTCGTTCATGCGCATCGTCCAGAACCCTTTTGACGAACTGGCCTGGCGGAGAATCCTGGGGCTTTATCCGAAGGTGGGAAAGGTTACGGCGGAAAAGGTGTGGCTGTTCATCAGCAGGCAGGAAGAACCGCTCGAAGCGGTTCTGACGGAGGCTTTTCCCAAGGCGGCCCCCAAATCGGCCCACCCGGGCCTTCAGGACTGCCAAAACATCTTCCGGCGAATTCTGGAGTCCGCCACCCAGAAAAACGATCCCGCCGGAATAATCGATAAAATCCTGGAGGGCGGCTACCGGGAACTGCTGCAGCGGCGCTTTACGGATAGCGTTTCCCGGCTGGAGGACCTGGAGCAATTCATCATTTTCGCGGATAAATTCGGTTCGCTCGAAGAATTTATCAATCAACTGGCGCTGCTGACCAACATGACCGAAGAAGGCAATGCTCATCAAATGGATCTAAAAGCGGAAAATCGCGTGGTGCTCAGCACGATCCACCAGGCCAAGGGCTTGGAATGGTCTGTTGTTTTTATCATCTGGTGCGCAGAAGGGATGTTGCCGCTGCAGCGTGCATTAAAGGAGCCCGATGGAGAAGCGGAGGAAAGACGCCTGTTTTACGTAGCGGCAACGCGGGCGAAAGACCAGCTCTATCTCTGTTACCCCGTTTTCGACTATACCCGGGGCATGGGCAGCCTGCCCATCAGTCCATCGCGCTTCATCCGGGAACTCAGTCCGGCAGCCCTCGGAGTGAAAGACCGCCCCTACGAGCAATGGGTCATCGACGAATATTGAGAGCTGGTCCGTCTAGCGCTGCTACGGCTACGGTTTTACGCAATCAACTCAGAAAAATCTGACGTAAATCTCGGCGCGATCCCTGGTAACGTTATTTACGGACAAGCTCTATACCATTTACTCGCTCAGAACTTCCCGTACCTTTTGTGAGAGATTTTCCAGACGAAAGGGCTTCTGGAGGAAACCATTGCAGCCCCTCTCCAGAATCTGCTGCGCCTGGCCGTCCAGACTGTAACCGCTAGACAGAAGAACCCGAATCTCCGGATCGATCTCCCGCAGGCGGTCAAAGGTATCCCCGCCCGACAGACCCGGCATGATCATATCCAGAACGACCAAGTCTATCTCCTTTTGCTTCTCCCGGGAAATGGCAATCGCCTCCTGGCCACTGCCAGCTGAATAAACCCGATACCCCAATGATTTCAGCAGCTCCCGGGCAACATCAAGGACCATCTGTTCGTCATCCACCAGCAGAATCGTTTCCGAGCCCTTCAGGATTTTCGTTGCCGCGGCCAGCTCCTTAACGATTGCCTTTTCCGACGCCGGCAGATAGATGTTAAAGATTGTCCCCTTGCCGGGCTCACTCGTCACATCAATCCTCCCTCCGTGTCCCTTGATGCTTCCATAAACCATCGCAAGCCCCAATCCCGTTCCCCGCCCCATGGTCTTTGTCGTGAAAAAGGGATCAAATATCCGCTCCCGGGTCTTCGCGTCCATCCCCGTTCCCGTATCGGTGATCGATATCCTTACATATCGTCCCGGTTTGATTGTATCAGACATCACAGGATCATCACCCAACAGGACATTGTTCGTCTCCAGATAAAGCTCGCCGCCTTCGGGCATCGCCTGCCAGGCATTCACATAAAGATTCATGAATACCTGCTCCATCTGTCCCCGATCGGCCTCCACCGTCCAGAGATCCTCCGCCAGGCTCCGATGAACGACAATCTCCTTCTTCGTCCGGCCAAACATGGAAACCGTCCTGGCGATAATGTCATTTATATTCATGGGCCGGGCCTCATATCTCCCGATTCGGGCAAATCCCAGGAGCTGCTTTGTCAGACCGGCGCCGCTTTGCACCTGTTCCTCGATCCGCTTCAGACGCTCATAGTGGGGATGGGAAGCATCCATATTCAGCAGCATCAAAGAAGCATACCCCTGAATTCCCATCAACAGATTGTTGAAGTCGTGAGCAATCCCTCCCGCCAGCGTCCCGATGGCCTCCAGCTTCTGGGCTTGCTTCAACTGCTCCTCGATGCGTTTTTTTTCTTCCTCGGCCCGCTTGCGTTCTGTGATGTCTTGAATAATGCCTTCATAGTATAGCGTATTCCCTTTGCTATCCTTGACTGCACGGGCGCTGTCGGAAATAAAAATACGATCTCCGTCTCTTTTCGATCCCTCAAATTCAAAGTTCTTTACGATTCCCTGTTTTTCAAGAAGACACAGGAACGCCTGCCGCCCGTCCGGATCAACATAAAGACTCCGACCGACGCTTGTCACTTCGCTCATCATGAATTCAGGGGAATCATAACCGAACATCTTGGCCAGAGCGGGATTGGCGCTGATAATGCGGCCATCAAGAGTTGACTGGTAAATCCCTTCCATGGCATTATCAAAAATTGACCTGTATTTTTCTTCCGCGTTTCGCAGGTCTGTAATGTCGGATACCGCCTCAATGGCACCCACGATCGCACCGCTCTCGTCCCTGACGGGATAACCACTCAACCGCCAGTGTCGTCCGAGTGACGATATATAGATTTCAAGGGGTTTTCCTGATTCCATCGCTTTGAGAGCCGGGCAGGCGCGACAGGGTTCGTCACGATGATGGAGAACATGATAGCAAATCTTGCCCTCTAAACAACCGGAAGGTAAATTGAAAAAATTTTCGATAGCGTGGTTGGAATATATGACACGCATGTCTGTGTCGATGCAAAAGATCATATCCGAGACGCTCTCAAGAATGATCGTTTTCTCGGCCTCGGATTTCCTGAGGGCCGACTCCGCCCGTTTACGCTCTGATTCCGCTTGCTCCAGTTCTGTAATCTTCTTTCTTAGAGAAGCCAGATCCTGGATCAGCACCTGCTTTGTCTTGGATTGCTCTTTCGTCATGTTGCCGCCTGTGCTCAGATGATCTGTGAGGCAGAACAAGGTAATGCATCACGGGCTGCTGCCGGTTAAGGTTCCTCAGGCTAGACCGTATTTATGTGTCTGATTATTTGAGAACAAACATGAAATTGGATTTAGTGTCAATTAATATTATTATCAATAACCTCAGACGGCTGTTCAATCAACTTCCGGTACGTCAAGGGACAGCAAGGTGGCAGCCTCACCGGACGGAAGCTCTTGTACGTCCTTAAGTTTTCTGCCAACAGCCCTTGACCTCACCTTGGCCTTCTCGATGGTATCGGATGCCTGATGCAGTTTCTTCTGGACCGTGTCCAGAAAATCACCATATTTTGTCCATTCGGCTTTGACCGCGGCAAGGAGATTCCAGACCTCGCTGGAACGCTGCTGGATGGCAAGTGTCCGAAAACCCATCTGGAGGCTGTTCAAAATCGACCACAGGGTGGTCGGACCGGCAATGACCACACGGCACTCGCGCTGGATGAATTCTGTCAAGCCCGTCCTGCGGATGACTTCCGCAAAGAGACCCTCTGTCGGCAGGAACAGAATGCCGAAATCCGTCGTCTTCGGCGGGTTGAGGTACTTGCCGCAGATATCCCCGGCGCAGGCCTTGACACGGTTCTCCAGCTGTTTCCCCGCCGCTTCGACGCCTTCACTGTCGGCTCTTTCCTGCGCCTCGAGCAGGCGTTGATAGTCTTCGACAGGAAACTTGGCGTCGATCGGGAGCCATAGGGGCTCATCCCCGTCGGCGCCCTGTCCTGGCAATTTGATCGCAAACTCAACGCGTTCGCCGCCATCTTTCGTGGCCACGTTGGCAGCGAACTGATCGGGGTTGAGCACCTGTGCCAGCAGCGCACCGAGCTGCACCTCACCCCACGTGCCGCGCGTTTTGACATTTGTGAGCACCTTTTTAAGATCGCCGACCCCCGTGGCAAGCGTTTGCATCTCTCCCAGTCCCCGGTGCACCAGTTCCAGCCGTTCGCTGACTTGCCGGAAGGATTCGCCCAAGCGCTTTTCCAACGTTCCCTGAAGTTTCTCGTCTACGGTCTGACGCATTTGTTCAAGCTGCTTGGCGTTGTCGGTCTGAATACTCTGGAGTTTATCTTCCAGTGTAACCCTGACCATCTCCAGCTTCTTCTCATTTGAATCCGTAAGCTTACCAATTGCGCTTGACATGGCTTCAAGCTGGGTTTTCTGAAGGTTCGCCAATTCGCCCATCGTCCTGGCCATTGTCTCGGAGATACTCTTGAGAGTTGTTACAACTTCTTCGCGCAGTTGCTTGGCACCCGTGGCAAGTTCCTGTCGCTGCTCTCTGGCCGCCTTACCCGTTTCGTCCCGGCTTAAGGCCAATTCTTCTCTGAGTGCATGCTCGAAACGTTCCTGTGCCTGTTCGAATGCACCTAGACGGGAAGCAAGCAGAGAGGCATCGGTCCGGAATAATCGCTTTATGACGACAAGCAACAGGACCGATATAACGACAAGCAGGGCAAGGATCACAAACAGCAAAATATTTGTCACGAACAATCTCCCTTGAAAGATGATCTGCCCGGGTTTTCATGCAGCGGATAAACACTTATAGAATAACATGATTATCCTCTGTATGCGGTTAATTCTAACGTATTTCCGGAAAATATAAAAGAAAAAAGCGTGATGCGGTGTGTCCGGCTTAGCATGATTCCTGATGAATCATGATCTGGAAGTCGGGCATTAAATGGTACTGCTCATCTCATCGTCGTATTGCCTGACTTTCTTGACATAGTACCTGTGGTTCTTCTGCAAGCCTTCTTTCAGCGATTCACCGCCCGCATAATAGGCGGACAGGATGTAATCCCAGAGAATCGTTTCCTCATATCCTTTTTTCAGGTACTGATCCCTGAGATCGCTTAAAAGGGCCGCGGAAACCATAATGTTAAATGCAGGATCGAATGCTTTCTTCCTGGATACGTCAAGATTGAGTTTCTTGCTGTAGGCATCCCATGTCACAGGATGAATCTGCATGATTCCCATGGCATTGACGGGTGAGCGGGCGTGGATATTAAAATTGCTTTCCTTTTTCATGATCGCCAGAATAAGCGAAGCCGGGATGTCATATTTTTTCGATTCCTCAACAACGGTCTGTGCAATCTTTTTGGCATCTCCCAATTTAAGATCACTTTGGCTGAGGATCTTCAAGATACGCTTCTTCTGCAAGTAGTTTTCATGCTGTATCAGAAACTCAGATACCGCCACTAAATCCTGCAGTCGATTCTTGGCGGAAACGATCATTGGACTGCCGATGATCAGGAATGCGGCGAAGAGGGTCAACAATAATGCGACCAAACGCTTTTTCTTTGACGTGTCCTGTGCCCATTTTATGGTGAGTTGCATTTCTCTTACCTCTCATTGCCATGGATTCATCACAAATCTCAGGAATCCCGGCCTGTAAAACTTGATAAATATATAATAATACTTATCAATCGTCGTATTTTGCGTTGAACACTCTTTCGCGGATTTTCTGATGATGATTCTTACCGGGGGAAAAAAGAAAAATGGTTCAGGCAAGTAAAGAAGACGAGCAACTGAGAAAAGCATTGGTAAAAAAGAAAAGCCGACGAATACAACGCAAGTATGCAATTTTTTAATGCGGTGTTTCTCTATCCTCCAGAAAATGTCAGGGTAAATTCTCTATATAACTTGATAATTTAACCATCCCCACGAAGCATATAACGTCCGCTCTTTAACCCAAAAAAACTGGCGCGTCAAGCAAAAAAATGCATAAAATAACCCAACATCATAATATTACTGCGATTAAAGCGGAATCAGGGCGATTTTTTCGCTTTTGGGGCGCGGTCATCTCATACAGAGGCCTAACGCTCAGCTCCAGCGATCCCGCTTTTCCTTATTCCCATAATTTTCATATTCTTCCTGCAGGGCGATCTGCGTCGCTTCCGCAATATCCTCAACGCGTTTCACCCAATCTTCGAACTTGATGTCCACACCGAAGATACCAACCATCTCATCTTTAGCGTCCATGATGGGGGCAGAGACGGTAATGCACAGGGCCCCCGTCATTTTGGAAATATAGAAATTGGTGACATGCATCTTGCCGGTTTGCAGCGGTTTGATAAACCACTCGCGATCCGACTGATCGGTGCCGACGCCGTAATTTTCATACTTTGCCCGGTCGGCGATATTGGTGATATTCCTCGTTGTCTTTTTACCATTTGTATCAACTACATATGCAAACTGGATTGACGGATTTTCCTCGATGCACTGCAGCATGATGGGTTCCTGGAGATCGGGCTGCATGCTGCCCATGACGGGGTGCTCAATGACCTGGTTTACCACGGCCATAGCAGCCTGCGCGGCCATGTGCTTGATCTTTTCCAGATTGGACATGAAGAGTTCGGGCAGATATTTGCGGACGCGCTTTTCCATCTCTTCATTGGAAATGCTCGTCACCCGTCCGGCGTCATATTCTTCGGCGATCCATTTGTGGATCTTCGAGATGCCGGGATGCCGCTTGTCTACCTTGTTATCCCCCGAAAGGCCCAAATGGCCGTTTATCCAGTAGGCGATTCCCGCCTTTCCTGATTTATCCGTGATCATCGGCACAATGGGTCTTTTGAGGATTTTGGTGGTGTCGAAGATATTGTAGATGTCTTCACTCCTGATCAGGCCATCGGCATGAATGCCCGCACGCGTCACGTTGAAATCAGCGCCCACAAAAGGATAGTTGGCGGGTATCTTGTAGCCGATCTCTTTTTCAAAGTACCTTGCGATATCCGTAATAACGGTTGTATCCATGCCGTTTGTCGAACCCTTCAAGCCGATATAGTCCATGACGAGGGCTTCCACTGCCGGATTTCCGGTCCGTTCCCCGAGACCGAGAAGCGTGCCGTTGGCGGCGCCGCAGCCGTAAAGCCAGGCGCTGGTGGCGTTGATCAGGGCCTTGTGAAAGTCGTTGTGACCATGCCATTCCAGCAGATCGCCCGGAACGCCTGCATCCTCAATAAACGCCCGGATCATTTTATCGACGCTGCGGGGCAAAGACGCCCCCGGGTAGGTAACACCGTATCCCATTGTATCGCAGAGCCTGATCTTGATATTAACGCCGCTTTGAACACGCAACTTCATGAGTTCAATGGCGAAGGGAATGCAGAAACCGTAAATATCGGCTCGCGTAATGTCTTCAAAATGACAGCGCGGGATGATCCCGGCCTCAAGAATGGTTCGGACCGTTGCGAGATAGTCCTCCATGACTTGGCGTCTGGTTTGATTCAGCTTTAGAAAGATGTGATAATCCGATACAGAGGTCAGAATGCCCGTTTCCTTCAGGCCAGCCTCCTTCACGAGCTTAACATCCTCCCCGTGAGCCCGGATCCAGCCGGTCACTTCCGGATACTTCAGCCCCAGACCTAAACAATTGGCGACGGCCTCCTTGTCTTTCTTGCTGTAAAGGAAGAATTCCGTCTGGCGGATCACACCGTTTTCACCGCCCAACCGGCTCATGAACGTGTACAGATCGACAATCTGTTTCACCGTATACGGGGGTCGCGCCTGCTGACCATCCCGGAAGGTGGTATCCGTGATGAAGATGTCATCGGACGGATTAATTGGAATGAGTTTATGATCGAAGTCGATCCGACTGACCTCATCAAAGGGAAAAACATCCTTCTGGAGATTCGGCTCATCGATGTCCTTAAGGTCATATCGCCAGAATTGCGAGTGTTCATGATCGAGCACTTTTTTGTCCTTGTTCCACTTGGCCATTCTTTAACTCCATTTCTTAATCATCGTAAACACAAAGAGGGCACTTCATACTTCCCGTGCCCTCCTTCATGACGAATGTTCAGTCGTTTTCAATCCATGGGAGGCACAGCCTGCGCGGGAGAGTGGTAAGGCTTGCACGCCCCGGCCATTCTTTTTTCATTCTGAATGTCTGCCGGCTTGTATCCAGCACGGGGGATCTGTAGTTTCGTTCCCGGATAAATCTTGTTTTCGTCCTTGATGGCCTTTTCATCGGCGCCATAAAGAACGGGGCACAGGCAAGGATCGTTAATAATGTCCTTTATTTTGCGATCCACCAAAGCGAGTTTTCCTCCCGGGCCATATAGGTGGTCTTCAACGCCTGTTTTTGTGTTGCGTGCTGGGCCTGTTTTACTTTCACATTCGCCGTGCTCTGCCCTGCCGCAGCCTGCTCGCCTGCTTTTTCAGGTGCTGATTGTGTTTGGACCATCATTTTTTTCTGCTCGGCTGCCGGCACCTTATCCACGCTGAGCGTTTGCGCGGGTTGTTTGGAGCAGCCCATAAAGATAAAAATAAGGGAATAACAACAATTACATATATCAAGCCCGGGGACCATTTTCTCTGCATCATGGTCTTTTCTCTTTTGACAGAGTCTCCCGCAAATCAAATGTTGAAGCATGCGACAGAGAACGGGGTTGGCATCCTTCAGTAAAGATTCACGGCTGGCTGATAGATATAGCCATCATAGCCCCTTGTCAATAGAAAAATGGTTTGTCTGCCTGACGGATATTATTGAACAACTTTCAGTGAAAGTTCCAGCAACTGTTCAATGCTGACCTTCGAAGGGGCGTCTGTCAGCAGGCAGGCGGCCTTCTGGGTTTTTGGAAAAGCAATCACGTCCCGAATGGAATCTGTTCCGGCCATCAACATAATCAGGCGGTCGAAACCAAAGGCAATGCCGCCGTGGGGAGGCGTACCATATTCCAAGGCATCCAGCAGAAAGCCGAACTTCGTCCGCGCCTCATCCTGTCCGAGTCCGAGGGCTTTGAAGATCATGGCCTGCACTTTCTGCGAATGGATCCGGATGCTGCCGCCTCCGATTTCCGAGCCGTTGAGCACAAGATCATAGGCCCTGGCCCTGACCCGTCCGGTGTCCGTTTCAAGAAGGTGAATATCTTCGTTCACCGGGGACGTAAAAGGATGATGCATGGAAATGAATCGTTTTTCCGTATCGTCGTATGCCATCAAGGGAAATTCCGTGACCCATGTGAACGCCAAGGCTGCCGGATCGATGAGGTTGAGTTGCCTGGCCACATGGAGCCTGAGACTGCCCAGAGAATCTCGTGCAATCCCCGGTTTGTCCGCCACAAAGACGATCAGGTCCCCTTCCTGAACCTCCATCCGGGCATTAATCTGCTGCACTTCCAATGGTTTGAGAAACTTGAAGATGGGAGACGTCCATCCATCCGCCGTGACACGCGCCCAGGCCAGCCCCTTGGCGCCATAGGCGACCACGTAATCTTTGAGACCATCCAGGTCCTTACGTGAGAGTTTTCTGCCGTCTTTGATCTTTATCGCCTTGATCACGCCGCCACTGGCGGCAACTTCCTGGAAAAGCGTAAAGTCAGAGTCCATCAAGATGTCCGTTAAATCCTTCAATTCCATGGCAAAGCGCGTATCCGGACTGTCCTTCCCGAAACGATCCATGGCATCCCGGTAGGCAATTCTGGGAAAGGGGGTCTTGAGGGTCAAGCCAAGGCAACTTCTGAAAAGGTGTGCCATGTACCCCTCCATGATGGCGATGATATCGTTTTCATCAATAAAAGACATTTCAACATCGACTTGGGTAAATTCGGGCTGGCGATCCGCCCGCAGGTCTTCGTCGCGGAAGCATTTCACGATCTGGTAATAGCGGTCAAATCCCGATACCATCAGTAGTTGCTTGAAGAGTTGCGGAGATTGCGGAAGCGCGTAGAACATGCCCGGATGAACCCGGCTCGGGACAAGATAATCCCGCGCTCCTTCAGGTGTGCTTTTTGTCAGAAAGGGCGTTTCGATTTCGATAAATCCATGGCTCTGAAAATATTCCCGCGTTGCCGTCGCGGCCTGAGAGCGCAGGATGATTTTTTTCTGAATCTCCGGGCGTCTCAAATCCAGATATCGGTATCTCAAACGGACATTCTCGGAAATCTCTTCATCCGCGTCGAGGACAAACGGAGGTGTTTTTGACTCATTGAGAATTTCCAGATCATCGATCATCACCTCAATCAAGCCGGTTGACAGGTCCGGATTTTCCATGCCTTCCGGTCGCTTCCGGACCTTGCCCTGGACGGCCAGAACATATTCACTCCTGATCCGATGCGCCTCGTGATGAACGGCCGGGTTGAGTTCCGGGTTAAAGACGACCTGGACCAGACCTTCCCGGTCTCTTAAATCAACAAAGATGACGCCGCCATGGTCCCTTCGGCGCTGCACCCAGCCCATAAGGATGACGGTCTTGTCGGCATCGGCTGCCCGCAGCGCGCCGCAATAATGCGTTCTTTTCTTTATAGTAATGAATTCTGACACTTAAAAGTTTACCTCGCTTTGATATAGGCTTCGATCATGTTCTCGATCCCCTTCAGGTCGATCGTTTCTTGTGAGCCCGTTTGCATATTTCTCAACTCCAGCCTGCCCATTGACAACTCGCGTTCGCCCACGATCAACGCACGCCGGCACCGCAGCTTATCGGCCCGTTTCATCTGACTTTTCAGGCTTTTTCCGAGATAATCCATTTCCGTGTAAATCCCTTTCATGCGGAGCCGGTTGCACATCTCAAATGCATATTTCTGGGCATCCTGGCCCAGGGCGGCAATAAACAGCTCAGGGTTCTGATGGAATGACGCAGCTTCTGCCGGGAGCAGCGCGACCAGGCGCTCAAAGCCAATCGCGAATCCAATTCCGGGGATATCCGGTCCGCCGAGATCACTGACCAGTCCGTCATAACGCCCGCCGCCCGCGATGGCATTCTGCGCCCCCAAAGATTCCGTCGTCACTTCAAAGGCCGTTTTCGTGTAGTAGTCAAGCCCGCGAACCATCAGCGGATTGATCACAAATGGCAAGTTGAAAAGATTCAGACCGGACTGGACCTGTTTGAAATGATCGCGACAGTCGTCGCAGATGTACTCGACCAGACGGGGCGCTTCATGAATCACCCCTGCACAGCGCTCATTTTTGCAGTCAAAAACGCGTAGGGGGTTGGTATGGATGCGCCGCCGGCAGTCATCGCAGAGATGATCTTCCTTCCCTTTCAGAAAGCCCGTGATGGCTTCCCTGAAGGCGGGACGACAGTCAAAGCAGCCCAGTGTATTAATTTCCAGGGCCGGTTCCGACAATCCGACGGATTTCAGGAAATGAATCAGCATGAGCATGACTTCCGCATCCGTCCTCGGATCGTCAAGTCCCAGCAGCTCTGCATTGATCTGATGAAACTGCCGGAATCGGCCTTTCTGCGGCCGTTCCCGCCGGAACATGGGGCCGATTGTATAAAGCCTGGCGACAGGATCAGCGGCATGTAGGCTGTGTTCCAGATAGGCGCGGATGACCGATGCCGTCGCTTCCGGCCTGAGCGTCAAGTATTCTTCACCCCGGTCGAGGAACGTGTACATCTCTTTCTC
Source organism: Pseudomonadota bacterium (assembly GCA_043805145.1). Lineage (GTDB taxonomy): Bacteria > Desulfobacterota > Syntrophia > Syntrophales > Fen-1087 > JAPLJM01. The sequence continues at coordinate 24,798 of JAZDIK010000106.1, read as the reverse complement.
GACGATATCGGTAGATTCACCGATCCCCCGTTTGAACAGGTCTGTTTTTTCCAGGATCGGGATTCTGATCTCCCGGAAACCGAACGCGGCAAAAACCTCATGGGCCTTATTTTCAACGAATTGCCACTTGCCCGTTTCTTCCGGGAGGATATCCTTAAAACCTCTTACAGCCGTGATGGATTGCATAAAAAAACCCAGAATGCGCTTTAAAATAAAATGGCCTTCGCGGCGGCCAGGGTGATCTGCAAAGGCCCAGTCTGTTTTTTAGTGGCGTGCTGCATAGCACAGAAGGTACTGAAAGGCAACAAAATATTAAAAGACCGTCTGTATTGGTATATTACCTGTCATCCGGAGAAGCCGGCCCCATAACGGCGCGGAATCGCCGTTGATTGAAGGTATGAATGCGGAGATCGCCTCCATCCGTCGCGACGGTTACAGCTCCGTCCCGGTCTGTTCTCAGCACCCTGATCTTCCGGACATCACACCTGTCCAGAACAACGGGATGTGGGAAGCGAAAGATGTTATCCTTTCCACAGCTGACGATCGCGATGCGGGGATGAACGGCATCAAGGAATGGTTCCGTACTGGACGTGAGGCTGCCGTGATGTGGAACGAACAGGACATCGCTGTTGATTTTGACGCCCTGACGGACGAGGCGCGCCTCCGTCCGTTCGGAAATATCCGCCGGCAACAGAATGCCGACAGCACCGTATGCCAGTTTCGTGACGAGAGAATGATTGTTGATCCCGTCGTACGTGTTCCAGTCGTCGTCAAGATGGGCGGAAACAAGGGGATTCAGGATCCGGACATTAACCTCATCGATCTGAATCGGAGGCGTTGCCGCCGAAACCCGGCGGAAAGGAATATTCCTTTCCGTTATGGTTCTCCTGAAGGTCTGAAAGGATTCCGTATCGGCCTCCTGACCATTCGACCAGACTTCCCCGACATCGAAATTTTCCACGATAAACTTCAATCCATTGAGATGATCCGGATGGACATGCGTCAGCACAACAATATCAATTTTGCGGATTTTCTGATGCCACAGGAAGGGCGCCACCACATATCTGCCGATATCAAATTCATCGTTGAAGAAACCGCCGCCGTCTATAAGCATTTTCTTGCCGCCGGGAAAGCGGATAAGAGTAGAACTGCCCTGGCCCACATCGATCGCCGTAATGCGCAGGTCCCGGTTTTGCGTGTCGATGAGATGGCTGTAAAGCAGATAGCCGGAAAGGAAAAGCATCAGTCCGGCCAGCGCCCCTTTAAGCTTCCTGCTGCGCCGAGACAGGGACTCTATTTCGGACGGCAGCGCATGACGTCTTTTTGTCCGGTTGTCTATCAGGCTGAAGAGAATCAACAGCAGCAGAACATAGGCGATGATTTCAATCGCGTTCGGTGTGAAGACATAATAGGCGGCCCAGGAGATGGAGGCAAAATAGTCGACCATCAGCACGGCCATTTCCACCAGCAAGGAGGACAGTTTGACGAGCCAGATCGTCAGGGTCGTCGAGAGGAGCGCTGCCGGAACGATGGCCATGCAAACAGGCAGGGCCAACAATCCCAGGATCGGAACGACGACCAGGTTTGCCGGAATTGTTATCAGGGAGATTCTGTTGAAATTAAAGATGACCAGCGGCAATGTGCCCAGCGTGGCGCTGACCGAAACGATCACGAAAAGCGCAATATCGTAGAGACGCCGGTAGATAAACAATTGAGTTTTTGGCCGTCCTTCCCGGGGCGGTTTGGGAATCAGCGCCGTCAGTTTTGGCGTGATGAAAAGGATAGCGGCCACAGCGGAAAAGGACAACTGAAAAGAAATATCAAAAAGGGAAGGGGGGCAGGCCACGAGAATAAGCAGTGCCGCCAATGCCAGGACATGGTATAAGTCCCGCTCCTTTCCCAGAAAGATGGCGACAAGAAAGGCAAAGGCCATGAGGGTGGCCCGGACAACCGATATACCCATCCCTGCAATAAGAGCGAAAACGGCAACGGGAATGAAGGAGAGAGCCATAGACACTTTCGTGATGTTGAATCTTAGCAGCAGATACTCCGATGTCCTCATGATCATGCGGACCATCAGGATCGAGAAGAAAGCGATGATTCCGACATGGAATCCGGAAATAGCAAGGATGTGAGAGACGCCGGTCCGGTTGAATTGTTCCCGAACCGTTTTCGGGATCTCATGCTGATCCCCGAGAATCAACGCCTGAATGATCTCGCCGGTCGGCGATCCGCTATAGGTCCGGATGATGGTCTTCAATTGATACCGGAATGCTTCAATCTGCATCCGCAAAGGATGACCCTGGTTTTCCCGAAGCATAACAATATGAGTCGGATTGCTGATGAACCCATGAACCAGAATGTCCTTGAAACGAAGGTGCTTTTCGTAATCGAACCTGCCGGGGTTGTAAAAATTGTGAGGAATCTTGAGCTTGGTCTTGAAGCGGATGATCTGCCCGTACTGCAGAGAAGCGCCCGTGACGCAATTCAGCAGGATATTGCCGTGAACGGGGATAACGGCACCCTTGGTCCGGAGTCGTTGAGCGGAAACGATCATCTGTGTTTTTTCCGGGAAATGCTTGGGGGGAGCCGTTATCAGACCCTCAATGGTCAGTATATCCGGTCCCGCATGATGCACGATGTGACCCGGATCGGGCTTCTCGTAGAAATAAAGATGAATGTTCACGGCGGACAGCATAAACGTAACGATCATGGCTGCCGGCAAGATCAGATCCTTGAGCCCCTTCCGGATGTACAAGCGAAGCGCGACCAAGCATAGGACCAGGCCGGCCAGCAACCAAGAACGAGGCATTTCAAAAAAATATCCTGAGGAAATCCCTGCCATGACAGAGATCAGGAGGGGGAACAACGGTCTTTGCATCGGTGATGTCGTCTTAATTTGTTGAAATATTTTTGTAAACTATTATATAGCACAGAGCGTGAGAAGATGCTTTTGTAAAAAAGGGACAAAAGTTTTACATCGGCATTTTTCGATGATCTCAGGACAGGAACAAAACCTCAGGATTTCAAATGATTCAGAGTGACAATACAAATGCCCGCATTCGCTATCTGATGTTGTCCAGAGTGGCGATTGTAACGTTTCTGCTGGGCATCGCCACATTCGTGGAAATCAAAGGCGAAGAGTTTCTGCCCGAGATATCGCTGTATTCCTTTTACATCGTCGTGATCGCCGCTTATATCCTCTCGATTATTTATTACCTGATTCTGAATCTATCGCCAAACCTGAAAATCACACTTTATGCCCAAGCGCTCTGCGATGTGTTCCTGATCTCAGGGCTTGTTTATGCAACGGGGGGGATCCCTAGCATTTACGCGGTTTTTTTCACCATCGTCATCATCTACTCTGTTATCTTCCTAGGCCGCCGGGGCGGATTGATCATCGCCTCGGCCTCAGGCATCGTTTACGGAACGCTGCTTGACCTTGAGTATTACAAAATCATCATCCCTTCCTATGCGATGATCCAGAACGTTTCTTTCAGCGCGGCGTATGTATTTTCAAGAATTATTATCTATATCTTTTCGTTTTACCTGGTTGCCCTCCTCGCCAGCTTTGTCGTGGAACAGGAAAGAAAAACGAGAACGCTATTGGAGGAAAAGGTTACCGCTTTTGATCAGCTCGATCATCTGCATCGCAGCATTATTGAATCCATCGACACGGGAATTGTGACCATCAATCTTCTGGGGCAGATTAAATCCTTCAACCGGGCTGCTACAGAAATAACGGGATATTCCCTGACAGATGTTGAAGGCCTCAACATTATCGATATCTTTCCGGAATATGTTCAATTGCAGGAAAAATTGAACCGGACGCACGATCCGGACTCCCGGAAAAGCCGGATCGAGATGAGGCTGACAGACAAATTCAATAAGTCCATCATTCTGGGTTGTTCCATTTCCGTCCTGATCGACAGCCAGGGGAAAAAGATCGGCAATATTCTGGTATTTCAAGACTTGACGGAGATCAAAAAAATGGAACGTCACCTGGAAATGAACCGGCGACTTGCCTTCGTCGGCGAAATGGCCGCCGGCCTTGCCCATGAAATGAGAAATCCACTGGCATCCATCAGCGGCTCCATTCAGATGTTGCATAAGGGGCTTCATCTGAGTTTGTCGGATGAGCGCCTGATGCAGATCATCCTGAGAGGCAAAGATCAGTTGGAAAGCTTCATGAAGGATTTTCTGCTCCTGTCCAGGCCGACGCCTGGGATGCATGAAGTGTTTCAAGTTGACGAGATCATTGACGATGTTGTCGACGCTGTCAGGTATGTTCCGGATTGGCGGGATCAGATCGAAATTATGAAATCTTCGGCCAATCGCCTGGAAATCTTTGCCAGCAAAACCGAGATCCGGCAGTTGCTCTGGAATCTCGTAATGAATGCAATCCAGGCTATGCCTGATGGCGGCAAAGTAACCGTCGCCGTGCGTCAGGCGACGCTGAAGGAATCGATTCCGGCCCTGGAATTCGAGATAACCGACAATGGCGCGGGAATTGCCGAAACCGATTTAGGCAAGATATTTGAACCGTTCTTTACGACCAAGGAAAAGGGAACAGGGCTTGGTCTGGCGATTGTCAACCGGATTGTCGATGGGTACCAGGGAACCATCCTGGTTGACAGTGTTCCGGGTCGCAGCACAACATTTACCGTCAGGTTGCCCTGTCATACTTAAAGAGAGGTGAACATGGCAAACATTCTCGTCCTCGATGACGATAAGGGAATGAGGGATTTTCTTGAGATTATGCTCAGCCGCGAGGGCTACAAGGTAACCTGCGCGCTCGATGCCGAAAAAGCTCTGAGCCTCTGCAAGAAGATGAAATTCGATTTGATTCTGACTGATCTGAAGATGCCAAAAGTCGACGGCATCGAGTTTCTTAAACGCAGTCGCGACGTCTGTCCCGAAACCTTCGTGATTCTCATGACCGCCTATGCATCCGGGGAAACTGCCGTCTCCGCCATGAAAGAGGGCGCCTATGACTATATTGAAAAGGATTTTGACATCGATGATCTGAAAGCCCTGATTCAGCAGGCGTTAAGCAAGAAAGGCATAAAAAAGGGAGATGCCCAGTTTATCAGGGAAGTCGAAGGCGCCGTGTGCTTTGGCCGCATGATCGGCAACAGCAAGGAAATCCTGAAGATCTATACGCTGATCAACAAGGTGTCTGCCACATCCGCCAACATATTGATCCTGGGGGAGAGCGGCACCGGCAAGGAGCTTGCGGCAAAGGCCATTCATGAAAACAGTCCCAGGGCGAAGATGCCTTTCATTACGATCAACTGCGGCGGAATTCCGGAAACCCTGCTGGAGTCCGAGCTATTCGGCTATATGAAAGGTTCTTTTACAGGCGCCCACGCCGACAAGCCCGGGCTCTTTGAAATGGCCGATGGTGGAACAATATTTCTTGACGAAATCGGTGAGTTGCCTTCGGTTCTTCAAGTAAAACTTTTAAGAGTTGTTCAGGAAAAAACATTCCGGCGAATCGGGGGGCCTGAGGATATCAGCGTCGATGTCCGGATCATATCCGCCACGAACCAGAATCTGGCGGAAAAAGTCAAGGCAGGGGCGTTTCGCGAAGATCTTTACTATCGCCTTAATGTCATCCCCATCCATCTTCCGCCGCTGCGGGAGCGAAAGGATGATATTCCCGTTCTGGCAAAACATTTCATTGAGAAATATTCCAGAGAATTCAACAAGGAGATTAGAAATATTTCCCTCTATGCCCTGGAGCTGCTGATGGAATATCAGTTCCCAGGCAATATCCGGGAGCTGGAAAACATTATTGAACGAAGCGTCGCGCTGGAAACCTCCAATATCATTCTTCCTGAAAACCTCATCCTTTCAAAGGATTCCGGAACGCAAGAAGCATTTCATAATTTCAACATCCCCGAACAGGGCGTTCAATTGAACAGCCTCCTGGCCAGCTATGAAAAACAATGGATTGCAAAGGCTCTGGAAAAAACCGGGGGCTCAAAAACGAAGGCGGCGGAACTCCTTCATATTACGTTTGATTCGATGCGTTACCGGATTGAAAAACTTGGCCAGGAGGAGTGAGCGTAAATCATTCTAGGTAAAATTATTTCTTGACATTATTATTTCTCGCTTTTATAAGGAGCGCCAAGAGGGTGGATGAATCATATGGATAATTTAGCCGGTATGGGGTGCAAGGCAGTTCAGTATTTTGCTTTTTTCAGCTTTTTTAGCGGGGTCTGCCTGCCGCGCTCATGATCTGACATGAGACAGTGCCGTGGGCAGACCTCTTCACTGCCCACGGCTTTTTTATTTTACAGGCCGTGGAAAAGATTCCGCGGCCTTTTTTTTAATATGAAGGAGGAAGGAAAAATGAAGCGAATTCTAAAATGGCTGGTTGTTTTAGCGGTTGTCGCGGGCTTGGCGCTGCCGGGACAGGCTATACGCGCGGAAGCTGCGACGATCAAAGTCGGTGCAGCGATCAATCTGACCGGTCCGGCATCCACATGGGGACAGTATCATGCCAAGGGACAACAGGATTATTTTCGCTATGTCAATGAGGTCAAGGGCGGTGTCGCAGGCCGACAGATAGAGATGATCCTCGTGGACACGGGCTACAAGGTCCCCGATGCGGTTGCCGCGGTCCGGAAATTTGCCGTTCTGGACAACGTGGACATGATTGCCACCTGGAGCGCCGGAGAGGGCCTTGCAGCCAAACCCATCATTCAGCAGTACAAGATTCCGACCATTAATTATTCGACGAGCTGGGAGATCCTCGAGGCACCCTTTGATTACATGTATCTGCCATTCGGCAGTTACCGCATGGACTGCTATGCAATCATTGACTATATCCTCACGATTCACAAGGGAAAAGAGCGTCCGAAAATCGGTCTGCTGACCTACAACAACGCCTATGGACGATCCATTCATCAGCCGACGCGCGAATACGCCTCCGGCAAACAGGTGGATATCGTTGCTATCGAAGAATTTCCGACCAAAACGGTGGATCTGTCGACGGAATTGCTGCGGCTGAAACAGAAGGGCGCCGAGTATATCTTCATGCAGATGCTGCCAGCAGCCATTATCACGTCTTTCAAAAGCGCCGACCGGATCAACTACAATCCGCAGTTTCTTGGAACCTGGACTTCCACAGATCCGGACTTCTTCAAGATGGGCGCAGGTCTCATCCGCGACCGCCTGAAAATGCAGTTTCCCGGTGGGCTGCCGGCCGATAAAACAGCCGGCATGAAGATCATGGAAGAACTTTATAAGCGATACAAAACGGTTGACCGGTTTGACGCCGCCTACTGGGAAGGCGTCGTGGTTGGCGTGATCATGGAACGTGCCTTCATCCGCGCTCACGAAGCATACAAGCAAATCGACCGGGATAGCATCAACAAGGCGCTGGAATCCTTCCGCAACGAAAAATTCGATGGTCTCGTACCGGACATCACCTACACGAAAAAAGATCACGGCGCCTCTTTCAAGGCGAGGATGGTTCAGGTCCGGGAAGATGGCACTTATGTTCCGCTGACGAACTTCTATACGCCCGGCAAGGAAATGATTAAACTCATCAAATAGGGCTATGAAATCATTACGCGGCCAGCCAGGGATATTTCATAATCGCAGCAGGGAGAATGCCGTCGCCGATCTGGAGGTGAAGAATCTGTCCCTCCATTTCGGCGGCGTCAAAGCCCTCAATCAGGTCGATCTGACGGTCCACACCGGCGAACTGGTGGCGGTTATCGGACCGAATGGGGCCGGAAAGACCAGCCTGCTGAACTGCCTGACCGGGTTTTACCGGCCGCAGGCGGGTCGTATTCGTTTCAACGGCAGGGACATTACGCATTTGCCCCCGCATGCGCTTGTCGGGCTCGGCATCGGCCGGACCTTTCAGAATATTGAGTTATTTCCCGGAATGACCGTCTTATCCAACATGCTGCTGGCGCGTCATATCCATTGCCACTACCGCCTGGGATGGGCGGCGTTCTTTTCACGTTCGGTCCGTAAAGAAGAAATCCGCCATCGCGAGATTCTTGAGGAAGTGATCGATTTTCTCGAAATGCAGGCCATTCGGAAAAAGAATGTAGGATCTCTGCCTTACGGCCTCATGAAACGCGTAGAGCTCGGCCGCGCGCTGGCGCTCGAGCCGAAACTGCTTGTGCTGGACGAGCCCTTTGCCGGAATGAACCTTGAAGAAAAGGAAGACATGGTCCGCTTCCTGGTTGAATTGAACGAATCCTGGGGACAGACCATGATCCTCGTGGAACACGACATGTCCATCGTCATGGGCATCTCAAAGCGCATCGTGGTCCTGAATTTCGGGGAAAAACTCGCCGAGGGCGCCCCGGAAGAGGTCAGCGCCCACCCGGAGGTCATCAAAGCCTATCTGGGCGATTCGGGAACCCTTTAGAAAAGTCGGATATGACAGCAGCAATTACCGAAATAACGCTTCCCCAGGTTGTGGCCTTGCAGGCCGAACGTCTCGGTTCCGGTGCGATTGCTATCCGTGAAAAGGCCCTGGGCATCTGGCAAATCTACACATGGACAGACTATTTTCAATATATGAAGCATGTCGGCGCCGGATTGCTTGCGCTGGGCCTCAAACGTGGCGAATGCGTCGGGATCATTGCCAACAATCATCCCGAATGGCTCTTTACCGAACTGGGCGTCCAGTCAGTGGGCGCGGTGAGCCTGAATCTATTTACCTCTTCGGTCAGTGAAGAGCTCTGCTTGGCTCTGAACCGGGTTCAGGCCGCCTGCGTGGTCGTGCAGGATCAGGAGCAGGTTGATAAAATGCTGGAATCCCGGCATAAACTGCCCCATGTCCGCCGCGTTGTTTATATTGACCCCACCTGCATGAGAACCTACGCGAACGATCCCTGGCTCCTGAGTTTCCAGGAACTGGCCCATCTGGGAGAAACCTTTAGCCGGGAATATCCGGATCGTTTTGCCGCCGAACTGCGCCGGGGCGGCCGCGATGACTGCGCGCTCATGATCCTGACCTCCGGGACGACAGGAATGCCGAAACTGGCCATGCTGTCTCATCGTAATCTGACGGCCATAGCGGCCAGCTGGGTCGAGGCCCTGAAGATCAGGCCGGGCGAAAACTGGATTTCCATGTCTCCGCCGGCCTGGATTGTCGACCAGATGTGGGGGGTGGGCGTGGCGCTCGTCGGGGGCATGACGATGAATTTTCCGGAAACACAGGAGACCGTCATGGAGGATTTCCGCGACATCGGCCCATCGCTTTTGATCAGCGCGTCGCGGTTCTGGGAGGACCTTGCTTCCCGGATCAGGGTGAAGATGTCCGATGCCGGCTTGGTCAAACGAAAGTGCTTCGATTGGGCCGAAAAGATCGGGAAAATGATTGCGGCGCGTGTATCCAATAACAACTCAATTCCGCTGGTTCTGAACATTCTACACCACTTGGCTGCCTGGACGGTTTATCGCCCCCTGCTGGATCGCATCGGCTGTGCAAACCTGCGCAGTGCCTTTACAGGCGGGCATCCCATCAGCCCCGATGTCATCGGCTTCTTTCGCACCATCGGCCTGAACCTAAAGCAATGCTATGGCCTGACAGAGGCAGGCGGTATTTTTCAGCTTCAACCTGATGATCAGGTCAAGTTAGAGACGGTCGGAAAACCCATTCCGGGCGTTCAGGTTCGCCTTTCCGAGGATCAGGAGGTCCTTGTCCGCAGTGAAGCGGTGTTCAGCGGGTATTATCAGGACTTTAAGGCAACGGAGGCCGCCTTTCAGGATGGATGGCTCAGGACCGGCGACGCCGGCTATATCGACAAGGACGGCCACCTGCTCATTATCGGTCGTAAAGAGGAAATCATCCGCAACAAGAGCGGCGATGCCTTTTCGCCCGATTTTATTGAAACTCGATTGAAATTCAGTCCTTATATTAAGGAGGCCGTCGTTTTCGGGGAAGGGCGGCCCTATATCACACTCATGGTGAACATTGATTTCGGCAATGCGGGGGTCTGGGCGGAGGAACGCATGATTCCATACACGACTTACATGGATCTTTCCCAGCAGCCGGCTGTGATAGATCTGATTTCCAGTGAGATCCAAAGGGTCAACGAACAGTTGCCGGACGTCATGAAGATCAGGAAATTCTTTCTGCTCTATAAGCTCCTGGACGCCGACGATGAGGAACTGACCCGGACGGGAAAGGTGCGCAGGCGTTTTGTCTATGGACTTTACCTCAAGCTCATTGAATCCATGTACCGGGAACAGGCGGAAGTGGATGTGAAAGCAAAGGTTCAGTATCGGGACGGCCAGATCGGCAAGGTGGAAACAAGAGTGAAAATCATATCGTTGTAAGGAGAACCCGTTTATGGATTTTTTCGTTCAGCTGCTCGTCAACGGGATCAGCATCGGCTTTTTATACGGACTCTCGGCTATGGGGTTTGTCATGATTTTCAAATCTTCCAGCGTCCTGAATTTTGCTCACGGGGAATTGCTGGCATTCGGGGCGTTTCTCTTTCTCGCGCTCGTCACATGGGCGCAACTGCCGCTGCCACTGGCTTTCCTGGCAACCCTAGCAGGCTGTTTCGCACTCGGATTCCTGGTCGAGCGCGTTTTCCTGCGACCCCTGATCGGCGAGCCACTGATCTTCGTGATCATGCTCACCGTGGGCTTGGCGGCCATGTTCAAAGGCCTGCTGCTTTTGGTATGGGGTGGGAATCTCCATACCTTTCCTGATTTTTTGCCGGAAGCTCTGGGTATCAAATGGGGAATCGTCTATGTGGCACCCGTCTATGTCGCCGCCCTGGTGATCGGGTTGTTATTCCTGTTGCTCTTTGGTTTGTTTTTCAAATATTCTTCGCAGGGAATCTATATGCGGTCCGTGGCGGACAACCAGAGAGCGGCTCTGTCCCTCGGAGTGCATGTGAAACGCGTCTTCGCGCTGTCTTGGGCGATTGCGGCCCTTGTGGCTGGCATGAGCGGCATCGTTCTGGGCATTATCAACGGGATTAATGTCCATGACCTCAGCGCCATCGGTCTGAAGGTTTTCCCCGTGGTCATCCTGGGCGGCCTGGACAGCATTGGCGGCGCCATCATCGGCGGTCTGATCATCGGCCTGCTCGAAACGTTCACAGGGGGCTATATATCGCCCGGACTGCGCGATGTGGTGCCTTATATCGTTCTTGTCGTTATCCTGCTGGTCAAGCCTTACGGTCTCTTCGGCCTGAAGGAAATTGAACGGGTCTGATCAGTGCAGTATGGGAGGTTGACTCAGTCCTGTTCCCAAGCATCAAAGGTGAATGAATGAATGTCAAAAAGTGGCAATTCCATCCGTGCGGCAATTTCCGCGAACGTTACGCACAGGAATTGAGTTTCTTTGAGACGGATTTCGGCCGGCTCTGGCTGGCCATCGGGATTGTGGCGCTCTTTGGGATTGTGCCTTGGATTTTCAGCCCATACATGATCTATGTGTTCAATACAATTGGGATTGCTGCGATATCAGTGATCGGGTTGAACATCCTGATCGGCTTTACCGGACAGATCTCCCTGGGACACGGTGCCTTTTTCGGTGTGGGCGCCTATGCGGCGGCTATTCTTGCGACAACCCTGAATTGCCCGTTTTATCTGTCCATTCCGGCTGCTGCTGTCATCACGGCCATGGTCGGCATGGTTTTCGGCACACCCTCGGTACGGCTCAAGGGACTTTATCTGACTATTGCCACCCTGGCCGGCCAGTTCATCATCGAATATATCCTGCTGCGCTGGGAAAGTCTGACCAAGGGGACCATGGGGATGATCCTGCCGAAGCCTGCTATTCTGGGGTGGGAATTAAGCGGCGACCGGGCCTTCTTCTTTATTATCTTTGCCTGTCTCATCCTGATGGCCTGGGTCGCGGGGAACCTGATCCGCACGAAATACGGCAGGGCCTTCATCGCCATCCGTGACAATGACCGGGCGGCCGAAGGCATGGGCATTCCGATTTTTCAATATAAGCTGTTGGCCTTCGGTATCAGTTCATTCTATGCGGGCTTTGCCGGCGCCCTTTACGCCTATTACAGCGTCAGCATCACCACGGAACCCTTCACGCTGAGCCTGTCCGTGGAGTATATCGCCATGGTCATTATCGGCGGCATGGGCAACATCACGGGATCCATCTTCGGCGCCGTTTTCATAACAGGCTTGAATGAAGTTCTGCGCTGGCTCACGGAGCTGCTCATGAACTTGGGGGTCGTCAGCAGTTCCGGCCTGAACATGGCGCCGCTGCGCGAGTTCACTTTTGGCTTGGCGATTGTTCTGTTTATTATTTTCGAGCCAAGAGGTTTGGCTGAGGTATGGCGGATTCTGCGTTCCAGTTTCCGGCTCTGGCCGTTTTCATATTGAGGGTGGGTTGATGAATGAAACGCTGGTCCAAATCAATAATATATCCGTCGTCTATTCCGACGTGATCCAGGTGCTCAAAGGCGTGTCGTTGTGCGTGGAAAAAGGGCATATCGTGTCTTTGCTGGGTAGTAACGGCGCCGGTAAAACGACCACGTTGAAAGCCATTTCCGGCCTGCTGAAACCTGAAAACGGAAAGGTCACAGACGGTACGATCGTGTTCAATAACCATCCCATTCACAATCAGTCGCCCGAAGCCATCACGCGCATGGGTATCATCCAGGTCCTGGAAGGCCGCCAGCCCTTCAAATATCTGACCATTGAGGAAAATCTGAAGGTCGGGACAGCAACCCGCTGGGGGAAGCCCTATCGGCAGGACCTCGAAATCGTCTATCACTATTTCCCGGCCCTTCTGGCGCGGCGGAAAGCCCTGGCGGGGTATTGCAGCGGCGGAGAACTGCAGATGCTCGTCATGGGACGAGCACTCATGGCTCACCCGCAGCTTCTGCTGCTCGACGAGCCGTCACTGGGTCTTGCGCCCCTCGTGGTCCGTGAAATCTTCCAGATCATCAAGAAAATCAACCAGGAACAGGCGGCCACCATCATTCTCGTCGAACAGAACGCCCAGATGGCGCTGCAGATTGCCCATTACGCATATGTCATGGAAAACGGCAAGATCGTAATGGAAGGCATGTCGGAGGACCTGGTGGAAAACCCGGACGTCAAGGAATTTTATCTTGGAGTTGCGGCGACAGGCGTTGCAAAATCTTACCGGGATGTTAAATCCTACCGACGGCGTAAAAGATGGTTGTAGCCGCTGAACGATCAAGTGCCGGGACATAAAACCGTCCCCCCGAACGGCGAGAACTTCCATACTTCCAACTCGAGTGTACGATCATCGGCAGCCTGATCATGATTTCCCTGAACTATAAATTTCAGAAGATCTACACCAGCGAAGTTGCCGGAGCGTTCGCTCTCTATTCGCTTTACGTTTCTCTATTTACCTTGCCGGTTATGCTAGCGATCAAGAACTGGATTGGTTGAAAACATCAGATGGACCGTCATCAAAAGGGGGATGAGCATCCTTTCCCGGCGCTTCTTTATACGGTAATCAGCTTCTGGACAGCGACATCTCTCATCTTGAGCTGAATATCAGCATAGCCGTTCCAGTCGTTGATCTGGGGTGTGAAAGCAATATCATGATGCGGACCGGACAGCGTGTGCAGAAAATGTCCCTTGCTGAACCAGATGGAATTGCAGGACACCCCATCCCCGTTGACTCTCATGCGCAGATGATTGTTGCCGACGATGGAGGACTCGCTGATGTTGACGTTGCGGGCGCAAAGCACCGGTTCGGGATTCTGACTGCCGAAGGGCGCCAGCAGACCCAATTCCGACAACAGTGCATGGTTGACTTCGCTTAGATGACAGTCAGCGTCGATTTGGGTATGAGAAACAAAGTTCACCAGAATTGCCTCATCCTTGATGACGCGATCAAGCAGATCCGTAAAGGCATTAATTTCTTGTTCTTTTATGGATATTCCGGCTGCAAAGCGATGCCCCCCATAGTTAAGCAGGTGCGATTCGCATTTTTTCAGTCCTTCATAAATATTAAACGTGGATATGCTTCTGCCGGAACCCTTTCCGATGCCGTCCTTCAGGCTGATCAGAATGGCGGGGCGACAGTATCGGTCAGCGAGACGGGAGGCCACAATCCCGATGACACCTGGATGCCATTTCGGTGAAGCAAAGACCAGCACGCTCTTTTTATGGATGTCGGATTTTTCTTGAATGCTTGCTGTAATTTCATGAAGAATTATCTTTTCCATGGCCTGTCGCTTACGGTTGCACAGATCCAGTTTTTTAGCCAAATCTTGGGCTTCATCAATATTGTCTGTCAAAAGCAACCGGACGGCATCGAACGGTGAACCGATGCGCCCCGCCGCGTTAATCCGCGGAACCAGGCAGAAAGATGCCTTTCCGGAATCGATGACCTGATTTTCAATGCCGCAGATTTCCTTCAATGCCACCAGGCCGATCCGCCTGTTTTCCGTAATCAGTTCCAAGCCGACCTTCGTAAAAATACGGTTTTCGTCCACCATCGGTGAAATATCGCCGATGGTGCCGATTGCTACCAGATCCAGATATTCCCGTAAATTCGGATACTTTTTCTCCGTCCAGAAGCCCTCCTTGCGAAGCATGCCCCTGAGTGCAATCAGGAAATTGAAGGCGATTCCCACCGCGGCCAGATACTTGAAAGGGAAAGAACAGTCGGACTGATTCGGATTGACAACGGCCGCGGCATCGGGAATCGTAGCGGGAACTTCATGGTGATCAAGAATGACGGTATCCATCCCCATGGACCTGGCATAACTGACGGCTTCATAGTCGGAAATGCCGCAGTCCGTTGTGATGATCAGTCGGCTGCCGCCCTGCCTGATTCGGTCCACGGCAACCTGGTTAAGCCCATATCCTTCCAGAATCCGGTCCGGAATGTAAAAGTCCACAGCAGGAAGGAACTGTTTGAGAAATTTGACCAGGACAGCGACAGATGTGATTCCGTCGGCATCATAATCACCATAAACAGTGATTTTTTCCTGGTTATGAATAGCCCTGATGACCCTTTCCACAGCCTTGTGCATGTCCTTCAAGAGGAAAGGATTATGAAGATCTTCGAGAGAAGGAGCCAGATAGCGTCTGGCATCATCAGAGTTCAAGATATCCCGACCGGCCAGAATCCGGGACAAGATCGGATGGATGCCAAGCTCCTCGATCAGGTTATCTTGAACGTCCTGACTCGATTCCACCGTCTTCCATTGCGTCAGGGGAAGCGTTGTTGCACTCATGAATTTTCAGCTTTCAGTTAACAATTTAGTGTGTATGATTTTACAAATATAGGATCTTGTGTCAAGCAGAGAATTGAAGTCCTTATAATAAATCCTTGATCCCCGTATTATTAAATGCTACTAAAAAAGAAAGATATATCAGCAAAATAGTCTAATGAGACTCATTCTCGGGAGGCCTTATGAAACGGAATTTTATTTTTCTTTTGATGATCCTGTGCCTACCCCTTCTGTTGGGTATGGGGTCCCCGGGCGGGACGCCAGTCGATAAAATCCCTGTCCCGGATAAAAAATTCAAGGCGACCTTTATTGATCAGACGGATGTGGCGACGGAATGCACGGATGTCAGCATTGAAGGCAGCACCGCTCTGCAGGGTAAAATTGGGGAAGGGACTTACACGGTGGCCTTTGAAAACATCCGGGAAGTTGTTTTTCGCCAGCAAGCAGAGAAATTATACGGGCAGGTAAAGATGCCTGACGGAAACAGCATCGAACTGATCATCGGTAAAGACAAAAAGGCCTACGGACAAACGAAGTTCGGTACCTTTCAGATCCGCATCAACGACCTGAAAAAAATGATTATCGATCCCGTTTTGCAGAAACAAAGATGAAAATATGTTCGGGAAGACAGTCATGAGATCATCGCAGGAAGGATTTAAGGTGACCGCTGCTGGCAGGATTCTGCGCTCCGGTCTGAAAACAGTCGGAGCCCCATCTTTCTGAAATTACCCTATCAGGCTTTCTTGACAAACCCGGCGCGGATACAGCGCGTGCAGACCTTCACGCGTTTGGGGGCCTTAGTTTTCTCATCCACGCAACGCACTTTCTGCAGATTGGGAAACCATACTTTTCTGGTTTTGTTATTGGCATGACTGACACGATTGCCCACGACAGGCTTCTTGCCGCATACTTCACAGATTCTGGACATGAGACAACTCCTCGACAAAGATTGCGTGAGCTTCTAAACCATAAGAACTAAATATGCAAGTCTTTTTTACGCCCCCGTTATAAAATATCTCCGTTTTTCATGGAAGGCGGCTGTCCCGTGGATTCCAGCACACGCATCCAGACATTCCCCTCCGGATTGACCTTCGCTCCGGAAGCAATCATTGTCAGCGGCAGGTGCACATATTCATCCTTCATGAGCCCCACGAGCATGCCCGTTTTTCCGGCCATGCCGGCGTGTACGGCGTACTGTCCCAAGGCACCGCAGTAGATGCTGTCGCTGGCATTGGCTGGAACGCTGCGGATCGTATAGCTTGGATCGATGTACTTCAGATTGATTTCCATTGCCCTCTTCCTGAAATAATTCTCAATCTGGGTTTTCAGATAGACCCCTATATCATGCAGCCGGAGGTTTCCTGATGCATCCGTTTCGACGGGTTCACCTTCCTGGTGCATCAATTCCTGGCCGGCACCCTCAGCGATAAGGATCACGCAATGATTCCGCAGCAGCAAGCGGCGTTCCAGGAGGTTAAGGAAGCCATTATCTCCTTCCAGATCAAAGGGAACTTCCGGAATCAGGACAAAATTCACATCACTCATGGCCAAGGCCGCGCCTGTGGCGATGTGGCCGGACTGGCGACCCATGATTTTCACGAGTCCGATGCCCATGGGTGCGCCCTTTGCCTCAACATGTGCACATTCTATGGCCTTGACCGCCTCGGAAATGGCCGTGTCATATCCAAAGGTCTTCTGGATCAGGTTCAAATCATTGTCGATGGTCTTGGGGATGCCGATGACACTGGTATTGATGTTTCTTCTTGTGATTTCGTCCGTGATATATTCAGCGGCCCGCATGGTCCCGTCCCCGCCGATGCAGAATAGGATGTCGATATTCATGCGTTTCAGGGCGTTCACCATCTCTCCGATATCCTGTCTGCCCCGCGACGAGGAAAGAATACTCCCGCCGACGGCATGGATGTCTTTCACGACTTCCGGCGACAATTGGACGATCTCATGTCTGTATTTCGGAATCAGACCCTGAAAACCGTATTTGATGCCGATAATGTTTTGAACCCCGTAACGGTGATAAAGTTCCATGACCACGGCGCGGATCACATCGTTGATCCCAGGACAAAGCCCGCCGCAGGTGACAATGGCCGCTTTAGACTTGGCCGGATCGAAAAAAATCTTCGCCCGCGGTCCAGCGACTTCGACTGAGAGCGGCCGACCGTCCGGCGCTTTTAAATCCGCATAATGATTAAGATCGATATTAAAGAGGACCCTCCGGCCGTCGGTTGTAAAATAACTGATAGTAAGCGGTGAATCGATGGTGCATTCACCCACGCTTTGGATCGTAAAATCATAGGGGCTGTTCTGATTCATCGTGCTTTCTCCTGTTAAAAGCCTCTCAATGGGGGGTTGTGAAACGCCTGCTCCGGCGCGACCGGAGCATCCTGAACGATGACCCTGCGTTTGGAAACGAGGAGCCTTCCTTCAGCGTAAAACTGAATGGCCTGCGGGTAAATCCGATGTTCTTCTCTAAGGATTCTCGCTGCCAGCGTGTCGGCCGTATCCAGTGGAAGCACGGGCACAACGGCCTGGATAATGACAGGTCCTGTATCGACCCCCTCATCGGCAAAATGAACCGTACACCCTGAGAATTTCACGCCATAGTCAATCGCCTGCTGCTGCACATGAGTGCCGGGAAAGGCGGGCAGCAGCGCCGGGTGAATATTCATGATTCGCATCGGAAAGGCTTTCAAAAATACCGGGGTCAGCACCCTCATGAATCCGGCCATGACCACCAGTTCCACCGCATGAGCCTGAAGGACGTCGATCATGCGCCGATCAAAGTCCTCGCGCATCCGGAAGTCCTGATGACGCACCACGACCGCCGGAATGCCGTGTTTCCGGCAACGCACCAGGGCATAAGCATCGGGATTGTTGCTGATCGTTACGCTGATTTCGGCATTCAATGCGTCGGCTTCAATCCGGTCGATAATGGATTGCAGATTGGAACCGCTGCCCGATACAAGGACGCCAAGCTTGAGCCTTTTGAATGCATTCATGTCAACATCACCTGGCGCTTATCGGCCCCCCTTTTTTCAATGGCGCCCAAATCATAGGCTTTTTCACCCATGATTTCAAGGTGTTCCATGATGTCTGGGGCCTCTTTTTCAGAGGCGATGACAATCATGCCGATACCCATATTGAAGACACGGAACATTTCCCACTCCTCAATTCGCCCCATTTCCCGGATGACATGGAAGATGGACGGGATATTCCAGGCATCTCTCCGGATAACCGCACAGCAGGGCGCGGGAAGGATGCGTGGGATATTATCGAGAAAACCCCCGCCTGTGACATGAACCAGCCCCTTGATATTGAAGCTTTTGAACAGTTTCAGCATGGATTTGACATAAATTTTTGTTGGGCGCAGCAGCGCCGTTCCGATGGATTCTTCCAGACCATGAACCGTATCATGGATATTGATCCCGCCGTCGTCAAAAAGGACCTTTCTGGCCAGAGAAAAACCGTTGCTGTGCAGACCGCTCGAGGCAAGACCAATGATCCGATCGCCTATACTGATGGCGGAACCGTCGATCAGCCTGTCCGCATCGACAATGCCAACGCAGAAACCGGCCAGATCGTATTCGTTTTCAGGATAAAATCCGGGCATTTCCGCGGTTTCGCCACCGATCAGGGCGCAGCCGGCTTCCTGGCATCCGCGGACGATGCCCTCCATGATCTGTATGCTCTGATCGAGGCTGATTTTCCCGGTAGCAATATAATCCAGAAAAAACAGCGGTTCCGCACCCTGCACAATCACGTCATTGACGGACATGGCCACGAGGTCGATGCCGACGGTATCGTGCTTGCCCATACTCTGGGCCACTTTGAGCTTTGTTCCCACGCCGTCGGTGGAAGATACCAGGATCGGGTTTTTGAATTTCTCCACGTCCAGCCGGAACAGTGCGCCGAAACCGCCGATGCCGCTCATGACCTCCTTGCGGGCCGTCATCTTAATCAGGGGTTTGATTTTTTCTACAAAAAGATTCGCCTTGTCGATATCGACTCCGGCACCTCGATAGGTAGCTTGTTTCTTCATAATAACTCCAGCGATTTAAAATAGATTGAGGTAAAATGCGAACACTCCGGCGCTGTTGAAAATGCCATGAACAGATGTTCTTTAGTAACGCAACCACCCTGAAATGTCAAATTCTGATTTATGAAGGACAAGACATCCGAACATAACATCCCTGCCGGACTTATTTCGAGTTCATCATCCTTGAGGTGTTTGTAAAAAGCCCCTTGATCCCTTGCCTGGCGGGAGGGAATAGAGGGGAACGGGAGGGAGTGCTTGATTTTTTTACGATGTCATCATCTTTTGACATGTTATCATCTTTTGCTTGCGCAATTGACCCCGATTTGTTAGCATAAAGAACGGATTTTATTTGAAATCAATATATTTACTGGCATTGAAACGTCTTGGAACGCCTGATCGACATCCTGACAAAAATCGAACAACCGTTGCTTTTCTCCTCACGTGAGGGCTATAAACACCTGCACCTCGTCAAAGAGCTTGAAACAACGATCCTGACACTTCAGGCGAAACTGCTGCAAGATCTCCCGTCCATTGAGACCGATGCGCTGACGGAGATGGACATTCAGATGCTTGCGGATCAGCTCCGGCAGCTTTTCGTCGGCTTCGACAGTGCAACCCACGAGCACAAAAAGGATGTTATTCATCAGGCCCTCCTAGCAACGAGGGAGCTGAAACACATACTGAGGGACTCCTTGCCCCCGTCAGACATGCAGAGCGAGGCCATGGCCGGACGCGTTCATGACCTCCAGCAGGCCATCGGCAAGTTGGCGACGGATGTGCAGTTCATCAAGGGCGTCGGACCCAGGATCGCGGAATTGCTTGCCAGAAAGGGCGTCAGAACCATCGAGGACGTCTTCTACTTTCTCCCGCGACGCTATGAAGACCGGCGGATCGTACAGAAAATTGTCCAGGCGCGAATCGGGGTCAAGGAAACCGTCATCGGCGAGGTTGTCCAGGCCCAGGTCAGGCCCTATCAGAGGCGCAGGGTCTTTGAGGTCGTCGTCGATGACGGCAGCGCGACGATCACGGCCAAGTGGTTCATGGGGAATCTGACCTATTTAAAAAACACCTTCAAACCGGGGCTCCAGGTGATCCTGACGGGCGAGGTCCGCATTTTCAAAGCCGGCAAGGATATGATCCATCCGGACTACGAAATCCTCGATGAAGACGACACCGATCTGCTGCATTTCAAGCGCGTCGTTCCCGTTTATTCGGAAACGGAGGGCCTGCATCAGAAAACGCTCAGGCGGATCGCCATGCGCGTACTGGGCGATTACACGCGCTATGTGACAAGTCCCATTCCCGGGGCGCTCTGCGAAAAACGTGAGTTAATCCATATCCACGATGCCCTGCGCAACGTCCATTTTCCTGAAGCTGATGCCGACGTGACCCGTTACAATGACGCCCGCTCGCCGGCCCATCGCCGACTCATTTATGATGAATTCTTCTTCTTCCAGCTGGGCCTCGCGCTGAAACGCAAGGGACATCTGCTGGATCAGGGGATTGCTTTCAAAATGGGAGGACCGCTGCTGAAGCAACTATATGTATCGCTCCCCTTTCCACTGACCAGCGCCCAGACCCGCGTGATCGACGAAATCGAAATGGATATGGCCAAGCCAACCGCCATGCACCGCCTGCTGCAGGGCGATGTGGGTTCCGGAAAGACCGTCGTGGCGATGGCCGCGATGACGACGGCCTGTGAAAACGGCTATCAGGCAGCCCTGATGGCTCCTACGGAACTGCTTGCTCAGCAGCACTACGCCACCATCAAAGGTTGGGCGGAGCAACTGAAGATCAAGGTCATCCTGCTGACGGGAAGCAGCCGGACGGGCGAACGTCATGAGATTCGCGAGGACATGGCAAGCGGCCGCGCGGACATCATCATCGGGACGCATGCGCTGATCCAGGAAGGCGTCAGCTACGGAAAGCTTGGCCTCGTCGTCATCGACGAGCAGCACCGTTTCGGCGTCCTGCAGCGCGCAACCCTCAGGATAAAGGGCGTAACGCCGGACGTTCTGGTCATGACGGCCACTCCGATTCCGAGAACGCTGGCCATGACGGTTTATGGGGATCTCGACGTCTCCGTTATCGATGAGCTGCCGCCCCGGAAGAAACCCATCAAAACGAAGGTCTTCTATGAGTCCCAGCGCCAGCAAGTCTATGAGGCTATCCGCAAGGAACTGGCCAAAAAACACCAGGTCTTCATCGTTTATCCGCTCGTGACGGAATCGGAAGCCCTCGATCTTAAGGACGCCACGCGCATGGCGCAGCACCTGCGGCAGGACATTTTTCCCGACTACAGGGTCGGGCTCATTCACGGCCGCCTCAAAGCCCAGGAAAAAGATGAGATCATGACCGCATTCATTGAAAAGCAAACGGCTATTCTCGTATCGACCACCGTCATTGAAGTGGGCATCGACATCCCGCAGGCCTCCGTCATGGTCATCGAACATGCCGAACGGTTTGGCCTTTCGCAGTTGCATCAGCTTCGGGGACGCGTCGGCCGTGGCGACATCCCGGCCTATTGCATCCTTCTGGCCCAGCACAAAGGCTCCTTGGAGTCCAGAAGGCGGCTGCGCATTATGGAAGAGACCAACGACGGCTTCAGGATTGCGGAAGAAGACCTTGCAATCCGGGGACCGGGTGAATTTATGGGGGTCCGTCAGTCCGGCCTGCCCGATTTCCGTGTCGCCAATATCGCCCGCGACGGCCAGATCCTCAATGAAGCCCGGACAGACGCCTTCTCCCTGATCGAACAGGACCCCTTCCTCAGCAGACCGGAGCACACCCTGCTCCGGGAAGTCCTGCTGCACCGCTGGCAGGAACGCCTGGACTTGGCCAAAACGGGATAGTAAGTTAGGAACAAGCCATTACGGTTGGTTCTTGCTACTTGAAGGATGCCGTTCGGTTTACAACCTCCGCGTGGTTGATACGGCAACTGTTTCGGTATGGGCTAGTCCGGACAATTCATCCTTGAAAATTTCTGGGCCGTCCGGTCGGCCTTGTAAACTGAACCGCCCGCTCTCTGACTTCCGGGGAATACTTGTTTTGCTGTTTCATGACTCCATCCTCTCACAGATTGAAGTCTCCGGCAATCCCGGGGCGGTTCATTGTGCCGGTCTTGATCTCTGTGCTCAACGGTTCATCGATGTTGGGTCCATGCGTGTATCTGGCCTGTACTTCACTTTGTTGATTGTACTCCAGGATGATGTTCTGGTTGTCATAGACGTAGGTTGTGGTTTTGGGACAGATGTTCGGGGCGGTGCAGTCCGTCCCGATCTCGTCCTTGATGAGCGTCTTGGAGATTCTTCTGCCGAAGGGATCATAGGTGAAGCTCAGTTGCTTGACCTTGCTGTTTTGGGTGATCTGCACCCCCGTCAAACGGTTCTCATCGTCATAGGTGTAGTTGGTTGTTTCGTTGCCTTGCGGCAGTTCTTCATTTACTTTTGTGAGCCTGTTCCCCACCTGATCGTAAGTATAAGTCTCCGGTTGATGACTGCCTCCCGTGGGTGTGGCTTGGGTGATCCGGTAGACGGCATCGTATCCGTAGCTGTAGTTTACCGTGGGCTGGGTCTTTGTGAGCCTGTTCCCCACGTTGTCATGGGTGTAGGTTGTGCTGTCGATCGTGGTTGTTATTCCTGTCAGACGGCTGTCTTCATCGTAGCTGTAGGTTGTTGTTGTGCCGTTGGGCAGATTACGGGTTGTTCTCCGGTTATTCGCATCATAGCCGAAGGTGAAGTTGCCCAGGTCGGTTGTGATCTGGCCGGGCAGATTGTTGTTGTCGTAACCGTAGGTGATCGTTTTGTTCTCCGGGGTGATCATGGTTGTTCTGTTGCCGTTTGTGTCATAGCCGTACTGAATGGTGCGGCTGTTGGAGTCGGTGATCTGCGTGATCCGGTTGTTTGCATCGTAGGTGAAATTATAGGCGATGTTCTGATTGCCTGCAAAGGTCATGTTCCCGGCATCGGTTTTGATAGCTTATCTCGGTCCGACCCCGTTTCTCTACGTCTCTACGTTCAATAATACGGGAAGTGTCCCTGTATTTTCTTAATCGCTTATCTCGGCCCAACCCCGTTGCTCTACGTTTCTACGTTCAATAATACGGGAAGTCTCCCTGTATTTTCCCGACCTCGTTTCTCTATGTTTCTACGTTCAATAATACGGGAAGTGTCCCTATATTTCCGGGAACAGGAAATCGATAAGGTGCTGGAGTTAGCGGAGGCGATATAAACCAGATCGAAAGGGCACTGCCGAAAAAAGCGAAAAACTCTTGACACTACCGAGGCGATATAAACCAGATCGAAAGGGCACTGCCGAAAAAAGCGAAAAACTCTTGACACTACCTAATGCCCTTCACCCCGCTTTTTCTGCTCTGCCCTCCGCTACCCCTTGAAAAATAAAAAAGGCGGTTGAAGAAAAATCTCCAACCGCCGGAATGCTAGGTTAATGAAGCGTTATATCTCCCGAATTCTATTTGTATTCACATACTGATTTCTTATAGTTCCAACGGCCACCATTATCCAAACACTTATCTACAGCCATGTAGCCCTTAAACCAATACGCAAAAGCCAGTATCAATATAATGATTAATGTAATTATTAAAATTTTCTTTTTTTTCATAATCAATACCTCGGATCAAGGCCTTTAGGTCGTAACGACCCACAAACTTGCTTGCATGGCGTGTTTGGATTACCGTTTCTTCCTTGACTGTTTGCTGCTCTGTCAGCATTGCAGTCCGATCGTGAATCACCTTTAACCTTCTCGTCAAATTGTTCACGACCTTCACCAATCAATTCTGAAGCGTCTCTACCGCCGTCCCCGCGTCTTGCTGCTTCACAATGTCCCATGCAATGGAAATACTTGTCTGCACCAATTGTATTGGCATCACGCATATCTTTGTAATTACGATATAAGTCACCAGCTCCACCAAAGAAATCTCGCCAATAGGTAATTGGATTTACCCATTGAAATAATCCAAGCGGATCAACATTATTTACCGGATTAGCGCCAACGTAATTGTAAAGGTTAACATCCCCACCGTTGAAACTTATCGGGTCTTTAGTTACAAACCTCCCGACTTTGGGATCGTAATATCTTGCCCTGTAGAAGTACATGCCTGTTTCAGAGTCGTATTCTCTTCCTGTATAGGTATAGGGTTGTTTGATGTTCCCCTGGGTTGTGATGTTCATAATCCCGAAGGAATCGTATTCGTATCGCTGGACGATACTGCCGCTTGCGTCACTCAATCCTGTGATAGAACCGAGTCCGTCGGTATGGTAGAAGTAGGCTGTGTATGTTGTGGCTCCGGTCTTGATCTCTACGCTCAGGGGCTCGTCTATGTTGGGTCCATGCGTGTATCTGGCCTGTACTTCATTGCTTGTATTGTACTCCAGGATGATGCTCTGGTTGTCGTAGACGTAGGTTGTGGTTCTCGGACAGATGTTCGGGGCGGTGCAGTCCGTGCCGATCTCGTCCTTGATGAGCGTCTTGGAGATTCTTCTGCCGAAAGGATCATAAGCGAAGCTCAGTTGCTTTGTTTTGCTGTTTTGGGTGATCTGCACCCCC
>JAZDIK010000105.1:0-2937 GCA_043805145.1 Pseudomonadota bacterium | reverse complement strand
CGACTCTCCTCCTGGTGCTATTCTCTCCATCGAGGGGGGAGACCCCCTGGAAGGAAAGCCCGAGAGGGTCAATGAGTTCTACCGGTACGGCGTCAGAATGATCACGATAGTCCATATTCGGAACAACGAGATTGGAGACGTGATGCAACGCCCGGGGGCGGATTCGACCCCGCGGAACAACGGCTTGAGCCCTGCCGGACGGAAGATCGTGGAGCGCATGCAGGAGTTGGGCATGGTGGTGGATGTGGCCCATGCCGACTCTGCGACGCTTCGGCAGGTGGTGGAGATGACCGCCCGTCCGCTCCTGGATTCCCACACGAGCCCTTGCGCCGAAAACAACTCGGTGCGCTGCCGCCGACTGCGGCTGTGGAGGGAAATGGAGCTGGTAGCGAAGACCGGCGGCGTGATCTGCACGTGGCCGCGGGGGCGCCGCACCGTCCGCATGACCTTCGCAGACTGGGCGCGGGAAAACCTGGAGATGAAGCGGCGGCTGGGGATGATGCATGTCGGACTGGGAACGGATGGGGGATCGCCGAGCTTCAAGCACATCACGGGATACCGTGACATTCGGGACTTGACCTATCTCGCGACTGCCATGCAAGAGATCGGATTTTCCCATGACGAGATAGCAGCGTATATGGGTGGAAATCTGCTTCGGGTGCTCCAAAGCTGCATCGGTTAGGTGGGTCAATCGAAGATCGTGAATGGATATCGCTTGGAAGATTACATGGACATCGTTCCTCAATCAGTGTGCCACTGTAAATGAGAAACATTCCACCCCGCAATTTGGACTCTATAAACGGAAGGTGGAATGCTGTTGCATCGTCCATAACGGCGTTAACGTCCTGAAAAATGGAGGTTACAATCGTTAATACACAGATTCCTCCAGAAACTGGAGACGAGGACTTATAGGTGAAGTCAATAACCGGCATATCCCATTATTTGAGTGATTCCGTCTGCGCATTACGGGTTGAAATCTGCGACCCAAAAGCGTTTCGAAAAAATGAAGGACCGCAACATATGGTAGTCGGCCTTTTCCTCTGAAAGCAGTGCCCCGGTTGTGATATTTTTTTCATAACTCCCGAAAATCAAGCCGGCCTTTGTTACGTATATCTCCAACAAATCGGCAAACTAAGTCCTCAGAAATAACCTGTGATATCCAATTTTCTGCGTGTTGACGTCAAGGATTATTATCCTAAGCGTAACATCCTGAGGCCCTGAAAAACTCAACAATATCTACGATATGCTTCAGTAACACCTGTTTGGAGTTTACGGCTATTAGTTCGCATGCGAAATTCTCCATTTTAATTGAAGAACATCATGGGTATTCTGCCACCAGCATGATAACAGGTACCATCAGAAATTTTTTAATCAACTACTTCCCAAAATGAACCCTTTTAAACACCCACCGCTTACCTGCAAATCTTCCATTGCCCATAACCTTTGAAACAACTCCATTTGGGAAAAAGGAAGATTATTTAGGGAGGTAAGCTTTTTCGACGGCATTCTGAACCGCGTTCATGATCACGCGACTGCTGTTGGTTGCGCCGCTGACCGCATCGACGGTAGTGGATTGCGACGCAATGATCCTTTCCACAATGGGCTTTTCAGCCTTCCGACCCCGCCAAGCCTGGTGCTCAACCACTTTAATGCTGCTGATTTTTCCTTCTGCGATGGATACTCTTACGACCGCCTTATTGGGTCCGCCCCGATAACTGCCCTCATAGATTCCATCCCTGAGCAGGGCAGGATCAAAGGACCTTTCAGGGGGAGGGGTCATGGCGCAGCTCAGGAAAAGCAGGCAGCTTAAGAAGAGGCTCAACCCGGTCATATGAAATGCCCCCATCACAGGTTTAACTTTATGGCTATAATTTTTCACAAGGAATACCGATCATTTCCATTTTATCGCAAGAACCGTCATGGCTGATCCACCGGCACACCGCAACTGGTGAATGGTGTTTGGAGGAACTTCAATACAGGAACCGTTAGGAACCGAATAGATAGCGCCCTCAATTTCAAGCTCTAGATTGCCCTCAATCACGAGGAAGAAGTGGGTGTCCGGATGGCTGTGGGGAGGAACCGGCCCTTTACCCCCGGTAGTCACATTGAGCAACCTGGCTTCGATTTCTTTTTCCGGCAGGCTTAGCAGCGATCGCGCTGTAAACCCTTCGTGACCACCAACCTCTGTAGCAGGGATTTCCGTCAGCTTCGTGATTTTTGGTTTCATACTTTTTTACTCCTCTTTTTCATCTTGTTTACGATCAAGTGGGGTTATACATTATTTGAGACCGTATTGAGTCAAGAAACAATTTCAATCTGTCATTGACAAACAGGCCAGGGTAAAAACGTGCGTTTCAACCGTATCGTGAAAGGCTGAAAATGATCCCGCTGAATCGATTCTAAACCGGCTTTTATTCCGGCCGATCCGATTTACCGCCACCCGCTGCCAGGCTTCGGCCAGATTCAGGTCCAGGGCCTTGGCGACCGCTTCTTTAATGGACCAGATCCTGATGGCGGTTTCAACAGCCCCCAGCTTGGATGACTGAACCAGTTGCTGCTCCGCCTTGTCCATGAAAATATCCTGGGACCGTAGGACCCGCGCCGATATCTTTTCCACATCGATCCCGGCCCGTTCATCGGACACCACCGCAATGACAAAACGATCGTCATGGGATACCGAACAGGCAATAGCCGCCGCCGTGTCGATGCGCCGGCAGCAGGGGCGCCTTAAATCCGGACAAAGCGTGTTAATGTCTGCGGCCGGCGTCTGGAAATCATTTCCGGAAAAGCGCCGGCTGATCCGCTTACAGGCCAGCCGGGCTGCCAGAAAGCTTTGCCTGCGTTTAATTCCCATGGTTTGAAAGCGTTTTGTTTCAGGATCGGACAGCGCCTTGTCTGCAAAGGGAGGCAGCGTTTTTATTTCAGATACGGAAAGCT
>JAZDIK010000104.1:0-67870 GCA_043805145.1 Pseudomonadota bacterium | reverse complement strand
CTGCCTTGCCGAATCTCGACCACCATGTCGCAGTCCTTCAGCGTGCTGACACGGTGCGCAATCATGAGGATGGTCAGATCGCGCCCGAGTGCCTGGATGGATGAAATCACGGCCGCCTCAGTCTCACTATCCAGCGCACTGGTGGCTTCGTCAAACACCAGCAGTTTAGCCTGTCTGTATAGGGCTCGCGCGATACCTATGCGCTGTCGCTGCCCGCCGGAAAGGCGTACGCCCCTTTCGCCTATCGTTGTTTGGTAGCCATCTGGAGTGGCTTCGATGAATTCGTTAATCTGTGCCTGGTTGGCGGCTTGCATGACGCGAGCCAGATCGATTTTCTCAACCGGTCTCCCAAAGGCGATGTTTTCTGCAAACGAGGCATCAGCCAAATAAATCGCCTGCGGCACATGGGCAATGTTGCGCTGCCAAGATAGACGGTATGTGCCTACCAGTGGTGTACCATCCACGAGAATCCGCCCATCAGTTGGCTGCAACAGCCCCATGAGCAAGTCCATGGCTGTGCTTTTTCCGCTACCCGTGGTGCCCACAAAGCCCACCCGCGCGCCCTTGGAAATGGTGAGGTTGACACCCTGTAGCACGAACGGCAAATGGGATTGGTAACGGAATGACACTTGCTCAAGGCAGATTTCGCGCTCAAACGGCAAGTGCCCCACCTCCATCTGCACTTCCTCTGACATGGGTTGTTTCAGTAGGTCAATCACATCGTGAAGTAGCTGTCTGTTTCCCGAAACTTTTACCCAGCCCTGATAAGTTTGCTGAATTAGAGGCATCAACCGCTGTATGCCCAAAGCCAGCGCGCCGAGGGCTGGTAATGCGGCACCGAGTCCGCCGCTTGAAGTTGCCATGGTGTAGGCAAGCATTACAATCAGCACCATACCCAGTGCTTCAACGGCAAAACGCGGGCTGGGTCCAATAATGTTGTTGCTGGCCTGGGCCTGGCGCATGGGCCAGTCGATTTCGTTGAAGCGGCGGGCAAACAGCGTTTGCGTATGGTCTAGCAGCACATCACGAATGCCACCTAAGCCTTCTTGGAGTGTTTGCACCCGCTTGTTGAAGGCTCGGCTCGTAACCTGACTATTCCTAATCAACTGTTTGCGCGCAATCGCGAACACTATCGCGTAGATGCTGCCCAAGCTCAGCAGTGCAACCACGGCCAGCCATGTATTAATCAGCAACAAAGCGATTACGATAAAAACCGCCATCAGCGATGCACTGGTCAGGTTGAGCAGTGCGAACACCACCCACACCACTTCATCAACCTTGTTGATGCCGCCCATGATTTCGCTACTATTGCGCGCAACATGCACTTCATAGGGCTGATAGAGAGTGCGGAGGTATATCTCAGCCCCAAGTTCGTGGCCTATACCGAAGTTGAGCCTGGCGGTGGTGTAGATCAGCGCAAAACGCACCACACCGGCAACTACTGCCGTCGCGGCAAATAGCAGGGTGAGCTGCCATCGCAGGTCACCCATAGCACCGAGGCCCAGGGTGGCTACCACCCATACTACAAGAGGCGTTTGCAGCGCCTGCTGCGGATTCACCAAAATCGCCAGAAAAGGCAGGATCGCCCCGAGGCTCACGACCTCGGCCACTGCACTGACCAACATCAGGCCCAACAGTAGCGCTAATTGCATGCGGCGGCGCGGTAGCAGACTGCTGACGAGGGCGAGGAGGGTTTGTGTGAGCGAGTGGGGCAAATATTCAGTGAACATAATACCTATTTCCTGTCAACAGAGGAAAAATCGTAAGCGATCACAGAGTGTCCGATTTCAGTGTTGAGTGATCCAAGCCGCACTTGGTTCTTATCCTCTGAAATAGCATTAGACAGTGTCAACGAGGATGAAATAGGTTTTTAGAGAGCGCAGGCGGCAGGTTTGTCGGAGGTTGACTATCCGTTCTGCTCGGACATGGTCGCGATCAGGTTTCCGGTCATTTTATCGGTGGCGGAGGCGACGCTCTTTTTCGCCTGGTCAATCAATTCCTTGGCACGGTCGCCAGTGCGCGGTTTCAATAACAAAATCGATCTCCACCCCGGCAGGGGGCCGGTAGTAGTGCAGTTGAAGCCAGATGCTCTTCCCCGTTCCCCGGGGCCCAAACAGGAAAAGGATCGTTCCGGCTGCTGGCGCAGCCTGGTCAGAAAATCATGCTTTGCCATTTGCATTCCACATACTGTGAGGTAATATTGCAATGTATGTTTACATCATGCCTGTAAAATAGTCAAAAGTTGCTTGGGGACGGGTCTTGAAATTTAGCGTTTTGCGGGGGGCAGATCTATTCTGGTTCTTTGATTCTGTACAAGTGGGTAGATGTAAAATCACGCTTGCCGTGAATGATTCCTATGACGTAACCCTTGTCCGATTTGATCTCGTAGAGAATCCGGTTGAATACACGAAAATTTCCCGTATGTTTTCATCGTCTATCTCAGGCGCCTTCCTGCCGATCCGCGGGTATTCCTCCAGGATGTTTGTTCTATCCATGATATCCTGTTTTTCGCATAATATTTTGAGTCGGATGCAATAAAATTGTGAATCGCCCTCAAATCGGGCTTTGCAGGGTCGGCCCAGATTACCATGATTCGATTTCTCGCTTCAGATCTTCCGCGGATATCGTTTCGCCCTTTTCAACGGCTTCCCTTCCTTTCATAACCTTATCAATCACATAGAGCCTGTACATCATCGTATCTACATCGGCTGTCTCCGGAAGTTGAGCGATCGCCGTCAATGCTTCCTGCTTCAAGGTATTCATTATTAAACTTCCTTTATAGTGCTTTTAATGGGGGTCAGGGTTTTAGTCAATACAATTCCAACAATGCTTTTAGGCAATATGCTGCTGCCTTGCCATTCCCAGCTTGCGAACCATTTTTCATCGGTTATGCAAAGCTCGCCTAACGGGTATAATGGGGATCTTGCATGAAGCAAAGGTTTCGTATTTGCCTACAGATTCTGCAGTTCGAGGCCCTGGAAGCTCCTGTTTTCCAGGATCTGCCAGGTTTCGTTCTGGTGCGCTTTGACGGCCTCCTGGAAGCGATGCCAATGGGTCTGTTTGTAGTTGTTGCGGTCTTTCCAGGTATAGATGTCTTTCAGGGGGTCCCAGCGAGCAAGGACGAAATCCGACCGGTCGCGCAGCAGGCCGCGCACGTCCTCGTTGACCGCTTCGTCCATCCATTGATCGGCATCGTAGAGGTCCATTTCCCGTCGGCCGTATTCAGGGGTGATCGAGAGTTCTCGGTAACGGGCGATGCGCACGTCCTCGTCGGTGTTTTCCGGGTCCGGCCCGCCGATGCAGCGGTCGATGTCGTCCTTCAGCGTTGTCTCGCGCTTGAGGAGTTCATCATTGGTCATCTTCGGGTCCGCGTACTTGGCGAGCTTCTGGAGCATGCATGCGGCGGCGGCGAGAAATCGGGCCTTGTTGTCGATGCGTTCATGGATGAGCCTTTCGTCCCACCAAACCAGGGCCGCCCGGTCAGGAGCGTGGCCGGCCTTGGCGTGGCCGATGTTGGGGATGGGGGCGCTCAGCAGGTCCGTCATGGAGTTGAAGTGATTGTAATAGCCCACAAAATTCTGGTGCGCCCAGGTGTCGGCATAGCCGTGGCAGGCGATGCCGATGCGGTAGAGGCTGCCCGAGGCGAGGGCGGCGTCCAGGACGAGATTGGCGTTTTCGCTGTTTGGCGTGGTATTGAGCCAGTGCATTGCGCCGTCCTTGCGCCAGGCCGGGGCGACTTGGGGGTCGCCCGGGATGAAGTGGAACAGCGGATAGATGCGCAGCAGCGTATCCCTGGGCTTGAGGATGTTCATGGTCTGGCTGATGTAGTTGCCGTAGGCGGTCGGCAGGTCCTTGTCGATCCGGAAAATAATGTCGTTGTCGTCGGTGTACTGCGAGGAATACGCCACGATGCGGGTGTCCTCCGGCGGCAGGCCGGCGCGGGCGGCGATGAGCCAGGTGATGTAATAGTGGAATTCCGTGTTCATGGGGTCAGGGATTGGTAAAAGATGCGCGGACTAAAGCCTGCGGATATAATGCGCGGACTAAAGCCTGCGGATATTATGCGCGGACTAAAGTCCGCGGCTACGGGTTTGCGGATACGGGTTTGCGGTTATAATGCGCAGGCTAAAGCCTGCGGGTACAAGTCCGCGGATACAGCTCCGCCCTCTGAATTACATCAGGACGAGAGCTTTGGACAACCGTTGAAAAACGGACAACGCCCGCGGCTGAAAGTCTTTTCCGCGCAATGTGCTGCGGGCGCGTCCATCCGGCCGCGAAGTATAATGGTAATGTTCATGAATTGTCAAGCCGTGCTTCGTTTAAAACAGTAGATTATTTCACGGTTTAATCGAGATAGACGGGTTCGACGCCCGGCGGCGTCTTGAGATCGAATGTTTCAGGATCGATGTCTTTAAGGAATTGGATGTCCGCGTACCGGATGCTCATGGAGAGGCCGTCGATGCCTTCGGAAACAAAGGTAATCTTCTGCGGAAGCACCGTTTCCTCCACGCGCAGCGGTTCTTCGAAGCGCACCCGGTACAGGCGCTGCTGCCCCCCGTAAACATCGAGGCGTTCGAGAAAGCCGTCCGTCGTCCGTACCCACAGGGATCGGCGTTTCAGCGGCTCCACGAGGTCGAGGCGGTAATAGTCGCCGTCCAGGCGGCCCTGCAGAAGCGTGTCCGGCCCTGCCGGCGCGAAGCAGGTTCCCGTCAGCACGGCCATCAGGTCTTCGGGACCCATTTTCAGCGGCAGATAACGCGCCATGTTGTCCGGGGTGGCGCGACCGATATAAAAGGTACGGGTTTCGGCCAGAAAGACCTTGAGCGTGCGGTTGTGGACCGAAAGAAAAAAGGCGGGGGTGCCGAAAAGAGGGATGGCTTCCACGCGCAACGATGCGGGGGTTTTCAGCAGCACGGCCAGTTTGAGTGGATGACCCTCGTCCCGAACGGTTACCCGAATATCGGCCATGGCCTGCAGCGCGATGTTCGCCGGGGCCTGGGCGGCAATATGTTCCAGGGCGGCTTCCGGCGAGGCAAAGTCCATGCGGGCCGTCATTTTCGGCGCGGCTGCGCACCCGCAAAAAACGAGCAGCAGCAGACAAAAGGCAGGGATGCTTTTTCGCGGCTCCGTCATTTTTTCAAAAGATCGCTGATTTTTCCGGGGAGGGTCGGGCTGTCGGGATTCAGCTTCAGCATTTTCTGATAGATATCGATGGCTTCCTTAAATTGCCCGTTCCGGACATATGCATCGCCGAGGTGTTCGCTGATGGCAGCGTCGTCGGGCTGCATGCGGATCGCCTCCCTCAGCAGCTCGATGGCCTTCTCCAGCTTGTTTTGCCGGAAATAGACCCAGCCGAGGCTGTCGATGATGTAGGCGTTGCCCGGCTTGAGCTGCATGGCTTTTTTGATCAATTCCTCCGCTTCGTCCAGATGGATGTTCCGGTCCGCATAACTGTAGCCGATAAAATTCAGGGCGTCGGCATGATCGGGATTGAGCGCAAGGATCTTCCGCATCTGCCTGATGCCGTCTTCGAAACGGCCCGTCTTTTCGTAAAGCACCCCGAGGCCGTAAAGGATTTCCGTGCTTTTCGGCAAAACGTCGAGCCCCTCCCGCAGCACCTTTTCGGCGTGGGCATAATCCTTTTTTTCATCGTACAGGGAGGAGAGGAACACATACAATCCGGGCGCATCTCTCTTGACGGCAAGGGCCTCCCGGACGGCTTTCATCGCCTCGTCCGTCTTGCCCTCCTTGTTGAGGATCGTCGCGGCATGGGTTCGGGCGTTGACATAGAAATCCGAGTCCGGCGTGATCCGTGCAAACATTTCAAGAGCCTGCACGTTCTGGGATTTTTCACTGTAGGCCGCAGCCAGCAAGTAGCGGATCTTCTGATCGTCCGGATGGGACGCATGCAGTTTGCCGAACAGGTCAACGGCCCGGTCGGGGCGCTCCCGTTCAAGGTAAATCAGGCCGATGGTCAGCGCAATCTCCTTGTCGGACGCGTGCTGCTGCAGGATCTCGCCGAAGACCTGATCCGCTTCCGCATCCCGTTTCTCGCGCAACAGCAGGTCTCCCATCCGGATCCTGACTTTCACACGGCTCGGGTACGTTTTCGTGATATGATCGTAAATCCCGATGGCTAAAGCGTATTTCTTCTGTTTTTCGTAGAGCGCCCCCAGATCTGCCATGGCGGATTCAAAGGACGGCTGGATTTCAAGCGCTTTTTTGAACTCTTTTTCCGCCTCGTCGTTCCGTTTGAGTTCCATCAGGATTTTGGCCAGATAATAGCGGCCGATGACATGATCGGGATCGATGGCCAGCAGCTTCCTGATCGTATCGAGGGCATTCTGAAAGTCCTTTTGTTCGGCGTATACGGCGCTGAGATACAGATGCGCCGGCAGGTGTTTCGGGTCCAGCGCGATGACGGCCTGATACGCCCGGACGGCATTGGGGTGGTCCTTGAGGCTGGCGTATAACCCGGCGCGCAGAAAGTGCACCTCCACGTCCCGGGGATGCGATTTCAAGACATCGCTCAGAAGCGCCAGCGCTTTTTCAAAAGATCCCCTTTCGCCGTACAGAACCGCCAGCTCGGCGGCCAGGAGCGGTGATTCGGGGTCGAATTGCCGGGCCTTTTCATATTCGATGACGGCTTCAGGGCTGTTTTCGTTAAGCAGGTTCAGCACGCCGAGGGAATAGTGATACGCCGCCAGCATGGACGAGTCTTGCGAGGCGTCGCCGTCCGTGAGCCCTGCAGGGCCGGGCGGCTGGAACAGCAGGCAACCCTGAAGCAAGCCAATCGCCGCCAGGCACGCCAGTTTATGAATAAAGCAATTGCGCATGCGGTCAGCTTCTAACGGTTTTCTGGAAGATCTCCCAGCTTTTGAGAATATCGATCGCGCCTTTGAGCTGACTGTCGAGCACCAGGTCTTCCGCGTCCTTTTTGGCCTTTTCTTCCGGTTTCTGTTTTTGCCCGTTTTCCTCCGGCGATTTGATGTGGCCGCTGAGATCCCGCTCCCGGATGCGACCCTCCGCGCCTTCTTTTTCCTGGGTGGGCCGCTGATACTTGATGACGATGTCCGGGGCGATGCCTTCGGCCTGGATGGAGAGCCCGCTGGGGGTATAATATTTAGCCGTTGTTAATTTCAATGCCGACCCGTCTTCAAGGGGGATCACCGTCTGCACGGACCCCTTGCCGAAGGTCCGGGTTCCGACAATGATCGCGCGCCGGTTGTCCCGCAGCGCGCCGGAAACGATTTCCGCGGCGCTGGCGGTGCCCTCGTTGACGAGAATCACAATCGGACAGGCGGGTTCATCGCCGTTATCCCTGGCGGAAAAGGTATTTTCGAGATTTCTGGTCTTCCCCTTCGTCGAAACAATGACGCCTGATTTCAGAAAGCAATCGGAAATTTCCACGGCCTGATTCAGCAGGCCGCCCGGATTGTTGCGCATGTCCAAAACGAGGCCCTTGAGAGGCTGTGAGGGTTTGTCAAGGTCTTTGAGCGCCTTCTTGAGATCATTGACGGTTTTTTCCTGGAAGGAGGCGATCCGGATGTAGCCGATCCGGTCGTCGTACATGCGGGACTTGATGCTTCTGATCTTGATGATGCTCCGCGTGATGACAATGTCCTCCGGCTTGGTCATGTTTTCCCGCATGATTGTCAGCGTCACCTTTGTGTCCTTCGGGCCCCGAAGCTTGCTGACGGCTTCCATAATGCTGATATTCTTGGTCGATTGGCCGTCGATCCCGATGATCTGATCGCCTGCCTTGACGCCGGCCTGGAAGGCGGGCGTGTCTTCAATCGGCGATACGACGGTCAGGATGTCCTTGAGAAGCGTGATTTCAATCCCGATGCCGCCAAAACTGCCCCGGGTCTCGACCTCGAGTTCCTTGTACATGTCCGCTGTCATGAAGGCGCTGTGGGGATCGAGCGAGCGCATCATGCCGTTGATGGCGCCCTGGATCAGGGTTTTCTGCTCGATGGGTTCCACATAGTTTTTTTGCACCATATCCAGAACTTCGTTGAAGAGCTTGAGATTTTTATAAGTTTGCCGGTCCAGCGCGACAGCCGGTGAATTTGCGTACAGGTTCCAAAGGCTAAATAAGGCAATCAGGCAAGCCGTCGAAATCACGACGGCCTTCATCCTTTTCTGCATAGACACCTCTCTTTGTTGCAAGGCATATGATTCATGTTGATCGTTTCGGCGGGGCAATCATTTCTTCGGAGAAAGGCCGGGTTGTTCTTTTTTATCATACAGAACGCTCAAAAAAACGCGCACCCCTTTTACAAGGGCGGCCAGGGACGTTGCGGCGTTCAGAAATGGGATCCGGGCGCCCGACTGGACAATTTGACCCAGGTCCGCCAGGAAGATCATCGTCTTCTGCAATTTTTGGAACGAGTCGGACAGGTCCTCGACCCGGCGGTTCACTGTAAAAGTCGTCTGATTGATATTGGCGGTGATATGCTCGATGTTCCTGAGGATGCCGGGCAGATTCTCGTTCAGGGCCTGCAGCGAGACGGCAATGGCTTCCGCCGTCCGGCGAATCTGCAGCAGCGAAGGGATCGAAAACAGTGCAATCAGCAGAAACGCGACGGCCATGATCGTAACAGCAATATCCAGAATCATGCCTGCTCCTCCTATGGGGAATTATGCAGAGGTTTTGTCCTTTTCTTCCTTGAAGGCTTCCACGCCGGCGTCAATGGCCCGCTTCAGGCGGCCCTTGCCGTCCAGGAGCGTTTCCTTGCCACGTTCCGTCAATTCTTCAACTTTGCTTTCCACGTTTTCCACTTTTTCCTTGGCCGAAATTTCCGCTTCCTTCAGCCGTTTTACCGCCGCTTCGTAGGCCTTCTTGCTTTTTTCAAGCGCCAGTTCATATTCCTCCCTGGCCCTGGCCATCAAGTCCTCTGTTTTTCTGGCAATATCCTCGCGGGTTTCCTTGCCGCTTTGGGGAGCATAAAGAATTCCCAGGACAGCGCCGATCAATCCGCCGATGAACAGACCCTTCACAAAATCAATGCTTCGATCAGACATGGTCGCACCTCCTTGTTTGTATTTGATCTAATGACGGCCACGTAAAAAGTCCGGATGCTGCGTTGCGCTGCACCCTTCGTCATTGCGGCGTACGCCAAAAGTACGCCTCATTCCTCAGAATTTGCGCGCCTTGCCTGCGGAGCTTTTTACGCAGCCGTCCTTTTCGACTTTTTACGAGTTCGTCTCCTTACAACCCTTACGGCTCTATTCTACGCTATTTTAAGAAAATGTAAACCAAAAAAGATAAAAAACAAAACCGGGCATTGAACAGAATTCAATTGCCCGGTTTGTCGATTTTCCCTTGTCGTCTCTTTATTACTTTGCCGGTGCCGCGGGGGCTGCGGGTGCTGCAGGCGCTGCGGGCGTGCCGGGTGCGGGAGCTGCTCCCGGAGCCGGTGCCGGAGCCGGAGCCGGCGCTGGTGCCGGAGCGGGCGCGGGAGCCGGTTTCTTCTCTTCTGCTTTCTGGCATCCAACCACTGCAAATGAAAACGTGATGACGAAAAGCAGGGATAAAATGATAGCGAAGACCTTCTTCATCGATTTGTCACCTCCTTTCAAGAATTTTGACAAACGGGGGCAACCGTCTATTGCCCTTTTTGACACGTGTAAATACGCTTTTTTTTTACCTTGTCAAGACAAATTTATCGGGATATAAAGCGCCTGCCTGATAATATTTCGAGATGACGGAGTGGCGCCATGATCCTGGGCATAGATGTGGGCGGAACGCATACGGATGCGGTTCTGATCGAGGATTTCAAGATCATTAGGAAGGCCAAGGTCCTCACCGACGCGGACAACCTGCTGCAATCCCTCCTGAAGGTCACGCAGGAGCTTTTGCATGGAGAAGATCCCGGGACGCTCATCCGCGTGGTGCTCAGCACGACCATATCCACGAACGCCATTGTCCAGAAAAAGACCGACCGGGTGGGCATGGTCCTGGCCTGCGGCCCGGGGATCGAACCTGCGCGGCTCGCCGTGGGAGAGGATTGCCATTGTGTTGCCGGGTATGTCAACCACCGGGGTCTGGAAGCGGCGACAATCGATGACGAAGAAATCAGGAGGGTCGGCGAACATTTCCGGGCAGAGGGCATCGATCATGTCGGTATCGTGGGAAAATTCTCCACGCGCAATCCCGTCCAGGAGATCCGGATCAGAGACCGGTTGCAGGGCGCCGCGGGCCATCTGTCGCTGGGGCATCGGATGTCGGGACACCTGAACTTTCCGCGACGCATCGCCACGACCTATCTGAACGCCTCCGTTGCCCGCTTGTACCGCCGCTTTGTCGAAGAGGTCATCAACTTTGTCGGCCAGCAGGGCATTTCCGTACCCATATATATTCTGAAGGCCGACGGCGGCGCCATCGACATCCGGCAATCGCTTGAATTTCCCGTGCAGAACATTCTCTCCGGTCCCGCCGCCAGCATCATGGGCGTTCTAAGCCTGTCCGACCGCAAAGAGGATGCCATTGTCCTGGATATCGGGGGCACGACGACGGATATTGCCGTCTTTGCCGAGGGCGTTCCGCTTCTCGAAGCCTTCGGCGTGACGATCGAAGGCTATAAGACGCTCATCCGGGGATTGCGCACCAAATCGATCGGCCTGGGCGGGGACAGTTGTGTCCGTGTCGATCAGGGACGGCTTTCCATCGGACCGGACCGCGAAGGGCCGGCGGCGGCCTTCGGCGGCCCCTGTCCCACACCGACCGACGCGATGATCGTCCTGGGCCTGACGGATATCGGCGAGCGGGGCAGGGCACAGAAGGCCCTGATGCCGCTGGCTGAGGCTCTGAACTGTTCCCTGACTCAGGCAGCGCAGCAGATTTTCGACGAGGCATGCCGCATCATCGTTGAGCAGGTCGGTCGGGTGATTGAAGAGATCAATAATAAGCCCGTTTATACCATTCATGAAATGCTGGAAGGCAAGCAATTGCAGCCGAAAATTCTCTATGTGGTGGGGGGGCCGGCCGGGCCCATGGCGCCCCGGCTCGGAAAACTGCTGAACTGTCCGGTGCATATTCCCGAACACCCCGAAGTCGCCAACGCCATTGGGGCGGCGCTGGCTCGAACCACGGCGGAAATCACCGTTCTGGCGGACACGGAACAGCAATTCCTCTCCATCGCGGAAGAGGGCGCCCGGGTGCCGATTCCGCCCCGTTTCAGCCGGGAAGATGCGATTCGTATCGGCCGGGAAAAACTGCGCGAGAAGGCCATCCGCATGGGCGCCCGGGAAGAAGATATCGAGATAGAGGTCATTGAAAGCCAGGAATTCAATATGGTCAATCAATTTCACACAACCGGCAAGAATATTCGGGTCAAACTCCAGGTGAAGCCGGGATTGATTGCGGGGTTTCAGGCAGGGGCGCGTTTATGACAAAAACACAGAGAAAAACGGGGCTGATATTTTTTCCGGCTTTTGACTGGGCCATCTCTCCCACACATCCCGAGCGGGAGGAGCGGCTTCTTTACACCCAGGACCAGGTCTGGGAAGAAGGTCTTCTGGATTTCGACAACATTATCGAATTCAAGCCGGGCCTCGCGACGGTTGAGGATATTAACCGGATCCATATCTGCGTCCCCGACGCGAGGTCCGTCATTACGGAATCCCACCTCATCTCGGCAGGCGGGGCGATCACGGCTGCCGACAGGGTTCTCAAAGGCGACGTGGATAATGCCTTCGCGCTTGTCCGGCCGCCCGGCCACCACGCCATGAGGGTCGTTCACGGCGCCCGCGGCTTCTGCAACGTCAACATCGAAGCCATCATGATTGAATATATCCGCCGGCATTACGGTCCCAAAAGAATTGCCGTCGTTGATACGGACTGCCACCACGGCGACGGCACGCAGGACATCTTCTGGCACGACCCGGACACGCTGTTCATCTCGATCCACCAGGACGGACGGACGCTTTATCCGGGTTCCGGGTTTCATGACGAGTTCGGCGGGCCCAATGCCCTGGGGACGACGATCAATGTGCCCCTGCCGCCCCGGACCTCCGATCGGGGCTTCCTGCATGTCCTGGATCATGTGATTTTACCCATCCTGGAGGAATTCAAGCCCGACCTCATCATTAATTCCGCCGGTCAGGACAACCACTACACCGATCCCATCACGGATATGCGTTTCAGCGCCCAGGGGTATGCAAGGCTCAATGAACGGCTTGCGCCCGACATTGCCGTACTGGAAGGCGGTTATTCCATCGAGAAGGCCCTTCCCTATGTGAACGTGGGCATCATTTTGGCAATGGCCGGGATCGATTACAGCCACGTGAAGGAGCCCGATTACAACCCGCAGACCCTGCGGGAATCTGACGACATCATGCGCAAGATCGAAAAGGATGCGGCGGAGATTTACAAGCTCTGGCAGAAACGGGACGCCATGAAGGTCAAGCTCGTCGGAGACGCCGGCTACGCGCGGCGCCGGAAAAGCATCTATTACGATACGGACGGCATCAGCGAACAGCAGGAGGAGACGGTGCGCATCTGCAACGATTGCGGCGGCCTGATCATGATCGATTCCATGGCGGATACGGGAAGCCGGATCTACGCCATTATCGTGCCGGGCCGGAGTTGCGCCGTCTGCCGGCAGAACGGCGAAGATTTCTATGCCAAAACCGGCCGCGGGAAATATCATGCCGTCTATTTTCAGGACCGGGATCGGGATGTTTTTCTGGTGAAGTAAGACGGCTTCGAAAGCGTCCGGATGCAATTTTTTCAGGATCGGGACCGGGATGTTTGTCTGGTAAAGTAAGACGGCTTCGAAAGCGTCCGAATGCAATTTTTTCAGGACCGGGACGGGGATGTTTTTCTGGTGAAGTAAGACGGCTTCGAAAGCGTCCGGATGCAATTTTTTCAGGATCGGGATGTTTGTCTGGTAAAATAACGCAGATGAGGCCGCATCATTATTGTAGGCGCGGGCTTCAGCCCGCGTTTCGCATCATGCGCAGGTTGCAGGAAAGCGCAGGCTAAAGCCTGCGGGCGGCTACGCGGAAAAGATTTGAGCAGCGGCGAAGCCATTTTTCAAAGGTCTCAATCATTGATATAATCATGAAAAGGAGGAAGAAGCAATTTATGAGCGATGAAGTTGTGAAGCGTACCCAGGAAACGGCAAAGAAACTGTTCGGAGCGGGCGTCAAAATAGATCCGCCCTATCTGATGTGGCGAGAATTCGACAAGGACCTGGCCAATGAGTTCTCGAAGTTTATCACGGGGAATCTCTATTCGCGGACGGTTTTGACGCTGCCCGAAAGGCAGATGGCGGCCTGCGCGATGCTCGCCGCCCTGCGGGCCACGGGGGAATTAAGGCTGCACGTGAATGCGGCGCTCAATGTGGGCTGCGACCCGAGAAAGCTGACCGAAATCTTCTTCCAGATCGCCACGTATGCCGGGATGCCGGCGGTCAACGAGGCCCTCGAAGTTTATCGGGATGTCTTGAAGGAAAGAGGCGAGTGGCCGATTAAGTAGGATTTTACATGACGAGATTGAGACAATGATGCCGGACCCTTTTCAAAAAGGCCCGGCATCATTGGTTTCAGATGGCGGGTGTTACTCAAGAACGACCAGAACCTGGTTCGTATCGACCTTGTCTTTCTCGGCGACCTTGATTTCGGCGACCTTTCCGCTTGACGGCGCCGGAATCGGGTTTTCCATCTTCATGGCTTCCAGAATGATCAATTCATCGTCGGCATTGACGGTATCGCCGACCTCGACTAAAATCTCCGCAATGGTTCCGGGCATGGGCGCTACTACTTCTACTGCCATTTTAAAACCTCCTTCATACATATTTAATTGTCCCGCTTTGCGGACGATCCGACACAGCGGAACGGATTGAAACGCTAAGGGGGCGGACTGAAACGTCTCCTGTTAAAACGGGCGATGCCCGCTTATTTCTTCCAGAGCGGGTCCGCAGGACCCCACTTCTCCGGCACGATCGCATCCGCCGACCAGTCTGTGGGAGTACGCTGACCGACCTTCTCACCCAGCTTTTCGATGAGCTTCTTGAGGCCCGGACGGGCGAATTCCATGTGGCCGGCCTTCTGCGTACGGCCATTATAGATGGCCTCTGAGCGCAGACGCCTGCCCGTGGTCTTCTCCATCCTCTTGCCCAGCCACAGGACGCGGTCCACGTCGTAGCCATGCTCGATGCCCAACTCGTCGATCTGCACGAGCAGGTCTTCCATGGTGATCAGACCCACGAAGCGCGGATCGTCGTAATAGTACTCGCCGGTGCCCCGGATGGGACAATCGT
Organism: Pseudomonadota bacterium; assembly: GCA_043805145.1. GTDB lineage: Bacteria > Desulfobacterota > Syntrophia > Syntrophales > Fen-1087 > JAPLJM01. The sequence goes on along the minus strand of JAZDIK010000104.1, from coordinate 53,600 downwards.
CGAGGAAGTTGGCCGGTTGCCCGCCCAGTCCGCCTAATGTGGCCTCGAACCGGCAGATCCCCGCCTGAAGCGCCGCCAGAACGGACGAAGAGGCAATGCGCTTTGTCTCGTGCAGGTGGCACAGATGCGCTTCGGGATTGGGCATTGCATCGAGGACCATTGAGAAATACCGATAGACGTCGGCCGCATTCGCCGAACCGTCATGGTCCGCATGCTCGATGTCGTGGGCGCCGATCTGGAACCAGCGCTTCGTGAACTCTACGGCATCCTTCAGCTCCGTAGCGCCGCTGATGGGGCTCCCCCAGATCGTGCTGACGGTGCCGACCATCTTGATGCCGACGTCCCGGGCCTTCTGGATGCAACGTTCCGCCTCCTTCCAGTAATGGGACAAGGTTGTTCCGGAGTTGGCAAAATGATGCTCGGGATCCGTCGAAACCATCATCAGAATGCGATCAGGACCGAATCCCTCCTTCTTCATCCGGATGGCAATATCCACAGAGGGCTCCCGGATGGTGACGCATGTGAGGCAGACGTCCTTGTGCACATTGATCCCGGCCCGGGAGGCGCGTTTCGTGAACTCGTCACTGCGCATGGCCTTCATGACCACTTCCGCGTCCGTAAATTGGGGTGTCGTGCCTGCAGCCAGGTTGGTCACTTCCAGCTCCCGACAACCCGCCAGAATCATTTCCTGTCCATAGAAGATTTTCGCATTTGTGGAGATGAACTTCTCCTCATGCTGAAAGCCGTCACGGATCGTGATATCCCCGATCGTTACTTTTTTCGGCATTCTCGGAAAAATTTTCCAATAATCATACTCTGTCGCCATAAAACATAACCTCCTTCAAGAATTTGTTAATAAAGAATCTCCCCTCCTCCGGCGGCAGGAATAGGGGAGGGGAAACTTTATCGCTTCAGTTACTCACCCTTGAAAACGGGTTTCCGTTTCTCGGCAAAGGCCGCCAAAGCTTCGAGACGATCCTTGGTCGGAATCGTCACTTCGTAGGCTTTGGATTCGAGCGGCAACGCCACGCCGAGACTCGCCTCCGACCCGTAGTTAAGAGTAAACTTCGCCTGGGCCACCCCGATCGGGCCGTTCTTCGCGATTTCCCGCGCCAGTTCGAGGGCGGCTTCCATGAGTTTGTCCGGTTCAACAACCTTGCTGACCAGACCGATATCCAACGCCGTCTGGGCGTTGATGCGCCGGGCCGTGTAGATCAGTTCCTTGGCCTTGGCGACGCCGACAATCCTCGGCAGCCTCTGGGTTCCCCCGGCGCCGGGGATGATCGCGAGGCTCGTTTCCGTCAGGCCCATGACCACATTCGACGATGCGATGCGGATATCGCAGGCCAGGGACAGTTCCGTTCCGCCGCCGAAGGCGAAACCGTTGACCGCGGCGATCACGGGCACGCGGACCTGTTCGACAGCCGTGAAGGTATTCCGGATCGTGAAGATAAACCGGCGCACCTGGTCCTGGGAGAGCGTCCGTCTTTCCTTGAGATCGGCGCCCGTGGAGAAGGACCATTTTTTGGGATCGTCGCCGGCTTTGGCGCCCGTGATGATGATGCAGCGCAGATCCATATCGAAATTGGCTTCCCGAATCACATCGGACAGGGCGGCCAGAAGATCGAAATTAAAGCAGTTCATGGCATCGGGACGGTTCAGCGTGAGAACCAGAATGCCGTCTTCCGTTCTTTCCTGCAGCAGGATATCAGACATGGCTTTCACCTTCCTTTCCTTTTGATCGATCAGACCTTCAGATCGCCCCAGTAGGACTCCTTGATGGGGGCCCGGAGCGCAATTTCGAAGCCGCGTGCGATCTTGTCGCGCGCCTCGCTGAATGCCACGACGCCGTCGTGGAAGACCAGGGAGCCGGTATAGAAAGGATGGCCTTCCGCATCGTAGCGGTCCCGCATCATCTGGCGGAATTTGGCCATTTCCTCCTCGTTGACGGCCCCGCCCTTGTCGATGATGTTTTTGCGGCGGACCGTTTCCATAATGAAGCCCGCGGTTTCCCCGGACATGACGGTCGTGCGGCCCCGCATGTTCGTGAAGGCGAAGCGTGGCTTGAATCCCCGGCCGCACATGCCGTAGTTGGCGGCCCCGTGGTCGGGACCGATAACGTAAGTGATCTTGGGGGTATCGAGGCAGGTGCAGGCGCGAACCATGTCGGAGCCGTATTTGCCGATGCCGCCCCATTCCTCGGCTTTGCCCACCATGTAGCCCGGAGAGCCTTGCAGGAACAGCACGGGAAGCTTGGAGTTGCCGCAGCGGATCATCCACTCCGTGGCCTTGCGGGCCGCGTCGATGTAGATGACGCCGCTCGCGTTGGAGGCGATGACGCCGACCGGGATCCCCTTCATCCACATTTTGCCGGCGATGACGGAGTCGCCGCGGCCGGGACCGTAGTTCGTTTTGTACTCATGGAAATAGCTGTCATCGGCCAGGCATTTGATCGTGTCTTTGATGTTGATGTACTGATAGGTGTCCACGGGGGTGCAGGACATCATTTCCTTGAAATCGAACTTCGGCTCCCGGGTTTCGCGGCGTTCGATGCAGAGCTTGTTGGACGGTTCGAACTCCATCATGGCGCGCAGCTTGGCGATGCCCTCTTCCTGGGTCCGGACAAAGTGATCGCATCCGCCGGAATGCTGGGTGTGTACGTAGGCGCCTCCCAGGTCTTCAGGGGAAACGGTTTCGCCGATGGCGGATTTGACCATGGGGGGACCTGCCAGGAAGGCATAGGCCATTTTTTCAATCATGATGGATTCTGAAGCCAGGTAAACGATGTAGGCGCCGCCCGCGGTATTGCCGCCGGTGGACAGCGTGTACTGCCGGATCCCTTTGGCGGACATGCGGCACATATTGTAGAACATCGTACCGAAGTGTCCGTCGTCGGCGAAGCAGCCGACCTGCAACGGGAGATTGATGCCGCCGGAGTCGGCGATGTAGATGCAGGGCAGTTCGCACTGTTCGGCGATGGCCTGGGCGCGCATATGTTTTTTCAGGGTGATGGGGAAATAGGTGCCCGCGGCATAGCGGTTCTCATTGGCGAAGATCATGCAATCCTTGCCCATGACGGTGCCGACGCCGGTTACCACGCCGCCGCCGGGGATATGGCCGCGCTTTTCCGAATCGTAAATCTCGCCGCCGTAGAGCCTCTTCTTGCCGATATCGTATCCCGCATCGAGACCGAGCTCATAAAGCTCCGTTCCGGGATCGATGAGCAGCTTGATCAAATCGCGCATCGGTTTTTTGCCCTGCTTTGCCAAGCGTCCTACCTGATCGGCGCCGCCGATATCATAGGCTTCTTCGCGATGCTTGAACAGAATCGCGTCCTGCTCTTCCCAGTGGGCAAGGTTTTTCTTTCGTTCCGCTGCGAGCCGTTCCGCTCTCGACAATCTTGGTTTTTTTCCTTCTTCTGACATCTCAACCTCCTCATAAGATTTATTGATAAGTGCCAGATGCAAACCCTATTCCTTCGTTATGGCCTCCTTATCCTTGTTTTCGGCTCATTCTTTGACTTTTGGAGTTAGTCATTCTTGGTTCTTTCCGCAATGGCGGAATCCGATGATTTGATCGCCGACCGTGTCAGTGAAATCCGATAAGGCGGTCGAACCGATGGGATGGGCTGATCTTTTTCAGGCGCTGCCGCGAATGAAAAAAACCAAGTTCTAAACGCTTAGCCCTTATATGAAAGAAGATAGGCTGTCAAGCATTTTTAACGGTTGCATGAAAAGTCCGGATGCTGCGTTTCACCTTCATCGTCGGCGTGACTTTGCCGTTCCCGGTGCAGGGTTTCTTATCGAGGATCCTGAACTTGCGGATGTTTTCCACGCGCGCCAGTTGACCTTGTTGACGTCTTCTGAATATCCTCTTGGTCATCTACGCGTCACATGCACAGCGGCGCTTCACTCCTCAATGGATGAAAATCAATTAGAACAAAAAGCAAACAAAGGCATCATGGAGAATGCAGGCATAGAAATCGTTGTCATGATCTTCCGAATATGTTACGAACCGATCAAAAAATCGGGTTGGTATTACCTTGACCGATGCGTCTTTGCAAGACTTAGAAAACCTTCATACACTCCTGGGGATCATCCGGACCCTGCGCTCGCCGGCCGGATGCATCTGGGACCGTCAGCAGACCCGGGCCGATATGGCGAAATACCTGATGGACGAAACCTGCGAGGTTATCGACGCCATCGACAGCGGCTCGGTTTCCGCCTTGAAGGAGGAACTGGGGGATCTGCTGTTTCAGATCCTGTTTCTGACAATCATGGCGGAGGAACAGGGAGAGTTTACGCTGCTCGATGTTATGGCCGCCATCGGCGAGAAAATGATACGGCGTCATCCGCATGTCTTCGGCGACCGGTCGGTCCGGGATGTGGCGGAGATCAAAGCCAACTGGCGGGCGATCAAGCGGGATATAGAGATGAAGCGGACCTCTGCAGGGACGCTGGACGGCATTCCGCAGTCGCTGCCCGCATTGATCCGGGCGCAGAAAATGACGGAGGCGGCGGCAACGGTCGGGTTTGACTGGGAGCGGACGGACGCGGTCATGCACAAGGTGGAGGAGGAACTCCGTGAGTTGCGGGCGGCCCTGCAGGAGGGGCGTCCGCAGAAGATCCGGGAGGAAATCGGAGATCTGCTGTTTACCCTGGTGAATCTCTGCCGCTTCGTGAAGGTCAACGCCGATGAGGCCCTGCGGCATGCCAACCGGAAGTTCGAGGAACGCTTCACCTGCATGGAGCAAAGGCTGGCCGCCGCCGGTAAGACCCCTGAACAGGTCTCGTTTGCGGAGATGGACGAACTGTGGAATGAATGCAAGAAGACGACTGCGTGAAAAGCCCGGATGCTGCGTTGCGCTTCATCCTTCCGTCACTGCGGCGTACGACAAAGTACGCCTCATGAGGGAGGGGGCTTGACAGAGTCGTGTCCCCATACTTGCGCGCCTTGCCTGCGGAGCTTTTCACGCAGTCGTTAAACAATTGAGGACTAACATGGATTATTTTCTCTGTGTGCTGGGGATGGTTTTTATTGTCGAGGGGATGCCCTATTTTACCTTTCCGGGAAAGATCAAGTCCTACCTGTTGAAAGTCTCCGAAATGCCGGATTCCACCCTGCGATTCCTGGGCTTTGCGGCCATCCTGACCGGATTGCTGCTTGTCTATCTGGGCAGGAGCTGAGATGGACCTGGATGCGTTCAATTATCACCTGCCGGAAGATTTGATTGCCCAGACACCCTGTGAACAGCGGGACGGCTCCCGCATGATGGTGATCAACCGAGAGCGGGCGTCGATCAGCCATGCCCGTTTCTCGCATTTTCCCGGCTATCTGAAAAAGGAAGACGTGCTGGTAATCAACGATTCCAAGGTCATTCCGGCGCGGCTGACCGGTCGAAAAGATACGGGCGCGGCCATTGAAATCCTGCTGTTGTCCAGAGCGGGCATGGAAACGCCGTTGTGCCAGAGCTGGGAGGTTCTGCTCAAACCGGCTAAAAGGGTGTCCGTCGGCGCCCGGATCCGGCTTGAGGAAGGGTGCGAGGCCGTCGTCGCTGAACGCCTGTCGGCAAAAAAATGGCTGCTTAAGTTTGTCATGACCACGCCCATTTCCTGCTATCTCGAACGCTACGGCAAGGCCCCCCTGCCGCCCTACATCAAAAGGCGAGCCGGCAGCGCCGTATCGCGCGACGACCTGGCGCGTTATCAGACCATCTATGCCAGATGGCCCGGTTCGGTGGCGGCGCCGACGGCGGGTCTGCATTTTTCTGAAAAAGTCATGGCTCGACTCAACGACCGGAATGTTGAACTGGCTCCGGTGACGCTGCATGTGGGCTACGGGACGTTTCGCCCTATCGACTCCGAACTTATAGAGGATCATGTCATGGAGGCGGAGTTTTTGCAGGTCAGTGAAGGCTCTGCCGGGACGATCAATCGCGCTGAACGCGTGATCGCCGTGGGGACCACTGCCGTGCGGGTGATCGAGACGCAAGCCGATGAGGCAGGCCGCGTTCATCCCGGCTCGTCCTGGAGCAACCTATTTATTTATCCCGGTTACCGTTTCAAGCGCGTAGACGCGCTGCTGACCAATTTTCATCTGCCCCTGTCGTCCCTGTTCCTGCTGGTCTGCGCCTTCGCCGGAACGGAATTGATGCAGCAGGCCTACCGCTTGGCCGTTGCCGACCGATATCGCTTTTACAGCTATGGGGATTGCATGCTGATTTTATGACGACTTCGCAAAAAGTCCGGATGCATGGGATGCATGGGGACATGACAGAGTCGTGTCCCCATACTTACACTTAGAAAATATGGCTTTTAATTTTGAAATATTAAGGCAGGATACCCGCAGCGGGGCGCGGCTCGGAAGGATCGGAACCGCGCATGGTAAAGTGTCCACGCCGGTCTTTATGCCCGTCGGCACCCAGGGCGCCGTCAAGGCTCTGATGCCTGAAACGCTCAAGGAACTGGGCGCCGGGATGATCCTGAGCAATACCTATCATCTGTATCTGAGGCCCGGACATCAACTCATCCGCGACCTGGGCGGCCTGCACCGTTTCATGCACTGGAAGGGGCCCATCCTGACGGACAGCGGCGGGTTTCAGGTCTTCAGCCTCGGCGCCTTGAGAAAAATAACGCCGGAAGGTGTCCTGTTTCAATCACACATCGACGGATCGAAGCATTTCCTGAGCCCGGAACTGGCCGTGTCCATTCAGGAATCCCTCGGTTCGGACATCATGATGTGCCTGGATGATTGCACGCCCTATCCGGCGACACACCGGGAAGTGGAAGATTCACTCGCATTGACCCTCCAGTGGGCACGCCGGAGCCGGGCGGCCCGGCAAAGCCCCGAACAGGCCCTTTTCGGGATCATTCAGGGGGGGATGTATCCCGATCTCAGAAAAATCGCTGTCGAGGCCCTGACCGCCATAGGGTTTGACGGATATGCGTTGGGCGGAGTGAGCGTCGGTGAACCGAAGGACAGCATGAGGGCGGTTGTTGCAGAAATAACGCCGCTGCTTCCATGCGACCGGCCGCGCTATCTGATGGGCGTGGGGACGCCCGAGGATATTGTGCGCTGTGTGGGGCAAGGCATCGATATGTTTGACTGCGTGATGCCGACGCGATCGGCCCGTAACGGTTTATTGTTTACAAATCATGAAAAGGTTGTTATAAAGCACGCCCGTTATCGGGAGGATCCGTTGCCTATAGACAGCCTATGTGATTGTTATACTTGCAGGAATTACTCACGGGCCTATCTTCGTCACCTGTTTATGGCCAACGAAATTCTTGCCATGGTTTTAAATACGATCCATAATGTCCGCCATTATCTGGCGCTGATGGAACGGATCCGGGACGCGATTCGGGCGGATTGTTATCCGGCGTTTCAGGAACAATTTTTTAAGACGCAAGGCATGGCCGGCAACGACATGCTTGTGTAATATGGATGTCTTCGTAAAAAAGTGCGGAACTTTTTACGAGGCCGTTGTTTTTGGCTTATTTTTGACTTTTTTTACGAGTTCGTCAGCATAAGGAGGAAGATATGTTTGCAGATATCGCCCATGCGATGGGAAATTTTGGCGGCGGCGGCGGCCCCGGCGGCGGAGACTTCAGTTTCATCATCATGATGCTGGTCATTTTCTCGATCTTCTATTTCCTGATGATCATGCCCCAGCAGAAAAAACAGAAGGAAATGAAGAAGATGCTGGCGGAGTTGGCCCACGGGGACCTGGTGCAGACCGTCGGCGGAATCCAGGGGAAAATCACCGCGCTGACGGAAGCGGTCATTACGATTGAAATCGCCGAGAAAGTCAAAATCAAGGTCGGCAGAAATTTTGTCAGCTCCGTGATCGAGAAGGCGCCGAAGCTGTAGCCGGGAGGGGGTAAACCATGTTGAAGAGCATCAATCTCCGGGCTTCGTTGGCATTGATTATTTGCCTTGCCGGGCTTTTTTTCCTGATCCCCTCGCTGACATCCGACCTTCCCGATGTCTGGAAAAAGTATCTGCCTGCCGACAAGATCCGCCTCGGTCTCGACCTGCAGGGTGGAATGCACCTCGTTCTGGAGGTCAATGCCGCCAAGGCTGTGGAAACGACGACGGAACGGATTGCCAATGATATGAGGGAAACCCTCATGGAGAATAAAATTCGTTTCAGGAATCTCGAGCGAACGAAGGCAAACCTGATTGTTCTGGAACTTCCGGACAACGCGTCGCGGACGGCTTTTGAAAAAGTTCTCAAGGATCACTATCCCGACTTCGAGATCGCATCGTCTCAAATGACGGACGGACGGGAGTCCCTTTCCCTTAAAATCAAGGACAAGCGGGCGGCGGACATCAAGAAACTGGCGGTGGAACAGAGCGTGGAGACCATCCGGAACCGTGTGGACCAGTTCGGAATCACCGAGCCGGAGATCATCACTCAGGGAGACGACCGCATCATTGTCCAGTTGCCGGGCATCAAGGATGCTGCACGTGCCAAAAACCTTATCGGCAAGACGGCCCTTCTGGAATTCAAACTGGTCGATGAAGGAAACAGCATCGACGGGGCTATGAACGGAATCGTCCCGGACGGCAGCATGATCGCCTACGGGAGCAGTATCGACCGGGATACGGGGCGGCGCGTGCGAGCGCCCTATCTGTTGAAGAGCAAGACCCTCCTGACGGGCGGATCGCTGGAAAACGCCCAAGTGAAGATCAGCGACCGTTTCGGAGAGCCCTATGTAGCCTTGAAATTCAATGCACAGGGGGCAAAAGACTTCGACCGGATCACTGCAGAAAACGTCAAAAAACGTCTGGCCATTGTTCTGGATGGCGTTGTACACTCCGCACCGGTGATCCAGGAACGGATTTCCGGCGGCGATGCCCAGATCACAGGGTCTTTTGCCATGGAGGAGGCCAAGGATCTGGCGATTGTGCTGCGTGCCGGCGCCCTGCCCGCGCCCGTGAGCATCCTTGAAGAAAGGACCGTCGGACCGTCGCTGGGACAGGACTCCATCGACCAGGGCATCCGCTCGGTCATCATCGGCGGCCTGCTTGTGGCGTTGTTCATGATGATTTATTACAAGCTGTCGGGGGTTGTGGCCAATATTGCCTTTTTGCTCAATCTCGTCATCATTCTGGGCGCTCTGGTCGCCTTCAAGGCGACCCTGACGTTGCCGGGCATTGCCGCTCTCGTGCTCATCATCGGCATGGCGGTGGATGCCAATGTGCTGATCTTTGAACGTATCCGGGAAGAGCTGCGCCTCGGCAAGACGCCGCGGGCGGCGATCGAGGCCGGATATGCCAAGGCCTTTTTGACGATCCTGGACTCCAATACGACCACATTGATTTCCGCGCTGTTTCTGTTCGGATTCGGAACCGGGCCCGTAAAGGGATTTGCCGTGACACTCAGTATCGGCATCATTGTCAGCATGTTTACCGCCATCTTTATCACGAGGATCGTCTTCGATTTCTATGTCTCGAAGCGGAAGATCCAGTCAATCAGCATCTGACGCCATAACGAGTGGCGCGATCCGTCCTGGAGGCGGATACACGGGTAAAACGATGAAGGCACAACTTCTGCGGGGAAGAAAGTAATGGAACTTATTAAACCGGGAATAAATTTTGATTTTATAGGAAAAATGAAGCTCGCCTGCGGGATTTCCGTTGCCGCGATCATCATCAGCATCGCGTCGATCATCTGGCACGGCGGTCTCAATTATGGTATCGACTTTGCCGGCGGCACGCTCGTGCAGCTCAAATTTCAAAAAGCCACATCGGCCGAACAAATCAGAAGCGCTTTCAAGCCGATCGGTCTGGAGAATGCCGTCATTCAACCCTATGGCGAAAATGAGGTGGTCGTCCGGATCGGAGACGTTGCCGCGCGCGGCAACGAACTGTCTGCAATGATCGCTGAAAGCCTCCAGACGGTCTTCGGCCAAGGGGCCTTTGAAGTGCGCCGGGTGGAGGTGGTGGGGCCCAAAGTCGGCAAGGATCTGACGCGGAAAGCCATTCTGGCCATTGTGTTTTCGTGGATCGGCATGCTCATCTACATTGCCTGGCGATTCGAATTTCGCTATGCCGTGGGGGGAATACTGGCCCTGGTGCACGATACGGTAATTACCATCGGTGCGATGTCTGTGCTCAACAAGGAATTTGACCTGACCATTGTCGCGGCTCTGCTTACGATTATCGGTTATTCCATCAACGATACGATCGTAGTCTTTGACCGGATTCGGGAAAATGCCCGAAAAGACATCAAACAGCCCCTCGGGCAGGTCATCAACAACAGCATCAACCAGACGCTGAGCCGGACGATCCTGATGTCCTTTACGGTCTTTCTGGTGCTGCTGGCCCTGTACTTGCTCGGCGGCACGGTGATCCACGACTTTTCCTTTGCCCTGCTTGTGGGGGTCGTCGTGGGGACCTATTCCTCGATTTTCGTGGCCAGTCCCATCGTTCTGGTGTGGGAACGGCTCAGACCCTCCAGAGTCAAGAGGAAAAAATAAATTGTCTCCCGTCGAAACGACCGGCCTGACGGTTTTTATATTGGTCCTTTTTTCGGGCATTTTTTTTTCGACCTTCGGGTTGCCGGGGACCGTGCTGATTCTGATCAATGCCATTGCATATGCCTTTGTCACCGGTTTTGCCCGGATCGGACTCGTGGTCCTTCTGATTCTGGCGGCGATGGCCATCGTGGCAGAGCTGTTTGATTTTGGTCTGAGCATGATCGGCGCCGTCCGCTTCGGCGCTTCCCGCCGGGGGATATGGGCCGCCCTGTTCGGCAGCTTGACCGGGGCGATCATTCTGATTCCTTTCTTTCTGGGCTTGGGCGTGCCGATCGGGATCTTTCTAGGAGGCGGCGCGGCGGTCTTCGTTATGGAGATGTTCAAGCGCCGGAAGCAGAAGCCGGCTTTCCGGGCCGGCATCGGCGCGATGCTCGCAGGAGTGGCCGGTATTGCCGTAAAGGGCATGCTGTCTATTGCGATGACCGCTCTTACGCTGTTCCATATTTACTCATAAAGAGAGATTTGAAAAAGGCTTTGCCGCGGCTCAAAATCTTTTTCGTTGAGGGGGACACGACTTCGTCATGTCCCCCTTGATAAAGCCTAAATATATTTGAAATTAATAAATTAGTCTGATTCCTGGAAAGTCGAAAAATCTTTGATTCGCCGCTTGCGAACCATTTTTCACCGGTTATGCAAAGCTCTCGTAGAGGAATTCACCCATGAGCAAAACAAAATCCAAATTTGCTGAATATGCAGAGGCGATCGTCATTGCCATTCTGGTCGCTTTTTTTATCAGAACCTTCGTGGTTCAGGCCTTCAAGATTCCTTCCGGTTCGATGAAGCCGACGCTGCTGATCGGCGATCATCTGCTGGTGAATAAATTTATCTACGGCATCAAGATCCCCTTTATCCGAAAGACGCTGGTTTCCGTCAGCGAGCCGAAGCGGGGGGATGTGGTGGTCTTTATCTATCCGGAGGACCGCTCCAAGGATTTTATCAAGCGTGTGATCGGCGTCGGTGGAGATACCATTGAGATCAGGAACAAAAAAATCTTCCTCAACGGCCTTCCCTATCACGATGTTCATGGCGTCTATGCGGACGATTTCGTGATTCCGGGGGCCATCCAGCCGCGCGACAATTTCGGCCCCTTCAAGGTTCCCCCGGGCGCCCTGTTCACCATGGGAGACAACCGGGACCAAAGCTATGACAGCCGTTTCTGGGGGGTTGTCGACATGAAGGACGTTTTGGGCAAGGCGATGATCATCTACTGGTCCTGGAACAGCGAGGCCGGCAATGTCCGCTGGGGACGGTTCTTCAACCTGATTCATTGATGAGCTTGTAAAAAGTCAATGAGAGACCGGTGAAAATGGTTTCACCGCGGCTCAAAATCTTTTTCGCTTCGAATATGATGATACTTGAATATTTTTGAAATCAATAAATTAGTCTAATATCTGGAAAGTCGAAAAATCCTTGATTTACCGCTTGCGAACCATTTTTCACCGGTTATAAAAAGGCTCAAAGATTTAATTGCAACCGTCAATCATTAACCGATCAAAGTCGTAACCACCATCGCGCCGGACAGCATGATCAGAACAACAACCGTGAGCCATGTGATCGCGTTCATGAACCGGCCGTTGACATGGTCGCCCATGATCCGCCGGTCATTAATGAGCAGGAGCATGAAGATCAGGATGAAGGGCAGCAGCATTCCGTTAATGACCTGCGAATAATACATGATCGAGATCAGGGGCATGTTTGGGAATAGAATGATCCCGGCGCCCAGAAAAATCATCACGGTATAAAGGCCGTAAAACTGGGGCGCTTCCACGAACTTACGGTTCAGGCTCGATTCCCAGCCGAAGGCCTCGCAGACCGTGTAGGCCGTGGAAAGCGGGAGGATGGACGCGGCGAACAGGGAGGCATTCAGTAAACCGAACGCAAACAGCCAGGAACAGTAGTCCCCTGCCAGCGGCGCCAGAGCCAGGGCCGCATCCCTGGCCGTTTCGATCCGGATTCCGTTCTGAAAGAGCGTGATCGCGCAAAGCATGATAATGAAGAAGGCCACGATATTGACCATGAAGGAGCCGACAATAACGTCCATTCGGGCGTACTGGTAGTCCTCCGCTTTCAATCCCTTGTCAACTACGGATGATTGCAGGTAGAACTGCATCCAGGGGGCGATGGTGGTTCCCACGATGCCGACAGCCATGGTCAGAAAGGCCGGGTCAAAACGGATGGTTGGTTTGACAAGAGCCGTGCCGACCACTTGCCAGTCGGGCTTGCCCATAAAGCCGGAAACAATGTAAGACAGATAAAAAAGGCAGGCGGCCAGGAAGACCTTTTCCACCGATTTGTAACTTCCCTTGACAACCAGCCACCAGACGAAAAAGGAGGCCATGGGGACGGAGACATATTTGCTCAGGCCAAAGATTTCCATGCTGGCTGCCACCCCGGCAAATTCCGAAATGGTGTTGCCGAGATTGGTCAGTAAAAGGAAGAACATGAGATAAAAAGTGGTTTTGGCGCCGAACCGTTCCCGGATCAGATCGGAGAGGCCTTTGCCGGAGACCGCGCCCATACGGGCGCACATCTCCTGGATGACAATCAGGGCGATCGTAACGGGAAAAAGGATCCAGAGAAGAGAGAGACCGAATTCAGCGCCGGCCAGGGAATAGGTGGTGATCCCGCCGGCGTCGTTATCCACGTTGGACGTGATGATCCCCGGGCCGATGAGGGCGAAAATAAGGGCCAGCGACTTCCACGGACTTCGCTCCCGGAATCGCCGCCAGGCGCTGCGCAGATTTTTGCTATTGAGTTGCTCAGCCATCGATTTCCGTCGCCATCGTCCATGCTCTTACACAGAGGGTTTCACTGTCCCAAATGGGGGGCAATGATATCGAGTAGGTTTTTAAAAATGATCGTTCCCTTGATCCTGTTTTCTTCATCAACGACCGGGAGGGCCATCATTCCGTATTTAACAAACTGGCGGGCAATCTCGTCTTTTTCCTCGTCGAGACGGACGGACACCACGCGTGTATCCATGGCTTCTGAAAGAGGCGATTCCGGATCGGCCAGCAAGATATCTCTCAGGCTGATGACGCCTACAAGCCGGCTATCCTTGTCCGCCACGTAAACGTAATAGATAAGGTCCATATCCTCGGCCTGTTCGCGGACGAAATGGATCGCCTCACCGACCGTTACGGACGGAGTCAAACTCAAGAAGGCGGTGGTCATCAGCCCGCCTGCCGTTTCTTCCGGGTGTGCCAGCAGCTCTTTGATATCCTCCGCACTTTCCTGTTCCATTTCCTTAAGGATGTCTTCGGCCGTATCCCTGGGCAGATCCTGAATAAGGTCGGCCGCCTCACTGAGCGACATCTCTTCGATGATATCGGAGGCATCGGAAGCGTCAAGGTCTTCGATCAGGCTGACCTGAATTTTCGGATCCGTTTCCTACAGCGTCTCGGCGGCCGTTTCCACATCCAGCGACTGAAAAACAGCGGTTCGCTGATAGACGTCAAGATCTTCAATGATATCAGCCAGATCGGCGGGATGGAGTTGAGCCAGGCGATTCTGGGCAATTTTCAGGCGCAGAAGGTCCGGGGAGGCCAGCGGCTGGACGAATTTCCAGGAGATAAACTGGTCGGGCAGGGTGTAGTCAAACAGGCCGTGCAGAAAAAAATCCATGACTTTTTCCATTCCAACCCGGCGCATCAGGCCCCGGAAGCCCACATCCACGTGGACCAGGTGCAGACCGTTGCGCGCTTTCAGAAACTGGAGATCGTTTACACGCCTGACCTTGGCGCCATCTGTATCCACGATCTGTTTATCCAGCAGGGTTTCCCTGAGCAGCAACTCATCGCCGTTCCGGGAGGGCTCACAGAAATCTTCCGGCAACGGCAGTTGCACCAGAAAGTCGTCCTGCGCCGGCGTAATCCAGCGCCATGAAATCATGGCCGGTGTTTTTCGCGCCTGTGTTTTGCAGAGAATACCTGTGACCGGTGGATAAGGTTCGGCCAGATTCGCTGCCAGATCGACGATTTTGCCGACAGGACGGCCGCTGGAATCCGTGATGTATTTCCCCAGGACCTCGCTTAAAAACAGAAAAACCTGAGGTTCTCTGACAGTCGTCATGGCGATGCCTCCGGTCCTGCGGTCTATAACATCATGGAACATGAATGCAAGGTTTTTTGTTTTTGAGGGTGATTTGGCTTGACACGAAGAGATGCTTTGATGTATGAAAGCTCCCAGCAACGATTGATGATAAGCGGCCTTTTAACATGATCCGGAGAGATCATGAAAGGAAAGGAAAATGAAACAGAGGAACTCGGACAAAATTGACTTGGCGGGCCTTCCCATGATGACGGGAAGGCTTTTTTTTGGCGGTGCGGGCCGATGAATGTAAAAAAAGTGGTCATGGATGCGGACGGGATCGAGCGGTCGCTGACGCGGGTCGCTTACGAACTCCTCGAAAAGAACAAGGGTGTCGAGGGCATGGTGCTGGTGGGCATACAAACCGGCGGCGTCTTTCTTGCCGGGAGACTGAAGAAAAATATCAGCCGCATTGAAGGGGCGGATGTCCCCATAGGCGTTCTCGATATTACCCTCTACCGGGACGACCTGCGGGCGGGCAATAGAAAACCGAGGCTCGGAAAGACGGACATTCCCTTTTCACTGGAGGATAAGAAGGTCATCCTCGTCGATGACGTCCTTTTCACGGGGCGGACGATCCGGGCAGCCATGGACGCCCTGATTGACTTTGGCCGTCCGAAGCTCATTCAGCTGGCCGTGCTGATCGACCGGGGCCACCGCGAGCTGCCGATCCGTGCCGATTTTGTCGGCAAGAATCTGCCCTCTTCCCTCTGGGAAGCGGTGACGGTGAATTTGAAAGAGAAAAACGGCCGGGATGAGGTCATCATTGAAGAAAACCCCTGACAGGATGATGTCATGAGACTGACGAAAAAAGATCTTCTGGGGATGAAGGACCTCTCGGTTGATGAAATCAATCTGATCCTGGATACGGCGGAATCCTTCATCGAGGTGTCCACACGGGAAATCAAGAAAGTTCCCACCCTGCGCGGCAAGACGATCATCAACCTCTTTATGGAACCCAGCACGCGGACACGGACATCGTTCGAGATCGCCGGGAAGCGGCTCAGCGCGGATACAATCAACATTTCCGCGCCCACCAGCAGCGCCGTCAAAGGAGAGACGCTCATCGACATGGCCCGAAATCTGGAGGCTATGAATCCGGACGTCATTGTGATCCGCCACAGCGCCTCCGGGGCGCCTCATCTGCTGGCGAAGCGGATCAGGCCGTCTGTCATCAATGCCGGCGACGGCGCCCATGAACATCCCACCCAGGCCCTGCTGGATATGATGACCATTAAGGCGAAAAGAGGGCGGATCAGCGGCCTGCGGGTGGCCATTGTCGGCGACATCGCTCACAGCCGCGTGGCCCGGTCCAACATCTACGGCCTGACCCGGATGGGGGCGCAGGTGGCCGTGGCGGGACCGGCGACAATGCTTCCGCGGTTTATTGAACAAATGGGGGTGACGGTGCATCGCCGCATCGAAGAGGCCATCCTGGGCGCCGACATCATCATGATGTTGCGGATCCAGACAGAGCGGGAGCATCAGAATATTTTCCCATCCCTGCGAGAATATGCAAAATATTTTTGCCTGAACGGGAACAACATCCGGCTGGCCAAGAACGACGTGCTGGTCATGCACCCGGGGCCGATCAACCGGGGGGTTGAAATTGCTCCGGAGATCGCCGATGGACCGGCTTCCGTGATTCTCGAACAGGTGACCAACGGTGTGGCGATCCGGATGGCGTTGCTTTACTTATTATCCGGGGGCAAATCATGACGACTTCGTAAAAAGTCCGGAGGCTGCGTTGCGCTGCATCATTTGGATGGGGACACGACTCTGTCATGTCCCCATGCGCCTTGCCTGCGGAACTTTTAACGGGGCCGTCCCGGTTGTTAATGTCATGAAAATATCTTACAGGAGCATCACATCATGAGATTATTACTGCGGGGGGCACGGATTGTTGACCCTTCCCAGATGATTGACGAGAAAATGGATCTCTTGATCGAGAACGGCAAGATTGTCCGGACGGCCAGGAATATCTACAAATCGAAGATGGAGACCAAGGCCGGCCCCCTTTCGCCTCTTGAAGTTCTTGACCTGCGCGGGACAATTGTTGTTCCGGGGTTGATCGACATGCACACCCATCTGCGGGAGCCGGGATTTGAGTACAAGGAGACCATTCAAACGGGATGCGAAGCGGCGGCGGCGGGAGGCTTTACCGCCCTGGCCTGCATGCCCAATACGAACCCCGTCAACGACAACCGTTCCGTGACCGAGTTCATCATCCGCAAGGCTCGGGACTGCAATGTCTGTCACGTCTATCCGGTCGCAGCGGTCAGCCGGAAGTCCGAAGGCGCCGCGCTGGCCGAATTCGGGGATCTCAAGGACGCCGGCGCCATGGCCTTTTCTGATGACGGCAAGCCGGTGATGAACGCCGCCCTGATGCGCCGGGCGATGGAATACGCCTATTCTCTGGATAGAACGGTGATTTCTCATTGCGAAGACCTCCATTTAACGGCGGGAGGGGTCATGAATGAGGGCTTCGTCGCCACGGAACTGGGTCTGCAGGGAATTCCGAGCGTGGCCGAGGAGGTGATGGCGGTCCGGGACATATTAATTGCAGAGTTCACGGGGACGGCCATTCATATCGCCCATGTGAGCACCGCATGGTCCGTCCGCCTGATCCGGGAGGCCAAGGCGAGAGGCGTCCGCGTGACCGCCGAAACGGCTCCCCATTATTTCACGCTGACCGATGAGGCCGTCCGGGAATTTGACGTCAATGCCAAGGTGAACCCCCCGCTGCGGGGCGTAGCGGATGTGGCGGCCATCAGGGAAGGTCTGCGCGACGGCACGATTGATGTCATCGCCAGCGATCATGCGCCCCATGCCGTGACGGACAAGGATGTGGAATTTGACGAGGCCGCTTTCGGGATGGTTGGCCTGGAAACGTCGCTGGGATTGAGCCTCAAACTTGTTTCGGACGGAATCCTTACCATGGATCAGTTGATCATGAAGATGAGCACGGCGCCGGCCCGGATTCTGAGAATTCCCGGGGGAACCCTGAAAACGGGCGCCGTGGCAGATGTGACCGTTATCGACCCGGCCGCCGCATGGACGGTGGATCGAACCCATTTCCGTTCCAAGGGCCGCAACACCCCCTTTCATGGCTGGGACATGAAGGGGAAAGCCATTATGACCATTGTGAGCGGCGAAATCAGGCGCCAGGAAGGATGAATACATCGCGCACAAGCCATAAGACGGAAGCGATTCTCCTGCGTTCCCTTGATTATGGCGAATCGGACCGGATCGTCACCTTCTACACCCGCGACTACGGAAAACTGCGCGGGATCGCCAAAGGAGCCCGGCGAAGCCGGAAGCGATTTGCCAACGCCCTGGATCTCTTCTGCTGTTCTCAGGTCGTCTTTTCGCGGAAGAGCCGGGACGGCTTGGCGCTCATAGAAGAAAGCCGCGTCCACCGTCATTTTGAAAACATCCGGCAGGACCTCGAAAAAACGCTGATGTCTTCCTATCTGATCGACTTGACGGATCAGTTTACATTGGAGGACAAGAAGGGCGCGGAACTGTTTCAGTCGCTGCATGATTTTCTGGTGCAGATTGACAGCGGCGATTGCACGGAGGCCCTGCTGCGTTTTTTTGAAATCCGCCTGCTCAAGTGTGTCGGCTATCAACCCGTTCTGGACCGGTGCGTGGCCTGTCAGGCGCCCGTGAACGGCGCCGATGTTTATCAATTCCACGTTCGTGACGGCGGCATCCGTTGCGGCGCCTGCCGCCAGCCCGCCGAAACTTCCCTGCCCGTCTCGCCCGGGACCGTGAAGACTCTGCTCATGAGCCGGGATATTGAATTCGCGAAGATGAACCGGTTGCTCATGTCGGAGCGGTCCATTCAGGAAAGCAGGAACATGCTGATGCACTTTATCCGGCACCTGCTGGGCAAGGAACTGAAGTCCCTCCAGGTTTTCCATCAAGTCCGCAAAATCGGCCTGTATGGGGAGGGGATGCGGCCCGTAAAAGAAGATTTTTTTCCCGTCGAAGAAGCGGCGGGTTCAGGGCAGTCAGCACCTCTGTGATGTTTCCATAAGCTTTTCATATTGACACTCTTTTTTGCTCATGTTAGGAATCCAAGGGTGAAAAACAGTTGCGTTGCCGCGAGATAACCATTTTTCAGGGGTTATGCAACGTTCTTCAGGCATGTTCGGGCAAATGGAAGATTGACGCCTTCGTAAAAAGTCCGGATGCTTGGGGATGCGGCTGCGTCATGCCCCCATACTTCATCATTCGTCGTTGCAGCGTACGCCCAAGGACGTCTCATGGGGGAGGGGGCTTGACAGGGTCGTGTCCTCCATACTTCGGGAGGTAAGTGTGACTTTTCAGGAATTAATCATGGCTTTGGAATCGTTTTGGGCCGCGCAGGGGTGCGTGATTCAGCAGCCATACGATATCGAGGTGGGCGCCGGAACCTTCAACCCGGCGACATTCCTGCGGGTGCTCGGGCCGGAGCCCTGGAACGTGGCCTATGTGGAACCGTCGCGGCGGCCCACGGACGGACGCTACGGCGAAAATCCAAACCGGCTGCAGCATTATTATCAGTATCAGGTGATCATGAAGCCCTCGCCCATGAATATCCAGGAACTTTACCTGGATTCTCTCAGAAGCTTCGGCATCGACCCGCTGGATCATGATGTCCGGTTTGTGGAAGACGACTGGGAATCGCCCACGGTCGGGGCCTGGGGGTTGGGCTGGGAAGTCTGGCTCGACGGCATGGAAATCACCCAGTTTACCTACTTCCAGCAGGTCGGCGGCATCGATTTGAATCCGATTTGTGCGGAACTGACTTATGGCATTGAGCGGATTGCCATGTATATTCAGGGGATTGACAATGTTTACGACCTGAAATGGAATGACCGCGTGGCCTATGGCCAGGTACATCATCAAGGGGAAGTGGAGTGGTCCACCTACAACTTTGAAACGGCGGACGTGGATATGCTGCGGAAACTCTTCGACATGTACGAAGCCGAAGGCCTCCGGACGGCGGATAGGGGGCTTGTTCTGCCCACCTATGACCACTGTCTGAAGTGCTCGCATACCTTCAATATGCTCAATGCACGCGGCGCCATCAGCGTGGCCGAACGGACCAGTTATATCGGCCGGGTCCGAAACCTGGCCCGTTTGAGTGCGGAAGGATACCTTAAACAGAGGGAACGGATGGGATATCCGCTGATTCAGGCGTCATGATTGTCTTGAATTGAGACCTGTGAAAAATGGCTTCGCCGCGGCTCAAAATCTTTTTCGTCGTTGAGGGGGACACGACTTCGTCATGTCCCCCTTGATAAGGCTTAAATATATTTAAAATCAATAAATGAGTCTAATTGCTGGAAAGTCGAAAAATTTTTCATTCGCCGCTTGCGAACCATTTTTCACCGGTTATGCAAAGCTCTCGAATTTGGAGCATGAATGAACAAGGAACTGTTGCTGGAAATTGGAACGGAAGAAATTCCCGCCGCCTTCCTGCCGGTGGCTGAAAAGGATATGGCAGAGATGATCCGCAGGGAATTTGCGGCCTTGCGGATCAGGCACGGCGAGGTCAAAACGATGGCCGCGCCCCGAAGGCTTTGCCTGTGCGTGGAAGAGGTGGCTGAAAAACAGGACGACCAGGTTGTAGAGAAACTCGGACCGGCCGTGCGGGTCGCCTTCGATGACCAGGGCCAGCCCACCCGGGCCGCTCTCGGCTTTGCCAAAGGGCAGGGCCTGGCATTTTCGGAGCTCCGGCGCGTGACGACCGACAAGGGGGAATACCTTCTGTCACGGAAGGAGATTATCGGAGGAGAAACGAAGAAACTTCTGCCGGATCTGCTGGTCCGCTTCATCCCGGCCATCCCGTTCAGGAAATCCATGCGCTGGGCTCATTTCGAATTGCGTTTTGCCCGTCCGATTCACTGGATCGTCGCGCTGTTCGGCGGAGAGACCGTCGACTTCCAGATCGAAAATATCCGAAGCGGCGACCGGACCTTCGGTCACCGGTTCATGAGTCCGAAATTTGCGGTCGTCAGGGACTTCAAGGACTACCTGGCCGTGACGCGGGAGAGCTTTGTGATCGTGAACCCCGAAGAAAGAAAAAGGATCATCCGGGAGGAAACGGCCAGGGCGGCCGCCAACCTATCCGGCCAGGTTCTCTGCAATGATGCCCTTCTGCAGGAGGTGGCCTATCTGACGGAGTACCCGAACGTCGTCTGCGGCAGTTATGATCCGGCCTATCTGTGTCTTCCCAAGGAAGTGCTGGTAACCACTATGATGTCGCACCAGAAATACTTCCCCGTGGTCGATGCGGCCGGGAAGCTGCTGCCTTACTTTCTCACGGTCAACAATACGCTGCCCCGTGATCCTTCGGTGGTGGCCCGCGGAAACGAAAAGGTTATCCGCGCCCGCTTGGCCGATGCGACGTTCTTTTTCGAGGAAGACCGGAAAATTTCTCTGGACCGGCGTGTGGAGGGCCTGAAAAAAGTGATCTTTCACACGCTGCTGGGGACATCCTATGAAAAAGTCATGCGGTTCCGGGATCTGGCGGCGGCTATGGCCGCTCGGATCCGGCCCGGTCTGAAGGAAACCGTCGACCGGACGGCCATGCTGGCCAAGGCCGATCTGGACACCCAGATGGTCTGCGAGTTTACAGAACTCCAGGGAATCATGGGTCGTGAGTACGCCCTGCTGGCCGGTGAGAATCCCGTTGTGGCGGCCGCCATCTACGAACACTACCTTCCGATCGCGGCCGGCGGCGCCCTTCCGGAAACCGATGAGGGGGCCATTGTCGGCATCGCCGACAAGCTGGACACAATCGTGGGTTTCTTCGGCGTCAACCTGATTCCGACCGGCACGGCCGATCCGTATGCCCTGCGACGCCAGTCCCTCGGCATTATCAATATTATCCTGCACAAAAAGTATCCGCTGACACTGACGGAATGGATCGATAAAAGCCTGGCCATCCTGGACGGCAAGCTCAGGCGGCCAGCCGATGAGGTTCGGGCCGATGTGCTGGAATTCTTCCGCGCCCGTTTCGAGAATCTGCTGATTTCCCAGGGACATCCCTATGATGTGGTGGACGCCGTTCTGGCAGCGGGCGCTGCCAACCTGGTTGATGCCGTGCAGAAAATAGAAGCCATGGAAGCCTTCAAGTCTCATGAGGACTTTCAGCCCCTGGCCATCGCCTTCAAGCGGGTCGGCAATATCCTGAAAGATTTCCGGGGCGGTCCCGTCGACCCTGACCTGTTTGAAGCGGAAGCGGAAAAGGCCCTCCATGAGGCCTGTAAGACCATCGGCGAAATCGCCGTCCGGCAGATTGCCGGCGGGGATTATGCTCATGCCCTGATCCAGTTGGCCCGTCTGCGCAAGCCCGTGGATGCGTTCTTTGACGCCGTTCTGGTTATGGCCAAAGAAGAAAAAGTAAAATTAAACAGGCTGTCCCTGTTGAAAGAAATTTCCGACTTGTTTCACCGGATTGCCGATTTTTCAAAAATTGTCACAGAAGTGTAAAACCGGGAAAGGTACCCTATGGCAGAACGTATAGCAGCAGCAACGCCCGACATCAGCCGGCTGGAAGAGCAACTCATTGTTCGCAAGCGGCTCCAGGACATTACCAACCGGATCCATGCGGCTCAGAACGTCAAGCAGATTCTGGTGGACTTGAGGGACGGCATCCTGTCCCTCTTCGACGCCCATGCGATCACGATCTATGTGGTCGACCGGCTGCGGAACGAAATTTATTCCATGTTTCTGGTCGGCTCCGAGATCCAGGAAATCCGTGTTGCCATCAACAACAAGAGCATCGCCGGTTATGTGGCCAATACGGGAAAAAGCATCAATATCGCCGACGCCTACGAAACGGACGAACTCAAAAAGATCCATCCGGAGCTGAATTTTGATATCAGTTGGGATAAAAAATCGGGTTTCCGGACCCGTCAGATTCTGGCCGCACCGATCTTCCATAACAAGAACCTCATGGGCGTCGTTCAAATCCTGAACAAGAAGAAGGCGACGCCCGGCCGGTTCTCCGATGATGAGGCCGGTTTTCTGAAAGAGATTTCTGAGGTCCTCGGCGTTGCCTTCTATAACCATGAACGCTTTGCCCGCAGGCGAAAAACAAAGTTCGATTATCTCATCAGCCGGGGACTGCTCAAGGAGGAAGACCTGGACGGCGCCTGGGAGGAGTCCCGGGAGCAGAAAGAGACAATGGAATCCTTCCTGATCAGAAAATACAAGATATCCAAGGAGGATGTCGGGAAGAGCTTTGAAGAATTCTACCGATGCAAGTTTGAACAGTTTAATGACAAGCACCCCATACCGGCCGATCTGCTAAAAAATCTCAAGAAGGAATACCTCTCCCGTGAATTGTGGGTCCCCCTGGAGAAAAAGGAGGGGACCCTCCGCATCCTGGTGGATGATCCAAACAATATTCTGAAGCGGGACACGATTGAAAGCCTGCTGAAAACCAAGGCGGTCAGATATGACGTCGCCTTTCCCGAAGACATCATTAAATATATCAATTATTTTTACCAGTCGCCGGGAGACGAATCCACGATTAGCGACCTTCTGGAGAAAATGGACTCGGAAGAGGAGACGGAAGAAGAAGAAGGGGAAGTGGTCACGGAGTCGGACAGCGTGATCATGCAGCTCGTGAATAAAGTCATTAACGAGGCCTACAACCGCCGCTCGTCGGATATTCATATCGAACCCAATGTCGCCAAGCGCAATGTGGAGGTCCGCTACCGCGTGGACGGCGACTGCGCCCTTTATCAGACCCTTCCCTACAGCTACCGGGCGGCCGTGATCTCCAGGATCAAGATCATGTCCAATCTGGACATTACCATCAGAAGAATCCCTCAGGACGGCAAGATTAAATTCAGGCGCCCCAACGGCGATGAGATTGAGCTGCGCGTGGCTACGATCCCCACCCAGGGGGGAGTGGAGGATGTGGTCATGAGGATCCTGGCCAAGGGGACGACCATGCCGCTGGGCGCCATGGGGTTGTCCGAGCGCAACCACAAGGAAATGTTGGGCATTCTGAGTAAACCATACGGCATGATCCTTGTCGTGGGGCCCACGGGCTCCGGGAAGACGACGACGCTGCATGCGGCTCTGGCCCATATCAACAAACCGGACCGAAAGATCTGGACGGCGGAGGACCCTGTCGAGATCACCCAGTACGGCCTGCGCCAGGTGCAGGTGCAGCCCAAGATAGGCTTTGACTTTGCCGCCGCCATGCGGGCCTTTCTGCGGGCGGACCCCGACGTGATCATGGTCGGTGAAATGCGCGATTTTGAAACGGCCAAAACAGGCGTGGAAGCCTCGCTGACAGGACACCTCGTTTTCAGCACGCTGCACACCAACAGCGCCCCCGAAACCATCACGCGTCTGCTGGACATGGGAATCGACCCGCTGAATTTCGCCGACGCCCTGCTGGGCATTCTGGCCCAGCGGCTCGTGCGGACGCTCTGCAAGAACTGCAAGGAAGCTTTTCATCCATCCCCCGACGAATTCGAGGAAGTGGTCGAAAGTTACGGTCGCGAACAGTTTGCAAAACTCAATATCCCCTATACGGACGATTTGATGATGTACCGGCCCAAGGGTTGCGATATCTGCGACAAATCCGGGTACAAGGGGCGCATGGGCATTCATGAACTGCTGGTCGGCACGGATGAAATCAAGAGGCTGATCCAGAAACATGCGACGGTGGAAGAGATGCGGGAAGTGGCCGTCGCGCAGGGCATGACGACGCTGCTGCAGGACGGGATATTCAAATCGTTCAAGGGCTTTACGGACTTCAAGCAGGTCCGCAGGGTGTGCATCAAGTAGAAAAGCTCAGAGCCGGGAGCTGGGGAAATATGGGGACATGACGCAGTCGTGTCCCCATATTTTTTGCGAGGTCGTCAAGAATTCTTCTTCAGTCTTTCCTGCCAGCAGCTCAGACGGTTCAGAACCTCCACGGGCGTCAGGTTCATGATATCCGTGTTGCGGAGTTCATCGATAATCAGGGCTTCGTCGTCCATGAACAGGCTCAACTGATGCCTGCTCTTTGGGTCCCCCTTGCGGCTGCGGGCGATCCTCGGTTGCCCCGCTTCGTCCAGTTCCCCCTTTTCCAGATTGTTCAGAATTTCTCCGGCCCTGGCGATGACCGCTTCGGGGACGCCTGCGATGCGGGCCACCTGAATGCCGTAGCTGCGGTTCGTACCGCCCGCCATGATTTTGCGCAGGAAGATAATGCGATCGCCCCATTCCTTCACGGCGATGTTGAAATTCCTGACACCGGTTTTGGCGGCTTCCAGTTCCGTGAGCTGGTGGTAGTGGGTCGCAAAGAGGGTTCTGGACCCCAGATGGCCGGCGTCATGGAGATATTCCGCCACGGCCCAGGCGATGCTGACGCCGTCGAAGGTGCTTGTGCCGCGTCCGACCTCGTCGAGGATAATCAGACTTCGCCGGGTTGCGTGTTTCAGGATATGGGCGACCTCGTTCATCTCCACCATGAACGTGCTCTGGCCACGGCTCAGGCTGTCGGCCGCACCGATCCGTGTAAAAATCCTGTCGGTCACGCCGATATGCGCCCGGGTCGCCGGGACGAAACTGCCCATCTGCGCCATGAGCGCAATCAGGGCGCACTGCCGGATATAGGTGGATTTTCCGGCCATGTTGGGACCCGTAATGATCAGCAGGCGATTTTGCTCCAGATCGAGCCGGCAGTCGTTCGGCACGAAACCATCCGCAAGCCCCATCCTTTCCACGACAGGATGCCTGCCGTCGGTGATTTCGATAACGTCTTCGTCATCTACCGCGGGGCAGCAGTAATTGTAGCGCTCCGCCGCCTCGGCCAGGGCGGCCAGGGCGTCCAGGTCGGCGAGTGCGGCGGCCGTTGTCTGGATCCGCTTGATTTCTTTCGCGATGTCCGTTCTGATCGCGACAAACAGGTCATACTCGCGTTCGCGCGCCCGCTCCTGGGCGTTGAGCACCGTGTGTTCGTATTCCTTGAGTTCCTGGTTGATGTAGCGTTCGGCGTTCACAAGCGTCTGCTTGCGGATATAGTCTGCCGGCGCCAAGTCCGCGTTGGCCCGCGTGATTTCAATGTAATAACCGAAAACATGGTTGAAGCCGACCTTCAGGGAAGAAATCCCGGTGCGCTTGCGCTCCCGGTCCTCGAGGGCCGCGATCCACTTCTTCCCATCACGCGTCGCCGCCAGCAGACGGTCGAGTTCGGGATCGACGCCCTCCCGGATCATGCCGCCCTCCCGCAGCGTGGCCGGCGGATCATCCGCGATGGTTTTCTCAATGCGTTCGCGCAGATCCGGCATCTCATCGAGCGTGGCGTCGAGGCATCGGAGCAGGGGGGACGTCAGCTCGCGCACGATGTTCCGGATCTCCGGCAGGGCCTGCAGAGACGTCTTCAGGGCAATGAGATCCCTTGCATTGGCCAGGCCCATGGCAATACGGGCGCCCAGCCTTTCCATATCATAGACGTTTTTCAGGCTCTGACGCAGGTTCTCGCGCAGGAGATGACGATCCTTGATCTCGGCGACGACGGCCAGCCGCTGACGAATGCGCTCCGGGTTAACGAGCGGATAGGACAGCCACCAGCGCAGACGGCGCCCACCCGGGGCTGTGACCGTCTGATCGAGGCAGTGAAAAAGGCTGCCCTCCTTGCGGTTATCCGTAATCGTGCTGAATAATTCAAGATTCCGCTTGGCAATGTCGTCCAGTACCAGATACTCGTCCGTCCGGCGCCACTCGATCCGGTTAATGTGGCGCAACGGGTACTTCTGTGTCTCTTCGATGTAGCGCAGGATGGCCCCGGCGGCGCAGGTCATGGCCGGATGGCGGTCCAGGCCGATCTGTGCGAGCATGGCGGCATCAAAATAGCGTTTCAGGCGGCCGGCGGCCTCTTCCCCGTCAAAGTAGTCCATGCCAAAGGTATTGATCCGGCAGTCTCTTTTTTCTTTCAGGTAGCCCTTCAACAGGCGGCTTTCGGCCGTCTTTTGCTCGATCAGGATTTCACGGAAAGAAAGCCCGCTGACTTCCAGAAGCAGAAATTCGGCCTGGACCGACTCGGTAACGCGGAACTCGCCGGTCGAGATGTCCAGAAAGGCCAGTCCGAAACGGTCTTCGTGGAGACACAGCGACGCCAGAAAGTTGTTCTCCTTGGCCTCGAGCGTGTCCGTATCCAGCACAAGGCCCGGCGTGACGACGCGCACGACTTCCCTTTTGACCACTCCCTTTGCCAGTTTCGGGTCTTCCACCTGTTCGCAGATTGCGGCCTTGAATCCCGCATCGATGAGTTTTGCCAGGTAGGCGGAAACGGCGTGGTAGGGAAAGCCGCAGAGGGGGATGCTGTCTTCCTTGCCCTTGTTTCTCGATGTCAGTGTAATATCCAACACTTTTGCTGCGGTAACGGCGTCCTCGAAAAACATCTCATAGAAGTCGCCCATGCGGAACAGCAGGATGCAGTCGGGGTAGCGGCTCTTGATATCGAGATACTGCCGCATAGCCGGGGTCAGGTCCGTCGTGCCGGTTATGACCATCGGTCGTCGCCCTTTCGCTTGAGGTCGATAATGTCATCCTCGCGACCCTGTGCCGGAGAGCCCGGATCCCTGCCGCTCCGTTTGTTGCCGATCAGGGCGTTGAGCAGCCCGCTCACGAGTGTGATGATCAGGGCGCCGAACAGCGCTGTCCAGAAGCCATGGACTTCGAAGCCGGGAATGACGCCGGAAGCCGTTTTCAGCAGGAAAGCGTTGATCACGAAGGTGAACAGGCCCAGGGAAAGGATATTGAGCGGAAGGGTCAGCAGAATCAGAAGCGGTCTGAAAATGGCGTTCAGAATGCCCAGAACGGCCGCCGCCAGAAAGGCGGACAGGAAATCGCGGACCACGATGCCGTTTATCAGATAGGCGGCGGATAGGATCGCGGCCGTCAGAATCAGCCAGCGCAAAAGCAGTTCCGTCATCATGATCTCCTCATTTCCGGAGAGTTTGAGAGCTTTGCATAACCGGTGAAAAATGGTTCGCAAGCGGCGAATCAAAGATTTTTCGACTTTCCAGGAATCAGACTAATTTATTAATTTCAAATATATTTAGGTTTTATCAAGGGGGACATGACGAAGTCGTGTCCCCCTCAACGAAAAAGATTTTGAGCCGCGGCAAAGCCATTTTTCACCGGTCTCAAATTAAACACATTTGACTCGCCGCGGCCGAATCTTTTTCCGCGATTATGCAAAACGCCCGGTTAAACCTCGATGTCGGTTTCCCGCTTCAGGATCCGGGTGACCCGGAAGACCTCTTCGATGGTCGTGATCCCCCCCAGAACCTTCTGCGCGCCGTCGTAAAGCAGATTCTTCATGCCGTGCCGGATGGCCAGGTCGTTGATCTGGTTTGAATCGGAGGTTTTTAATATCAGGCGCTTGATGTCATCTTCCATGAGCATAATCTCGAAAATGGCGGTCCGGCCCCGGTAACCCGTGTTCATGCAGGCATGGCAGCCCTTTCTTCTGTACAGGACATGCCGGGAGAGAATGTCCCTGGCGATGCCCATGTTGGCCAGCGATTCGTCGTCCGGCTCGTAGGCCTCCTTGCACTTGGGACAGAGCAGGCGCACAAGCCGCTGCGCGATGATGGCAATGACCGAGGAGGTGACGAGGAAGGGCTCGATCCCCATATCAATCAGGCGGGTCACGGCGCTAGCCGCGTCGTTCGTATGCAGCGTGGAAAAAACAAGATGTCCGGTCAACGACGACTGGATGGCGATTTCCGCCGTTTCTCTGTCGCGGATCTCGCCCACAAGAATGACGTCCGGATCCTGGCGCACAATGGAACGCAGCCCGGCGGCGAAGGTCAGGTCGATCTTCGGATTGACCTGGATCTGCCCGATCCCGTCGATCTGGTACTCAATGGGATCCTCGATGGTGATGATATTGATGTCGGGCCGGTTGATCGTGGAGAGGGCTGCGTAAAGGGTCGTCGTCTTGCCGCTTCCCGTCGGTCCGGTCACGAGAATGATTCCGTAGGGCGATTTGATGAGATGATTGAACAGGTGCACGCTTTTCTCGCCCATGCCCAGTTCGGGCAACAGCAGAAAGGCCCCCGATTTGTCCAGCAGCCGCAATACGACCCGTTCTCCGAAGGCGGTCGGAATAACGGAAGCCCGGATATCCACGCTCCGGTCGGCGATCTTGATTTCGATCCGTCCGTCCTGGGGCAGTCGCTTTTCGGCGATATTCATCTTGGCCATGATCTTGACGCGCGATGTCAGGTGCGACTGGATCCGCCGGGGCAGGCTGAGAATATCATAGAGCACGCCGTCGATGCGGTAACGGATCTTCAGGACGCTCTGATAGGGTTCAATGTGGATGTCGCTGGCCCGGTCCTTGATGGCGCCGGAGAGCAGCAGGTTGACGAGCTTGATGATCGGGGCGTCGCTGGTTTCATCGAGCAGGTCGCCGGTCTCTTCGATTTCGGAGAGGATGCGGTCCGGCGACTCGCTGCCGTTGATTTCATCGAAGAATTGCTTGGCCGTATTCCGGCTGATGTCGTAGGCCAGGTTGATCGCCGCCTGGATGGCTGCCTGAGAGGAAAGAACGGTCTGGAAATCCCGCCAGTCCAGCAGGCGGCGCAGGTCGTCCAGGGCATGAAAATTCGAGGGATCGTTCACGGCGATAAGCGCACCCTCCGGTGTTTCCAGGGGAACCATGCGGTACTTCTTCAGGTACTGGATGGGGATCTTTGCGGTGAAATCCGTATTCATGTGATCCGTGGGAAGCTCCGGCAGGAAAGGGAGATGGAAATGGGCGCTCAGGGCTTCCAGGAGTCTCGCTTCTGCAATCCCTTTTTTCTGTGTCAGCAACTCGAAGAGGCTGACGTTGTTGCCCCTGAATTCCCGGGCGGCTTCAGATAGAACCGCTTCGGAAACGCCTGCCCGGATCAAATAGGGATAGAGGGATGCGAGGGCAGGGGAGGGGGCCGCTTCAGAAGGCCGGGTTTCGCCGTCTTTCATGTTGTTTTCTGCCTGCTGGCCTGCCATCTGTCAACCGTACATCGATGCTGCCGTGCTCCCTTGATGATGGGGGCAGGGTAAGGGAATATCATTAATTTCATTATTGCTTCTTTTTCGGCGGCGTGGCTTTTATCGTACCCTCACGGAGCGTTTCCATGTAATCTTTCTTGTCCTCGTGTATGTTTTTTGCGTCCTCCGGTTTCTGGATGATATGCGGCGTGATGAAGACAAAGAGATTGTTTCTTTCGGATGAACTCGATCTTGATTTGAACAGCCAGCCCAGCAGGGGAATGTCTCCCAGAAGAGGCACTTTGTATGTGCCGACATCTGAGTTATCTTCGATCATGCCGCCGATGACCACCGTATCGCCGCTTCTGACCGTGACGGTTGTCTTGGCGGTTCTTTTCAGAGTTGTCGGGGCCAGAATGCTGGTGCCTTGAGATTCTGCCGTTTGCGTGACAATCTTGGTAACGGACTGGTCGAGCTTCAGACGGACGAAACCTTCCTTGTTGATCTGGGGCGTCACCTTCAGTGTCACGCCCACGTCTTTATATTCATAATTGCTGTAATTGGTCGTCGATCCGACGGTGGTGTCCTGGCGCGTGACATAGGGGACATTCTTGCCCACGGTGATCTCGGCCTCTTCGTTATCCAGCGTCAGAAGCTGCGGGGTCGAAAGGATACGGATATCTGAATCGCTCTGGTAGGCCTGAACGAAGGCTGCCAGATTTGGAAAGGAGATCACGGTGCCCCCGACGGTTGCCACATTGATCATCTGGCCGACAACGCCGAACGACAGCCCCGAAGGCAAACCTTTGCCGGCAAGAAGACCCTGGGCGATGCTATAGGATCCCTTGTCTCCACTGACGCCGCCGATATAGGACCCTGTCTTCCCGTCATAGGAAACGGGGTTTGCACCCTGCCACTCCACGCCGAATTTGAAGTTCTTTGCCGTATTGACTTCCATGATGAGGGCCTCCAGGTAGACCATGGATCTCGAAATATCGAGCTTCTTGACGACATCTTCGATAATCAGATAGTCTGCCGTTTCCGCTGTGATGATCAGTGAATTGGTGGCTTTATCGGCGACAATCTGTACGGACTTCGACAACGTGACGGTCTTGCCGTCCGGGGTTTTGGTATGCTGCTGGAGGCTGGTCAGGACCTTGGCCGTATCTTCAGCTCTGGCATTCTGGAGGTAGTAAACGCGGATCAATCCCGTGCCCTTTGGGATTTCCTTATCCATCAGGTTCACGAGTTCCCGCACGCGGATCGTGTCGTTCTCCGTGGCGGCGATGACCAGCGCATTGGTTCGATCATCGGCCACGATCTTGATCGGGGCAAATGTTCCTTTCCGCTGCTGGAAAATAATGTTCAGGGACTTGGTGGCTTCCGTCGCCGATGCGTATTTCAGGGGGATGTAGGAGATCTGTTCGCCGACTCCTTCCACATCCAGTGCTTCGATGATGTCCTGCAGCCGTTTGAT
Source organism: Pseudomonadota bacterium (assembly GCA_043805145.1). Lineage (GTDB taxonomy): Bacteria > Desulfobacterota > Syntrophia > Syntrophales > Fen-1087 > JAPLJM01. The sequence goes on along the minus strand of JAZDIK010000104.1, from coordinate 22,499 downwards.
ATTGGACAGGACGTCGGTAATCACCAGCATCCCGGTGGGCGGATAGGACAGGATGACGCTGGTTTTGGAAATCAGGGGATCCAGGACTCGTTTCATCTCGTCGGGATTGGCATGGTCGAGCGAGACGATCTGGGTCACGTACTTGTCGTCCGTGGTGCCTTTTTCATGGTGCAGGCGGGTTTCCAGGCTCTTTTCCCTGGCCTGCTGGGACGGAATGATTTTGATCACGTCGCCGGACTGGACCGTGGTGAACCCATAGACGTCCAGTACCGATTCAAAAACCCTGTAGACGTCATCCACGGCGATCTTTCGGGGAGAGATAACGGTTACCTTGGCCCTCACCTTGTCGTCGATGACAAAGTTCCTGCCTGTCAGCTCACTGATAAATTTAATAAAAACCTGAATATCGACGTTGTTGAAATCAATCGTCACATATCGTTGATCTCTGGGCGGTACTGCGGGATGAGGCTGGGGCGTCGCCGTGGGCTTCGGCGGCGTCCGGAGCGCTTGATCGGTTGCCTGCGGCAGCGATTGCGCTTTGCGATCGACCGGTTTATCGGCAGTTTGCACCGGTAAGGACGGCGTTGCCGGAAGGGGGTTCTGTGGCGGTGCAGCCGTCATCTCCGGCGCTTCCGCCGGGGCGGCCTTTACCGGCTGTTCTGCATTTGTCGGGCTTGCCGCTTTCTTTTGCGCCGGGGCGGCCGTTGACGTCCGGGGTTGCGCTTTTTGCGTCGGAACGGTGGTCACCGTCCGATCGTCGCTGGCGATGCGGGCTGCCGTTAACGTCTGCGGAAAGACGAAAGCCGTCAACAGCCAGAGGCAGAAAAGCAGAACTGGAACAAGCCTTTTATGAGGGTCGAGCCGCATCACGATCCCTTATTCTCCATCAATTTTTTGAACGCTTCCGAAGCGGTTATATCTTTCAGGTCCCGATCGCCTTTTGCCCAATGGATGACATCGCCATTGACGGCGATCGCCGATTTCAGATACTGCAGGCTCCTGGCCGTATTTTTTCGCTGGGCGAAGAGGCAGGACAGGTTGTAATAGGGATCGGCATAATTTTTTTTCAGGGAAATCGCCTGATTGAACATTTCAAGGGCCTGAGCCTGCTTTCCCTGCGCCAGATACAGTACGCCCAGATTATTCATCGCTTCAACATGCTGTGCGTCGATCGTGAGGACGCGGCGGTATAGCCATTCTGCAACCGCTGCCTTCTTGCTCCGCTGGGCGGCCAGCGCTTCCTGATAAAGCGCCGGGGCGTCCGGAAACGGCCGCCTTGCGGTTTCTGCCGGCGGCTCGGCGGCACGGGACGGTTCGCCCGGCGTCCTCTGCACAACCGCCTGTTTTTGCGCCGGTTCTGCCCCGGCCTGGAGAGGCAGTTCCTTCTTCCCGGCGAACCGCAAGATAGAGCTGCTGTCGATGGTCATCCAGACCAGTACAGCCGCCAGCGCCAGCACTGCCGAAACGGCTGCAACGGCCCGTTTAATCCTTGAACGGGCCGGATACCCAGGCCATTGCGAGATAATCCCGCCGTAATGGCTGTAAAGGTTATCCTTGTCCTGTTGGGCTCTTTTCAGAGCGTCGTTGATATAACTCATTCTGTTAATTAGTCAAGTGATTTAAGAATCCTGTCAATTATTCCGATCATCTGTCGCTTGCGAACCCTTTTTCACCGGTTGTGCAAACGGTTCATATATTCAAACAAGGAATCGCTGTAAATAAAACCGGCGAGGACGGCCGCAAAAACCATCAGGATAATGAGAAGCACCAAAAAACCGCTTGCATGCTGACCCCTTTCTCTTGTTAAATAATTTTTCCCGATGTCCGCAATGGCGTCCCTGGCGGTCTTCCAGTTGACGGTTTGTTTTCCCCGTGCATAGGCAACGAGCATCGCCCGGTCGCAGATCGCGTTAATCCGCCTGGGAATTCCCTTTGAATACCGATAGATCAACCGGCAGGCCGGCACCGAAAACGTCACTATCTCTGCCGCCCCGGCGACCGCCAGCCGGTGCCGGATATAACTTGGCACGCTCTTGCGGTCGAAGGGTCTCAGGTCATAACGGACGGTGATTCGCTCGTTTAGCTGTCTGAGCGCCGGCGACATCAGCAAGTCCTGCAGTTCCGGCTGGCCGATCAGGACGATCTGAATCAGCTTTTCCCGTTCCGTCTCCAGGTTGGAGAGCATGCGCAGTTGTTCCAGCACGTCACAGGAGAGGTTCTGGGCCTCATCAATCAGGAGCACCACATTCTTGCCCGCCGCGAAACATTTCAGAAGAAACTCATTCAGGGCGTCAATATAGCGCTTTTTCGTTTTCTCACGGCCGTTCAGGGAAAGATGGAATTCCTGATGGATCGTTTCCAGAAGTTCCACGTCCGTAATCGCGGAATTGAAAATCAGGGCGCTCTCGATGGCGTCGTCAAGGTTGGCCAGCAGCGTTCGGCAGATGGTCGTCTTGCCCGTGCCGATCCCCCCGGTTACGACTATAAATCCTTTTTTTTCCGTGATCCCGTAAATAAGGTGGTTCAAGGCCTCCCGGTGCTGACGGCTGAAATAAAAATACCGGGGATCGGGCGATAAGGTGAAAGGATTTTCTTTCAGGCCAAAATAGGCTGTGTACATAAATTACCTGAAGGTATAATTAAAAATTTCCTGACGTCCGTGACGATTGACCTGCAGAGCGATGTCGGAACCTGATTTGAATGAATGATAGAGCTCGACCATATCGTCGCCCGAAGTCAATTTTCGATTGTTGACCCCCTGAATCACATCCCCGTCCATGAGGCCGATCTTCTGATAGATGCTCCCGTTTTTGATGCTCGAGATTATGAAGCCGTCTGGAACGCTGTTGGTAAAATAGGGGCGGACCACAGCCTGGCTGAGGATTGTTCCCATATCTTTCAAACTGCTGTCGATCTCTTTTCTGTCAATGGCGATCGTTTTGCCGGAAGAGGCGAGCGGCGACGGGCCGGTAGGGCTCTCCGGCGGAAGGATCGAGTTTTCGCTGGTTTCCGGGACCTTCAGGATTTGTTCCTGGTTGTTGACCTTCAAGGCAATGGCGTTGCGCATAATGCGAACAACCCTGGCTCCGGACACGTTGTCGCCGACTTTATAAAGCTGCTGTTTTTTTTCAGCCTTGTTCTCGATGACTGCAAAGCCGTACTTTGCGTCGCCCGCAACGGTTCCCCGCAATTCCAGGATTTGGGCAATATCGGGCCGGCCGGCCGTCGTTTCGGATCCGGTCCGTTTTTCGGCGAGCGTCTTGTCCGTCGTGCCGAAGAGGTTTCTATCCGGAATGACCTTGTAGAAATCCACCGGTTCGGCAGTCGTGACCGGCGCCGTCGTCGTCTGCGGCATGGCGGATGTGGTCGCCCCGATATGAATCATTTTCAGGCTTGTCGCCCTGTAAAAAATACCTGTGCACTGATACGTCAGAATCGTGATAACAATCAGGACCGCGCCGGTACGGTACCGGGCGGCCCGTGACAGCAGGTCGGCAGCATTCAGGTTCGGCAGCCATTGCCAGATGTGTTTCATTGCAATCCAGTCTTTTGCAACGGTTTAAACGTCCGTCTTGGACGATCGAGGCTACAGGTGTCTTATCCTCGGGTTGCCCAGAGGGCCCGTCAATACCATGGAAAATTTTCTATTCTGGGCAGGCAGCTCGAATGCACAATTCAAATTGATTTCGCTTCTGTTGATATCCGCTGTGTCAAAGACAATTGCGCCGGACACGGCGCCGTTTATCTTTTCGCCGGTCAGCTTCAGTTTGTTGATGGTCAGGATGCCGTTTTTGAGGTGAACCAGGGCCTCCACGCTTTTGAAGTCCAGACGGTCAATCCCCAGCATCGGCGCCAGGAGCGGGTACCGGCCGTTGATGAGGGTAAATTCGAGGCTCCCCGTCCCGTTGAAAAACGACGGAAGCTGACCGTTGAAGGCCATGGTTCCCTTGAATTGACCCGTGATCTGACGGCCCAGCGTGTCCTTCAGATAACTGATTCTTTCAATATCGAGGCCGTCGGCGGCCAGCGTCCAATTGATCGGACCCCGAAAAGACAGGAAATGATTCGTGTCCGCTTGTCCCTGGATCGCGCCGCCGTAGGCGTTGGCTGTAAAGACGATGGCCGTGCGCCCGCGCAGGAAGCTTAGATAGCCGGGTCTGATCGTGATCGTATCCGCCTGAATCGCGGATCGGGGATGGTTCCGGGAAACCAGGGACATATGGGTGAAGGTCATGCCCGGCGGAATGACCGGCTTCACGGAATCGATCTGCAGGACCTGATCGGGATTCATGGCTGATGCAGAGGCGACCAGATAACGGACCAGGGCGTCGCCGGGGAAGCGCAAGTAAAGGAAAAGGATCAGCGCGGCAACGGCAAAGGCCGCATATCCGAAAGTGTATCGGGTGATTTTCAGTTTGATGTTGCGTTTCATCTCAACTGCTCCCGGGCTTGGCAGGTTGATAGGTCAGCACCTGCAGGGTCGCCGTCAGGTAGTTGGGGGCTTCCTTCATTTTATTGATGGAGATTTTCCTGATCTTGATAAAATCTTTCGGGGACTCGACTCTATAAAGAAAATCCGTCAATTGCTTCATCGTGATGGAATCCAGTCTCATCTCCACGGATGATTCTTCGAAGGAGCCGGTTGCCACGCCCTTCGCGGGGTTAATATAGTTGATATGGGGTTTCAGCTGAATTTCCCCGGCTTTTTTTTCCAGATAGGAGAAGAGCGAAAAACCGTCAGACCGGCCGGACAACACCCGCTGAACGGCTTCAGCGCGTATCTTCAGGGTGCCGTACTCCTGACCGAGGACCGTCATCTGCTTGAGGACCTTCTCATTGGCGGCGATGGCGTTGATCGTTCTTTTCCGCGCGTCCCACAGGGGAGAGACCACGAATTGAAAGACCAGAACCATGACGACGAAGGCGGCGCCGCCGGCCACGTAATATTTCTGCGATGCTGTTAATGTATTCCAGAATTCTCTCATCGTTTCAATGTTATCCGCATGTCAAACGCCACCTTGTCCCCCTGCTTGAGAAGATTTGTGCCGTCGATCGTTACCGCCTGGAAAAACTTTGATTTCATGAATTCGTTTTTCAGGGTATCCACCGCATCGAAATTTCTGGTCTGGCCTTTGAGCAGAATCGTATCTTTCTCAAAGATAAACGCATACACCGTCAGCTCCGTCGCAGGCGGGGCCAGGCTGGAAATATCTTTCAGCAGCGCCAGCACCGTTGCCCCCGGGCGGGTTTCGTCGATTCCGAGGGTGATCTTGCGGGCTTCCATGATCTTGCCCTTCAATTGTGAAACAGGATCGGCGATGCGCGTCGCCTCCGGGTTTAAGGCTTTGAAGAGGGTTGTGATCTCGGCTTTTAATGCGGCCAGGCGCAGCCGGTTGTACCGGTAGTCCAGGCAGGCGTCCGTCCCGGCCAGGACGAGAATCAGCAGCAGAACGGCAGCCGCCCGGCGCAGCGTGCCCTTGTGCTGGGCCACGGCTGCCCTGACTTTGGAATCCTGCATTTTGATGTTGAAGCCGAGTCCTCTTTTATGTCCGGCGATGGCCAGCGCCAAGGCGTGGTTCATGATCGGGTGAATCCAGCGGCTGCTGGCAGCCTGATCAACAGGGATGCCATGGCCTGCAAGGAGATCCACCGGCTCGACGGGCACGCTGAAATGCTTTGACAGCGCATCCCGAAAAGGCGGATAGAGGGCGCCGCCCCCGGTGATATAGATCCGTTCAGGGCCATGCTGCAGACGTCCCTGCAACCGCATGAATTCAATCGTATGATCCACTTCAGAAAAAAATTTATCACAAAGCGCAGCAATGGCTTCTCCTGCCGGGCCGGGCCGGTTTTCCCGCTTTTTCTGCTCTGCTTCGTCTGCATTGATCTTCAGCGTTTGGGCGATCGTCTGTGTGATCAGCTTCCCTCCGAAGGCGAAGGGGCGGACCTGGCAGATGCGGCCGTTCTGGATCAGCAGCCCGGCACTGTGTCCCGCGCCGATATCCAGAAGCAAGACGCAACCGGCGGACGGGTTTTGTGCGTGAAGGACAGCGGCGACGGCAGCGCCTTCAACATTCAGATGGCTGATCCTCTTCACATATCCCGTAAGCTGTGCGGTCCGTTCCTGCACGGTTGTTTTAGCCGCAACGGCCACCAGAAGGTCGGAGGGGGGGCCTGGATGGACCATGATAAAATCAAGAATCGCATCGTCAACGGCAAAATGCAGCATCGGTTCCACTTCATATGTCAGAATCTGGCGGATCTTTTTTTCATCCCGGAAAGGAAGGACAAGGTTGCGGAAAGAGAGGTCCTGAACGGACAAGGCCGTCGCGCAGGGACAGCCTCTGAAATTCTGGTTTTTAAAGAGCTCCTGCAAGGCCCCGTAAATGCCGCCGGTCTGTTTGACGGGAACGACCGCCGCATCGACGGCCCGGTATCCGCTCCTGAAACCCCGAACGACGAGCACGGCCTTGATCGCGTCTTCGCCAATGTCGAGCCCTAAGATTTTATCGACCATACGCCAAGGGGGCCTTGCGTATCCGCGTTTATCGGCCCCATCTCTCCTGTGTTGCTATTCCCATTTCCATGATAGAATTTTCACCGTTTTCCGGTCCGCCTCCCGCTTGACCACGCCGCTGGCCGTCTTCGACATCTGGCGCAGGATACCCGTCGAGACGATCCTGAAGACACTGCTGGTCGTCGTGATCAGCCGTGAATCAATCGTGATATTGGCCATTCCGGAGACCTGTTTGTACCATGACGCATGGGTCAGGTCGTTGTCTTTGTTCCGGCGGTATTGATCCATCTCGTCCGCTGCCGCTGCGGTCATATCTCCGGACAGTGCGCGGAGCACCAGCTTGGGCGCCGTATTGATATTGATCCGTCCGTCTCCGTAAACCGTCAAAAACTGCCGGATGCCCGGCGTTTCCGTTGTACCGTAATATATTTTTTTTGTCATGCCCTTTATCATCAAAAGCTCATCGATGCAATCCAGCGAGCCGTTCTTGGGCGTATAGGGATTTTCAAGGGCGCCGTAATAGACGTGCTCCGCCCCGCCTGATCCCGTGATGTCATCGTCCTTGTCGATCCAGTCCTTGACGGCATCGAGGATCTCGTCGATCTTCCTCGCATCCAGTCCGAATTCAGGCTGGCTCAGCAGGCGAAACATCAACCCCTTGACGTCCTCATTGAAGGCATTGCCGGTGACCAGACGGTTGATTTGTATCTTGCCGGATTCATCTTCGATGGGAACATGGAAATAGCCGTCCGTAAAGAGTGTTTTGGACTTTGCGGCGATGAACCGGACATCCGCCCAGTCCTCGGACAGGGCGTCGAAATTATTTTTATCCATGAGCAACAGACCGATGCCGGCGTGGAAGCCGGATTTCGCAATATACAGCAATTTAATGCCGTCGCTCAGATTGGTTGCGTCATAGACCTCTGCCCGGGACGATCGATTCATCTCCAGGGCGACGGTCACGAGGATGCTGACGATCAGAATGACAAGAATCAACGCGACGCCGCGCTCATTTGGAGGACATATTTTCACGGTCCACCTGATTTACCGGTAAATAGACTTTTGTCATGAACTTAAAAGGATGGTCCTGATGGTCCGGATTGACGAGATTCAACTCGACGACAATCATGACAGGCGTCCTGCCTTTCTGTGCCTCTGAATTTGCACGGGAATCCCATATTTCATACTCCTTTCCCGCCAGGTCGTAGAATTTGTAGTTCAGGGAGTGAAGCCTGTTACACAGGGGAAAGCCGACGGCCTTGAGCCCTTTCTGTTCGTCGGTTTCGTGCTCCCGGTGAATGGTCTCCGCCCGTATGAGGACAAACTCCTCCTGCTCACGGTCTTCTTGAACGACATATTCAATCGTGCTGATCCCGGCGGGACTTTTCTGACCGCCAAGATCCAGGTTGACGGTTGAGGTGAACAGAAGCCGGGGAAAGGCCTGATTTCCAAACTCCATCCGTTTTGCATAGAATTCGAATTCCCCTCTGTAAGGGCTCATATTGTTGAAATCCTGAATCATCCGGCTCATGGTCATCCTGCCCATTCCATATATGTCACGGTTGTCTTCCGATATCCTGATCATCCTGAACGTTCCCGTGTATGCGGCATAAACGGTGGACAACACCACGCCCAGGATAAAGATGGCGATCAGGATTTCAATCAGCGTAAAGCCTTCCGTGCGGAAAAAGCTCTTTGAACCGCGGATATTGTCCATTTTTCAAAGATATCCTTTCCGCTATTTCGGTGCAAACCGGAAATACTCCAGCATATAAGTATGATTGAGCCTCATCCGGTTGTTTGTCACCACCAATTCTATCTTTTTTACGGTTTCAATGTCCATCCTCTTGACGGTCATCTGCCATTCATAATCAGGAAAATCCTGCCCGAAATTGCCGGCCTCCGATTTTATATTCCGCATATCGGTCGCTTCCATCTCCGCCATTTTACTTTGGGCAAGCAGAGAGGCGGTTGTCAGAAATCGGGCGTTTCCGGCTATGGAGATGCTTTGCGACTGAGATTGAAAGACCGCGACGAGAGCGATGGCCAGAATGGCCATTGCAATCATCACCTCCAGGAGCGTAAACCCCTTTTTGGACGTTTGCTTCATCATGCCGTTGCGGCGCTTATGGTTTGGCGTGGTCATCGCATTCCGTCAATCGGGGCGAGTCCGTGTCCACGGGCCTGGCAAATCGAGATATTGATCATAGGTCTTGACGGCGTTCAAAAAAGGCTGGAATACGATCGTGTAAAAGCGGTCTCCTCTGGCCAGGTGCACGACCGCCGGTTGTACGTAGCCCTTCCTGAAAAAGGTAATCGTAGCCTCGCCGTCCGTTTGTTTCTCCTGGCCGATTCGTGAGACGTCCGCGATTTTGACGTTTGCGGGAAGCTCGAAGGCTCCCTTCTTCCGTTCTGCGCGCATTTCGGGGGTCATATCTGCGGCGTCAGTCCAGATCATGCGGCCTTTCAGATCGATGTGCAGAACATAATCCACCTGTTCCCGGACGGATTCATTTCGCAACGCCCTGGCGACTCCAACCAGATGCCGCACAACGGATTCAAGGCCGTCGTCGAGGAGCGTACTTCGGACACGAGGCGCCGCCAGGAAAAGCATCACTCCGATCAGGAACATCACGACGGTCAACTCGATAAGCGTATAACCGGGTTGTTTCCGCATGGCGTCTATTCGACATCCCAGCTGTTGATATCCTTGTCCTTGCCTTCTCCACCGGGTTCTCCGTCCGCGCCGAGCGAGCTCAGGTCATAATCTCCGTGTGTGCCGGGGCTGATGTAGACAAAATCGATGCCCCATGGGTCCTTGGGAACCTTTGCCTTTTCCAGGTAGCCTCCCTGTCGCCAGTTTTTGGCGTCGACGCCGACCGAGGGTTGTTGCACCAGGGCCTGGAGTCCCTGTTCCGTGGAAGGGTAAGAACCGTTGTCCAGCTTGTATAACTTTAATGCAGTTTCGAGACTTTCAATCTGTATGCGGGCTTTTGCGCGCCTGGCTTCATCCGGTCTTCCCATGATCCGGGGGATAATCAGACCGGCAAGAATGCCCAGAATGACAATGACCACCATCAGTTCAATCAGGGTAAAGCCACGCTCACCTTTTTTTCTTCTCATTTTTTCCACCCGTTACATCTCCTGTTTTCTCATGCTGTGTTCGATCATTTTAAGAAGCAAAAAAGACCCCTTCCCGGGAAATTCGCCGTACGTCGGTATACGCACAAACGACGCGGAATGATACACAACACGGCGGAGAGACTGCAGGGGGGGTGCCCCTAACGCACCAGTTGGTTCATCTCGAAAATCGGCAGCAATACCGACACCACAATGAAACCCACGACGAGCCCCATGAACAGAATCATAGCAGGTTCCAGCAGCGAAGTCATCATGATGACGCTGGCCTCCACATCCTTTTCATAGGAATCAGCCACCCGGTAGAGCATGGGCTCCAGATTGCCGCTGTGCTCGCCCACGGAGATCATTTCGATGACGATGGGTGGAAAATGGCCGCTTTTCGCGAGGGATGTCGATAGGCTCTGTCCTTCTTCCACCTCCCGGCTGGCTGTTTGCAAATCGTCGGCGATCAGGCGGTTATCGACGACGTTCCGTACAATGTCCATGGCGGCAAGGAGCGGGACGCCGCTTTGCAGCAATGTCCCCAGGGTCCGGCTGAAACGCGCCACGGCCATTTGCCGATACACCGAACCGAAAAACGGCGCCTTGAGTTTAATTTTATCCCAGAGGTATTGCCCTTTGGGGGTTACGGCGATGGCGTAGCGGAGGCCCGAAACGATCAGGACGGCGACCATCGCAACCACCCACCAGTAGGACTTCAGAAAGCTGCTGACCGCGATCAGCAGAATCGTGATGGCAGGCAGTGCCTGATTCATTTCCTGAAAGATTTGAGTGATATTCGGGACCACAAAGGCGACCAGGAAGAAGAGCACTAAGCTGCCGATGAGAAACATCAAGGTCGGGTAGGCCAGGGTTGACCGGATCCGCGTTCTCAGTTCCTGCTGCCGCTCGTTGAAATCGGCCAGACGCTCCAGTACGAGATTCAACGTGCCCGAGGCCTCGCCGGCCCGGACCATGTTGATATAGAAAGGCGGAAAGATCCGCGGGAAATGGGACATGCTGGCGGTAAGACTGTTCCCTTCATTCACTTCCTCCTTGATCTGGGCGAGCGTTTTTTTCATTTCGGGATGCGTGGTCTGGGAAACGAGCGTCGTGAACGAGGGGACCAGTGGCAGTCCCGCGCCCAAAAGCGTAGATAATTGCCTCGTCATGACGGACACTTCACGTAGCCCCACCTTCCCGAACAGGTTGCCCACTGACTTGCTGCCGGCCCGGTCGTCTTTTTTTTCCACCGCAGATTCCGAGAGTCCAATCGGAAAGAGATGCGTTTCCCGAAGTTTCTGCTTGGCGGCCGTGACACTGCCGGCGTCGATAATGCCCTCCAGTTTGCGGCCCTGCTGATCAAAAGCCGTATATTCGTAAACCGGCATGAGATCTTTCACTCCAACACGCAGCAATCGTTTCCCGGCGCTGAACAACCTTGCCTGTTACCACGGGATCAATCGACGCTGACAAACTGTTCTTTTTTGGCGTTGCAGACGGGACACTCGTCGGGAAGCATGCCGTCCGCGACATATCCGCAGACTTTGCAAACGTAATAAACGGTCTCGCGCTCTTCCATGAAGTGATTCATGGCTTCCTTGTACAGTTTGGCGTGAATTTCCTCCACGTCCCGGCTTTGGCTGAAATGCAGGCCGGCGGCCTTGTTGCCTTCTGATTCCGCCTGTTTGATGAACTGGTCATAGGCCACGCCCGCTGCATGTGTTTCCGATTCGAAACTGGCGGCGAGATTCTCTTCCGTGCTTTTCACTTCCCGGAGCAGCTTCAAGGCGCGGCTGCCATGAATTTCCTCGGAAAAGGCGATGACCCGGAAGAGTTTGGCCATCTGCGCATATCCCTCCTGGTCCGCCTTTTCAGCGTAAACTTTCAACCGGAGCGCCGCCTTGGCCTCGCCGGTATAGGCCATGTGAAGAGCTGACTTGACATCCATGTCGCCGGTCTCCTTTCAGATATTTCCGGTTATTCTTTATACCGGAGAGAATACATCCTTGCCGGAACCGCAGATCGGACAAGTCCAGTCTTCGGGAAGGTCTTCAAAAGCCGTTCCCTTCGGGATATCGTTGTCGGGGTCGCCTTTCACGGGATTATAGATGTAACCGCAGACGTCGCAGACATACTTTTGCATGATGAATCTCCTTTCGCGTTTTCTTATTTCATTGGGAGAATTAGTGAGGTTCGTGCAATTTTTCTGCAATCAGCCGCCCCAGATCGCAGCACCGGGCAAGTACGACCTTGTCCGGGCGATGACGGGCCTGAATGGGGTCGCCGACGAGTTCGACCTTCATCTCCGCCAGCACTTCCTGAATCTGGCGGGGCGCCTCGCCGCTCCACCCCCAGGAACCGAAAGCCGCACCAAACAGATTCTTCGGTTTGAGTCCTTTCAGATAGGTCAGAACGTCGGCCATGCCGGGCAGCATATTGTTGTTGAGCGTGGACGACCCCGCAATCAACGCCCCGGCATCCAGAAGTTCATAGGCCACGTCGCTGCGGTGGCAGGCATCCATGGACATCAGCTTCACTTCAATGCCGCCGGCGATCAGGCCCTCCGTGATGGCCAGGGCCATCTTTTCCGTACTGTGCCACATGGTCCCGTAAACGACCACGGCCTTCCGGGCCCGCTTCTGGGCGGCCCATTCGGCATAACGGTTCAGAATTCCCCGGATATCCTTGCGCCAGACGGGGCCGTGATCCGGTGCGATAATCTTGAATTTGAGCCCGGCGGCGGTGACGCGCGCCAGCAGTTTGGTGATCAGGGCTGCGTAGGGCGTCAGGATGTTGGCAAAGTATGTGGCGGCTTCATAGCGCAGAACGGCGGGGTCCATCTCGTCGTCGAACCGCTGGGAAGCGGCCAGATGCATTCCAAAGGCGTCCTGCGAAAAGAGTACCTGTTCCTCTGCCAGATAACTGAACATGCTGTCGGGCCAGTGCAGCATGCGGGTTTCGAGGAAGGACAGCGTCATGTTGCCCAGACTCAGGTTGTCCCCGTCTTTGAGCGGGATCAATGGCAGCTCCGCGTGAAAGATTTCCTGGAGTGTTTTGGCTCCCATGACGGAAGTGTAAACCTTTTCCGGCCTGACGGCATCGATGACCTCGGGCAGGCAGCCTGAGTGGTCCATTTCGGAATGGTTCGAAATGATATATTGGATGTTGTCCGGATGAATGACCGAGGCAATGCGCGCCATCATCTCGTTGTAGAAGGGGGCGCGAACCGTGTCCATCAGCGTCACCTTGTCCGCCAGGATCAGATAGGCATTGTACGTGCTGCCCCGTTTGGTCATGTATCCATGAAAGTCCCGGACATTCCAGTCGATGGCGCCGACCCACCAAACGTGATCACTGATCCGGATCGCCTTGAATATGTCTTTCATCGTGCAACCCCACTCGTCGTGAATTCGTTTTTATTGAACAATTCTCTACCCTTTTTTTGCAAAGATGTCAATGACGACGACGTGTTTTCAAATCTTGTTTTATCTTTTCATTTTTATTGGAAAAAGTTAATAATTACAATTATTTATATAATAGAAAGATTGACATGTCCATTGTCGCTGCCACGCTGCATGTGGCGGCAACGGCGGAGCTCCGAGCTACCGCAATACGCATTTTTGATGAATATCCACCGCCGGGCAATAATGGGTAAAACGATCCATTCAATCATGCTGATTGACATCAGGGCGTTCTTATATTATGAAACGAGCGGTCAATGGATTCGTTGGATGAGCATGACAAATCAATTTAAGGAGATATTGCAATGAAAGAGGTCGTTATCGTTTCTGCCTGTCGCACCGCCATTGGCGGGTTTGGCGGCGCCCTTAGAGACTCGAACGCGCCGGTTCTCGGCAGCATCGCCATGAAAGAGGCCGTCAGGCGGGCAGGCATTGATCCGGCGATGATTGATGATGTCCGTTTCGGCTGCTGTATGGAACCGATCGAAGCCATTAACTCAGCCCGCATTGCCGCACTCATGGCCGGCATTCCGGAAACAGTCAATGCGGTGACAGTTAACCGGGTCTGCATTTCCGGAATGGAAGCCGTTTTATCGGGCATGGCCATGATCCGGGGAGAGATGGCGGATATTATTCTGGCCGGCGGTATGGAACACATGTCCAGCGTGCCTTATTCGGTCCCGGCAGCGCGCTGGGGATGCCGTTTTCAGGATCAGGTGTTTGTGGATAATCTCGTACATGGCCTCCATGCCGGCTCCCACTTTGTGCCGGGCCTCGAAAAGGGTCCGATCAAGGACGGACCGGTTGTCGACGGCTTCCGGGGCAAACCCTACATTATGGGCATTACGGCGGAACTCATTGCCTATAAACACAACCTGAGCCGTGAAGAGATCGACGAGGTCGCGCTGCGCAGCCACAACAATGTGGAACGGGCCACGAAAGAAGGCGACTTCAAGGAAGAAATCGTTCCCGTCGAACTTCCCCAGAAGAAGGGCAAGCCGCCGGTGATTTTCGACAAGGATGAACATTTCCGCCCGGGGCTGACGATGGCCGACCTGGCCAAGCTGCCGCCCGCGTTTTTGCCGAAGATCGGCAAGGTCACGGCGGGTAACGCTTCGGGCATCAACGACGGCGCCAGCGCCATGGTGCTCATGTCGGCAGAGAAGGCCAAGGGACTGGGTCTGAAACCCATCGCCCGTATCAAGGCTTTCGGGCGCGGCGGCTGCCATCCGTCCGTCATGGGGCTGAGCCCGGTTCCGGCGGTCAAGGATCTGCTGTCCAGATCCGGGATGAAACTTCAGGATTTTGAACTCATCGAACTTAACGAGGCTTTTGCCGCGCAGTATCTGGGTTGTGAGCGCGAGATCGGGCTGAATCGGGAGATTACCAACGTCAACGGTTCCGGATGCGGCTTGGGCCATCCGGTGGGCTCCACGGGATGCCGTATCATGGTTACGCTGTTGCACGCCATGAAGAAGCGGGGCAAGACGCTGGGACTGGCGACGATTTGCGGCGGCGGCGGCGTCTCTCTGGCCTGCGTTCTGGAGATGATATAGCAGGCGCTTTGCAGTACCGCTGAAAAACGATGACTAAAAAACGCACGATATTTTTTGTTTCCGACCGGACGGCCATTTCTGCGGAGACCCTCGGGCAGAGCCTGCTCACACAGTTTGAACATCTGCAATTCAATCAGGTGACGCTGCCGTTCGTGGATACCCTGGAAAAGGCGCGGTTCGCCGTCATGCAGATCAACAATGCGGAGCAGCAGAGCGGCGTCAAGCCCATCATATTCAGCACCCTGATCAACGATGATATCCGGCAGATGATCGTGACCTGCAAGGGGGTGGTTTTTGATTTCTTCGACACCTATATGGGCCGCCTGGAAGAGGAACTCCGCACGGCGTCTTCGCACACGGTCGGCCTCTATCACGGTCTGGTGAATGATACCGTGTACACCTTCCGGATCGATGCCGTGAATTACGCCATGTGCAACGACGACGGCGCATCTACCAAGGAATACGACAAGGCCGATATCATCCTGATCGGTGTGTCGCGGGCGGGGAAAACCCCCACCTGCCTCTACCTGGGACTTCAGTTCGGGATTTATGCCGCAAACTATCCTTTGACGGAGGAAGACCTGGTCGATCGGGACGGATACCTTCCGGCGGCGCTGGCGCACTTTCGGCGGAAACTCTTCGGGTTGACCATCAGCCCGGAGCGTCTCTATAACATCCGTGCCCGCCGCCGCCCGGACAGCCGCTACTCCTCGTTCGAACAATGCCGTCAGGAAGTTGCCCTGGCGGAAACCCTCTTTCAGTCTGAGGATATTCCCTTCATTAACATTACGACCATGTCCGTGGAAGAAATCGCCGCGACCGTTCTGCACGAGTGCAACCTGCAGCGCCGGGTCGTTTGAGAGGAGCGGCCATGTGCAAAGAAGCGGATCGACGGCCCTGGGGCTATTATGAGGTTCTTGCGGACGAACCGGATCACAAGGTCAAGCGGATCACCGTCTATCCGGGCGAACGCCTGAGTCTGCAGCGTCATCGCCGCCGCGCCGAGCACTGGTTCGTCCTCCGGGGCGAAGCCGTGGCGACGCTGGGAGAAAAAGAATTATTCGTGAAAAGCGGCGACTCGGTCAATATTCCGAAAGGAGAGATCCATCGGATTGCCAATAAAGGACCGGCTCACCTGATCTTGATCGAGGTCCAGACCGGAGAGTATTTCGGAGAAGACGATATCGAGCGGACCGAAGACGATTATGGCCGGATCTGACCGATTTTCGGAATCGACCGCCGACAGCCGTCATGGAAGCCTCTCCCCTCCATAGCCAGGATGATTCAGGCCGGGGCGCTTTTTTTCAGCTTTTTCGCCGCCTTTTTTTCTTTTGGCGTCCTGCTGGGCGTCTTCTTGGATTCTTTTTTTGCGCCCTTGTCTTTTGCCATGCCTGCCTCCCCTTTATCAGATGATATCAGCGGCCCGCAATCCCGACAGAATCGCCGTTAGGCCGACGATCAGCGTGATCCTTCCGGACCAGCGGTGTTTTTCCCGGATATGTCTTGCCCTGTCTTTGATCTTAAATTGCAACGGACCCAGTATCAGCGCCATGGACGCCGAAAGAATCATGACCAGGCCGATACCTGCATGGGGAACCCTTATATGTCCACTGTCGAGGCGTCCCACCATCAGGAACGCTGCGACCAGGCCCGCCAGCATGGCAGCGGCGCCCATCCTGCCGGCGGTTTTATGGGCGCTCAACCACCAGCGCTGCTGCCGCTGAAATTTGGCAATCCCTGCGCCGGCGGCCAGGAGCAGGAATCCAATGCTCATGGGCGCGGCGTGAAGATAAAAAAAAGTCATCCTATTTCGGAACGGGCTTGCCGGGTTGGCCGACCGTCAGTGTTTCTGCCTTGGAACCGAACCGGTTGCAATAAGCCTTGACTTCAAGGGCATCGCCGGGGACGGTGACGACCTTGTAGGAATAGGTAACGGTTTCGGAAGGCTGGTTCTTGTACTCCTGCGAGTCGACCATTTTACCGTTCTTTCTGATCTCCACTTTATTGATATAGTGGCTGTCCGAGAACCGCGCATGCGTGATCGCTGCTTTCAGTATCTGTGTCTGTGCGTCGTAGTCAAGCTTGACCTCGCTTGGTGAGTGAGCGTCAACCGTTCCCGGGGAAAGGATCAGAAAAATAAACGCCGAAAGCAAATAAAATCCGACAAGAAAAACGTGTCTTCCGTCTGGTTTGATCAGATGCATTTCCCTTCTCCTTTTCTTTGTGATTTGCATAACCGTCGAAAAATGGCTGGCAATCGGTGGATCGAATCTTCTCCGCTCATAATTCGATTTCCATGTCCTGCTGAACGGCGAAGCACTGCATGGCGCCGTGGTTCTGCCTGAGGGTTTTCTTGCAGTCCCTGACAAAGTCATCCACCTGCCGGTCCGATCTTTCCTGATTGTGATGATATAGCCCGAAGCGTTTCACGCCCGCTTCCTGTGCCAGCCGCAGGGCGTCCCCGTAGGTCGAGTGCCCCCAGGTCTTTTTCTTCTTGTAGTCGTTGTCGTCGTACTCTGCGTCGTGGATCAGCAGATCGGCATCGGCTGAAAATTTGCGGTAATCATTGAAAGCCATGCCGCCATGGTGCCTGTACCCCAATTCGTTGTCCGTCAGAAAGACAAAGCTCTTCCCGTCTTCACAGAATTTATAGCCGACGCCCTGATTGGGATGGCTCAAGGGGATGGAGGTGATGGTCATGGAATTCAGCATATATTCCAAACCGCAGCTTTCATGATAGGCGATGTTCGCTTTGATGTCTTCAAAATTGACCGGGAAATTGGGTGCCGCCATAATGATGGAAATGATGTACTTGACCGAAGTCTGGGTGAAGGGACAGCCGAACATGGTGATTTTTGTATTCTTGAAGTATATGGGTTTGAAAAAGGGGAACCCCATGATGTGATCCCAGTGGCCATGCGTAAAAAATATCGTGAAATTGCGCTTTTTTTCATCCATGAGCCAGTTGCCCAGACGCCGGATTCCGGAACCGGCGTCCACGATGATGATGTCGTCGTTCTTCGTTCTGATTTCAATGCAGGGCGTGTCGCCCCCGTACTTCAGATATTGCCGGCCCGAAACGGGAATGGACCCGCGCGCTCCCCAGCATCGAATAATCACCTTGCCCCCTCCCAGAAGAAAGTCCGCCGAATATAACCATCTTCCGTTTGAGAATCAAGGCTTTTTTCAGGCAGCGAAACGGTTCAAGAAAAAGAAAGTTTAGACCGTGACAAACGATGTCGGAATAGCTATCTTAAAACCGGTTTGTGATGGAGTCGCGAAAAAAATGAAGAATACAGAGGAGGATGCGATGAAAACGGTCAAGATAAAGGGAATGTCCTGTAATCACTGCGTTATGGCCGTTTCTAAGGCTTTGCAGGCCGTCGACGGCGTTGATCATGTCCAGGTCAGCCTTGAGACGGGCGAAGCAACGTTTGAAGAGACGGCGCCTGTGGATATGGCCGTGATTGTGGAGAAAATCAGGAAGGCGGGGTACGACGTTGCCTGAGAGAAATACTGCCGGCCGGACTACGATTTCCGTGGGCGGCATGACCTGCGCCGCCTGTGTCCGGCGTGTCGAAACGGCATTGAAGGATGTGGAGGGCGTGACGGACGCGGCCGTGAATCTTGCTACGGCGAAAGCGACCATTACGCATCATGCTGTCTGGGGAGGCGAGGCGGCATTGCGACAGACGGTCGTCGATCAGGGCTATGACTATCTGGGCGTTTGGGACGCGAGCATCGAGGATCCGATCCGGGCGGCGCAGGAAAAAGAATACAGGGACCTGAAAAAGCGTTTCATCACGGGCGTCGCACTGTCCGTTCCCATCTTCATCGGGTCCATGCAGCACTGGTTTCCGTTTCTCATGGGGATTCCCCGGAAGCCGGTGTTGATGATTACGTTCGTCCTCACCACGCCCGTGGTTTTCTGGGTGGGCAGCCGGTTTTTTATCGGCGCCTTCAAGGCCGCAAAGCAGAAAACCACGGACATGAACACCCTCGTGGCGGTGGGGGCGCTGGCCGCCTATCTGTATTCCGTTCTGGCAACGTTCTGGCCCCGTTTTTTCACGGCTGCCGATCTGGCGCCCCATGTCTATTATGACGGCGCGGCCATGATCATCACCCTGATCATCCTGGGGCGCATGCTGGAAGCCAAGTCCAAAGGGAAGACCAGTCTCGCCATTCAGCGTCTGATGGGCCTGAAACCCAAAACGGCCCGCGTGATCCGGGGCGACCAGGCCGTGGACATTGCCATTGAAGCGGTGCAGAAAGGCGATCTGATTCTGGTCCGGCCGGGGGAAAAGATCCCCACGGACGGGGTCGTGGTTTCCGGGGCATCGACGGTCGATGAATCCATGCTGACCGGTGAAAGCATGCCCGTAACCAAGGAAACCGGCCAGGACGTTTTTGCCGCCACGATGAACAGGAGCGGCAGCCTTACCTTCCGCGCGACCAGAATCGGCGCCGAGACGGCGCTGGCGCAGATTATCCGGCTGGTGGAGGAGGCCCAGGGGTCGAAAGCCCCGATTCAACGGCTGGCGGACCGCGTGGCGGCTGTTTTTGTGCCCGTGGTGTTCGCCATTGCGGTTCTGACCTTTGTGGTCTGGTATTATGTTGTTCCCGATGCGACATTCAGCAGGGCGCTGCTGAATTTCATTTCCGTCCTGGTCATTGCCTGTCCCTGCGCCCTGGGGCTGGCGACGCCCACGGCGGTTATGGTCGGCACCGGACTCGGAGCGGAAAACGGCATCCTCATCAAGGGCGGCGAGAGCCTTGAGAAGGCCTGCAAACTCACCACGGTGGTCTTCGACAAGACGGGTACGCTGACCAGAGGAGAGCCGGAGGTCACGGATATCCTGACGGCGCCGGGCGTGACGCCGGAAAGGGTTTTGCAGGCGGCTTTCTCTCTCGAGAACCTGTCCGAACATCCCCTGGCTCAGGCCATTGCCAGGAAGGCTGGAAAAGAAAACCTGACGCCGCTTCCCGTCGAGCGGTTCGAGGCGGTTTCCGGTCTCGGTGTTCGGGCGATGGTGGCCGGAAACATGTATTTGCTGGGCAATCTGCGGTTTATGGAGGCGTCGGGCGTGCAAATGAACGGCCTGGATCAAGCCGCGACGAGACTGTCGGCAGAAGGGAAGAGCTGCGTTTTTGTTGCGGAAAACAATCAGGCAACGGGCGTGCTGGGTCTTTTCGACGTTCCCAAGACTACGGCCATGGAAGCCGTCGCGGATCTGAAGAAAATGGGATTGAAAGTTGCCATGATGACGGGCGACCATGCGCAGACGGCCCGGGCTGTGGGCGCAACGCTCGGAATCGACCAGATCCTGGCGGAGGTCCTTCCCGGGGACAAAACGACGGAAATCAAGCGGTTGCAGTCGCAGGGGCAGGTGGTTGCCATGGTGGGGGACGGGATCAATGACGCCCCGGCCCTGGCGGCAGCGGATATCGGCATTGCCATCGGTGCGGGTACGGATGTGGCCATCGAAGCCAGCGACATCACGTTGATGAAAGACGATCTGAGATCCGTCGCCGCCGCAATCCGGCTCTCCTTCGCGACAATGAGAGTGATCCGGCAGAACCTCTTCTGGGCCTTTATCTATAATATCATCGGCATTCCCATCGCCGCAGGCGTTCTTTACCCCTTCGGCGGCATGCTCCTGAATCCTGAATTCGCCGCTGCAGCCATGGCCCTGAGTTCCGTTTCCGTGGTCAGCAATTCCCTGCGCCTGCGGCGGAGCTGGAAAGCCTGACCCTCTCAACCCTGACGAACTCGTAAAAATTCAAAAAATGAGCCGAAAACGGCGGCTGCGTAAAAAGCTCCGCAGGCAAGACGTGCAAGTATGGGGACACGACTCTGTCATGTCCCCATGAGGCGTACTTTTGGCGTACGCCGCAACGACGAGGGATGAAGTGCGACGCAGCATCCGGACTTTTTACGTCGCCGTCAGCTCTCTCTGTCGAATTTGCTCTTGTCGGCCCCGCAAACCGGGCAGACCCAGTCTTCCGGCAGATCTGCAAAAGAGGTTCCGGGCTTGACATTCGCATCGGGATCGCCCTGCTCGGGATCATAGACGTAGCCGCAGATCGAGCACACGTATCTGGGCGCCTTTTCAGCCTTGGGTTTCGGTTCTTCTTTCACGTACGTCGGCGCGTTTTTGGACGATTTGCCTTTTTTGACGTCCCGATAATACTCATAGGTCATGGGCGGTTCATCGTTGAGGATATGGCCTTCAACGACCCGGCCCGCAAAAATCGTATGGGTGCCGCAGTCCAATTCCCCCGACACCTCCGCTTCGATATAGGCGATCGCATGCTGGAGAACGACGGGTACGCCCGTCGTGCCAGACTTGTAATTGACCCCCTCAAATTTGTTGATATCTTTGCCGGAGCGAAAACCGAAGAGGCCGATAAATGTCACGGGCGCATTCTGGGACAGGATGGAGACGGAAAATTTCCGGCTGGCCTGGATGTAGCTGTGCGTCAGATTCTCTTTATTGATGCTGACCGCGACGGTCGGCGGATTGGAGGTGACCTGGAACAGGGCATTGGCGATCTGGCCGTTGATTTGGCCGTCTTTCAGGGAACTGACCACATAAAGACCGTAACTCAATTTACGGAACGCTTCGATACTCATCGTTTATTCTCCTTTATATATTTTTCCCTGTGAATTTAAGCATCTGCTTGAAAACGCCTTCCAGGATATCCGGGGCGATGAAATAGCCGGGATTGAGCCGATAAAAATCGTCCGTGATCGCCTTGGCGGCCGCGTCGATATCCCCGGCATGTTTGCGATAGCAGTCCTCCAGTTCCGCCTTCCACCGGCGTCCTTCGGTCAGGGTCAGATCGATGAACCCGTCCGCCTCGTCTCCGGTGATATAACCGTAATGGTCTGCGCAATAGTAGCGGACCGGCAGAGGTTTGAGTTTTTCCAGGCTCTCCAGGTACTGGATCGTATTGGTGTTCATGGAAGGGAAGCAGATGTCGTCAAAGGGAATACCCCCGCTGTCGGTGGGAAACAGGGCTTTCATCGCCGGTTCGTAGGCCGTGATGGAACAGTTGGTGTGGCCCGGAGTGTCGAGGATTTGCAAAGCGACGCCGCCCAGATCGATGACCTCCCCCCCGCCGACGACCGTTCCCGTGATATCGTCGCGCCAGTCGAGATCATAGGCCTTGAGGGCATCCCCGACGCCGGCGAGTTGCGCGCTCATGCGGCTGTAGGCGTTCATGATCTCGATGTACTTGGGCATGGCGAAAATCTTCCAGGCCGGCGCTGACGCCAGGATTTCGATGTCGGGCCGGGTCCGCTTGAAATAGGGGACGATTCCCGTATGGTCAAAGTGGGAGTGCAGGATCAGGTACTTTTTGATTTTTCCCGCATCGATCCCGAATGATTGCATCTGTGCGAGCACATCGGGGAGAATAAAGATGAGCCCCCCGTTGATCAGCACGGCGCCGTCGGCGCCTTCCAGGCAATAGACCCCGGATTCCTCCCGGCCGAGATACCAGAGATGATCCGTGATTTTTCCCGCTTTGCGAACTCTCATGCCGCCCACCCCCCTTTGGGTTTATATGGTTTTTCCGTTGGATGTATAGTCAATATCCATCATGATCGCAAGCACAAAAGAAGTTTGGACTCATCCGGTTGATGCTTTCGCCTCCCTGTACGCATCCTTCGATATTACCGATAGATCATTCATTTTTTTAGGTAATTGATCCTGTCCTGGCACCTATGATAAGTGTGCCATATGTATTTAACTAATTATCATGATTTAATATCCAGCGAGAGCAAAGCCAGAAAGTATTTGCTGGGAAAATGCTTCAAAAACCATCAACGGTTTTGTC
>JAZDIK010000103.1:0-8637 GCA_043805145.1 Pseudomonadota bacterium | reverse complement strand
TCTTGACAATGCTTAAGGAATGCATCAAATTCAAAATCTTTCTCCAAATAATCCGGTATTGCCCAATATACTAAGGCGTTGGGAAAGTAATGCCTAAAAAATTGAGCCGAACTTGCATTCCTGATTTCCAATCCACTGATTACCCTATCTCGGAAGTAATTAGATGCTTTAATCTTCCTCTCTGTTATAATATCAACAAATATTTCTTGTACCTCTCCATCGGGCTTGCTCTTAAAAGCAAATATAGGAACCCTAGCTGGGGCAAGTGCAAGATCATATTCAGGTCGCAATTCATACTCCCTATCCAGTAGATACTTGCAAACTGCACTTATCATGCCTATTCTATTATATTGATCGGCCATCCCGGTTACCTGCACCCATGGCACGACGAGCACTGCCTGCAGACGCAGCCCTTGCCATTGGATTCCATGATGTCGATCGGGAATGTCATTTTGGTCTGTTTGACGATGACTGGCTTTTCATATTTCTTGATTTTTTCTTTCTTCATGGCTTGACCTCCTTGATAATCTTGTTTTCTAAGGCGTATTGAAACACTTCCTTCAAATCCTCTTCGGTGGTTTTAACATCTGAATCAAACTCCTTTGAAAATCCATCCAGGAGTTCCGAATAATTTATGCCGCTTCCGATGGCTGCCAACACCCAATGCGCTGTGTGATTCAGCTTGAAATTATCCCCATCCTTGGTGTTGAAGGCATAATAATGATCGAGATCAGGAAGGGCCTGAAGCAGAATATCCTCTTCCAATTCGAAACGGCTGTCCAGGTTCAATGCCAACATTGCGGATCCTCGCCCATAAAATCGCCCGATGAGAAGTAGGCCATCGCGCGGCAACCGCGGCAATTCGCCAGAAATCCACATTCCCGGCACTTTTGATTAAGCGCTTTCGGATTCCTCAATTGCCAGAGGACTTCCGAGCCATACCAGATTTTATAAAAACCGTCTGTCAGAACATTACCGATGGGGATGGGAAGACGCCTGCACGGATAGACCGTGCCGTCGGGCATGATCGTCAGTGCGTTATTCCCCGCGGAACACAATGCGCCAACTGTCGGATCGTCCGGGGCCACCAGACCAAACAGAGGTCGATGCATGAGAATTCTTACAGCGCCGTTGTTCACTGCGATATGATAGATGTCATCACATAACGCATGGAGTTCTTCCGGACTCAGCAGAAGATCGGAGAGTGCCGCCCCCCGTCCTTCCGGTATGAGTCTCTCCAGGGCAATTATTTTCACACCTTCCTGCTTTAGCAGATCGATCATCGGACGAATCTGATCCTGGTTTTTTCGGGTGATCGTCATCATCACGGAGACATCGACATCCTCTGCCACGAGGTTGCGAATGGCCTGCAATGTATCCTCGAAACTTCCATTCCCACGAATTTGATCATTTCTTTCCGCCGATGCGCCTTCCAGGGACACCTGGACCCGCCGAAGACCGGAATGAGAGGACAACGCTTTGGCTTCACTCTCGGTGATAAAGGACCCATTGCTCAGAATGTCGTAATACACCAGGCTATCAGATGAATCGAGTCGCACCATCAGCGCGTGAAGGTCATTCCGTCTCAGAAAAGGCTCGCCGCCGGTCAGGGATAAGGTACCTACTTTACCCCATTTCGTTAGAGCTTCTTCCATTTTATCCACAACGACAAGGAGATCTTTAAGCGGAAACTCAGAGAGGATGTCATTATTCTGATAACAGTGAAGGCACTTGAGATTACATCTTTCGGTTAGATGCCACTGAAAGTAAAATTCATCTCCGATTGTCGGATATTGAATTACTTTTTTCATTCACCAAGGACCGCTATGCAATCTGAAAAAAATATGAAATAATTTTAACCGCTGCGGCCGTTCTATAACAGGTTTAGGCGGTTAATGCCACAATTTAAATGAAATAAATTTGTATTTTTTTGACGGAGCTGACAAAATCCCGACCTCTCGACAGCCACTATAGTGTTGACAATGCCATATCATCAGCGCGATACAGGGAATATATCCAGAGGATACTGGCCATGAAAGAGGTTGCCAGCAGTGGGAAAATACCTGCGGAGATGGAGATTGCAATTGAACGTAACGCCCATTGTCCAGAACCTCTTTCAAAGACTTTTTAGCTTTCGCAGTACGCATCGGAATAATATGATTTTTTTAGTGGTTTTTTATGTTAGCAAAATGTATATTGCCGGCGGCAAAGGTTCGAGTTGTTTTTCAACCATCAGGAATCATAAATGATTAGAAGTAACAGCTACTTCCATCTGAATCTCAAACTGCGAGCCGCCCCATGAACAATCATCACGAACATGCCAACCTGATCTGGCAGATAGCCGATCTGCTCCGCGGGCCTTACCGGCCGCCGCAATACGAACGTGTCATGCTGCCCATGACCGTGCTCCGCCGTTTCGACTGCGTTCTCGCTTTAACCAAAGCAAAGGTTCTGGCCGAATATGCGCGGCGCAAAGGCGGCAAACTCAGCGACGATGCACTTGACAGAGTGCTGGATAATGCTGCCGGTCAGCGGTTCCATAACCACTCGCCGCTTACCTTTGAAAAGCTCAAGGGCGATCCCGACAATATCGATAAGCATTTGGTCAGTTATATCAAAGGCTTCTCTAAAAACGTCCGAACGATCTTCGAGTTCTTTGAATTTGAGACTGAGATCGAGAAAATGCGTGAGGCCAATATCCTTTACCTCGTTGTCTCCAAGTTCTGCGACGTAAACCTTCACCCGGACCAGGTGCCTAATGAAGCAATGGGGCTGATCTTTGAAAACCTCATCCGCCGCTTCAATGAACTGGCCAATGAGACCGCCGGTGATCACTTTACGCCGCGCGAAGTCATCCGGCTCATGGTCAATATCCTGTTCATCAACGACGATGAGCTCTTGGCCACACCAGGTACTGTCCGCAAGCTGCTCGACCCGGCCGGCGGCACCGGCGGAATGCTGGCGGAGGCGCAAAACTATCTGCGTGAGCACCATTCGGCAGCGCAGCTCTATGTGTATGGCCAGGATTACAACAAACGCGCCTTTGCTACCGCTGCCTCTGATATGCTCATGAAGCAGGTGGATCATAACGGCGGCGGAGACAATATCCGCTTTGGCGATTCCTTCACCGACGATCAGTTCGCCGATGACAAATTTGATTACCTTCTTACCAATCCGCCCTTCGGAGTGGACTGGAAGAAGCAGCAGAAGGAAATCCAGCGGGAGTATGAGAAGCTTGGTTATGGCGGGCGCTTCGGCGCCGGACTGCCGCGCATCAACGATGGTGCGCTCCTCTTCCTCCAGCACATGATCAGCAAGTTTGAGCCGGTGTTGCCGGACCAGCTCAAGCACGGCTCGCGCCTTGCAATCGTCTTCAGCGGCTCGCCCCTTTTTTCCGGCGGCGCCGGTTCCGGCGAAAGCAACATCCGCAAGTGGATCATCGAGAACGACTGGCTGGAGGCGATCATCGCTCTACCTGAGCAGATGTTCTACAACACCGGCATCGGCACCTATGTCTGGATCGTCACCAACCGCAAAGAAAAACGTCGGAAGGGCAAGATCCAGCTTCTCGATGCCCGTGAAAACTATATCCCCATGCGCCGGAGCCTGGGAGACAAACGCCGGAAGATCGGCGAAGGCCAAGACGGCGAGCCCGATCAGATCGGTGACATCGTAAAACTGTACGGCCGCTTTACCAAGACCGATACATCGAAGATTTTCGACAACGCTGACTTTGGTTATACCCGCGTAACCGTCGAACGTCCATTGCGGTTGCGCTATTGTCTTTCCCAATTTGATTTGAATATCTTTTTCGAAGACAAGGAAGTCAAAAAACTGGGTGAGGATCGCGGCACAGAGCTTGCCGAGGTACTGGGCGAACTCTCCATTCATGCCCCTTTCCTTGACGACGCGAAGTTCCTTTCCCTGTTAGTAAAGCGGCTTTCCTTCCGGATGTCGAAGGGGCTTTTTAAATCGCTGCGGGCGACGCTCGGCGTAACGGACACCACGGCGGAACCGGTGAGGGACTTGAGCCCGGACGATTTGCCGTTGACCGACTCTGAGGCCCTTGCCGACCGGAATATTCTTCCCGATCCCGCTCTGCGCGATTTTGAAAACATCCCGCTTAAGGAGAACATTGACGAATACTTCAGCCGCGAGGTGCTGCCCCATGTGCCCGATGCCTGGATGGACCGCAGCAAAGACAAGGTAGGTTATGAGATCAACTTCAATCGCCAGTTCTACCGTTACACCCCGCCCCGCTCGTTGGCAGAAATCGACACCGATCTAAAGAAGGCGGAGGAGGAAGTCTTACGGCTGCTCAACGAGGTGACGACGTGAAACAAACCGAAAACTCTGCGCGTTCTCCTTGGCAGCCATGCAATGCAGTGGGCTGGGACCATCTCCAAATTAAGAGAAGGTTTGACATAGAGCTCGGTAAAATGTTGCAGAACGGACCACTGTATTCTTTGGACACTGAGGTACCCTATCTTAAGGCCCAGCATGTTCAGTGGAACGGAGTGAGATTGGAGGACTTGCCGACGATGTGGGCAAGCCCAAATGATATTACGGCGCTTCAGGTCCATTTCGGCGACCTATTGGTCTGTGAGGGGGGGGAAGTTGGGAGAGGCGCTATTGTTCAATCAGAGCCACCTGATGACTGCATCATCCAGAACGCTCTCCACCGGGTGCGCGGAAGGGTGGCAGGTGATCAGCGATTTCTCTACTACCTTCTGAGACATGCAGCAACGCAGAACTGGTTTGATGTACTCTGCAATCGCTCCACAATCGCGCATTTTACTGGTGATAAATTTGGGGAAATGTGGGTATGGCTCCCGCCAGTCAATCGGCAACGCGCCATAGCGGGCTTTCTCGATCATGAGACGGCAAGAATCGATGCGCTAATTGCAGCAAAAGAGCGCGTCCTAGGATTATTGGCAGAAAAAAAACGCGCCCTTATCACCCACGCTGTCACTCGCGGCTTGAATCATGATGTCCCCTTCCGCGACTCTGGCATCCCATGGCTTGGAGAAATTCCGGATCATTGGCGGATTATACGGCTTAAACATTTTGCGGCAATTTATTACGGATTGAGTCAGCCGCCCGAATACAGATCAGCTGGTTCTGCTTTCATACGTGCAACTAATGTAAAGCGAGGAGAACTTACAGCGATTGGATTGGTGTTCGTAGATGAAGCGGATTTGCCATTCTCACGTATCGTAAGACTGAAAACAGATGACATCATTGTTGTGCGAAGTGGTGCGTATACAGGTGATTCTGCTATTGTAACCGAAAAGTGGGAGGGTGCGATAGCAGGATATGATATGGTTGTTCGTTGCTACCGACTTGCAGTGCCAACTTTTGTCTCGTTCGCAATGCTTTGCCAGTATGTTCTTGAAGCCCAGATTGACCCGCTTAGGATCCGAGCGGCACAACCACACTTAAATGCGGAGGAACTGGGTGACATCGTTTTAGCCTTGCCGCCAGAAAGTGAACAGCAAGCCATCGTCGCCCACATCAAGCAGGAGACGAAAAAGCTGGACGCCATGCGGGACGCGACGGAGAAAACCATTGGCCTGTTGAAAGAACGCCGTGCCGCTCTCATTGCCGCAGCAGTGATGGGTGAAATGAACATTGCTGAACAGTAAACTATTAGGGGAGCTTTCATGACCTATCGAGACCCGTTACCAGATGGGTGCTCACCAGTTGAAGCTGAAACAATAACCGGCACACGGGATGTTTATCGATTAGTGAGGCAAATTCCACATGAGCCTATAAGCACGTCCGTTCCTGGTGGATGATTTTTATGTATGCCTGGTAGAAGTCAAATTTATTTATTGGGTTAGAGTACCAAAAGTATTTCATGGGGGGCCTAAAAGTATGTAACGCGATGTAACTGAAAGTGGCCGGCAGATACCAGAACATATTGCAGCACATTGATTATAAAAGCATTTTCCCTATGTCGGGGATGTAACTGCATTGCAGAAAGTAACAGGTAAAACCAATGAGTGTGGATCAAACTAAAGACTACCTGGCGGGACTAATCTCCGAGCTGCAGAAGTTACCATCGGAGACAGAGTGGATAGAATTCAAAAAGGACAACGTCAATCCTGAGGAAATCGGCGAATATATTTCAGCGTTAAGCAACTCGGCAGCGCTCTGCGGCAAGACACATGGGTACGTGATATGGGGGATTGCGGATCAGACACACGAAATTGTGGGGACGAATTTCCGTCCAGAAACGGCTAAGAAAGGCAACGAAGATCTTGAAAGCTGGCTGCTGCGTTTGCTCAGCCCACGTATTTCTTTCCGTTTTCGGCTCATCGTGATTGAAGACAAACAATTAGTACTGCTGGAAATTCCGCGTGCGACCTCCAAGCCGGTGCAGTTTCAGGGCAGGGAGTTCATCCGCGTGGGCTCTTATCGGAAGAATCTGAAGGATTTTCCCGAAAAAGAGCGCGAGTTATGGCGAATCTTCGACCGTGTTGCTTTTGAGGAGATCAAGGCAATGGAGCGTCTGGCAGGAAACGATGTGCTGGCCTTGCTTGATTACCCTGGTTACTTCGATATGCTGAAATTGCCTCTTCCGGACGGTGCAGAAAAAATACTACGCCGGCTTGCAGAGGATAGGATGGTTGCGGCAAACACAGCGGGAGGATGGGATATTACGAACCTGGGTGCCATCTTGTTTGCAAAAAACCTCGAACAATTCAAGAACCTTGGGCGTAAGGCTATGCGCATCGTCTTCTATGACGGTAAAGGGCGTCTCAAGACGTTACGTGAACATGCTGATCGGAAAGGGTATGCGGTAGGATTTGCAGGACTGATTGACTTCCTGGATGGAGCACTGCCGCGCAATGAAGTAATCGGCAGAGCACTCCGGAAAGATGTGCCGATATATCCGGTCGTGGCTGTCCGTGAGTTAGTTGCTAATGCCATAATTCATCAAGACTTTTCGGTAACAGGTAGCGGTCCGATGATCGAGGTGTTCTCAGACCGGATGGAGATTACCAATCCGGGACAACCCTTAGTGAACACGCAGAGATTTCTTGACACGCCGCCCCGCTCACGAAACGAGGTATTGGCATCTTTCATGCGACGGGTGGGCATCTGCGAAGAACGGGGTAGCGGGGTGGACAAAGTTGTATTCGAAACAGAGTTTTATCAGTTGCCTGCACCAATTTTTGAGGCAATTGAGAGCAGCACGAAGGCAATCCTCTTTTCTCACAAGTCCCTGAGAGATATGGATCACGCAGACCGTGTTAGGGCTTGCTATCTTCATGCTTGCCTGCGCTTTGTGCAGCGTGACCCAATGACCAACGCCAGCTTAAGGGAGCGATTCGGGATT
Source organism: Pseudomonadota bacterium (assembly GCA_043805145.1). GTDB lineage: Bacteria > Desulfobacterota > Syntrophia > Syntrophales > Fen-1087 > JAPLJM01. Next base: position 1,292 of record JAZDIK010000103.1, on the reverse strand, counting down.
GCAGAGCATAATGCATCCACAGTATCCCGGATCATCCGGGAGACCATGGAAGATGATCTAATCAAGGCCTACGATCCAAGTCAAGGAAAGAAGTATGCGAAATACGTACCCTTTTGGGCATGATGAACAGACTGTCTTTATTTGACGGTTATTTGATGGAAGAGCGATTCGGGCAACTGCCCTGCCCAAAGTTTTTTGCAAAAACTGAGGAGATTAAAGTACTTGTGTGGCCCTAAACGAGTGAAGCTTATTTGACTGTTATTTGATCGCCATGGCCGAGACATCCGAAAAGAGCTTTGAAACCGTTATCGAATACCACCTTTTGGCGAGCGGGTACGTTCACGTCGCACCGGAAGGCTTTGACCGCGAACGGGCGGTCTTTCCGGAAGAAACGTTGGCCTTCATTCGCAAGACACAACCGCAGGAATGGGCAAAGCTGGCGGCTCTGCATGGGGAGCGAACCGGCGAGCAGGTCCTTGGCGATCTGTGCAAGTGGATGGACACTCATGGATCCCTGACCACGCTTCGTCACGGTTTCAAGTGTTATGGCCGGACCCTGCGGGTGGCCTTCTTCAAGGCGGCGCATGAGCTTAATCCGGAACTTGAAGAACGCTACGCGGCCAACCGGCTTGGGATTACCCGGCAACTGCATTTCTCCGCCCGCTCGGAGAAGTCTCTCGACGTCACCCTCAGCCTGAACGGCGTTCCCGTCGCCACGGCGGAACTCAAGAACCCGCTCACCGGTCAGACGACGGACAACGCAAAGCGCCAATACCGCCAGGACCGCGACCCCCGTGAGCCGATCTTTGAATTCAAACGCCGGACCCTGGTGCACTTCGTCGTGGACACCGAGGCGGTATTCATGACGACACGACTGGCCGGCATGGCAACGCATTTTCTCCCCTTCAATCTTGGGCGCGACGGCGGCGCAGGCAATCCCAAGGATCCCGAGGGCCGCACCTACCGGACCGCGTACCTATGGGAAGAGGTGCTCCGGCGCGACAGCTTCCTTGACCTGCTGGCCCGGTTTCTTCACCTGCAAATCGAAGAGAAGCGCACCATAGAGGGGCGCAAAGTCCGGAAAGAGACCATGATCTTTCCGCGCTATCACCAGCTCCAGGCGGTCCGCTCGCTGGTGGATGCGGCGCGGCGCGAGGGCGTGGGCAACAACTATCTGATCGAACACTCGGCGGGCAGCGGCAAGAGCAACACCATCGGCTGGCTGGCGCACCGTCTGGCGTCGTTGCACGACGTGGGAAATCAGCGGGTTTTCGATTCGGTCATCGTCATCA
>JAZDIK010000102.1:0-2324 GCA_043805145.1 Pseudomonadota bacterium | reverse complement strand
CAGACGGAAAACACCGCGATAATAGATTGGTCAAACGGTTAAATATTCAATATTTTGAAGGTCTCTTCATGTCCACCAGGGGAAAAATCATTCAGGCCGCAGACAGACTATTCGGCGAAGTCGGATTTGACGCATCCACGGTTCAGAAAATTGCCGAGTTGTCCAAAACAAACAAGGCGCTCATCCATTATTACTTCAAGAGCAAGGAAGGCTTATTCGTCTGCGTGATTGATCATTATTTTGAAGAATTGACGAACACCTTGCAGAAATCGCTCCTGGGGGAAGGTTTTCTGGAAAACCGGATTACAAAAACGGTTGAGCGATATATCCAGTTTTTAGAGCAAAACAGGAACTTCGTTCGTATCATTCAGCGCGAAATCAATGGGGGGAAGCAGAGAGACTGTGTCATCGGCCATATGGCGCCGCTTTTTAAGATGGTCATCAATGCGGTACGCGAAGCTTATCCGCAGACACTTTCCGGTAATCTTGCGGCGGAGCAGCTGGTGCTCAGCTGTTATGGAATGATCATCACCTATTTCACATGCCATGGAATCATCGAGAAAGTACTGGCAGACAATCCCCTGACAAGGGAAAACCTTCAGATTCGGAGGAAACATCTGAGGCATATGTTCGCCATAATCACAAGGGTCATCAAAGAAAATGGCGAGGCGCGCAAATCCTGAGTGATAAGGCGTATTTTTTTGTACGCGGCAGTGACGAAGAATGCAGCATAATATTCATTATCGGAAGAAGATCACAGGAGCAATGTCTGACGGTAACATGGACGGAGATCCGTGATAAAGATGTCGGAAAAGAGGGAACAGCCTATGCGTGAAGTCGTTGTTGTCAGCGCCGCCAGAATCCCTTTCGGAAAATTTGGCGGATATCTGAGGGATTATTCGGCGGTCGATCTCGGAACCAGGGCGGTCCAGGCGGTTATGGAGAAGATCCATATTGCACCGGAAACCGTGGAGGAACTCATCATGGGGGTAGCCGTATTGGCAGGCACCGCAGCGGTAGCCGCCAGGCAAATACTTTTTACCTCCGGTTTGCCGGCAAATGTTCCTTCGCTCACGCTGGATCGGGCCTGCTGTTCTTCCATGACTGCTGCAGGATTGGCCGTGCGGGACATCGCCGAGGGAGAGGTTGAAACGGTGATCGCCGGCGGCATGGAGGCCATGAGCCAGGTGCCGCTGGTGGCACGGGGCGTAAGATGGGGAACACGTCTGGGAGGGATTATGCTGGAGGAGCCCCTGATGATGCGCAATCCCATTGTCGATAATCCCATTGCCGTAGGTACCGGAGATGTCTCCTTGCAGTACGGCATTGACAGAGAACAGCAAGACCAGTGGGCCCTGGACAGCCACCGCAAATATTTTGCGGCCCTTGAGGCGGGAAAATTCCAGGATGAAATCTATCCATGGCATAGCACCGATAAAGACGGAAATTCGACAGAGGTCGTGCATGATGAGCCTCCCCGCGCAGATGCATCCCTGGAAAAACTCAGGCAACTGAAACCGGTCTATGGGGGAAAAACGGTAACGGCCGGAAACGCGCCGGGCCTGAATGACGGGGCTTCCGCGCTCATTTTGATGTCCCGGGAAAGGCAAAAAGAACTTGGATATAAACGGTTGGCGACGATTCTTTCCTATGTGAACATGGCCGGTGATCCCCTTTCCTCTCCCTATATGCCTGCCCTTTCCATCAGAAAAGCTCTGGGAAAGGCGGGGCTAACTCTGAAGGATTTAAAACGGATCGAAATCAATGAGGCCTTTGCCGCCGTTCCCCTGGTCAGCACAAAGGTTTTAAGCGACGGAGATGCAAAGGTGCTCGCGCATCTGCGCTCCATCACCAACGTGAATGGCGGCGCCGTTGCCATCGGACATCCAACCGGAGCAAGCGGCGCCAGATTGGTCATGACGCTGATCTATGAGCTCCGCCGACTGGGAGGCGGCCTGGGAGCCGCCGCGATCTGTGGCGGCTTTGGACAGAGTGATGCCGTTATTGTTCGGGTCGATGATTAACCTCTTTTTGATACAATAAGGAGAGCCTATGGATACTATGGATTCTATGGACAAGGGAATAACCTATCAACTCACCTACAAGGATGTCGTTGATATCATGAAAATCGTAGATGAATCTATATGCCGGGAATTGCACCTGGAAATCGGAGATTTCAAACTGGATCTTGTGAAAGGACATCCTGTCGCCGGTCCGGCAGCAAATCCCTGTGGAAAAACCGGCGCGGCAGGCGAGAATGTCCGAAGTGCAGCAGATCAGGCAGCTGTTGCACAGGATGCCGGTATTGCCGGGAAAAAAAAGGA
>JAZDIK010000101.1:0-5386 GCA_043805145.1 Pseudomonadota bacterium | reverse complement strand
AAAATAACGTATTACAATAGAATGATTACTACATGCTGAGAGTAGAAATGCAAGGAAGGGACAGAAATATCTTTTCCTTTTTCTGTTCATTTCAGACGAAAATCTTTAATTGGCAATGTTCTAATCAGGTCTTTAGCAGTCGTACATGAGAGCGGTCAATAGCGGCTGATTGCATAGTTTAATCAAAAATATGCATCAACCCGGAAATCACTTTTCCATGTCAGATATTGAAGCGGAAGGAAATAATGTCCCCGTCTTTGACGACATAATCCTTTCCTTCGAGACGGAGCCTGCCCGACGCCTTGGCCCCGGCAAGCGTGTTGCCGCAATCGACGAAGTCTTCATAACTCACCACTTCCGCCTTGATGAACCCCCGTTCAAAATCCTCATGGATGGCGGCGGCGGCCTGAGGGGCGCGTGAGCCTGAGGGAATCACCCATGCCTTTACTTCATCTTCACCTACGGTAAAGTATGAGATGCGGCCGAGCAGCGAAAAAGCCGTCCTGATAATGCGTTCGAAAGCCGGCTCGTCAATGTCCAGGGAAGCCAGAAATTCCTGTTGTTCCGACGGAGTCAACCGGGTCATTTCTGCCTCGATCTGGCAATTGATGCCGATTACCGGCGGCGGGAAATCGGTCATCCCGTCAAAAGCATCGGCGACCAGCGGACGGTCTTCACCCAGATTGATCACCACCAGTTCGGGGCGAATGGTCAAAAATGAAAAGCTCTTAAGGGAAAATGTCTCTTCTTGAGAGAGGTTTTGCGCCCTGAGAGGAATTCCCTGTTCCAATCCTTCTTTTAACTGCGGCAGGAGCTGTAGATGCGTTACATCCATGGGTTTTAATGCTTTTGTCGGAATTTTGGCCATCCGGTCCAGGCGGTTTTCAACAATGAGCAGGTCGGCCAGAATCAGATCATCCTCCAGCGTACGATAACGGCTGATAATCTCCTGAATATTCTGTGTCGAAAAACCATCCACAACATGCACCAGGCCATCGGTGCCGTTGAGCGCCTGGCGGATCGAGTCGCCGGCGCTCTCACCCCGGATGCCGGCATCGATAAACGGTACCCGGGCGGGCGAAATCTTCATGGGCGCAAAGACCTCGACCAAATGATCAAAACGGCTGTCCGGCACAGTCGCCAAGCCGCGGTGATAGAGCTCGCCGCGACTGTCCCGTCCGCTGAGACCGGTCATGATTTCGAAAAGCGTGCTTTTACCGCTCCGGGGCAGCCCCAGCATTCCCATTTCCATTTTGGTACCTCTCCGGCAAAAAGAATACTGCATACCAGCCCCGGGATGAATTAGCAAGGATTTCCATTGGCACACAAGGCTGTCTTATCCTATGCTTCACCCACTCGAATCAGATGTCCTGAACAAGACTTGATTTGACAGTGGCCAGATTCTCCGGATTGTCAGCAAGGTTTACGCTGCCAACTTTGCCTCCAGATTTTTCTCCTCAAAATACTTGTGGTAGGTTGAAAAATATGGGCACCAATGTTTAGGTAAGAAACCAAGACGGAGGTGTGAAAATGGAAAGGATACCGAACGGGCGTTACAGGCAAGAGTTTCGAGAGGAAGCGGTGAAGATGGCAACAGATGGAGGCTTGCCGGTACTGGAGATATCGAAGCGTCTATCTTTACCGAAGTCAACGTTAGAACACTGGATAAGGGTTTCAAAAGCAGGTCATCTCGGGAAGATTGGCAAAGGTCAACGTCCCCTCACGGAGATTGAAAGGGAATTGGCGAAAGTAAAACGAGAATTGTCCCTGGCGAAGATGGAGCGGGATATCTTAAAAAAAGCGGCCGCGTACTTTGCCAAGGAGTCGCTGCACGGTACGCGGTGATCAGGGAGTTGCGACTCGCCTATTGTGTTTTGCTGCTGTGTCGTGTGTTGGAGGTGACCACAAGTGGTTACTATGCCTGGATCAAGCGGTCGCTTACCTTCCGGCAGCGGGAGGAGATGAGGCTGGAATTGGAGATCTGTGCTGCTCATAAACGGACACGTCAGACCTATGGACCGGAGCGCTTGCAGCGGGATTTGGCTGATAACGGAATCGTCGTGGGTGTTCACCGGATTAAGCGAATTCGCCAGAAGCTCGGCCTGCGCTGTCGTCAAAAACGGCGGTTCAAGGCCACAACGAACTCCCGGCATTCCCCACCCGTGGCAGAGAATCTGCTGGACCAGAAGTTCGAGGCGTCTGCCCCGAACCGGGTATGGTTGACGGACATCACGTATATCTCCACCGGAGAAGGGTGGTTATATCTTGCCGGTCACAAGGATCTATGTACGGGAGAAATCGCAGGCTATGCCATGGCGGAGCGCATGACAAAGAATCTGGTCAGTCAGTCCCTCCTGAAAGCAGTGACCACCAAACGTCCGGCAACAGGCTTGATTCATCACTCGGATCGGGGCAGCCAGTATTGCGCCCTGGAATATACCTCGCTGCTTGACCGGTTTGGGATGAGGGCGTCCATGAGCCGGAAAGGAAATTGCTACGATAACGCCCCCATGGAAAGCTTCTGGGGCGTCATCAAAAATGAGCTGATCCACCACTGCCGGCATGAAACCAGACAAGAGGCCATCTTGGATATTACAGAGTACATCGAGATTTTCTACAACAGGCAAAGAAGGCAGGCCAAACTCGGCTTCCTGTCTCCTGCAGCTTTTGAACGATGCTTCTATGAAAAACAAAAGGCAGCATGAATTGTTTGGTGTCCACTATTGACGACTGATCTCAAAGCTGGCAGACGCGGGATTCATGGGCCTCGAGTATCCGGAGGCTTACGGCGGTACGCCCTGCGACAAGTTCATGAATATCGTCTACACGGAAGAGATGATTGCATGCGGCTCCATCGGTCTGGTGGCCGGATTGGGAAGTTATACCATCGCCTCGCCGCCCGTGTTGAATCTCGGCACGGAAGATCAGAAACAGCGCTTCCTCAGCGCTTTTTGTACCGGATTCCCAAATATCTCAATTCCTCGTGGGCGTCCGCCCCCACACCCGTATAGATTTGAACGGTGGTGCCCATATTGCGGCCGAGGCCCCGGACATAGCCGAGATTGTCATTCACCGGCTGAATGACATATTTATCGATCGTGATCAAACCGAGGGCGGTATCCAGTTCCTTATGATCGTTATCCCAGCCCGGAATATAGCGCCGGTAATCCTCCGGATCGAGATCGACTGCATCCCATGTACCGGCACGGGCGCTCCAGGCCCCCGGGATGGCGACAGGCGCATATTTTTCCGCATAAACATTGATCTTGCCTTCTCTATTGCGAACGATCACATTGCACCCGGAGATGACCGCAAATTCGTACTGAACTGCCTGAGAATCGGCCGACGAGAGCCAGCCGTTTGCACGCGGAACAACGGAAACAGGCCCCGTAGAATCGGACCATTTCAGGCCTCCCGGAATACTGGTGACATTCGCATATCCGGTTTCAGGGCAAAGCACATAGATTCCGGCCAACGCGTCGAGACTGCTTTGAGGCCAGGAAACCCGAGGCGAGAATTCGGGCGAATAGGCGCCCGGCGCTTTGATTCCGGTTTTCTCTTCCAGAGCCAGTTTGAGGGCCTGTTTTGCGATATTGGCCACCGCAGCATCCGCGTCGGCTGAATTCGAAAGCACCACGACAGCGAGTTTATGATCGCGCAGCACTTCCATATGACTCTTCATGGTAATAGTGCCGCCGTTATGCCAGCACAGCCGGCCGGCATAGTCGAGATCCGGATCGTTCAGTAGCCAGCAGAATCCGATGCGGGTGCTGAAATCCAGGGGCGGCGCAGGCTGAGCGGTGAGCATCATATCGAGCGTTGTCGAACTCATGACGCGCCCGCGTTCCCCCATTCCCCCGTTCATGACCATCTTCAAATATTTCGCCATGTCGTTCACGGTGGATATGATCGAACCGGCCGTACCGAGATTACAGTAAAACGGGCCCAGTTCCTGCCCCTCCCAGTATCCCTTAGAAAGACCGGTGATCTTGGGGCTGCTCAGAGAAAAAGCGGTCCGGTCCATCCCGATTTTCTGAAAAAGAGCTTCGATGCTGGTATTGAAATCCGTGCCGGATGCTGCAGCGATAACATCGGCAAGAAGGGCAACGGCCGTATTGGAATAAGAGAAAATGAGATCGGTGGGAAAGTGGAGGTAATCGGTGCTGATATAATCGCGCAGCCATCGGTTCAAGTTGGGGCGGGGGGATCCGAACGTGAAGGCACCGTTCAAAACATCCCCCGGAATACCAGAGTGATGCGTCAGCATGGTCCGGATCGTGACCGGGCCGCCGCCTGAAAAACCCAGCGGGGGATTGATGCTGAAATCGGTCAGGTATGCGCTCAGAGGATTGTCGATGCGCAGCAGCCCCTGCTCGACCAGTTGCGCGGCCATGGTCCCGGCAAAGGTTTTTGTATTGGATCCGATCTCGAACTGGGTTTCGGCGGAGGCCAAGGTCTTATCGGCAAGATCCGAGTACCCGAATCCCCTGGACCAGACGGTTCTCTGATCGTCAACCAAGGCGATGGACAGGCCGATGACACCCGCTGCCTTCATTTCCTGCTCGACAAAGGGAATCATGGCCTGGATCGTTTTGTCGTAGGTTGTATCCCCACCCCCACCGCTTCCCCCGCAAGCGGTGAGGGCAATGAAGAGCAGCAGCACCGCAAGATGCAGCTGTTTTTTTCGTTTGTGAGGTTCGGTTCCTACTGACTTTTTGAGAGGATTCGCTACTTTGTCTTTCGCAAATTTCCTTCTAAAATCCATCGCTCCGGCTCCTGCCACTTTTTGGCAGGACTATATGAAGAACAAAGGTGCGTGTCAATCAAATATCGGCCGGCCGGGATTCATGAAATTGCCCTGCTCTTCCCCGGAATCGGGAAGCGTATTTTTTAAGGGCAATCCCTTTTCTGTCAACGACAATTTCGATCCGGTATGAGCGAACAACCAGGTTCGATGCATCTGAATCCGAAGAATGAAAAAGGCAGTGGAAGGAGCAAGCCGGATCGGGGAAGGACGCGCCGGCATGCGAATATCTGCTCAACCAAACGGCTACGGGCTCCTGAGATGATTTCTTCTTTTGCGCCCGGCGTTGCGTTTTTTGAACGGCGCAGCCGAGAGACGTGCGAGTCAGTAGATACCGCGTTCTTTTTGACGTGCAGAATTAAATTACAGAATGGCCCGCTCTGTCATCTAGTTATCCGCGCCCTTGATACTGATGTGTTTGCGTTATTAAGATTGTACGTTTCTTCATTCCAGCCAACAGATAGGGCTCAACATTTTATCCAACCTCATCTGGACAAAATCCGAAAATACCCTGCCGGTTTATTTCCCTTCGCGCTTTTATGGTCGTATTTCCTTGAAATCGACTGCCGGAGATGAATCGTC
>JAZDIK010000100.1:0-35062 GCA_043805145.1 Pseudomonadota bacterium | reverse complement strand
CTCTGGACAGCAAGATAAGGATTACGGGAAAAATCTTTGTCTGCAGGTTCAAGGCGTAGTAAAATTTTACACCCATTTCAGTATTTTTTTTTACGTCTATGATCGCGCCTTTCATGAATTCATTCGTCATAGTTTTAATGATGTCTTCGAGGGCAGACAGTAACGGGACGCCGGCACGAAGCATGATCGCCATGTTTGATGAAAACTCGATAACATCCTTCCTTGATATCCTGAAGGCGCTTAATCTTTCTTCAAATTTCTTGAGGAGCTTGCCGGACTCCCGGACTTGAAGAACATATAAGCCTCTTGTCGTCAGACTGCTTTGCACGGAAATCGCATCCTGCCCTTCCAGGATGCCCTTGAGCACATTTCCATTGGCGTCGACGGCCTTATAAGAGTAATGATTCATCCGGCGACTCTGATCAGTTCCTCCAGAGAGGTAATGCCCTGTGCCACTTTTATCAGACCGTCCTGCTTGAGGGGGATCATGCCTTTTTTCACCGCCGTTGCATGCATTGCCGTAATGGGAACGTCAGTGTAAAACAATCCTCTCATCTCATCGTCGATAAACAGGATTTCACCGATGACAATCCTCCCCATGTATCCAAGGCCGTTGCACCTGTCGCAGCCTTGACCCCTGAAAATCTTTTCAACTGTCATTCCATATTCTTGAAAGAGTCTCTTTTCATGATCGTTCGGGATGTGGGCCGTCTTGCAGTATGCACAGATCTTCCTTGCAAGTCTCTGGGCAATAATGGCCAGCAGTGAAGTCGACAACAAGAATTTATCAACCTTGAGATCCAGCAGTCTCGGAATTGACGTCAACGCGTCATTGGTGTGAATCGTCGAAAGAACCAGATGTCCCGTTATAGATGTTCGTATTGCAATCTTTGCCGTTTCCTCGTCACGGATCTCCCCGATCAGCATCACATCGGGGTCCTGTCTCATGAAGTTCCTGGCTGCAAAGGCAAAATCATAGCCGGCCTTTTCATTGACCTGGCTCTGCCGGACCATGCTCAATTTGTATTCCACCGGATCTTCGATGGTAATGACGTTTCTTTCAAGGAGGTTGATTTCCCGCAGGGCAGCATAAAGTGTTGTTGTTTTACCCGAACCGGTCGGTCCTGCAACGAGAATCACCCCGTAGGGTTTCTGGAAGAGTGCTTTTATCTCCCTTGCGCTTTGCTCATGGAAACCGAGCGTATCAATCCTCAGTAATGCGCCGGTCCCGGCAAGAATTCGCATGACGACGTTCTCTCCGTACAGGGTGGGAATCGTCGAGACGCGAATATCATAATTCTTATTCAGGAACGCGTAGGCAAATGAGCCATCCTGGGGCAGTCGCGTTTCGGCAATATCCAGCTTTGAAAGAATTTTAATTCTGGATACGATCCCGGAATGGACGATCTTCGGAAGTCCGTGTTCGTAGTGCATGACGCCGTCTGTTCTGTAAAATACGTGAATGCTGTCGGAAGCCGGCGAGACATGGATATCGGTGGCGTTTTTTCTGATTCCATCCATGAAGATCATATCCGTCAGCGACGTTATCTCGTTCCCGCCGGCGGTTCCCGCCTCCTTGATGTCGTGAATGATTTTATCTCTGTTTTGCAGGATTGGATTTTCAAGAAAAAAGTAACTCTTTTCCAGACATTCCCGAAAATTATCAGGATCAACCATGTAAACTTTCGGTTGTGTTTTGGTCAGTGAAACAACCTTGTCGATGGCGATAATGTTGCTCGGATTCATGACTCCGATTTTCAGTTTGCCGTCCGCGACGTCAATGGGTATGAAACCGGTGCTTTCGGCTACCTCTTTTGGAATCAGTTTCAAGGCTTCCTCAGAGATGGGATGCTGACTCAAATCGACATATTCCATTCCGGCCTGCTCAGCCAGCGCATACCCCAGTTCCGTCGATGTGACAAAACCCAGCTTGACGACCGCATCTCCAAAAAGCTCACCGGTTATCTTCTGCTGGCTGAGAACAATTTTAATCTGGTTCTGGTTGATGAGGGCCTTCGCAAGAAGGATATCTCCAATCCGTACGACTGCCATAAATTTATCCTCGTTTCATCCGGTTATGCAAAGCTCTCCAATCATTTATCTTGATATAATGACAGGTTGGAGCAACAAAACCAGCTCTGCTCGTTTCACGCCCTTGTCCCTGCTTTTAAAAAAATACCCCAGAATGGGAATGTCCCCGATACCCGGGACCTGGCTGTCTGTGACGCCTTCTCTTTTGGAAATAAGCCCTCCGATAACGACCGTCTGGCCGCTTCTCACCTTTACTGTGGTGCTCATCTGCCTGAGATCAATCTGGGGCAGTTGAATGAGATACGGGCGATTTCCCGCCGTATCCGTTTCGCCGAGATACTGGGCGTCAAGCTTTACGAGATCGGAGATAATCGGCGTAATCGACAGGGAGATTTCCCCACTTTCACTGATATACGGCACGATGCCGATCATGATCCCGGAAAGGACGCTGCCTGTATCGACGGTGAAGGTAATGGTCGGCGCGACCCCCACGACACTCTGCTGGGTGGTTTGAACCTTTGAGATATAAGAGGTGTTCCTTCCCACACCCAGGATCGCCGTCTGACCGTTCATGATATTCAGCCGGGGATTGGATAATATTCTCGTTTCTCCCTGGACCTGTATCGCCTGGAGAAGAGCGGTAAAATCCGCGGCTGTCGTACCGGCGATAAATACCGGGCTCGATGCAGCCGGCGCAGCGATACCGGCGAAATTGGCTGTTTTCATCCGCACCGGGCGATCATTGAAGGAAATGAGCGAGTTCCAGTCAATGCCGAACTGCAGGCTGTCAGACAAGGACACCTCAATGACCTTGGCCTCGACCAGCACCTGCCGGTTCATGACCTTCTTGATCATATTGAGATAGTTTTCCACCTTTTCCAGATTTCTCCTCGTTGCCGTGACAACAATGGTTCCCATCAAACGGTTCACGGAAAAGCTCTGCTGCACCGAGGCGGATACGTCGCCCGGAGGGCCAAGCATTTTTTCGATTGTTTTTTCAATCGTCTCCCAGAAATTGAACGCGCTTTTATCACTTTCCGTTTTTTGCGAGATAGCCCCTTTTAAATGACTGCCTCCGCTGCCGGCGCCGCTGCCTCCGGACATAGCCGCCCCGAGAATGTCTCCGCCCAGATCGGTACTGTAAGTCTGTACGACCGCCGGGTGTCCCAACTCGAAGGTCTTCGTCTCGGTGGCCTTGACCAACAGCATGTTGTCTTTAATGACATAAAAGTAATCGACGGACGTGAAAATCCGGTTAAGGGCGTCTTCCGCCGTGACATTCTTCAGGCTCAGCGTGATGGGGATTTCGGGGCTTACATTCCGGTCCATAACCAGATTGAGACCGGTTGCATCGGCAACGATAAAAAGGACATCCCTCAGGGGCGTATTGCGTGCGGCCAGATCGACAATTCTCGTCTTTAAAGGAGATACGTCTTCATGTACGGGAACGAAATCCGGCGTTTTCAGCGGCGTGACCGCTCTGTCCGGCGCAACGGATGCTTCTTTCTGGATCTGGACCTCTCTTTTGATTTTAAGAAGATTATCCGCATAAGAGCACGATATCAAGATCAGGCACAGACCCGAAAGCATCAGGTATTTCATTCTAACTTCAGCCATGATTCACCTTCTCTATTTTTCAATAATACCTTGTCTTTTTCAATTCTTGCAATCCTGTGACGGTCAAAGACATCCCCTTCATGCAGGAGTTTGCCGTCGATAATGGCCATTCTTCTGCTTCTGTTGACAAAAATCAACGACACTTTCCTGTCGGTGCCGGATACGGGGGGTGTAACATTAATAAGCGGTGCATCAGGAAATCCCCTTTCCGGTTTTTTTGAGATCACAATCGGGCTCTTTATGGATTTTACCGGCACCGGTATTCTCTCGACGATTTTGGGGGTGCTTTCATAATTGAAGTTAAACAGCTTTCTTTCCAGAGACGAAAGAGACAGGTCGAATTTCACTTTCGAAACCAGAAAAATAATCAGGATTGCCGCCAGGGGGATCGATATGAAAAAAACGATGATTTTTCTGTCGTTATTCATGCCTTCCTCGTAAAAAATCGTAAAAACGTGTATTTCGGGACGGCTGCGTAAAACGATCCGCAGGCAAGGCGCGCAAATCCTGAGAAATGAGGCGTACTTGGACGTACGCCGCAATGACGAAGGATGCAGTGCAACGCAGCATCCGGACTTTTTACGTAGCTGTCATTCATGCCTTCCCGCCTGTCCCGAAAGACCGCATTTTTAGCGTCCCCTTGATTTCGAAGATGACCGCACCCTTCTTATCATCAGACGACTTCGATATTGAAATGCTGCTGATGAACATGAAGGGGGAAGCCAGCGATTGCAGGTATCCGATGTCATTGATAAACGACGCATACTCGCTCATGGCGCCTGTTATGAAGACAGGCAGGGCGACTTCATTTTCTTTTTTTTCAAGATTTGCAAGATTGATGTCGGCGCCTTTCATGCGGGTTTTAATTGCATCCACGGTTGTCAGAATAGCGCCTTCCATCTCTTCCGTATGATAGTCGGGGGGAATCAACGAGCCGACATGGACCGATGTTTTGTCCATGTCTTTCGTCGCCGTCTTCATCTTTACACTATTGATCTTGAGGGTTTGAAACTGATTCAACGTGTTTGAAAGACTGGTAATATAACGGTCGGAAATGAGCGCTCCGGAAATGAGCGCCGTCGCACAGAAGGCGGAGACCGCATAATATATCAGGAGTCGTTTCAGTCTCTGATCCATAAGTCCTGCCCTGCTTCAGGAAATCTTTGACGGCTTCGTAAAAAGTCCGGATGCTGCGTTACGCTACATCCTCCGTCACCGCGACATACATACAAGTACGTCTCATTCCTCATGATTTGCGCGCCTTGCCTGCGGAGCTTTTTACGAAGCCGTCGAAGTGCGCCCATTTTTCGACTTTTTTAGTGTGTCATTTTTGCTTCGGCCTCAATTTGAAACTGACCGTTTTTCAGCTCCAGGTTTCTTGAAAGGATAACCATCCCGGCATCTTTGTTGATGCGGTTCAGCAGTTGTTGCAGCATGTTGTGCATGTCCCTGTAATTCTTCGAGTCTATTTTCCCCGATAGCTGAAGCTGAAGAACGTCCTTTTTATTATTCAGTTGAACGCTCTGGATGTCTATTCCTTCCATGGGAAGAAAATCAAGAGAAGTCAGAGTTTTCTGCATATCCGGACCTGAGCGGACCTCATTGATGAACTGTATCAGGGGGATGATCATCTGAAGGCCTGCCGAATTTTTATCATACGCGGAGATGATGGTTTCCGCCCCCGATATATCTTTTCTCAACCGGTTGATTTTCTCTTTCTGCAACAAGACCTCTGTCAGGTTCATGGTGAGATAACTCAATCCGATCAGTGAAAACAGAAGAAAGAAAAGGATGGCATAAGCGACCGCATATCTCTGGATGTAGAGCACTCTGTATCCATGCGGGAGCAGGCTGTCATCTTTCAGTCTGTCGCTGAACAGGATCGCCGCCAGCGGCGCCATGTTATCGCGGTATGTTTCGTCCGGAACGGCAAGGCCTGCAGGAGGGCCGATCCCGATCACAGGAATCACGGTGTGACCGGAAGTCGCTTCTGTTGCGGGTGATACATTTAAGGCCACAAGTTGATCCGGATTTAATCTCAATGATTGCCGGCAATAGCTCGTGGTCATGTTGATATTGTCAATATCCGTATCCCGGATCATTTTCCCTGTTGACGGTGTAACCCTGATAAATCGAATCTGTCCGTTTTTTATAAGCAGAAGGACTTTGTCCATCTCCGAAGCATAAAAGCCAAGAACGTTTTTACCGGCAAAGTCATCGCGCGCTTGAATGAAATGTGAAACGGCAACCGTATCGGGATAGATGAACTTGACCGTTTTTCCATGTCTCTCAAAGCGCTGGAGAACCCGATCAATGTCCCTGTTGTCGACGGCAAGGAAAAATACCTCTCTAAGCTTCTTTTCTTCAGAAGACTTATCGGCAAGGACCGAGTAACAGAAGGAAAACTGATTCAGGTCAGGGAACCGTTTTTTGATCTCCGATTCGATAATGACTTTCAGGTAAGACTTTTTAACGAGAGGCACTGATAAGACATCACTGTAAAAGTTTCGGAATGGGTACACAACAGACAGATTCGGCAGCTTATTCGCTTCCAGGAAAGCATCGAATTCCTCCTCCCTCAGAAGGACGGTCCGCTGAACGGCCGTTTTACCCTTGTCCTGAGAAGCAAAAACCACTCTGACATGGCTGTCTTCAAAACTGACGGCGACTTGTTTTTTCAATCTCAAGTTCCTTTTGCAGCTAAATATCCGTAAGGATACTGATGTTTTTCATATACACTGTGTTATTAAAGGTTTCAAGTCTTATTAGTCCGCCCATAAAGACCCCCTTGAGACGCATACATCATTCTGTGAAGATTCCCGAAACACGATTGACGACTTCGCAAAAAGTCCGGATGCTCAAGTTGCGCGGCATCTCTGGTCGTTGGCATGTTCATGCCGCATGCACGCCCTGGAAGCATCAGGGCACGGACTGTTTGTCGGCGATGATCCATGTGGTAAAGCGGTCTCCCTGCTCGATCTGTGCAACAAGCCCCGCGGCGACCAACATGTCAACGATGTCCGTTATCGGATGAATGCGGCTGCGCATAAGGGCCATTTTTTCGGCAACCGCCAATGCTTTGATGACCCAATGCCGCCGGTCCGGCTCCTCGATTACGAGGCGTCCCCCCCGCTTCATCACGCGAATGAATTCCCGGATCGCCGCCCGCTGGTCGAAAAAATGATGGAGGGCGTCGACGATCATCACGCGGTCAAAGAGGCCGTCCCTGAAAGGAAGTTGTTCAGCTATTGACTGCGCCACGTAAATCCCCCCCTTGGCCTGCGCCTGTCTGAGCATGGGAATGGAAAAATCACAGATGACGAGCCTGCCAACCAATGAGCGAAGATGGGAAGACGAACGGCCGGTGCCGCCGCCGGCGTCGAGCAGGATTCCATCCTTAGGCAGTTTGAGCAGTTCTGTCAGCCGCGGCGAAACGGACAGGCGGACAATCCGGTCGTACCAGGGAGCGATAAAGTCAAAATGATCGAACATTTTCAGCCATTTCCAGAAATCACGCGTTCGGGATAGTTCGTAAACACACCGTCCACCCCCATCGCCCGCATACGCTTCAGATCGTCTCGATGGTTGACGGTATAGACAAAGACTTTCAGACCGCGCCTGTGGGCATCATCCACAAAAGCCCGATGGACAAAAGAAAGACCCGCATGAATGGATACAGCGCCAAGCTCTTCGGCAAATCCGGCATCGCCTGAGGGGATGCCACGCACGAGCACGCCAATTGGGATGTCCGGGGTTAAAGACCGGGCTTTGATCAGTTCGCGGCGGTTGAAAGAGGAGACAAGGATCCGGCTGCCGTCCATATCCGGAAGCCGTTCGTATTCATTGATGAGTTTCATGACGGGCGCCGCGGTTTCGGGACCCTTTAATTCCACGTTGACACCCACCCGACCGCCTGCAAGATCAAAGACCTCGCGCAGTAGCGGAATCCTCTGGCCCTTGCCGGCATCAAGCGATCTCAAGTAGGCCAAGGACTGTTGCGTCACATACCCGGCGCCGTTGGTCGTCGTCTCGAGCCGATCGTCATGAATGACAACAAGTTCGCCTTCCACGGCAAAAACGTCGATTTCGATCCAGGGGGCGCCCATCGCAATGGCCTTCTCGACGGCCAGCAGCGTGTTTTCCGGTTCATGACCGCTGGCGCCCCGGTGGGCGAAACAGATGAAACCGGAGGAAGACAGACAGAAAGGTTTCTTTTTCATATCCCGTCCGAAATGCTGAGCAGAATATCCGTCAACTCCCGCGGCATGGTCCACATGGGATGATGGTCTGTATTTAATTCATGATAGCCCCATCCTGCGGCCTTTGCTCGTTCCGCAGACCGGATAATGCCCTGCGCGCGCAGGCCCATCCCGGCTTTTTCCGTACAGAAGATGTAGGTTCGCGGCAGGACCTTTGCCGCCTTGCATTTCAGTTGCAGGGGATAGACAAAGGTCTTGAGAGGATGCGCCGTAAATCGCGGATCTTCGACCCCTGGCCGATCTTCAGCGCTGCTTCTGCCGCCGCTCAGATAGTATTCGGCCAGGGCATCGACCACCGGAGGATCATAGAGATCTTTGACGGCCTCGCCATCCTGCGGGACAAAGGCGTCGAGATAAACCAGATGGGACAGTTTTTCCGCAGCCTGTTCGGCAACGCCTGTGATCACTGCACCGCCGTAACTGTGACCGACCAGAATGACCCGATCCAGTTCCTCAAAATCGAGGACCTGGAGGACGTCCAGAATATGGGTTTCCATTGAAATATCCGGACTGAACAGATGCCGGCGCTCCCCGAGCCCTGTCAGGGTCGGCGTATAGACCTCCTGCCCCGCCGCCCGAAGAAGGGACGGGACGGAGCGCCAGATCCAGCCTCCCGCCGTGGCGCCGTGCACAAGGACAAAGGTTGCCATGAAAATATTTCCGTCCCTTACGATGGTTACATAGAAATCGACGGCGGCACATCACATTGAGCCCGCTGGGAAACGGCTTCGCCGCCTGCGAACGATTTTCCGGCGGTTATGCTACGTTCTCGCCTTATACATATTTTCACGGGACCAGGAGTTTGAAACCTGTTTCCGGATCCATCATTCGCCTGCCCGTCGAGTCCATCAACTCAAAAAGGACGACCTCCATAACCTGCCAGACCTCGACCCCGGTGCGGATACAACCGATGACGCTCTCCGCTTGCCGGCCGCAGGCCATGTGCATATGAAGGACGGGGTTGCCTTCGTCGTCGGGGAAGATCGTGCCGACACCGGATACTTCGTGGACATCGGCGAGGATGCGGTGCATGGGAACAACAGGTTTTGCGCGTCCGTCTTCCGGTCCGACGACGATTTTGCTGCCGCGGTCCGCTCCGCCCAGAATGATGAGCGCCGCGGCCCCGATACGCCGGTCACGCGCAAATTTTTCGATGGCCTCGTGGACGATATCCCCGGCTTCAAGGCGGATCACAAAAATCCGCCCCGGTCCGGCTTCGCTGTATTTCATAGTCTATGAAGCTAGTGGATTCGGCAAAAGCTGTCAAGGAGTTTCCGGAAACAAAGCAACAAAAGGTGTTGACAGATAAGGGTTGTTCTGATTTAGGAATGCCGTCCGGACGCGGCCGGCCATCGCGCAATAAACTCAACAGAAAGGGTATCTATGCTCCTGTCTCGGGTTTCCAGTTGACAGGCTGAAGTCTAGACGCCAGACAAGACACCATAGAGAAATAGATTTAAACACGTGAGGGACCCTATGTCGAAAGAACAAAATGCCATTCGAGAAGAAACGGACAGAAGGTTATTGGAGAATAAGCTTTTACGAGGTCAGATCAGCGAGAAGCAGCTTGCGAAGTACCTGGAGACGCTGCCCGATGTATCGGAGAATGCCGAAGAAGTGGTCATCGCCAGGGAAGAAAGAAAATAGGCCGCGAAAAGAGCACCTTATGCTGATCGATTCCCACGCCCATCTGGAAATGCGGGAGTTCGACCCGGATCGCGACGAGGTTGTGGGCCGGGCGAAAGAGGCCGGCGTTGATGCCATCGTGACCGTCGGAACGAATCTCCGGGATTGCCTGAAGGCTTTGGCCATCGCTGCCAGGCATGAATTTGTTTATGCCGCGCTGGGCGTTCATCCCCATGACGTCAAGGGCATCGACGAAACAACATACGGTGACATCCGAAAGCTTATCGGCCAACCGAAGGTGGTCGCCTACGGGGAAATCGGGCTGGATTTTTTCCGCAACCGTTCGCCTCGGGATGTCCAGATCCGGTGTTTCGGCGAACAACTGGAGATGGCTGACGAATTCGACCTGCCCGTGATCATTCATGATCGCGACGCCCATACGGAAACTCTCAATATGCTGAGGACCTGGAAAGGTAAAAAACGCGGCATTGTCCACTGTTTTTCCGGCGACGCCGCCATGGCAAATAAGTGCCTTGATTTGGGTTTTTACATTTCCATCCCCGGACCGGTGACCTATCCCGGATCGGAGAAATTGCTTGAAGTGGTCCGTCAGGTTCCGCTGGAGCGGCTGCTCGTGGAGACCGACGCGCCTTATCTGACGCCGCAACTGCACCGCGGCAAGCGCAACGAACCCGCCTATGTTGTCCATACGGCCAAGAAAATCGCCGAGGTGAAAGGCCTTACGTTCACGGAAGTCGCCGCCGCAACCTCACAAAACGCGCGCGCCGTTTTCGGCATCCATAAGGTTGTGGATTCTCGACCTTCAGGCGCTCGTCACCGGTAAAATCAGCCGGCTTCTTGTCTGGCCGGTCATGTCAGGATCGCTTGGACTGCTTCCCCGTCAGAGTCTCGATCACGACCTTGACGACTGCGGTTCGGCTCAACGTCGCTTCGGGAAATGAAAAAGTCCGGATCGAGTATTGAGCCATCAGAAGATTCAGGGCGCTCTTCTTTTCCTCGGCGTCCTCAATCAACCGTGCAGAACCGAAGCCGATTACACTCTGGTATCTTATCCCCCAATCACAACCTTGGCCTGCCTCGACCAGGCCTTCCACGATGTCAAATTCAAGACAAACCCTGTTGTTCTTGCGCAAGACATCCAGTTTCCTGCCTTCCTTCGCGCAATGGAAATACAAATCTTTGCCGTCATATCCGAAACAGAGCGGGACGACATAAGGCTGTCCACCATCCGACAGGCCAAGACGGCAGACCTGGCTTCGGCGGATGATTGAGTCTATCTCCGCTCTGTCCGTGATTTCCTTCTCGCCTCTTCTCATAAATCCCCTCTCAGACAACGAACCTGTAGAAAAATTACTTTGATGAAGTTAACGATATTTTGAAAGGTCACTTGACCCTTCCCGGTCATGAGACCATCGTTTACAGAGTCATTCTTCCAGCAGCAGCCGCAAGAA
The DNA here is from genome assembly GCA_043805145.1 of Pseudomonadota bacterium. Lineage (GTDB taxonomy): Bacteria > Desulfobacterota > Syntrophia > Syntrophales > Fen-1087 > JAPLJM01. The sequence goes on along the minus strand of JAZDIK010000100.1, from coordinate 24,057 downwards.
TTTTCCCGGCATGTCAGCCATCGGCACGTGGGATGACGCCAGCTCAATGTACGTCCATCCTTTTTTGGCAGCAACAATCTTTTGCCTGGCGACATGCGTCACGGATGCAAACTCGCTTTTTGTGCAGAGAATATAGGTTTTCGGCAATGGCTGTATTTTTCGGGTATCATACTGCAGTTTCTCCACGTAAGGTGCAGCCGGTTCCAGACCGGCAAATGACATGGGATCGCAGCCACCGGAGACAATAATATCAAACAAAGATTGTCCCGGATCAGGCCATGCGGCATCGACATACACCAGACGCCTGATTCTGTCCGGTATTCCGGCCGCGACACCGGTGATGACCATCCCGCCATAACTGTGGCCGACCAATATGATATCCTTTAAATCATTTTCGATTATCAGGGTGCAAATTTGTTCAATATGCCCGGTCAGGCTGCTGCTGTGTTCGTCCTTGAGGGTCGGCGCAAAAACGCGGTGGCTATGTGCCTTGAGAGCAGGAATGATGCTGTCCCATATCTTGCCGCCCAGATGGCCGCCGGGAGGATAATCGTTCCTTTTGGCAAGATGATTCCAGGTATCGGTCGTCATATTGCCGCCATGAACCAAAACATAATTGGCCTGGGAGACAGGCCTGAGGTCAACCCCGGCACAGCCGCTGAGACCCGTAATAATCATCGGTATAACGACAGCTTTCATTTTCTCCCTTTCTCCTCCTGTATGAAGTCAACGCCCAAGGCGGAGCTGACCGGACGGTGAGCCGTGCAGTGGATCACCGTCATGGTTGAGCGCTTTGTCGTGTATCTCTTCTTCAAACACTTTCCTGCACGACTCCTTTGCATCTTCGATATTCTGTAAATAATTCTCCATGATGGGACGATCGATTCGCAATAAAATCAGGATGGTGGTTCTCGTTGATTTGCTTAAGCAAATCGGCAGCTTTTGACTTAAGGTACGTTACAGGCTTTATATCCGTTGAAATACTCATTTCATGTCACATCCGGTCTTTTTACGATACTAAATTAAGACCGGATGTGAAGGGGTTATTTTATGTCCCGCCAACGACTGCTTCGGCGACTCGCCTGATATCTCAGACCTCAACTTTCATCAGGTGCGATAGGCTCCCGACCCGGAGCCCGTCCTTCCGGTCTTTGAAGTACCTTGCATTAATTTCTTCCGGCCCGTTATCCTCGACATACCCGAAGCCCATGGTTCGCAGATCTCTTGCCAGCAGCTCCGGGTCGAAAAATGCTTGCCACGGCTCTCCGATTGACGCTACCCGCCGGGCAAGCGAATCAAAGCGCGTCCGCTGTGCAGAGGTCAACAATGAAGGTGAAATCATATAGTCGAAGACAACTCCGCTTCCAACCGGCGCCGACGCAATGAAGCGAAATGTCGCCATCACCGCCTCGGTCGTCAAGTATTCCGTGACGCCCAGCCACGAAAAGAAGGTGCATTTACCAGAATCGTAGCCTGCACCACGCAGTCCCTCTGCAAGTGTTTGCGTTTCAAAGTCGACGGGTACAAACGTGAGATCATGCGGGAGTGCGATGCCAGCCTTCTCAAGACGAGATCGCTTCCATATCTGCGTCGCAGGGTGGTCGACTTCAAACACGAGTAGTACGCCTTGGGGATGCGGGTTTCGATAGGCAAACGTGTCCAGCCCTGCACCCAGGATGACATATTGGCATACGCCACGTTGAACGCCTAGAGCGAGGTCGTCTTCGGCATACCGGTTGCGTACGGCCACGAAAGCCCGCAAGTAGGGCGACAGCGCTGTCATATCGAATTGATACGGATCGGCTCGTAACGCCGAGGCATTTTCTTTACCGATAATGCGAAGTGCCACAGGATCGTCGAAAACCTTCGGATCATCCAGAAGTTGATGTGCCGCGCGCTGCATCGCAGTGCGCTGTGCCGTTGCACTCGGCCGGCTCTCTTTCACAAGCGTCGCTCTTCCTTTCAAGAATCGTATCAATTCACCGGGAAGGTGAACGATCTCCTTATCCCATGCCGGCGATAAAATCGGCAATGATGGAAATGAATTTACCTTGTCCGTATGAACAGGGCTTGTAACGGGCCATGCAACACCTCGGTCAATGGTTTAGCGGTTACCAACGCCAATGTCGCAGAAACATGACTATAAAATGCCCCTATGTACAATCATTTTACCTTCCCTGTTACCCTTTTCCTACAGGCTCAACGATTGAACTAAGCTGCCGTGAAAATGCGCCAGCGTTGTCATGGTCAGCGTGAGTAATTCGTTAGAGATCATTATCTTTTTTTGGATATTCTTGTCAAATCCAACAGATCACCATAATTCTCTTCGGCACATTGAGGACATATACTATGAGAAAAGTCGGCTTCTGAATGATCTCTTATGTAGCTATCAATAGGAAGCCAGCGACCATCCACTCGGATATTCTTGCAGAAAGAACAGACTGGCAGGATTCCTGTTAATATTCTTTTTAATAATGTGTGGGTTATGAGGATAACAATGACAGCCAATACCGATATTATTATCGTTTCAAAAATGCTTTCGATATAGTTTACGTGTGTGGCGGGCGCCCCAAAAAGCTTGTGAGGTAAATCAATAAATTCATCTAGCCACACGATCATGATCACAATGAGGAATCCCATCAACTCAGAGGCAAGAATTCGTTTTGACAATTGTGTTGTTTTCATTTTTAGACCTTTAGCAATTAATACACTCTGCCGGTATTTTTAAAATTTTTGTAATTCTACTGTATTTCATGAAGAATGAAAAGAAAATTACATCATGAAATCAAGTATAAATGCACTTCCACCATTGGGTATTTTGTGGTAATAAAGATCGGAAACCGAGTGGGTGAAATATTTGGAATATCAGGAGGCTGCGGTTTCAGGCTTTGATGTCCGGTCGGCAAAAGCTATGGCCGAGGAAAATCGCGTCTTTAACGTGGATCGTATCCTGGAAATCGGCTGGCCGGAAAACGCATAAGGGTTGAAGGAGGATGCCTGTATGGATATGAAAATATTCGAGAAGATGGAAGCGCCGGAGCTGAAGAATTATATCGCCTTCCTGCTGCACAACTACCGGGTCATGGACGCCTTCTGGTTTCTGTACGTAGCGGAACAGTTTGGCCAACCTGCGGCAGAGCGCATCAATGAACGCGTCTGGCATCGCGTGGGCGGTCTGGCGGCCGGAGATATCGTCAAGAGATTCCCTCTCGAAAAAAAGGGCCTCAAGGGATTCGTCAAGGCCCTGCGGTTCTTCCCTTGGACCATTCTCGTCGGATACAATATTCATGAATCGGATCACGAGGTTATCCTGACCGTGTCGTCCTGTCCCGTGCAGGTTGCCCGGATCAAGCGCGGCCTCGGCGAGTTCGTCTGCAAGGACATGCATCGCGGCGAATTCACCGGCTTTGCCGGGGTCATCGACGAGCGCATACAGGTGGAATGTCTCTTCGCGCCGCCCGATCCCCATCCCGCAGAGACTTTCTGCAAATGGCGTTTTTTTCTCAAGGAAAACTGACCCGATCTGCGTCTCGTCCTGCCGTCATGAGGAATTTGCTTGATTTTATGAAGGAGGCGGAGTAAAAAAAAGCCGACAAGTAGCAGGGGTGCCTATTGGGCTGAGAGAATACCCTTTGAACCTGACCTGGGTAATGCCAGCGTAGGGAGTGGCGTCTGATTCAGATTCGAGTTGAGCGAGACTTTGAAGGGGCCATGTTCCGGTGCAAGGGGGCGGGCCCCTTTTTGCGTGGTGGCAAAAGGCATCTCTGTTTAAGTGGGAGGTTCATGCAACAATCCCGCAATGTCATTCACCGCGGATGCGGGAATCCGGTTATTTCAACAAGTTCCGGGGCCCTGCTAAGGTGAGGTAAGTTATTGAAAAAGATCGTGTTTGTCATTTGCGGCGGCCCCATCGGGGATCCGGCTTTCCTGCAAACGGAGCAGGAACGCCACCGGCCCCTCGGCTTGATTTGCGCGGACGGCGGCGCCCGTCATATCCATGCCCTGGGCCTGACGCCCGATCTGATCGTCGGCGATATGGATTCGCTGGGTGGCGAGCTGCAGCGCGACTTCGTCGGGCAAGGAAGCCGCATCCTGCGTTATCCGCAAGCGAAAAACGAGACGGATTCCCAGCTTGCTCTCCAGATGGCCCTTATGATGACGCCCGATGAAATCCGGATATATGGCGCGCTCGGGGCCAGGATCGATCACACACTGGCCAATCTCACATTGCTTGCTACGGCGGCTGACCGGGGGATCGAGACGCGTCTGCTGGATGAGTGGTGTGAAATCATTCTCGTCCGGCGGACGGCCACCATTGAAGGCGATATCGGGCAAACGGTGTCCCTGCTTGCCTTCGGCGCCGATGTGACGGGCGTGACGCTGGAAGGCTTTGAATACCCGCTGCAGCAGGCGACGATTGCCCCGAACAGACCCGTCGGCATCAGCAATCGTCTGACATCGGCGCAGGGGACCATTTCGGTAGGATCTGGCGACTTGCTTGTTATCCGGTATCTCAAGGCGGGTCATTTCCCGCAAGGAGCATAACGCATGCGTGTTAAGAAAGTGTTGACAATTGCCGGTTCCGACTCCGGCGGCGGGGCGGGCATCCAGGCCGATCTGAAGACCATTACCGCACTCGGCGGCTTCGGAATGAGCGTCGTGACGGCCCTGACGGCCCAGAATACCCTGGGCGTCACGGGCATCCATGAAGTCCCCGCGGATTTCGTGGCGATGCAATTCGATGCGGTCGCCTCCGATATCGGCATCGATGCGGCCAAAACGGGCATGCTGGCCTCTGCGGAGATCCTGCGCATGGTCGCCGCGAAAGTCAGACAATACGGCATTGAAAAGCTCGTCGTGGACCCGGTCATGGTTGCCAAAGGCGGGGCCAGGCTGATCCGGGAGGATGCGCGGGAAGCATTGGTGAAGGAACTGATTCCTCTGGCCTGTATCACGACGCCGAACATTCCGGAGGCCGAGGTCCTGTCAGGTATGCTGATTGCGGGACCGAAAGACATGAGGACCGCGGCGGCCATAATTCACAAACTCGGCGCCCGGCATGTGGTGGTCAAGGGAGGTCATCTGAGCGGTGCTGCTATTGACATTCTTTATGACGGCCAATATTTTCACGAGTTCAAGGCGGAGCGCATCGCAACCGTTGATACCCACGGGACGGGCTGTACTTTTTCCGCAGCGATTGCCACGGGCCTGGCCGACGGTAAGAGTGCGCGCGACGCTGTCGATGCGGCGAAAAAATATATTCAGGAGGCCATCCGGTACGCTTGGCGCATCGGCGGGGGTCATGGCCCGACGAATCATTTCGCGCCTGTTTTTCGGGAGATCTCCCGCTATCACTGCCTGGCTGAGCTGAAGTCCGCCCTGCAGCGGCTGTTAAATGAACCTTGCGGCGGCATCATCCCGGAGGTCCAGTCCAATATGGGTTACGCCCTTCCGGACGCGCGCACACTGGAAGATGTGGCCGCCGTTCCGGGTCGGATTATCCGGGTGGGCGAAAGGGTCGGCGTCCTGTGCGAACCGGCTTTTGGCGCATCCCGGCACATCGCGAAGATCATCCTCACGGCGATGCGATACGATCCGGAGATCCGCTGTGCCATAAATATCCGTTTTTCCGAGGACATTGTCCGCCTCTGCACGGTGCAGGGCTTCCGGGTGGATCATTTCGACCGTTCCGGCGAACCGCCTGATGTCAGAGAACAGGAAGGCTCATCCCTGGAATGGGGAACAAATGTCGTGCTGTCCCGAGGCGGCGCCGTGCCGGATATGATCTTCGACCGCGGAGATGTGGGAAAGGAACCCATGATCCGCGTCCTCGGGACAGATCCCGGCGACGTGGTCAACAAGGTTTTGAAAGTGGCGAACGGTTTATGAACGGAGGACAAAAAGCTAAATGGAATTAAATGAAATCACGATTACCCGCGCCATCATTGAACGCTTTTCCAGGAAATTTCTGGACCATACCGACGTGGATGTCGCCATTGTCGGCGGCGGCCCGGCCGGTCTGGTGGCTGCTTACTTCCTGGCCGGGGCGGGCAAAAAGGTCGCCCTTTTTGAGCGGAAACTCAGCGTCGGCGGCGGCATGTGGGGCGGCGGCATGATGTTCAACGAGATCGTCGTCCAGAAGGAAGCCAAGGAGATTCTGGATCTCTTCGGCGTCCGCACGGAGGCTTATGAGACGGATTATTATACGGCCGATGCCGTGGAGGCCATCAGCACGATCTGTTCCAGTGCGATGAAAGCGGGGGCGAAAGTCTTCAACTGCATGAGCGTCGAAGACGTGATGATCCGGGAGGGGCGAATTACGGGACTCGTGATTACGTGGTCGCCCGTGGAAATGGCACGGCTGCATGTGGACCCCATGACGATCGGCGCCCGGCATGTGATCGACGCAACCGGGCATGACACGGAGGTTCTGGCTGTCATCGAACGCAAAGCAGACATCCGGCTCAATACGGAAACGGGCAAGCGCATCGGAGAGCGTTCCATGTGGGCCGACCGGGCCGAACGGCTCACCATTGAAAATACCAGAGAAATCTGTCCCGGCGTCTATGTGGCGGGCATGGCAGCCAATGCGGCTTTCGGCGGACCGCGCATGGGTCCCATCTTCGGCGGGATGCTGCTTTCGGGCAGAAAAGTGGCGGAATTGATTACTGCCGCCGGATAGGAATATTATCATGACACAATTGGAGTCTGCAAGAAAAGGCGTTATCACCGAAGAAATGAATATCAGCGCGCAGCGCGAAGGGGTCTCTGCCGAATTCATGCGCCAGGGCGTCGAAGAGGGGACCATCGTGGTCGTCCGCAACAGCGGGCATCAGACTATTGCGCCTCTGGCCATCGGCAAGGGCCTGCGGACCAAGATCAACGCCAACATCGGGACATCAAAGGATCGCGTCGATCCGGCGCTGGAGCTTCAGAAAGTACGGATCTGCGCGGCCGCGGGCGCCGACGCGATCATGGATCTTTCCACTGGAGGTAACATCCGGGCCATCAGGAAAGCGATCATTGGCGCGTCGCCGTGTGTGATCGGAACGGTGCCCATTTACCAGGCGGCAGCAAAGATGCTCGCCGAACAACGGGCGATCGTGGAGATGACCGACGATGACCTGTTCCTGGCCATCGAAGAAAACGGCGTGGACGGCGTGGATTTTATCACGGTCCACTGCGGAGTGACGCGAAAAAGCGTCGGTTGTCTCGAAGCGGAAGGCCGACTGCTGGGCATCGTAAGTCGCGGTGGGTCGATTACGGCCAACTGGATGACCTGTCATGACCGCGAAAATCCTCTTTACGAACAATATGACCGGTTGCTCGACATTGCCGGGCGCTACGACATGGTGCTGAGCCTGGGCGACGGCCTGCGGCCAGGCTGCTTGGCCGACGCCACGGATCGGGGCCAGGTGCAGGAATTGATCCTGCTGGGCGAACTGGCGAAGCGGGCGCGGGACCGGGGCATTCAGGTCATGATCGAAGGCCCCGGCCATGTTCCGCTGAAGGATATCGAGGCCAATATTCAACTGCAAAAGCGCATCTGCAATGGTGCGCCTTTTTATGTCCTGGGCCCCCTTCCGACGGACATTGCACCGGGCTACGATCATATTACGTCGGCCATCGGCGGGGCGATCGCCGGCGCGGCCGGCGCGGATTTCCTGTGTTACGTCACGCCATCCGAGCATTTGCGTCTGCCGACGATCGAGGACGTCCGCGAGGGTGTCGTCGCCGTGAAAATCGCCGCGCATATCGCCGACATCGCCAAGGGCCTTCCAGGCGCCAGGGAAAAAGACATCCGCATGGCCGAATGCCGCAAGGCCTTTGACTGGCAGGGCCAGATCGACGTTTCCATCGATCCGGACAGGACCAGCGCTTGGCTCGAACGCAGCGAAAGCGCTCATGAAGAGGGCTGCACGATGTGCGGGGAGTTCTGCGCGATCAAGCTCGGGAAGAAACAGGATCAGTAAATGGATCTGAGACAAGTCGCGAAGGCGGAAAATGACCTCCGTCGCGGCAGGGCAGATTTGACATGACAGGTGAAAAAGAAACGGTAACGACATTGCGTGCGTCAGCCATAGACATTGTTCTGCAGCTGCGGGCCGCCGGTTATGAAGCTTTTTTTGTGGGCGGTTGCGTCCGGGATATGCTACAGGGAGCGGAACCCGGCGATTATGACATCGTTACGTCCGCCCGCCCCGAAGACGTACAGAAAATCTTCCCGCATACGGTCCCGGTGGGCGCCCGATTCGGCGTGATACTGGTGATCAACGGGGAACGCCGTTATGAAGTGGCCACCTACCGGACGGAGGACGGCTATGACGACGGTCGCCGGCCTTCACATGTCCGTTTTGCCACGGCTCAGGAGGATGTCCGGCGGCGCGACTTCACCGTCAACGGCCTGCTCATGGATCCCTTGACGGGCGAGGTGATCGATTACATCGGCGGCCGGGATGACCTTGCCCGGCGCATCATCCGAACGATCGGCGATCCGGAGGAACGCTTCGCTGAAGACCGTTTGCGCATGCTGCGGGCCGTCCGTTTTGCCGCCGGTCTCGATTTTGCCGTCGATGCCTCGACCTTTGCAGCCGTCCGCCGTCACGCCGGCACGATCCGGCAGATCAGCGTCGAGCGGATCCGTGAAGAATTGACCAAAATGATTACCCGCAGCGGGGCACGGCAGGGGCTGGAACTCCTGGACACATCGGGGCTACTGATGGAAATTCTGCCGGAAGTTGCCGCCATGAAAGGGGTCGAACAGCCGAAAGCGTTTCATCCGGAAGGGGATGTCTGGCAACACATTCTGCAGATGCTGGACCATTTGCCCGCAACAGACGGCCTGATAGATCCTTGCCTATCCTGGGCCGTGCTGCTGCATGATATCGGCAAGCCCGTGACAAGATTCGTGGATTGCGCCGGCGTCCATTTTTACGGGCATGTCCGGAAGGGCGAGGAAATAGCCGGGCAGGTCCTGCGGCGCCTGAAATTTTCGCACGCACAGACAGAAACGATTCTCACCCTCATTCGCGGCCATATGATGTTCATGCATGTGCGGGACATGCGTCCCGGTCGCCTTAAACGCTTCCTGCGCCAGCCGGACTTCGGCCTCCATCTGAAACTCCACCGCCTGGATTGCCTAGGAAGCCACGGGATGCTCGATAACTATACGTTTTGCCTAGAAAACCTGTCTAACCTGTCCGCTGAGCACTTGCATCCGCCCCCTCTCCTGACAGGCAATGACCTGATTGCCCGCGGTTATCCTCCGGGACCGCTGTTTAAAAAAATCCTGAATGCCGTTGAAGAGGCCCAGCTCAATGGCGAGATTCAGACGAAGGCGGAGGCGGAGCGGCTGATAGAAAAATGGAATTGGAAGAGGCAAGAACCATGAATGACGCAGGATTTTGCGGGAAATAATCAAATCCTTCGCCATCGGCAAACTTGAAGAAATGAATATTATACATCTGATTCCTGTTTTTTGAGAGTGGGTTCGGCGACAACATCCGCGTGAAAAAGGAGAAGGGCTTATGACGAACGATTTTTATCTTCCATTGACTTGCCGATTTTAAAATGATAGGGGTGGCGCCGTTGTTTTATTAATTATTCCAAAAGGGGAAAACATGTTTCTGAAACAGATGCAAGTGGGCCATATGGCGGTCTTTGCCTATCTCCTGGGAGATCCCGCAACGGGAGAGGCGCTGGTCATCGATCCGGCCGCCAATATCGAGGGGATTATCGCCCAGGCAGATCAAAACAACGTTAAAATCAAATATATTGTCAATACACACGGCCATGTGGATCATATCGCCGGCAACTCGGATATGGAAAAGAAGACCGGCGCGAAGATCATCATTCACGAAAGCGATGCGGACATGCTCACATCCACTCCGGCTATGACGCTCAGGATGTTCGGCGCTAAGCAGTCGCCGGCAGCGGACCGGACCGTCCGGGATGGCGATCTCATCACGGTCGGCGGAATTTCCCTGAAAGTCCTGCACACGCCTGGGCATTCGCCAGGCAGCATGTCGCTGTATATCGATGGATATGTTTTCACCGGAGATACGCTGTTTGTCGGCGGCGTCGGTCGAACCGATCTTCCCGGAGGCTCCGGACGGGTCATGGCCCGTTCCATCCAGGAAAAGCTCTGCACGCTGGCCGACGATACAAAGGTTATGCCCGGACATAACTATGGCGATGCGCCGACGTCCACCATCGGCCGTGAAAAAGCATCCAATCCCTTCCTGAGATGAGGGCCTGTTCATGAAAGATCAGGGCGTTTCCAAAACAGATTTCAGCATGCTGACCCTGGCAGGCAGGGGAAAGGTCAGGGATGTCTACGACATTGATCCGTACCTGTTGATCGTCGCCACAGACCGAATTTCCGCCTTCGACGTCGTCATGTCTGATCCTATCCCCGGCAAGGGTGAAATCCTGACCCGCATGTCGGCCTTCTGGTTCGAGAAGACGCAGGACATCATCCGGAATCACATGATCACCTCCGATCCCGATGCGTACCCGGAATCCTGTTTACCTTACCGCGACAGGCTGCGCGGCAGAAGCATGCTCGTGAAAAAAGCGACGCCGCTGCCTGTGGAATGTATTGTCAGAGGGTATATAAGCGGATCGGGCTGGAAGGATTACCACCGGAGCGGCATGGTTTCCGGAATCCGTCTTCCTGAAGGATTGAGGGAGTCGGACCGACTGCCCCGGCCCATTTTCACACCTTCCACCAAGGCGGCCGTTGGCGAACACGACGAGACGATTACGCAGCGGGATATGGAAAAGCGGATCGGCGCCGATCTGGCCGCAAAGGTAACGGAGATCAGCCTGAAGATCTACGACCGCGCCTTCGGCATCGCGGAAGCCGCCGGCATCATCATCGCCGACACAAAAATGGAATTCGGCCTGATCGACAGCGAACTGATCCTCATTGACGAATTGCTGACCCCGGATTCATCCCGCTTCTGGCCAAGAGACGATTACGAGCCGGGCCGGGCTCAAAAAAGCTACGACAAGCAGTACCTGCGCGACTATCTTCTGTCTATTCCCTGGAACCAGAAGTCACCGGCGCCGGTACTGCCCATGGGCATCATTGCGAAAACAAAGGAAAAATACGAAGAAGCCCTTCAAAGACTGATTAAATAGAGACATATCCTTGACAGGGACGCATCGGAGATTTATTTTATTCACGGCCTTGGGTGCCTCCTTGCATGTTCAGAAATATAGATAACGAGGTAGATACATAACCTTACATGATCAAACGATGTTATTACGAAGTCCTGAGCGTTGACAGAAGCGCCACGGATGAGGATATCAAGAAAAGCTATCGAAAGCTGGCCATGCAATATCATCCCGATCGCAACCCGGGTGATAAGGAGGCGGAGGAGCGGTTTAAGGAAGCGGCAGAGTCCTATGAAGTCCTGAGTGATAAGGAGAAAAGAGACATCTACGACCGCTATGGCCATGAAGGTCTCAGCAACACCGGCTTTCGCGGTTTCTCGGGATTTGAAGACATTTTCTCCAGCTTTGGCAGTATTTTTGAAGATGTATTCGGCTTTAGAAACGGACGATCAAGGTCCAGATCGTCGGCTCAGGCCGGCAACGATCTGCGCTATGATCTGAAAATTTCCTTCATGGACGCGGCTGTCGGACTGGCAAAGGATCTTGATATCCCCAAACACGATATCTGCGGGAATTGCCAGGGGACAGGCGCTGCCGCCGGGACGAGTCCGGAGGTCTGCCGCCGTTGCCAGGGCAGAGGACAAGTGACCCAGTCTAGCGGGTTCTTCAGCATCAGCACCACCTGCCCGAATTGCCGGGGCGAGGGGCGCGTCATCACCGAGCCTTGCCGGCCCTGCATGGGCACAGGCCGAACAGAGATAACCAGGACTGTAAATATTAAGATTCCTGCCGGGGTTGAAACGGGTTCACGTTTACGGCTGCGCGGCGAGGGAGAACAGGGCAGCAATGGCGGACCAAATGGGGATCTCTATGTCTTCATTTATGTTGAACCCCATGAATTCTTTGCACGAAACGGCGACGACATCTATTGCCGCGTTACGATTTCCTTTGTTCAAGCGGCCCTGGGAGCGACGATTGAGGTGCCGACGCTTATGGCCTCCGAGAAGCTGAAAATTCCAAAGGGAACCCAATCCGGAAAGACGTTCCGATTAAAGGGCAAGGGCATCGCCCATCTGCGGGGTTTCGGTCGGGGGGACCAGATCATCGAAACGGTGGTGATGGTTCCGACTCAGTTAAGCAGGAAGCAGGAAGATCTGCTGCGGGAGTTTGCCCGGGTCGGCGGTGAGCAGGGTTTGCAGTCCTGAAATCAATGGACTTGCAAAGCGCTTCAAAATTTCATAGACAGATGAACTATAATCCAAGATAGGAAAGGAAATGCCATGTTAAGAAAGAAGATGCGATTGTGGTTGCTGTTAATGGGTTTTTCCCTGATTTCCGCCTGCGGTCCGGAAGTCCTGGTCGTAGGAGGCATCGTCGGCTCAGGCGCGGGAACGTATTATTATGTCGACAGCGAACTGGTCACCGACTATAATGTCCCATTTGACAAGGCCTGGAGCGCCTGCGAAAAGACCGTGGCGGATATGCGTGGAAAAGACGTGCAGCCGAAACGTGAAATCGGCTTGGGAAGCATTCGTTCTATAATCAATGATGAAAATGTTATTATCAAAGTGACGTACAAGGCAAAAAATCTGACCAAGGTCGGCATCCGGGTCGGCATGTTCGGCAACAAACTGTCCTCACAACTTCTACATGACAAAATTTACGACAATATCGCCAAGAAGTGAACATCGCCTGCGACCATGAGAGATTGTCCGTGACCGCGTCCAGCAGGACCCGTTTATGAAAAAGTTGATTGCGGGCATCTTGATAGGCATCGTTCTGGTCTACCTGTCGCTCCGGGGGATTGATTTTCAGGAAGTCGCAAACGGTTTCAGGCATATCCGGTCCGATTATGTCCTGCTTTTTCTGGCGGTTGTGTTTTGTTTCCAGTTATTGCGATCGTTCCGCTGGGGATTGATGCTGCGCCCCCTTGATCGAGTCAATCAGATTTCCCTTTTTTCCGTTTCCAGCGTTGGTTTTTTAGCAATTACTTCGCTTCCAGTCAGACTGGGAGAACTGGCCCGGCCGTATCTGATCACAAAAAAAAGCCAAATCAAGATGACTGCCGCTTTGGGAACGATTCTCGTTGAGCGGGTCTGCGACAGCATCGCCATTCTGATTATCTTTGGCATTGCGTTGTTTTTTATCCCTTTTTTACCGCCGTGGCTCGTTCGTTCAGCACTGCTGGTATCCTTGCTGACACTTATTTTTCTGGCAGTCATGATCATCATGCTGGTGAAGCGGGAGGTTGCGCTAAAGGCACTGGCGCCTTTGATCAACCGCCTGCCCGAACGCTTTGCCGGAAAAATCGACAGCTTGCTTCATCAATTGATCGACGGGTTTAAAATTTTTAACGATTTCAGGCTGCTGCTCTTGGTTGTGCTGTTGTCCGTGCTGATCTGGATGATTAATGCGGCGTCCATTTATATCCTGTTTCACGCCTTTGCATTCAATTTGTCCTTCACCGCCGCAACGGTTACGATGATTATTCTGCTGATCGGCATTGCCATTCCTACGGCGCCGGGATTCATCGGCAACTGGCACTACGCCTGCATCATTGGCCTTACCCTCTTCAATGTCTCAAAATCAGAGGCTCTCACCTTTGCCGTTATCTATCATTTCCTGTCCATCGGCCTTGTCGTTGTCCTGGGCCTTATTTTTCTCCCCTTCAACAAATTTTCCATCGCCGATATGAAGAAAGAAGCCCTGTCCACGCATCAGGCGCGATAAACTCATAAAAAATCGAAAAAGTGTTGAATTCTTGGACGACTTCGAAAGAAAAAGCAGGCAAGGCGCTCAAACTATGAGGAATGAGGCGTATATTGACGTACGCCACAATGACGAAGGGTGAAGCGCAGCGCAGCATCCGGACTCTTTACGAAGTCGTCAGGCATCGCTGCCGGTGGATTTGACATCCAAGCCATAACTCCTTATTTTCCGGTGAAGATTGCTTCTTTCAAGGCCGATGGCCTCTGCCGTCCGGGAAATATTCCCGTCAAATTCCCGCAATTTTTTCTCAATATAGTGCTTTTCAAAATTCCATTTCGCTTCTTTATAGGAGTCTGAAAGGGACTCCAGCTTGCCGGGCAAGCCCTGATCGCTTTCCCTGAACAATGCGGGAATATCGCCGGCAGCGATCACATTCGCCGATGTCATGATAAAAAGCCTTTCCGTGATGTTCTTCAATTCCCGGACATTGCCGGGCCAGTTGTGTTCCGTCAGCAGGGCCATTGCCTCCTGCGTTATGGTCTTTGCCGACTCTCCTTCCTTGATGGAAAACTCTGTCAGGAAGCGCTCGACTAACAAGGGAATATCTTCTTTTCGTTCCCTCAAGGGGGCGATTCTCAGAGGGATCACGTTCAAGCGATAGAAAAGATCCTGACGGAAACGGCCCTCTTCCATTTCTTTCTCCAGGTCCTTGTTCGTCGCGGCCAGCACCCTAACATCCGTGGGAATCAGCTTTGTGCCGCCGACCCGCTCAAATTTCTTTTCCTGCAGAATTCGCAGAATTTTGGCCTGCGCCTTGAGGCTCATGTCGGCAACTTCGTCCAGAAAAATCGTCCCTTCGTGGGCCAGATCAAACTTGCCTCTCTTTTTCATCGTCGCCCCGGTAAAGGCCCCCCTTTCATGGCCGAACAATTCACTCTCGATCAGGTCTTCGGGAATGGCCGCACAGTTTACCTCCACAAAAGGCTTAACGACCCGCCGGCTTTGCCTGTGAATGGAACGGGCCACCAGCTCCTTTCCGGTGCCGTTTTCGCCCATAATGAGGATCCAGGCATTAGTCGGCGCCACCAGCGAAATCATTTCCTTGAGTTCGATAACGGGCGCACTGTTTCCGGTCAATTCATATTCCCGGGATACTTTCTGTCGTAGAAGTCGATTCTCCTCTTCCAGCCGGAGCATATCCATGGCATGGTTTACAACCAGGATTACTTTTTCCAGAGAGAGAGGTTTTTCGATAAAATCGAAAGCTCCCAACTTGGTCGCCCGGACGGCCGTTTCGATGGTGCCGTGACCGGACATCATCACCACGCAAACAGAGGGATATTCGGATTTGATCGCCTTGAGGGTCTCCAGACCATCCATGCCCGGACGCCAGATGTCCAGAAAAACGAGACCGGGAAATTCATCTTCAACGGTTTTTATGGCCTGCTCACCGCTTTCGGCCATTAAAATCTCATACCCCTCGTCGATCAAAATGCTGCCCAGGGATTGGCGGATTGTTTCCTCGTCATCAACAATCAATATAGTCTTCTGCATAAGATATTCAGCATCTTTCGTTTTATCAAACCCGACGCGCAGGTTTCCCGGCCCTAATTCTTAGCAATCCTACACTTGAAGCACTCGCGAAAAGTTGAAAAATGCGCCCCTTTTTACGAAGTCGTCACACTTCCGGAACCGGTAATTCAAAGGCGACAACCGTGCCATGCGGACGGTTGTCATAAACATTCAGGTGACCGTGATGATCGGCGATAATGGAACTCACAATGGCCAGTCCCAGACCGGTCCCGGAGCGTTTTGTCGAAAAATAGGGTTCGAACATTTTCCCCCTGTACGCCGGCGGAATGCCGGCGCCGTTGTCGGACACTTCAACCAGTGCCCGGTGACTGCCGCCGTCATAAGCTGTTCTGACTTCGATGCGACCGTCCGTTTTGCTTACTGCGGCAACCGCATTTTCCAGAAGATTGATCATGACCCGTTTGATTTGTGCCGGGTCAAGATTCATTTTGGGAATATCCTCGCCCTTCTGAAAATCAAAGGCGATCTCCTTATGTGCGTCCTGATACAGGATAACGGCGTCGGCAATGACATCGTTCAAATCGTTAAGGCTTGGCGTCGTCACCGGCATCCGGGCATAATGGGAAAACTCATTCACCAGATTTTTTAACACGTCCACCTGGCTGATGATAGTGTTCGTACACTCCCGAAACACATCGCTGTCTTCGCCCAATCGATCCCCGAACTTTTTCTGCAGCCTTTGTGCGGAGAGCTGGACCGGAGTCAGCGGATTTTTAATTTCATGGGCCATGCGCCGGGCGACTTCCCGCCATGCCGCTGCTCTTTCCGCCTTCTGGAGCTGCGTCAAATCCTCAAAAACGACCACCATGCCTAGGTCATTCCCTTCATCATCGCTTATCAACGTGGTAGCCATCAGAAAAGTCAGGGCATTGTCCTTGATGGTCAACTCAACCTGCTTTTCGATGAACCCTTCGCTGCTTTGACGGAGTTCCCGGAGCATTTGATCAACAAGCACCAAATGTTCCGCATCCAGCAAGTCCGCATATTGCTTTGCGAGAACCTTTTCCGTTCTGATATTGAGCATCTTTTCCGCAGCCCGGTTGATCGTGACAATGACGCCTTTTTGATCAATTGAGATCACACCTGCCGATACATTGCGGAGGACCGTTTCCATGTATTTCCGGCGTTGTTCGAGGTCAATGTTTGCCTGCTCAAGCCGCTGGTTGCTTTTTTTCAAATCGCGAGTCATCTGATTGAATGAATCCACTAGAATACCGATTTCATCATCGGCGACGACGTCAATCTGGTGATCCAGATTTCCCTGGGCAATTTTGTGGGTGGCGTCCGCCAGATCTTGAATAGGCTCCGTAATCCCTTTGGCCAGAAAAAGCCCGAACCAGGTTGCGGAAAAAATGATCAGAAGGGTCACCAGGAATAATGTAATGATATAACTGAACTTCAAGGGATTTTTCAAAAGGTCCAATTGCCCATATTGCTCTGATGTTCTTGAAATCACTGATATTTTATCAATCAACGCCTTCGTCAGATAGACGCTGACGACAACCGCTCCGATGACCTCCTGCGGACTGGAAAAAGAGTAAATCGGCGCAGCCCCACTGACCAGATCGCCGTTGCCGATCCGATTGACAGTGGACACCTCTTTGCCGAGAAAGATCTCTTCCAGTATTTTCGGTGATAAAGGCGGTGCTTCGAGATCTGGTTTGTCTTTATCTTTGACGAGAAACTTCTGTTTGGTATTATCCAAATAAACTTCGAGAATATCGGACCCGAAGGTTTTCTGCCGCTGCTCGATGAGCGTCATTAAATAGAGTTCCCTGTCTTTCTGGTAAAGTCGATTCTGCGTAATATCGTCACTGATCTGCCGGGCATTGTATTTGGCATGGTCTGCCGTCTGCCGATAATAGAGCTGCGCCACTTCAAGGGTCTGATTTAATGCATCTCCAATCTTCATGCTGAACCAAGTGTCGATGCTGTATGAAAGAAAGTTGATGGAAACAATAAAGAGAGCCACCGTCGGGATCAGAGACAGCCCGACAAAGGCAGCTACAAGCCTTGTCCGGAGCTTTGAGCCGATGACGCCGTGCCGCCTCTCGAAAATGAGTTTCACCACGTTCCGCACGATCAGAAAAATGAGCAGAATGATCAGGATGACATTGATGTTGATGAGTCCGAAAATCAGAACGTTACTCGATGCGGGCAGGAAGGTTTCCGCACGAAAAAGATGGTACTCCAGGAAGGAAAGAATCAGGATAACCGCAACGGTGATGACGATGATGCTGCGTTCTCGCTTGCGTCGCATGAATTCCGCGGTATCCGGGCCATCGGTTCTTTTTTCTCTTTCTGCCATTAAAACATGAACCTTTGTTTATACCAGTCCGTCTCGAAATCCCACAGGGAAACAAAAAAGAAAATATATTCCATTCCCAGAGGCAGACGGACCTTGTCCAGTTTTGCCTTGATCATGATATAGGTAGGCGTATATCGCTGCAATTGCCTGACAGGCGCCACAACAACGCCGTTCAATTCCGTAATGGCCCGCTTGGCGCTCTCAATGTCCTGAAAGCCCTCCGGCTCTTGGCTGGTAGGCAACCAGACATAGAATGTCTTCTTGACATTGTCGTATTTTATCGTCTGCTTGATGATAACACTGGCGGCTTTCTTATCAAAAAATAAAGATCGTTCCTGGTAGAGGTCGATGAGGAATGTGATGGTCGTCGGCACTCCGGCCAGGATCGCCTTCTCCATGTCCCTGCTGATCGCATTGTTCACTTTTGCATAGAGATGAATGTATTCAATGCTTTGTGTTATGAGAACATCCTTTATCTCGGCTTGAATACCCATCGCCCGGGAAGAAAATGTAGGGAGGGAGAGAAGGACAAGCAACACAACCGATATCAATTGTCTTTTTTTCATGCGGATCTGCCGGGCTGATATTCTATAAAAGCACAGACTTGACGGACTCGTAAAAAGTAGCGAAAGCCTTGAATGCGGAAAGGCTTCGTAAAAAAAGTTCCGCAGGCAAGGCACGCAAATCATGATGAATGCGGCGTACTTTTGGGATACGCCACAATGACGAAGGATGCAGCGCAACTTGAGCATCCGGACTTTTTACGAAGTCGCCAGATTTTCTCGTTATTTACGGTCTGAAGGTATACTAAGGAAGCGGCGCTGAAATTGCAAGCGCTATTTACAGACGGGCGTTGTTACACATTGACGGCGTCAAGAATGCGAAAGGCAGGAACATTTAATGGACCAGCGGCATTTGTCTGATCATGCCGCTGGTAATGATGGGCAAGAGACCAGCTTTGCGGCCGGGCGAGCACTTCCTGAAGCAGTTGATTGTTCAAACGGTGTCCGGATTTGTAGGCGATGAAATGGCCGATAATGGGCATTCCCATAAGCGACAGGTCGCCGATGGCGTCGAGGATTTTATGCTTCACAAATTCATTCGGACAACGCAGCCCCTCTTTATTGATGATTTCCTTGTCGTTGAGGATAACGGCGTTTTTCAGTGACCCGCCGAGCGCGAGCCCTCTTGCCTGCAGGTATTCAACATCCTTCAGAAAACCGAAGGTGCGCGCGGCGCAGATTTCTTCTTCGTAGTTGGTATCGGAGAACGTCATATGATAGGTCTGCTGGCCGATGGCAGGATGATCGAAATCGATCTTATAGGTAATCTTGAATTCCGAAGCGGGCAGCAGCATCGCCGCCCCCACCCCGTCCTCAACGGATATCGCTTCATTGATCACCAATAATTTTTTGCATTTGCCCTGGATTCGCGTTCCCACGGTTTTGAGCATCCGAACAAAGGGCAGAGCACTCCCGTCCATGATCGGCACTTCCGGAGCATTGACCTCAACGATGGCGTTATCGATGCCCATGCCATTGAACGCGGACATCAGGTGCTCGATGGTGGACACCGCCGAACCGTTATTGCCGATGGTGGTCGCGAGCGTGGTGTCACAGACATTACCGATCTCCGCTTTGACCCTGTAATTGCCGGGCAAATCCGTGCGAGTAAAAACAATCCCCTCGTCAACCTCTGCAGGCCTGATTTTCATGCTGACCTTGCGACCCGAATGCAGTCCTTTGCTCTTGCATTCAATCTCATCGCGAAGGGTTCTTTGAAGATACATGATATCTGTTTTAATCCTGTATTATTTGACGTCTTGTGAAAAAGTCCGGGCGCTGCGTTGCACTGCCGCCAAGGGAATGAAAGCCTGCGGCTATCCTACGGCGTATGAAAGAGTGCGTCTCATTAATCATGATTTGCGCTGGGCCTATCACATGGCAATATACGTACCATCACACCTGCATGACATCATATATATTTTCTATAATTTTAAACATTCAATATCGTTGATAATTTATTTTTCAGATCCTGACAAGCCGCAATAAATAACCCTGTCGGCGGCGATTGTCTGTGTCATAATCGACACACTCGTAAGAACCTTCCGCCGGCTTCACCCATCCTCAGTTGGACGCCAGTAGCGTTCCTTTTCGCTGTAAATGCAGCCACAATAAGACTGGCGGTACATACCCACTTCTTTTGAAATCCGGATCCCTTCCGACCAGCCGTCCCGGAAATCCCGGTAATAAAACGGAATCCCATATTCCAGCGCCAGATGTTCCGCGGTTGCCCGTATGCGGTCATGCTGCTGATATTTGCTGTACAGCAGTGTGGTGGTAAAACCGTCGAAGCTATGGTGCTTTGCCAGGCTAGCCGCATAACGCAACCGTAAATCATAACAGACGTCGCATCGGTCCGCCTCCCTCGTGGCAGTTTGGCGCAGAAAGACTTCCATATCATAAGCTCCCGGCCAAAGAACCTCCAATGCCTGATGATCTGCATATTCCCTGAGGGTCCCGAGGCGCCGCTGATATTCACGGCTGGGGTGGATGTTGGGGTTATAAAAGCACCCCGTGATTGCGTGTTCATCCTTTTTCAGAATTTTCAGCGGATAGATCAGGCAGGGCGCACAGCAGATATGCAGTAAAAGTTTCATGGCCGGCTCGGCAATTTAAAAAAGATCTTTCTGGTCTGACCTGGACCAAGGTTTTCCAAAATGCTCATAGGCAATCCTGGTTGCCATGCGGCCCCTGGCTGTCCGCTGGATATAGCCTTCCTGAATGAGAAAGGGTTCATAAACATCTTCAATCGTCGCTTTTTCTTCGCCGATGGCGGCAGAGAGATTGTCGATGCCTACCGGTCCCCCATTGAATTTGTCTATCAGTGTCAGCAGAATCGTACGGTCCATGTGGTCGAACCCGCGATCGTCCACTTCCAGCAGATTCAGCGCATCCACTGTTACCTTCTTATTGATTTTTCCCTCGGCTTTGACCTGGGCGAAATCCCGGACCCGGCGCAGCAGGCGGTTGGCGATCCTAGGCGTCCCACGCGACCGGTGAGCCATCTCCCGGGCACCCGCTTCATCCAGATTCACCGACAGGATTTTCGCTGACCGCTTCAGAATGATTGACAACTCGGCGGGGCTGTAAAATCCAAACCGAAAACTCATACCGAACCGATCCCTGAGTGGCGACGTCAGGAGTCCGGCCCGTGTCGTGGCGCCGATAAGCGTGAATCTGGGGATCTCCAGCTTCATGGAGCGCGCCGAGGGTCCCTGGCCGATCAGGATGTCAATATGGTAATCCTCCATGGCCGGATAGAGGATTTCTTCGACGACATGGGAAAGCCGGTGAATCTCATCAATGAAAAGGATATCGTGTTCATGGAGGTTTGTCAGGATGGCCGCCAGATCCCCTGGCCGTTCAACCACCGGGCCGGAGGTCACCTTGATATCCACGTCCATTTCTCTTGCCATGATATAGGCAAGCGTTGTCTTCCCGAGTCCCGGAGGACCGTAGAGCAGGACATGATCAAGCGCCTCCCGGCGGCCCTTTGCAGCCTCGATGAATACGGCCAGATTATTCTTTATCTTGTCCTGCCCGATATATTCGTTCAGGTTTCTGGGACGGAGCGATAGCTCAAGCTCGGGTTCCATATCCAGATTGACCGCACTGATCAGGGGATTCTTTACGACCTTATCTGTCATGTCAACAGGCTCTCCGGAATACTATTATGTTCTTCGTTCAAATCGACATTCTGCAGGGTGCGCGGGCAAAGCGTAACGCACCGAATGACCTCAGCCCGACAACCGCTTCAGGGCTTCCTTCAACAGAATATCGAGACTCAAATCACCGGGCGAACCGGTAACGACCTTGTCAATGGCATTTCTAGCCGCAATCTGCTTATAGCCGAGATTGACAAGCGCCGACAGGGCGTCTTCCTTCATGGCCTCGCCCCCTCCGGGGCCCCTTGCGCCTTCCGCCGCGATCCCTCCGAAGTCTATTTTAAGCATCCTGTCCCTCAGCTCCAACGCCATCCGCTCGGCTGTCTTTTTGCCCACCCCGGGGATGGCTACCAGCCGATTCAGGTTGCCCTGTGTTATGGCCTGGATAAACTCAGGAACCGTAATTCCTGAAAGGATATTCAAGGCAAGCCTCGGACCGATGCCGCTGATGGAAATCAGCATCTGGAAAATGCCTTGGCCTTCCAAGGTATGAAAGCCGTACAGATGCAAGGCGTCTTCCTTGACATAAGTGAATATATTGAGGTTCACGAACTGCCCCGTCTCTGGAAGTTCGTAAAAGGTGGTGAGTGGAACAAATATCCGATAGCCGATCCCCTGGACGTCGACAATCACATGACTCACGGATTTGTAAACGAGAATACCTTTGATGCGTGCAATCATTTCAGGTGCATTCGACTTTCAAAAAATGGGCATGACAGATGGCCACGGCCATGGCGTCGGCCGCATCCGGCGGCGGCAACTCCGTCAGATTCAGTATGGCCCTGACCATCATCTGAACCTGCCGTTTTTCGGCGCGGCCATAGCCGACAACCGCCTTCTTAATTTCCAGAGGAGAATACTCAAAAATCGGTGTGCCGCTATGGGCGCCGGCCAGGATGGCAACACCCCGCACATGGGACTGCCTGATCAGGCTTTTCACATTCTTCCCGTAAAAGACGTCTTCTACAACCATGCAATCGGGCCGGGTTTCTCCGATCACGTCCAGAAGGCGCTGATAAATGGTCTTCAAGCCATCGGACAGGGAGGCCCCTTTGACCGGTCCGATCTCGCCGTACATCACAAAAAAAAATCCCCGGCGACGCTTTTCCACAACGGCAAAGCCCGTCCTGCCAAGCCCTGGATCAATCCCTAAGATTCTCAATTAAGCACTCAAACGCTCCATAATATCGTCGTCAATATCGAAATTGGCATAGACATTCTGGACATCGTCATGATCTTCCAACTTCTCCATCATTTTCAGCATCTGTTCCGCTTTTCCGGCCTCCAGTTTGACCGTTGTCTGGGGAATCAGGCTGATCTTGGCTTCAATGTATTTAATCTTTCGTTGATCGATAGCGTTTTTAACCCTTTCAAACGAGATCGGATCGGTAATGACCTCAAATTCACGATCTTCTCCCCGCACGTCCTGCGCCCCAGCCTCGAGGGCCAGTTCCATGAGTTCATCTTCATTGACCGACGTTCTATCCAGTACAAGGGAACCCTTCTTTTCAAAGATCCAGGAAACGCAGCCGTTTTCCCCGAGGTTACCGCCGTGTTTTGAAAAGATATGCCTGATTTCCGCCACGGTGCGGTTCTTGTTGTCCGTCATCACTTCCACGAGTACCGCCGCGCCGCCGGGGCCGTATCCCTCGTAGGTTACTTCTTCATAAGTCACGGCGTCCGCGCCAGTGCCCGTCCCTTTCTTGATCGCCCGCTCGATATTATCCTTGGGCATATTTTCGTCCTTAGCCGCCAGAATGGCTTGCCGCAGGCGTGAGTTTGCCTCCGGATCTCCTCCGCCGAGCCTCGCCGCCAGTGTGATTTCCTTGATTATTTTCGTAAACATCTTGCCGCGCCTGGCATCAATGGCGCCTTTCTTTCGTTTGATGGTGCTCCATTTGGAATGACCTGACATGATAACAGTGCTCCTGGTTGATTTTCAGAATTTACCAAGACTTATAACACAAAGCGGCATGTCTTGTAAAATAAAAAACCCCTTCACGTTCGTGAAGGGGTTTCAATGTTAAATCCCGGCGGCTCCCTACTCTCCCACACAGTCGCCCGTGCAGTACCATCGGCGCAAGAGAGCTTAACTTCCGTGTTCGGGATGGGAACGGGTGGGTCCTCTCCGCTATAACCACCGAGATATCTCTATGTTTTGAAAAACAATTGCATATCGTGAACGCCTCGCTGATGCAATGCAACTTTAAAAGACCATATTATGGTCAAGCCGCACGACCGATTAGTATCAGTAAGCTCAACACATCACTGTGCTTGCACACCTGACCTATCAACCTCGTACTCTACGAGGGGTCTTCAGTCCCAGTGTCTCCACTGAGAGGGATATCTTATCTTGAGGTGGGCTTCCCGCTTAGATGCTTTCAGCGGTTATCCCTTCCGAACTTAGCTACCCAGCGATGCCGCTGGCGCGACAACTGGAACACCATCGGTTCGTCCATCCCGGTCCTCTCGTACTAGGGACAGCTCCTCTCAAATATCCTGCGCCCACAACAGATAGGGACCGAACTGTCTCACGACGTTCTGAACCCAGCTCACGTACCGCTTTAATTGGCGAACAGCCAAACCCTTGGGACCTTAT
>JAZDIK010000099.1:0-63443 GCA_043805145.1 Pseudomonadota bacterium | reverse complement strand
TGGGGGTATCATCACTATTTCCGCGATTGGAGCGGCGGTGGCGACGGCGGCTATTGCCAAGGCGACGGAAACTGGAACGGCAGGCGCTGCGGGTGGCGCAGGCACCGGTACGGGGGGCGGAGCAGCGGCGGCAGGAGGTGGTGCGGCTGCGGCGAAGACGGGCTTGTCCACGGCTGCCATTGCGGGAATCGCGATTGGCGGGGCGGCAACAGTCGGGGTTGCAGCAGCGGCAATCGGCAGCAGCGGGGGGGGCGGCAGCAGCACGCCTGCACCCGCACCAACACCAACCGCACAATGCAATCAGCAGCAGGTTGCAGGAGGCGATACAGCGGACTCCCGCACGATCGAGATGGGAAAAACCTCCGGAACCTTCCGTTTTTATTATAATACATATTCTCAAAAAGATCGGATCGTTCTTAGCTGCTACGGCGGTTCCGCGCTGTATGATACCGGTTGCGTTGGGACAAGTCAAACAGTGTCGCTTCCCTTCTCCTGCAGCACATCAAAGATCACCGTCGCTGTTTCGCCGAACTGTGCGGGCGGAAGCGGCACAGCCTGGAATTATACCGTTTATTGTCCCTGATTGAAGTTGTCAGTGCATGTTCTTCAAATCCATGATTATTCCATATTTAAGGGGGGGAAATTTTAACTCCCCCCCGATTTTTATAATCCTGTGGATTTCGCTTGTCCTCTTGTTGCCGGTCAATTCTCTTCAGGCCGGAGAAAAAGAAATATCCATTATAAATCGGGAAGCTCAGACGTCCGCGCCGGTCACCCTGACCTTGGAGCAGTCCGTTGATCTGGCGCTCTTGAACAACCGGAATATCACCAGTTCCAGATTCAGGGCGGACTCGCAACGGTACTCGGTAACAGCAGCCAAAAGTGATTTTGATGTGAAGATTGTCCCCGGCGTCAACACGAATTTCTGGAGGGGAAGCAACAGTGTCGGCGCCGGGGTGGCGATCAGGAAAAAACTCGAAACCGGAACCACCGTATCGCTGAACCCTACTATGAATGTAACCGACCAGCAATACTGGAACGATGTCAGTTTTACCATCGAGCAGCCCCTTTTCAGGGGATTTGGAGAGGATGTCAATCTTGATAATGTCCGCAGCGCTGAATTTTCTAAAGAGACTGCCGTCAGAAACATCTACCAGACAAAAGTGAATATCAGCCTGGAAATGATCACTACCTTTTACAATGCCGTAAAACAAAGAGAAATCAATAATTTATATGACATTATGGCGTCAAGGCTAAAGGGTCATGCGGCCGTGGCCATAGCCAAGGGCAAGGTGGGCCTGGCCACCCCTATGGAAACCTATCGGGCGGAAATCCGCCTGAAGGAAGCCGGAGACTCGGCAACACAGGCGTCGGAAGCCTATCTGGATGCTAAGGACAGAATCAAGGTCATTCTGTCACTGCCCTTGAAAACGGAAATCGCCCTGGTCACCCCTGCCCCGCCTGATTATATGCCAATGGAACTTTCCACCGCCATCGATGCGGCACTGAAGAACAGAATTGAAATTGAACAGGCAACAGCGGAGATTCAGGAAGCCGAGCGAAAATCCCTGGTGATGAGGCAGAACACCCTGCCGGGCGTCAATCTCGTCATGAGTGTGGGGCAATATGCCATGGCGGATACCTTCGGTCAGGCCGCAACGCTCAACCAGAACCGCTGGAATGTGGCGTTGCAGGGTTCGACGGATTTACAGAGGACAGCCGAGAAGGCGGTTTATCAGCAAAGCCTTCTGAACGTCAAGGTGCTCCGCCTGGATCTTGAAAACAGGATGGAAGAGATCGGCAAGCAGGTCCGTAAACAGTGGAACGCCTTCAAGGAAGATGAAAAACGCATCCGGATCAGAAAGGAACAGATGCAGCAGGCCAGGGAAAAGCTGGCCCTGGCCGAGGTGAAGTATGCGCACGGTATGGCGGATAATTTTGATGTGATTGAGGCCGAGACGGAACTCCAGCGGGCAAAAGTCATGTTGCTGACCGCAGAAATGGATTATGCCGTCGGAACATACAATATGAAAGCCATTCTGGGAACATTGATACCCAAAAACTGATGACATCATCGTCCGTTTTTTGACTTTTTTCGAGTCCATCTAGTCTGAATGAACCTTTTGAAGAAATACTGGAAACAAGGCCTGGCGTCCACCATCGTTCTGGTTTCGTTCCTGGTCATTTTGCAGTTCGTTCTGTCCAGGCATTCCGAACCGGAGCTGCAACTTGCGACGGCAGCCGTTGCCGGTTTCGATATCAATACCAATACCATCGGGACTCTGGATACGGAACGGTCCCACATTGTTTCCTCTGCCATCAAAGGCGACAAGGGGAAAATCATTTTTTTGGTGGAGGACGGCGCCATCGTCAAAAAGGGGGATGACCTGGTCCGTTTTGATCCCACCCAGTTTGAAAATGAAATCCTGCGCTTGACGGGCGAATTGAAAAGCAGGGAGGCTGTGGTCGAAGCCCGCAAACAGGTCCTGGCATGGGAGAAGAGCCAGGCAGAGGGAATGATCCGGAATGCCGACTTCGATACCAAAGATGCGAAACGGGAGTACAGCCGCTACATATCGTATGTACAAGATCTGGAAGACCTCGGCAAACAAGGATTTCATTATCCGAGTGAGATCGCCCAGGGGAAGAAAAAGACCGAGCAGCTCTATAACAAGTTACAGAAAAGTGAAACCACCCTAGATCAGGTTCAGAAAGAAGCGGTTTTCAAGATCGCAACAGCCGTAGCCGAGTTGGGAAAGGCCCAGAGCGAATTGGAAACCTGCAGGTCAGCTCTGACGGACGCCCGGAATGAATTGAATAAATCCATCGTTCGTGCGCCCTTTTCCGGCATTGTGGTTCATTATGAGTTGTTCCGTGACAACATCAAAAGGAAGCCGCGCGTAGGCGATACGGTCTGGCAGAATCAGCCCTTGCTCTATTTGCCCGATATCTCGGCCATGATCGTCCATACCCAGGTGCGGGAAGTGGATCTCCACAAAATATCCAAAGGACAAAACACGACGATCCAGGTGGACGCCTATCCGGACATCCGGTTTTCCGGCACCGTAACGGCGATTGGCGTTCTGGCCACAGATAATGTTGAGGGGGGGCGAGGTGAAAAACACTTTCAGGTGACCATCGCCATGAGGGGTGAAGATGTCCGTTTAAGGCCCGGCATGACGGCCCGGGTGTACATCCACACGGATGCGGTGAAAAATGTGTTGACTGTTCCGATCCATGCGGTTTTTAACGAAGGCGGACAGAAGGTCTGTTATATTTACAAGGGAAGCGATTTTATCAAAAGGGATGTGAAGGTCGGCAGGCAGAATGAAGATGTGATCGAAATTATTTCCGGATTAAACAGCGGTGACAGGATCAGCCTGATCCAGCCCTCCACACCATCAATGAAATAATGCTGAATCTCATTGAGACAAAAAAAATCTGCAAGGACTTTCAGATTGGTGCATCCAGAATCCAGGCTCTCAGAGATATCGATTTTCAAGCGAATAGAGGCGACTTTGTAGCGATAATGGGCGCTTCCGGGTCAGGTAAATCGACGCTTATGTATATCCTGGGATGTCTGGACCGACCCACGACAGGAACCTATTTCCTGGACGGACAAGATGTCAGTCACACCACAGACAGGGAACTCTCCCATATCCGTGCCAACCGCATCGGATTCATTTTTCAAACGTTTAATCTTCTTCCCCAGCTCAACATCTATGAAAATGTGGAAGTTCCTTTCCTCTACGGATTTTTTGACGGAGAAGAGATAGAAGAAAAAGTGATCCGTGCGATCCGCCGGGTGGGACTCATCCACAGACTCAAACACAGGCCTTCCGAACTTTCCGGCGGTGAAATGCAGCGCGTGGCGATTGCCAGAGCGATTTGCATGGATCCCGTTCTCATTCTGGCCGATGAACCGACGGGGAATCTTGACTCACAGACCGGTTTAGATATTTTGAAGACATTTGAAGAGCTGCACGATCACGGGGCGACAATCCTGCTGGTAACCCATGCCCGGGAAGTGGCCGCTTTTGCCGGGAAAATTCTGACTCTGAAAGATGGTACGTTTATTGAGACATAACCGATTACTGAAGAAGCCGGTTAAAATCATAAATATTGCCTTACGCTCACTGCTGCAGCATAAACTCAGGACGGCTCTCAGCATCCTCGGGGTGATCTGTGGCGTCATGGCGGTCATGACCATGATTTCAATCAGCGAAGGGGCAAAGCGGGAATCGCTCGCCCAGATTGAACAACTGGGGACAAGAAACATTTATATTAAAGCTGTTTCCCTGACCGACATCCAGAAAAAAAAGGCGATGGACAAGCGCTCGCCGGGGCTGTGCGCAAATGACGCCGCCCGGATTAGACGTGAGTGTCCGGGTGTGACGGATGTTGCACACATGAAGGAACTGAAGGCCTCAGTCATGGCGGCGGGCAAGGATATATCCCCCCAGATCGTTGCCTGTTCTGCAAATTATTCAGGACTTCTATCGATCCATGTATCCCGGGGGCGCTTCCTCACCGAACAGGACATGGTGCAGAAAAATCAGGTGTGCGTTCTGGGAGACAGGGTGGCTAAAAATCTTGGTCTTCAGGGACATGTGGGAAATTTTGTCAGAATTGAGAACAGCCTTTTCAAAATTATCGGTCAACTGCAGCCATTTGACCGGAAGACGGTAAAATCGGGTGCGATAACCGCAAGAAACTACAACGAAATGGTTATTATCCCCTCGGCGGCCGCAGCAATGTTCGACGAAAATCCATCAATAAACAGCGTGTCAGGTTTTTCTGAATTAACAGAAATCATCGTCCAGGTCAGATCTACAGACCAGGTTGATTCTGCTGCTAAAGTCATCAGACGCATCATGGAGCACGCCCATGGTGGGGCTGAAGATTATCAGGTCGTCGTGCCCCAGGAGCTTTTGCGGCAATCGCAAAAAATACAGCGGACGTTCAATGTTGTGCTGGGAAGCATCGCCCTCATTTCATTGCTGGTCGGCGGGATTGGGATCATGAACATCATGCTCGCCACTGTGTCAGAGCGGACCAGGGAAATCGGCATCCGTCGATCGCTGGGCGCCACACAGCAAAATATCGTCGTTCAATTTCTTACGGAAGCTATCATTTTGACTTTTTCAGGGGGTATCATCGGCATTGTTTTTGGGACCGGTGCTGTATTTCTTATATCGGCCATTGCAGGATGGAATACAGCGATAACCGTCTTGTCGCTGGTTCTTCCATTACTTACATCGATATTGACTGGAATTTTCTTTGGCCTCTATCCGGCGTATGTAGCAGCAAAGATGGATCCGATCGTCGCATTAAGAAATGAGTAAAAATCAGGCAACCTTCTTTAATAATCCCATATCATTCAATATTGTGTCACACGATCCGTACCGCTTCGAATACGAAACGGCGTTTTCAGGCAGCGGACCAAACGTCGGGACACGACTGAATGATGACAATGAGCAACAAAGGCTTATTACCTAACTTCGTATGTTACCTTTCCCGAATAATCTCGCATAAAGTCAAGTTCTCTTGTTACCATGCGCTCGATCTTTCCAGTGGAAATATTAATTTTTTTCACAAAAATCATCAGTTTATTGCGTCTATATTCATATGTCCCCACTACGACATAACGGCCAGGGTATTCATCTTTTATTCTGTCGCTGGAAGAACGGGTGAACACAACCAGCCCCTTGTCAGTTAACTTGAAATACTTGGAGAACTCCCCTTGCACGATACGATTGCAACAAACCTTGTGAAGACTGCCACGCATCAATTCTGCCATCAATAATCCGGCGCTCTTGGGTTCAAATGACTGCAGATCAACAAAATCGGTTACAATGACTGACTCCTGCTCATATGGAGGTCGAATGATCGTCCCGTCAGACAAGCTGACTGGTTCGGAGTCTTCGATAATCTGGGGACAGGGTGATGTGCAATCGGAACATGAAGACTTACAAAAGTCCAGAGATATCGCATCAAAAAGGGCTTTCAGCGCAACTCCGTCAAGACGGTCATCAATGGTTTGATAACTATACCCATCATGATCAGAAGCTCGTATGCAGCCAGAAAGTGAAATCACCGCCAGCATCAATGACGCCAAGACCAGTCCTCGCCACATAAGTAAAATAATGCTTTTCATTCCAATCCCTCTTTCCCCATCGAATGGTCTCAATTAAAACGTTACCAAGGATTGATTAAACGTGGGGTGTTTAGAATGATATCGGTTAATTTCTAAAAAACTTAACAATATTTTTATTGTTGCTAACAGATCAACCTTCAGTAACGGAAAGGAGTCAGCCGCCTCAAGGCCGCACGTAACCGGCGATGCCGTCATACTGGTAACCCTTTTTCTGCATCCCCTCCCCTTTCGGATCGACGGTATAAAAATAATGTTTGCTGGACGGATGATACCATCGGTAAAGTTCCCGCGTATGTGTCAGGCGGGATGTTGCAATATTCCCAATCGCCCCTTCGAGGAGATATCCCTGCATGGACCTTTTTACACTGTTCAGTTCATAACCGTAGAAATGGTCGCCTTTCCGCGCATGAAACCACCTGAAGAATTCCGTTGTCCCAGGCATCCCGGAAGCGAATAGCCGGAAAGCAATCCCTTGATTTGTATAGCCGCGGGCCTGAAGGGTGGCCGATTCGGCCTGTGGGTTAGTGGTGAGGAAATAATCCAGGCCCTGAACGTATCGGTACACATCCAGGATTCTCGGAATATTATCAGCCGTGACGTCGAGGGAGAGCTCGACCTCTTTTTGACCACCGTTGGAATCAAACAAAACGTAGCCGCCATATCGGCCCGGCGCCAGCAACATGGTATTCACCATAATATTGACATAGTTCGTCTGACGGGTCACGGCACCATTGTCAGGAGAGACGACGACAGACCCCGGACTTAATCGTATGGTATCGCCTCCGTAAATCCTGACCCCCTCAATGGCAACGGGACCATTCCTGTTGAAGAGCGTCAAGATGTGCGCGCCATCGGTTAATCCCTCTGCCACCTGCCATTCAAACCGTTCTTTTTGCTCCGACACCCCGTCCTGCTGTAAGATAAAGCGATCATCCACAAAAGCCGTCAATTGACCGGTTGCCGGTCCTCTCCAGAAATAGACGGCGATCCCTGTTCCCGTAAAACGATACCGTAGCGTATGACCATCCGCTGTGGCATAGGGATAACCTTGATTCTCCACCCATTTACCCGGCAATTCGAGCCTCTCCTTAAGATGGCGCGCCACCTTGTAGTGGCCGCTGCCCGTCATCTCGTCATTCAGGAAGGAAATGTACTTCCCTGCGTCCAATGTTCTGCCCGTATCCGAACCGATCTCTTTTACGACATAAGCTTGCCATTTAAGCGTTTCCCAACCGTTGTTGGTCACTTTGGCCCGCCTGCTGACTTTCTCGCCCTGCAGGGCCGTTCCGAAATCAATCTGCAAGGGGTCAATGCCGAGCAGCGGTCGTGCGGCTGTATCCAGCAACTTAAAGAGAATTTCAAAATCCATCGGACCGCCGTCGGTCTCTATACGGATCCGTACATGATGTTGGCCCGGCTCGATCTTCCTGGTAAAGGCCGAAACCTGTCCTTCCGCTTCAAACAGCAACTGAGCCAGGCGTGTGGATTTTCCAATTTCCCTGCTATTGTCCGGCTCATCGTTCAGGATATTCAGTTGAATCTGCAACAGATCGACGTCTTTATTCAAAACACCCATCATGATTTTTTCATCCGTAACGTTCCAGCCCACAGGTGCGATCAGGGTCCATGTCACGCTTCCGGATGCCGTCTTTTTTAGCGAAATGACGCCTTTACGCGTCCCCCCGTGGCTCAGTTGGCCAAGATCGATTTCAGCCGGCATGACGGTCAGCCCGGGTTGACCCGGTAATTCCCTTGCCGATAACGAAGCGGTAAATTGGATAAGATCAGGTCCTATGGGGCTTGCGTCTTCCGGCCGGATGCTCAAAAAAGGTAAAGAAACTGAAATCATTAATGAAGTCATAACTATGATTGTGATAAAAATCATCCTGTATAAGCGTTTATCCATAGTCTGCGCCCCTCAATATGTGACACCTTCGTAATAAGTCCGGATGCTGCACTGCACTGCAGCCATCGTCATTGCAGCGTACGTCCAAAGTACGCCTCATTCCTCAGCATTTACGCGCCTTGCCTGCGGAGCTTTTTGCAAAGCTGTCGTTTTCGGCTTCGTTTTTTGACTTTTTACGAGTTCTTCATGTGTGGCGCTTTTCTAATCCATCCGATCAAAGAACGCAACAATTTTTCAAAATTAAAAAACTTGACACCCGGAAATGATCCGATATAACTTGCCGCCTCTTTTTATGGAAAATAGACAAAGATGACGGATCGCGACCTGAAATACTGGATTGCCCTGAAATGGGTGGAAGGTGTAGGCAATGTAGGTTTTAAAACCCTGCTCAACGCCTTCGGGTCGCCAAGGCAGGTCTTTGATGCGCCCTTTTCGATGCTCAAAGTCGTGCCCGGCATTGGAGAGAAGGCAGCACGTCAGATCAAGGATTTCTCAAACTGGAAGCAAGTTGAAAAAGAACTGGAATGCGCGGGGCGGGCCGGCGTTGGCATCATTACCTCTCAGGACCCCCTTTATCCGCCCCGTCTCTCAAACATCTATGACAACCCGGCCTATCTGTACCTCAAAGGAAGTCTCCGGGACGACGATATCAACGTCGCTTTTGTAGGTTCCCGGATGGCCAGCGCCCATGGGATGTTCACGACGGAACGACTCTGCCGCGAACTGGCACTTCAGGGAGTAACCATCGTCAGCGGCATGGCGCGAGGAATCGATTCGGCTGCACACCGGGGCGCCCTGGCCGGCAGGGGAAGAACCATTGCCGTCCTGGGGTGCGGATTGGACATCATTTATCCGCCTGAAAATGAAAAGCTTTTCAGAGATATCGCCGCAAACGGGGCCGTCATCTCGGAATTCCCCTTCGGCGCACCGCCCAACGCCCCGAACTTTCCCGCCCGGAACCGGATCATCAGCGGAATTTCACTTGGGGTGGTGGTGGTCGAGGCCGGTGAAAAAAGCGGTTCCCTGATTACGGCCCGGATCGCGCTGGAACAGGGACGGGAAGTCTTCGCCGTCCCGGGAAGTATCGATATCACGGGTTCCCGCGGAACAAACAGGCTCATCAAACAGGGCGCGAAACTTATCGAAAATATTGATGATATCCTGGAAGAGATCCTGCCGCAAGCCGGCAGGACGCTTGCTTCCCGGGACGGCGAAGACGATCACCCGGCAAAACGCGAGACAGTCCCGGACAGGACATTCACCGAAAACGAAAAAGCGGTATGGCAGGCCACTTCGCAAAGACCCGTCCATATCGACCAGATCATCACGTCCACCGGACGGACGGCCGCCGAAATTCTCAGCGGCCTTCTGAGCCTCGAATTGAAGGGCGTCATCGAGCAAAAACCAGGCAAAATGTACTTGCGCAAGGAGCTATAACCAAAATGTCACAATCTTTGATTATCGTTGAATCGCCGACAAAAGTGAAAACCATCAAGAAATACCTCGGACCCGATTTCGATGTCCGGGCTTCCATGGGACATGTCAAGGATCTTCCGAAAAGCACGCTCGGCATTGATTTGCAGAACAACTTTGACCCCACATACCAGGTGATCGAAACCAAAAAGAAGGTCATCGCCGAGCTCAAAAAAGCGGCCAAAAACGCCCAGAATATTTACCTGGCACCCGACCCGGACCGGGAAGGCGAGGCCATTGCCTGGCATATCGCGGATGAAATTGCCGCGAAAGGCAAAATCATTCACCGCGTCCTGTTTAATGACCTCACTAAAAACACGATCATCGAGGCCATCAACCGTCCCCTGGAGCTGAATTTCAACAAGTACGAAGCTCAGCAGACACGCCGGATTCTGGATCGGCTCGTAGGATACCAGATCAGCCCGCTGCTCTGGGAAAAGGTCAAGCGCGGCCTGAGCGCAGGGCGGGTGCAGTCGGTTGCGGTCCGTATCATCTGCGACCGGGAAGCGGAAATCAGAAAATTTGTCCCGGAAGAGTACTGGAACATCACCGCATCGCTCGAAGGTTCAAATCCGCCGCCATTCGAAGCGCGTCTCATCAAAATCGACGGGAGAAAGGCCAAGGTCACCAACGAAATTCAGTCGGCCGAACTCGTCGAGACGCTCCAACGCTTGCCCTTTATCGTCGGCAAGGTGGAAAGGAAAGAAATGAGGCGCTCTCCATCGCCTCCTTTCACGACCAGCAAGCTGCAGCAGGAAGCATCGCGGAAGCTCGGATTTTCGGCAAAGAAGACGATGAGCGTGGCGCAGAAACTCTACGAGGGAATCGAGCTAGGAAAAGAAGGCTCCGTGGGGCTCATCACCTATATGCGGACCGATTCCGTCCGGATCGCCGAAGAGGCTCTGAAAGAGACTCGGACGTATATCCGTCAGAACTACGATCCGGACTATCTGCCCGCGAAACCACGCGTCTTCAAGAACGCCGGAACCGCCCAGGATGCCCATGAGGCAATCCGGCCGTCTTCGATGGCATACAAACCCCAGGATATCAGGGCGCATCTGAACAACGACCAGTTTCGGCTCTATCAGCTCATTTGGAACCGTTTTGTGGCCAGCCAGATGAATCCGGCCGTCTTCGATCAGACGACCATAGATATTGCCGCCGGCACATGCATTTTCCGCGTCCAGGGTTCGGTCATGACATTTCCCGGATTCACGATTGTCTACACGGAAGGCAGGGAAGACAACGGAGACGGCAACGGCGAAGACGCTGAATTGGGCAAGATTCTTCCTGCCCTCAAGGATAATGAAATCCTGAAACTACTCGCACTCAAGCCGGAACAGAAATTCACACAGCCTCCGCCCCGGTTTACAGAGGCTACGCTGGTACGTGAACTCGAGGAAAACGGAATCGGACGGCCGAGCACCTATGCCACGATCCTGAGCACGATCCAGGACAGAGAATATGTCCGCTTGGAAAAACAGCGGCTTCATCCCAGCAAATTGGGCGTCCTCGTGACGGAATTACTCGTTAATAATTTTCCGCGCGAACTCGACGTTGCTTTCACGGCCTCACTCGAAGGCATGCTGGACAAGATTGAAGAGGGAAAAATGGAGCGTTTGGACACACTCAACGAATTTTATGTTCCCTTTGCCGCAGAACTAAAGAAGGCCAAGGCGGAGATGCGCAACGTCAAACGGCAAGAGACGCCCACCGATATGACCTGTGAAAAATGCGGCAGTCCCATGGTCATCAAATGGGGACGGAACGGGGAATTCCTGGCCTGTTCAAACTACCCGGCTTGCAAAAACACGCGGAACGTCATCCGTGACAATGACGGAACCGTCCTCCCACCCGAAACGCAAAAGGAGGAAACGGATATCGCCTGTGAAAAATGCGGCCGGCCCATGGCGGTCAAACAGGGCCGGTTCGGTCCCTTCCTTGGTTGCTCCGGCTATCCCGAATGTAAAAATATCGTCAACGTCCGGAAAGATGAAAACGGTGCCATGACGCCGGTCAAAGAAGAGGCCAGCGACATCGCTTGCAACGTGTGCGGCCGGCCCATGGTGGTTAAACGGGGTAAATTCGGCCCCTTTCTCGGTTGCTCGGGCTACCCGGAATGCAAGAACA
The DNA here is from genome assembly GCA_043805145.1 of Pseudomonadota bacterium. Taxonomy (GTDB): domain Bacteria; phylum Desulfobacterota; class Syntrophia; order Syntrophales; family Fen-1087; genus JAPLJM01. The sequence goes on along the minus strand of JAZDIK010000099.1, from coordinate 51,777 downwards.
TTGTCAAGATCGGAAAGGGAGCGGACGGATCAGTCAAGCCTCAATCCCCGGAGCAGACGGATACCCTCTGCGATAAATGCGGGCGGCCCATGGCGATCAAACGCGGGCGATTCGGCCGTTTCCTGGGCTGCTCCGGCTACCCCGAATGCAAGAATATCGTAAAGATCAAACCCGGGGCCGGGGCCTGAAAACCATTTCCCCTGTCGTAAATCACCGTCACGTTGAGGGGAGACACGATTTCGTCATGTCCCCCTTGATCATGTTAAAATATGATCGAAATTTATAAATTAATCTAATTTCTGTAAATTCAAAAAATCTTTGATTCGCCGCTTGCGAACCATTCTTCACCGATTATGCAAAGATCTTCCTCAGTGATTGCGGCAACCTAAACAACAGGGAGCGATTCCCTCGATCAGAGCCATCAAATGACCGTCAACGCTCCTACAATCATTGTCGGCGGCGGCCTTGCCGGCTGCGAGGCCGCCTGGCAGCTTTCCCGCAGAGGACTGGGCGCCTTGCTGTACGACATGAAGCCGCAACGGTTCTCTCCAGCCCATCAATCTCCACTGCTGGCCGAGTTGGTCTGCAGCAATTCATTGCGTGCCAAGACCCGCGAAAATGCCGCCGGCTTGCTCAAGGAAGAGATGCGCCGACTGGATTCGCTGATCATGGAGGCTGCCGATGCAACGGCTGTTCCGGCAGGAAGGGCGCTGGCCGTCAATCGGACCGACTTTTCGAAATATATCGAAAACCTTCTGGCTTCCACCAGTGACGTGCAGATCATCCGGCGGGAACTCGCCGAGATTCCCGGTGATCGGCGCGTGATTATCGCCACGGGGCCGCTGACATCCGATTCGCTGGCCGGTGACATCGCCCGTCTGACCGGCGCGGAACACCTCTACTTCTATGACGCCATTTCGCCGATTATCGATGCAGAATCCATTGATTATGAAAAGGTTTTCCGGGCATCACGGTATGACAGCGGCGAAGGGGATTATTTGAACTGCCCTTTCGAAAAAGAGGACTACGAGCGTTTCTGGAAGATTCTGACGGAAGGGGAAGACGTCCCCCTCCGATCTTTCGAGGCGGCGAAATGTTTCGAAAGTTGCCTGCCCGTGGAAGTCATTGCCAGACGCGGAATCCGGACGTTGGCTTTCGGCCCGATGAAGCCTGTCGGTCTCATCGATCCCCGGACGGGCCGTAGGCCCTATGCAGTCGTTCAGCTTCGTCCGGAAAATCGTGCAATGACCCTGTTCAATATGGTGGGCTTCCAGACGAAGCTGACCTGGCCGGAACAACAACGGATATTCCGGATGATCCCCGGGTTGGAGCACGCAGAATTCGCTCGCTACGGCAGTATACACCGCAATACCTTCATCCATTCACCTGCGCTTCTCAACCATGCGCTGCAGCTGCGTGCGGATGCGAGGATTCTGTTTGCCGGACAAATCACAGGCGTCGAAGGCTACGTCGAATCAGCTGCCATGGGTCTCCTCGCAGGCCTTAATGCCGCTGCACTGGCAACGGGAAAGGAAATTCTTCCGCCTCCCGAGACGACTGCCATCGGTTCATTGCTGCACCATATTATCAACGCAAAAAGCGAATCATTTCAGCCCATGAACATCAATTTTGGTCTCTTCCCACCCCTTGAGCAGAAGACGGTGAAAAAAGACCGGGGACGGGCCTATGCCGATCGCGCCCTCGCAGATCTGATGACATGGAAGGCCGCCTTTAATATTTGAGAAAATATTTTCCGGCATTTTTATGATGACCAATGTTAGTTTGAATGAGCTTTGGTCCATGGAAGACATCAATCGGTATTCATATACACTTGTTCCTGTTTCCGGCCGAATTTCCGGTGCCGGCAGGCGCTTAAAACCTTTGTGGCGGATTGCTTTTTTCGGCTTTTTTTAAAAAATCGTACGGCAAGCAGGGAGATCACGATTCCCGAATACTAACTCGCTGACTCAAAGATATTGCTACAAACAGCTTGCACTTTTAAAAGGTGATGGTAATATGAACAGTAAGAGTCATCAGCACGCAAAAAAAATACGCAAGGAGGAGCTATGGCTATACAATTACCGGATCTACCCTACGCAAAGGATGCTCTGGCGCCTGTCATAAGCGCCAATACGCTCGAATTTCACTACGGGAAACACCATCGAACCTATGTTGACAACTTAAATAAACTGATCGCCGGAACGCCATTTGAAAAGGAGAGCCTGGAAGCCATTATCAAAAAAACGGCAGGCGACGCTGCAAAAGCGGGGATTTTTAACAACGCCGCACAGATCTGGAATCATTCATTTTACTGGCAGTGCCTGAAGCCGGGCGGCGGCGGGGCTCCCACCGGGGCTGTCGCCGCGAAGATTGCCGCGGCCTGGGGCAGCGCCGATAAATTCGTGGAAGAGCTCAAAACAGCGGGGATGACCCAATTTGGCAGTGGCTGGGCATGGCTCGTATCAGACAGCGGACAACTGAAAATCGTCAAAACAGCCAATGCAGACACCCCCATCGCTCATGGACCAACCCCCCTGTTGACCCTCGATGTCTGGGAACACGCCTATTATCTCGATTATCAGAACCGCCGCCCGGATTATCTGGCTGCCGTGATCGAAAAGCTGGTCAACTGGGATTTTGTGAACGGCTGCCTGGGGTAGATTCTTTTCACATGACTCCAACACCGATCTGTGAGGAGCAGGATGGCTGACCATCCCCGTGGCCATGAAGGGCACCGGGAGCGCCTGAAAAAAAGATATCGCGCCGCCGGCCTTGAAGGTTTTCATGATTATGAGGTTCTTGAACTGATTCTCTGCTATGCCATTCCGCAGAAAGACGTCAAGCCTCCAGCCAAAGCGCTGTTGAAAACGTTTGGCAGCATCAAAGGCATCATCGACGCAGACATCGCCGATCTCGAAAAAATTCATGGCATCGGCGCCCATGCGGCGGTCGGACTCAAGCTGATCAAGGATCTGTGTACACTTTATCTGAGACAGCAGGCCGAAGAGAGGCCTCAGATTACCTGTACCAGCGAACTCGTGAACTACTGCAAGGCCGCCTTGGGCGGTCTCAAGGATGAACACTTCCGGGTGATTTTCCTCGACGTCCAGAACCGGATTATTGACATTGAAACCATTCAGGAAGGCATCGTTAATCAGGCCGTGGTCTATCCTCGGAAAGTCCTTGAAAACGCCTTGAAACGGAAGGCATCGGCAATCATCCTGCTCCACAACCATCCTTCCGGTCACGTCCGCCCCTCGGACGCCGACATCCAACTGACCAGGAAGATTCTGGAAACGGCCAAGGCTCTGGATATTCTGGTGCATGATCATATCATCATTGGCGAGAACCGGTTCTTCAGTTTCCGGGAGGAAGGGATCATGAACTGATCAAAACGGGGTGGGTGAAAAGGTCATGACAAAGATCACAAGCGTGACCCAGCCAATCACCTTTCTCGTGTCGTCCAGAGGGACCCATTCATACACGACGCGGGGATGCCTGGTCCCCATGAGCAGCAGGATAGCCGCCCAAACCAGCCAGCCGCTCCAACCGGTCAGACCCAACAAGATCAGCACGGCAATGACGATGGCCGCGACAATGCGCTGTCGCGGCCCGAAAATCGCGTATGCCACATGGCCCCCGTCCAGTTGACCGACTGGCAGAAGATTCAGGCAGGTCACCAGCAGGCCAATCCACCCGGAAAATGCAATGGGATGCAGAACAAGATTGCACTCGTCCAGCAGATAACCGTGGACGATCCAGCTCATCAGGGAAAAAAACATGGAACTGCCGAGAGTTAAACCCGTTTCTGCCGCGCCCGGTTTGATTTCCGAAAGCAGCAGCCCCATGAACAGGATGGGCACGGCGACGGTCATGCCGGCCAACGGCCCGGCCGCTCCCACGTCCAACAGCATCCGTCTGTCCAGCATCGGAGATTTCATCTTGATGAAGGCGCCGAAGGTTCCGATGAAAGAAGGGGCGGGGATGAAATAGGGCAATGTTACATCAATCCGGTGTTTCTTTGCCATGATGTAGTGCCCAAATTCATGGGCCGCCAGGATCATCAGCAGAGTAAAGGAAAAAGGAATGCCCCGCCATAGGGACAGGGGATATTCCAGAGGATTAATGCCCTGCTGGAGGGTTCCGGCAAACAACGTCGTCAGAAGCGTCAATAAAAAAAGGAGAATATTGATGAAGGGGAATCTGTTTGCCTGATGGTCCATAAGAAAAGGGGGGATCGTCATAGACCCCCCCGCTGTTACGATTCCGTAATAATTCCAGATGGTCTTTCAGGATTGCCGGCACCGACGGGATGGACTAGTTTTTACCGTCCACGCGCCCCTTTAACTCTTTGCCGACTTTAAAGAAGGGCAACTTCTTGGATGCCACTTTAATGTTTTTACCGGTCTTCGGGTTCCGGCCCGTATAAGCCTGATAATCCCTCACAACAAAGCTTCCCAGGCCCCGGATCTCAATCCTTCCTGATTTTTTCAGCTCATCCGTAAATCCCTTAAAAATCAGATTCACAACATCAATCGCCCTTTTCTCCGTCAAACCTTCTTTCTTGCTTAAAGCTTCAATAAGTCCAGATTTATTCATACTTCCTCCTTACATAATGCCTGATCTGAAAAAGCCCACTCTCATATGCCTTCATATGGGCATGCTTCAATAACATAATAATATGTTTTTAGTTTTGGCGACTATTATTTATTTTCAGATGAATGTCAAGACAAATTTTCTAAAAATCTGCTTGTTTTGAATCACTAATTAACCGGAAAATCTCTTTCCGTGTCAGGTGCCGGTAGGTGCCCGGCTTCAAGTCCCCCAGCAAAATATCAGACAGCGCAATCCGGACCAGCCGGATTACGGGATGGCCGATCGCCGCAAAGGCGCGTCGGATCACCCGGTTTTTGCCTTCGGATAGAGTTAGTGTAACCCAGCAACTTTTAGCGCTTTTTTTTTCCAGCGTCGCCTGCAACGGCTTGAACATACCATCCTTCAGGAGAACACCGTCGGAAAACGCCCGCATTTCCCGGCCTGACAGATGGCCTTCCACCTTGACCCGGTACGTCTTGGTCACCTGATATCGCGGATGCTGGAGTCTCTGGGCAAATTCGCCGTCGTTGGTTATCAGCAACAGGCCCTCCGTGTCGAAATCCAGCCTCCCTACAGGAAAAACACGCTCCTGGATGCCAGTCAGCAAGTGGGCCACGGTTGGCCTGTTTTCGGGGTCATTGAGTGTTGTAATATATCCACGCGGTTTATTCAGCAACAGGTATATCTTATCGATTGCAACGTTAATAAGACGGCCGTCGACACGGATGTCGTCCTGTCCGGAATCAGCTCTGGCGCCTAATTCGGCAATCCGCACATTATTGATCGTGACTCTGCCTTCAAGAATCATTTTTTCTGCACCGCGCCTGGACGCGATCCCTGCCTGCGCCATGATTTTCTGGATGCGCTCTTTCATTCCTGCAATTCTTTCAGCTCCCGGAGGGTCGGCAGGGCCGACAAATCCTGCAGATTGAAAACCTCTAGAAATTTACGGGTTGTCCCATAAATAATCGGCTTGCCGGGAACATCCTTGCGCCCCACGATTCTGACAAGCTTCTTCTCCAGCAAACTCCTAAGCGCACCCGCTGCGTCCACCCCGCGGAAACGGTCGATATCTGCCTTGACAACCGGTTGACGGTAGGCAATGATTGCAAGGGTTTCCAGAGCGGCAGGACTCACTCCCACCGGTTTTGCGGTTCTTAATTTTTTTACCCAGGTGCTGAAGTCGGATCTGGTCAGGAACTGGTATCCACCGGCAACGGCCTGAAGATAAATCCCGCCTTTTCTTTCTTCGTAGTCTTCGACCAGTTCCTGAAGCGCCTGGCTGATGAACGCCTTTTCGGCACCTGTCAGGATCTCGGCAATCCGTTCGACTGATAACGGCGTCTCTGATGCAAATACAAGGGCCTCAATAATTGCTTTTTTTTGCTCCATTGATCACTACTCCACGGCCAGAAACAATCGTATTGCCCCGTAGGATTCACTCTGATATGCCTTGATCATTCTCAGTTTCATGAGTTCCAATAATGCCAGAAAGGTGAAAAGAATCCAACGCCGGTCGTTCCTGGTTCCGATCAGTTCGGTAAAAGTCAGGTGTTTGCATTCCATGAGCCGGTCCATGATTTCATTGATGCGGTCGGCCAAGGACATTTCCTCTGTTTCGATTTCGATCATTTCGGCCTTGTCCAACCGGGTAAATATCTGATGAAAGGCCTTGACCAGATCAAAAATATCCATTTCCACAAAGGCCTCAGGTTCTTCCGGATCATTCGGCTCTGCCACAGGACATAGCCGGGTAAAAACATCCCTATCCAGAATAGGCCGCCTGTCCAGATCCAGCGCCGCCTCTTTGAAGGCTTGATAATCCAGAAGCTGTCTGACTAATTCGGCACGAGGATCTTCCTCGTCCTGCGCTGACGGATCTTCTTCCACCGGCAGAAGCAGTCTGGATTTGATTTGAAGCAAGGTCGCTGCAAGCACCAGAAATTCTCCGGCAAGATCGAGGTTGAGGGAGCGCAGCACTTCGATATATTCAAGATACTGCCGGGTAATCAGTGCAATGGGGATGTCGTAAATATCGATCTCGTTTTTTTTAATGAGATACAATAACAGATCCAGCGGACCTTCAAAGATGTCGAGCTTGATCTCATAAGCCATATCAAATTTTAACAACTTCCCGAACCTCTTCCATCGTCAGCCGGGCGATCCGGGTTGCCCGGGCGTTTCCGTTCTCGATGATGGCGCGGACCTCGTTCGGATGATGAAGGTAGTAATCCCGGCGGTCATGCACCGGGCTCATAGCCTCTGAAATACGGGCGGACAGTTGTCGTTTGCAATCCGTGCAGCCGATGCCGGCCCTGCTGCATTCATCACGGATGCGGTCCACATCCTCCCCCGGCGAATAGATTTGATGAAAGGTATAGACATTACAGATTTCCGGTCTCCCCGGGTCCTTTCTACGCATGCGTTGCGGGTCCGTGAACATGGCGGTTACCTTGTCCTTCAGGATCTTTCCCCGATCGCTGATATAAATGGAATTTTCGTAGGACTTGCTCATTTTCCGCCCGTCAATGCCGAGCAGCTTGGGGAAATCAGTCAGGAGCGGTTCCAGGATGGGAAAGATTTCCCTGTACAGGAAATTGAAGCGGCGGGCAATTTCCCGTGTGAGCTCCACATGTGGAAGCTGGTCGACACCGACCGGCACGCCGCTGGCCTTGTACATAATAATATCTGCGGCCTGCAATACCGGATAGCCTAAAAATCCGAAGGTGGAAAGATCTTTTCCCGATAGTTCCGTTCTCATTTCTTTATAGGTCGGATTCCGCTCCAGCCAAGCTAGTGGGGTGATTATGCTGAGAATGACGAACAGTTCGGCATGTTCCTTGATGCCGGATTGCACGAATAGGGTGCTCTTCTCCGGATCCAGTCCGGCGCTGAGCCAGTCAATGACCATGTCGACGCGGTTACCTTGAATGTCACCCGTATCGCTGTAATCACTGGTCAGGGCGTGCCAGTCTGCCACAAAATAATAGCACTCATATTTTTGTTGCGCCTGAAGATCAATCCAGTTTTTCAAGGCTCCCTGCATATTGCCCAGATGAAGTTTTCCCGTCGGACGCATTCCACTTAATATCCGATTTCTTGTCACCATCTACACTCCAAAGAACTTTTTCGTCCATTCTAAACGCACTAAGGCCTCCGGAACAAAACAACGCCGGAGGCCTTAGTGGAATAATGTCTAACAAAATAACTTATTTAACTTTGTCGGCTAATGCCTTACCAGCTTTAAACTTTACGACTTTTTTCGCCGGTATCTTGATTGTCTTTCCAGTCTGGGGATTCCTGCCTTCTCTCGCTTTTCTTTTGATTACGGAAAATGTCCCAAAGCCAACAAGACCCAGTTTTCCGCTTTTCTTGAGTTCCTTTGCGACCGTCCCAATGTAGGACTCCAAAGCCTTTGCCGCTGCCGCCTTGGAAATCCCTGCACCATTAGCCATTGCACCGATCAGTTCCGCCTTTGTCATGCCTTCCGTTCCCCCTTTCAACATTGTTTTGTTAAATTAACCGGCCCTCTCCACACGGGCCGACATCCTTTACACACCAGCGCTGGCATCGTCTCCGCGATTTCCAACAGGAACCCAAAAAGTATATGATTTGCACAGGAAAAAACGACCATTGTGCTTTTATCAAACTATAAACTGATCACCGCCAGTGAAAAGACATGCCCAACATACAGCATCCATCGATAAAATCAAGGACCAGACTTAGGATGCCGAGTCTAAAAACCAAAGTTGCGTCAATGCCTAACACAAAGAAATATGAGAATCAAGCAAAATTGTGCGATTCTAAAAAATATTTCGTCCCCTTTATGCGGAATGTTATCTTTCGTAACACAGCTTGATTCATAAATATTATATTTTTTTGCTTGACAATTATTTTTAATATCGTTACAAGTAGAAGATTTTGAATTAATAGATAGGCAGGGGCTATTTCAAGCACCTAGCGTAATGAATGCCAGAAAGGAATTTTTAATGATTTGTCAGACCATCAAAACCGGCGTCGATTGTGGTTTTATGTCAAAAAAGGGCTGCGGATTCAAAGGAGGCGCTTGCCATCCCATTGTCGATCAATGCGATGGCTGTGCCAAAGTCACGGACTTTCCCTCGGGCAGGTATTGCAAAATCTATCCGGAACCGGCCGCTAAATGGTTGTCGGGAAGATGCGCGATGGCCACCCATATTAAAATTGACACCAAGGAAGCAGTCCAGAAAATCAATCCTCTGAAAGCTTCGAAGCGAGCCAGTAAAAAATAGAGAACCCGAAATCGGACAGACGACAAAGCCGATTAACTTTTGATCGGCTTTGTCGCTTTAAAGGCGCGAACTCCTGCGGTAAGGCCTCTTACTGCAGCATTCTTCTCACCTGCTGCAGGAGACTTTTTATCTCCAACAACCGGCTTTTGTATTCCTCTGCACCGTCGTCGCTTTCTTCATCACTCGCCCTGATGGCCAGTTTTCGTTTCGCTCCGGCAATAGTGAAGTGGTCAACATAGAGGAGGTGCTTGATTGTCAGGAGCATTTCTACGTCCCGGCGTCTGTAGAGACGCTGATCGGACCGGGTGCGAACGGGCTTGACAGCTTTGAATTCCGACTCCCAATAACGGACCACATAGGGCTCAACGCCGAGGATCTTACTGACTTCACCAATCCGGAAATAGACTTTGTCGGGAATCGATGCGTCCATGCCCACCCTCAGTCCTAAGATCAATGCGCATAATGGTTACCCGCTAAACACTTGGAGGACCTTGCCTCTCGATAAAAAAGAACCCTCAAGCGGCGAATCGTTTGGTTTTCACCTTTTCAAAGCTGACGTCAATGGCTTTTCATATATCATGATAACGCCTGGTTTTCTTCTTATCAAAAAAGACTTTCCAGTCGCAGGCGTTACCCATCTTTCAATGGTCTAATGGTTTCACTTGTGGGTCTTCAGGATTTCACAGCAGAAGCGTCCCGGGCCAGTCTCTATCAATTATTCAGGGCTTTGCGGAGCACCTGTGACGATTTAAAGGTCAGCACCTTTCGGGCGGTGATTTGGATCTCATCGCCGGTCTGTGGATTCCTGCCTCGACGGGATTTCTTTTCCTTCACCAGGAAATTGCCAAAACCGGAAATTTTAATCCGTTCACCGCGCGCGAGGCTGTCTTTCATGATATCAAAAACAGACTCAACGATTCGGGCTGAATCCTTTTTCGAAAACCCCAATTTGTCATAAACATCATGAATAATATCGATTTTGGTCATTTTATCCCTCCTGTCATCTAGTAATAATTTATTGTCGTTTATCTGATTGTAGCTCCGCTTTTTTCTACAATTCTTTGCACAATAGCCTTGTGCGCCCTGCCGACTTCCTGATCCGTCAAAGTCCGGTCATTCGCACGGTAAGAGAACCTTAACCCCAAACTTATCATGCCCTCCGGGATGCTTTTTCCGTCATATACATCAAAAATACAGACTTTTTCAAGCAATTCTTCATGCATATCAAGGGAAAAATGAATGATCTCTTCTGTCGTCAAGTCACGGGAAATCAGAAAGGCCACATCCCGTGAACTGGAAGGAAACCTTGAAACGTCCCGATAGGCCATCATCCCAGAAAAATGTCTGGCCAGAACATCCAGGTCTATTTCAAAAACCATGGCCCGGCTCTTCAGGTTCATCCTAGCCAGCACATCCGGGTGAACCTCACCGAGGAATCCGATCATCTCCTTCCCGATGGTCATGCGACAGGACCGGCCGGGATGCAGGAAAGGTTCCCGAAGGTCCGACCGGAATTTCAATGCAGCAATTTTTAGATGATCAAAGAGACCCTCCAGGCAACCCTTGAGATCGAAAAAATCCGAAGCAAGCCCGGAATAATGCCAACAGTCATCGTATCGAGCACCGGTCAGAATTCCGCCAATTCTGTTTTGCTCTGCAGGGAGCATCCCGGCCTGCCTGGCCAGGTAAGTTCTCCCCATCTCAAACAACTTGAGGTCAAAACAACCTGCATCTGCATTTCTTCGCATGGTTTCCAGCAGGCTGTATATCATCGTCGTGCGCATCACGGCTTGCTCTTCCGTGAGTGGGTTCCGGATTGCTACCGTCGCTCGCCGTACATCATCGGCCGGCAGCCCTAGATTCTCAACCGCTGTTGCCGGAACGAAACTATATGTAATCACCTCTGAATAACCATAACCGTTCAGCAGGGTGCGAATCCGCTCTTCCAGGACTTTTTGTGGGTCTTGGCTTGTGGGCATGAACGAAATGGCCGGGTGCGTGGCGGGAATCCGGTCATAGCCATGAAGCCGGGCAATTTCTTCAATCAGATCGATCTCCCGGCTGATGTCCACTCGGAACGTAGGCGGCGTTATGCGATAAGATGATTTATCCGCTTTGTTGACAACCATCCCTAAGTCTCTCAGGATCCGCATGATCTCCGCCGGCGCAACGGCCTTTCCCAGGATATCCCGAACCCTTCTGATACGCAGGGAAATGTCCCGTGGGAATTCGATTTTCATGGGATACTGATCAATATGGCCGCGGCAGACAGCCCCTCCGGACAGGTCAGCAATCAGTTGGGCGGCCCGATTCAGCGCATTTACTACGCCTCCGGGATCGATTCCCCGTTCAAACCGAAAAGCGGCATCGGTACTCATACCCAGCCAGCGGGATGACTTCCGGATCGATACGGGGTTGAAATAGGCGCTCTCCAGAAGCACCATGCAGGTGTCGTCCTTAATCTCGGAATTGAGCCCCCCCATGATGCCGGCAATGGCCACGGGCTTGACGCCGTCACAGATCATCAGGGTATCGGCCCGCAGTATTCGTTCCTTCTCATCGAGAGACGTGAATGTCTCCCCATGCCGGGATTTTCTGACCACGATGCGTCCCTCTTTTAAAAACCGGTAGTCGAAGGCATGGAGTGGTTGACCGCATTCCAGCATGACGAAGTTGGTCACATCCACGACATTGTTGATGGCACGCAACCCCACAGATTCCAAGCGGCGGCGCATCCAGAATGGCGAAGGACGAATCGTTACATTTTTTACAATCCGGGCAGTGTAACGGGGACAGAGGTCCGTGTCCAGAATCTCGACCGAAGTGATCTCGTTGATGTCCTCGTCATCTTCCGTAAGAAGAATCTCCGGCGTCTTAAGCTTCCCGCCTGTTATGGCTGCGATTTCCCGCGCCACACCGATCATGGACAGGCAATCCGGCCGGTTCGGGGTGATTCCTATATCCAAGACGATATCCCGCAGATTCAGGGCGTCGATCAAATCCTGTCCGAGCGGGAGTTCAGCCGGCAGGATCATGATGCCAGAACGTTCCGGACCGATACCAAGTTCCTCTTCGGAGCAGAGCATGCCTTCCGAACGCTCTTCCCGAATCCGGGAACTCCTGATGGTATAGCCGCCGGGAATGGTCGCTCCGACGCGGGCCAGCGGCACGACATCGCCGATTCGAATGTTTCCGGCACCGCAGACAATCGGCAGGACGTCCTTCCCCGTCGTCACCTCACAGAGCGACAATTTTTCCGAATCGGGATGGGGCTTGATGGAAAGGATTTTCGCGACAACGACCCCGCTGAAGTCAGGTGCCGTTTCACGGATGTTTTCGACCTCCAGACCTGCCATTGTCAGACGGTCCGCCAGCTCAGTCGGCGCAAGGTCGATGTCGATATAATCTTTGAGCCAACGCAAACTAACCAACATTAAAACTGCTCCAGAAAACGCCAGTCATTCTCAAAAAAAAGCCGGATGTCCGATACGCCGTATTTGAGCATGGCAATTCGTTCGAGGCCGAGCCCGAATGCAAAACCGGAAATATCTTCCGGATCGTACCCCACATTCTTGAAGACCTCCGGATCCACCATTCCCGATCCGAGGATTTCCAACCATCCGCTTTGCCCGCAGACGCGGCAGCCGGTCCCCTTGCAAATCACGCACCGGATGTCAACCTCGGCGCTGGGTTCGGTGAACGGAAAAAAACTGGGACGGAAACGGATGGCCGTATCTTCGCCGAATATTCTTTCGATGAAGTACGTCAGCACGCCTTTGAGGTCTCCAAAGGTAATGCCCTGATCGACGAGCAGTCCTTCTATCTGATGAAACATGGGTGTATGAGAAATATCGGAATCGGGCCGGTAGACGCGACCGGGCGACAGAATCCGCACCGGCGGCCTGAGCTTTTCCATTGTTCGGATCTGTACGGGAGACGTATGCGTCCGAAGGACGATATTGTCTTCAATATAGAATGTGTCCTGCATATCCCGGGCGGGGTGGTCTTTGGGAATATTCAGGGCCTCGAAATTGTAATAATCCAACTCAATCTCCGGACCTTCCACAACGGAAAATCCAAGTCCTGAAAATATTTCGCAAATCTCACGGCTTACCCGGATAATGGGATGAAGCCTTCCAGGCCGGACAGCCCGGCCCGGCAGCGTGACGTCAATTTTTTCTTCGAGGAGCGCTTCTTCCCGTTTTTTCAGAGTTACGCGCTGCAGGGCTTTATCGATCGCCTCCGCAAGGATATTCTTGATTTCATTGGAACGCCTTCCGAAAAGCGGCCTTTCTTCCAGCGACACCTGGCTGATATTCCGCAGCAGGCCGGTGAGTAGACCTTTGCGCCCAAGATAGCTGGTTTTAATCGCAAGGAGCGCTTCTTCCGTTTCCGCCTGATTTAGATCGGCAATCGCTTTGACCCGTAGTTCCTCTAAGTCATTGATCATGCCGCCAGGCTTTCCTTTGCGATGGTTACAATATGCGAGAACGCCCGTGCATCATGCACCGCCAGATCAGCCAAAACCTTCCTGTCAATTTCAATATGGGCCTTTTTCATCCCATTGATTAAACGGCTGTAAGAGATTTCATTAAGCTTGGCAGCGGCATTGATCCGGACAATCCAAAGTCTCCGAAAATCGCGCTTACGTGCCCGCCGGTCCCGGAAAGCGTATTTCATGGATCTTTCGACTGCTTCGGTGGCGGTCCTGATCAAGCGGCTCCTTGCTCCAAAGAAGCCCTTGGCCATCTTTAAAATCTTTCTTCTTTTCTTCTTGGCCGTAACGGCTCTTTTTACCCTAGGCATTTTTCTTGTCTCCCGATATAGTCATATTAAGCATCGCAGTGAATCCGGTTATTTATAAGGTATCAGCTTCTTGATTTCCCGCTCATCAGATCTGTCGAGAATGGCTGCTTTTCTCAAATTTCTTTTTCTCTTACGTGTCTTGGATGTGAGGATGTGGCTGGCGTAAGCCTTGCTTCTTTTGACCTTTCCGGATCCTGTCAAACTGAAGCGCTTCGCCGCACCCCGGTGTGTTTTAATTTTTGGCATTTATTTTTCCCCTTTTTCAATCGATTACGGCAAGAAACATCCCCGCAAAGCGGAAATCTGCCTCTATCAAGATTTATACCTGCACAGACACTCTTCACAATTTATTTTTTCGGAGGCGCCAGAACCATAATCATGTTACGGCCTTCCAGCTTCGGCTGCTGCTCAACGACGGAAACATCCGCCAACGCTTCACGGATTTCCTCCATCATTTTTCTGCCTATTTCAGAATAGGCGATTTCACGTCCCCGAAACATCATGGTGATCTTGACCTTATCGTGCTGATCAAGAAATTTTCTGACGTGCTTGATCTTCACTTGCAGATCATGTATCTCCGTTTTGGGTCTTAACCGGATCTCCTTGACTTGTATGGTGGTCTGGCTCTTCTTGGCATCCTGAATCTTTTTGCTCTGCTGGTAGCGGAATTTCCCATAATCCAGGATTCTGCATACAGGAGGCTCGGATGTAGGCGCCACTTCGACCAGATCCAGCCCCGCTTTCGCCGCTTCGGACAGGGCGTCCGATAAAGATATAATGCCCAGTTGCTTTCCTTCAGCATCAATCACTCGAACCTGGGCAGCCCTGATCTCCCGGTTAATTTTTAACTCCTTACTTATAGCTCACCTCCTGCAAACAAATAATATAATTCATTGATATTGTTGGCACTTCTCTTTAACGAGCGCGATAAAGTCATCCGGAACCATGGCGCCGAGATTTTTCCCGTCCCGCAAGCGTGGAGCAACATGCCCGGCCTCCATTTCGCGGTCGCCGATCACGAGCATGTAGGGAATTTTCTGCATTTGCGCCTGCCGGATTTTGAAACCGAGCTTTTCGTTGTCGAATCCTTTTTCCACGCGAATATCCGCATCAATGAGCCGCCGATAGACCGTCTCGCCATAGGGAATATGCTTATCCGTCACGGACAGCAGAACCGCCTGCACGGGCGACAGCCAGACGGGGAAGGCGCCGGCATAATGTTCAACCAAGACCCCTATGAACCGTTCGATGGCGCCCAGAATCACGCGGTGCAGCATGACTGGCCGGTGTTTTTCCCCATCGGGGCCAATATAGCTCAGGTCGAAGCGCTCCGGCAAGGTAAAATCGCATTGAATCGTGGCGCACTGCC
The DNA here is from genome assembly GCA_043805145.1 of Pseudomonadota bacterium. GTDB lineage: Bacteria > Desulfobacterota > Syntrophia > Syntrophales > Fen-1087 > JAPLJM01. The sequence continues at coordinate 36,735 of JAZDIK010000099.1, read as the reverse complement.
ATTTTCTTTTCAGGGCGTCCTTCAACTTGAAATCGATTTTCGGTCCGTAGAAGGCGCCGTCGCCCTCGTTAATATCGTAGGCCATGCGGTTGTCCCTCAGGGCGTTATTCAGGGCGGACGTCGCTAGTTCCCAGTCCGCATCGGACCCGATGGATTTGGCCGGGCGGGTGCTGAGTTCGACTTCATATTCAAATCCGAAGATTTTCATAGCGTAAGCCACAAAATCCGCGATGGCGCGGATCTCGGCATTGAGCTGGTCCGGCGTACAAAGGATATGGGCATCGTCCTGCGTGAACTGGCGCGCCCGCATGAGACCGTGCAGGACACCGGTCTTCTCGTGCCGGTGCACCGTTCCCAACTCAAAATAGCGCAGGGGCAGGTCCCGGTAACTGCGGATTCTCGACTTATATATGAGCATATGGGACAGGCAATTCATAGGTTTGATGCCATATTCCTGATCCTCAACCTGCGTGTAGTACATGTTTTCGCGGTAATGCTCGTAATGACCCGACTTTTTCCAGAGATCGGCCTTGAGAATCTGAGGCCCCATAACCATGTCATAGCCGCGCTTCAGGTGTTCTTTGCGCTCCCACTCCTCGATGAGATACCGCAACATCATCCCCTTGGGGTGGAAGATAATGAGCCCCGGCCCTGCCTCGTCGTTCATCTGGAAGAGATCCAATTCCCGGCCCAGCCTGCGGTGATCCCGTTTTTTCGCCTCGTCAAGAATGCGCAGATGCTCCGCCAGATGTTCTTTTATTGCAAAACCCGTCCCGTAGATGCGTTGCAGCATCCTGTTCTTTTCGTCACCCCGCCAGTAGGCACCGGCTACGTTCAGCAGCTTGAAGGCTTTGATCATGCCGGTTGTGGGGATGTGAGGCCCCCTGCACAGATCCAGGTAGCCGCCCTGCGTGTAGAGGCTGACCGTTTTGACATCCTCCGGCAGATCGTTTAGCAGCTCGACCTTATAGGATTCGCCCCTGCCTTTGAACAGCGCGACGGCCTCCGAGCGCGGCACGTCCTGCCGGCTGAACGGATGATTGGCCGCGACAATCTCACGCATCCGGTCTTCAATCTTTTCCAGATCCTCCGGTGTGAAGGTTTCTGCATGGTCGAAATCGTAATAAAACCCGTCTTCGATGGACGGACCGATGGCGACCTGGACATCCTGGAAAATATCCTGAACGGCTTGGGCCATAACGTGGGAAATGCTGTGTCGGAGGATGGAAAGGCCCTCTTTCGATTGAATGTCGATGAGGGATAAATCCCCGTCGTTCCGCACAGGGTAATTCAAATCGACCGACTGCCGGTTGATCTTGGCGGCGATCGTCGATATAAGCAGATCCGGCTTCCAGGAACGGACGATTTCCGCAACAGGTGTGCCTGTCTGATAGGCCCGTTCGGAACCGTCCGGCATCGCGATTTTGATTTCATTCATAATAAAAACCAGATAAAGCCCATAAATACGGATACCAAGCCTGACTTTCAGTGATTTTCAAATCACTGTCACCATTAAAGAAAGGGCATCATCGCCTTACCGTTGTTGATGCCCTTAGCCCGTCGTTACATGGATGACGTCAATCCGGAACAATAAATATGGTAGGCACGCAGGGATTTGAACCCTGGACATCCACCGCGTCAGGATGGCGCTCTCCCCCTGAGCTACGTGCCTACATGTGAAGTTACTCCTAAAAGGCGATCTTTTTAACAAGAATATGCTGTTATGTCAAGACAAATATCACTTTTTTACTCCCTTTCTTCTTTTTCATGGTTTTCAGGTGGAATTGATCAGCTTAACGCCTCTGACCACATATTGATATCCCGATAGAATCGTAAAAAGAGCCGTCAGACAATACAGCAGCAGGAGCCAAACATTGTCGATAACGGGGCAGGGCAAGGCCTTGAAAAACAGGGCAAGAAAAACCGCAGCGATCTGGAATGCAGTGGTCACCTTGCTTACAAAAATGGGCTCTATCTTGAAAGTGATATTCATAATGGACAGGATGGAAATGCCCAGGAGAATGATGACATCCCGGCTGATGACGATTACAGCCAGCCACCCCGGAATGACCTTCAATACCGCGAGTGCCAGAAAACAAGTCATAATCAGCACCTTATCGGCAATGGGATCCAGGTAAGACCCCAGAACGGTCTGCTGGTTCAGGATTCGCGCCAAAAACCCGTCCAGCGCGTCGGTCACCCCCAGACATGTAAAAAGGATCAGGGCTTCTAAAAACGCCTTGTTGATCAGAAAGATCACCAGAACCGGAACAAGGATAATTCGCAGCAGCGTCAGGAAATTCGGAATATTCATGAATCTATCAACGGGCTATCTGTATTTTGATTTATCTCGTTCTCTATTTCACTCCACCCAAGGATCCTTGTCTTTCACTTCCGTGAAGCCTCTCGGCGTCTCGGCGATTCTTTCGCTTGTAATGACGATCTGCTGTATGGATTTAATCATAAAGGTTCATTCCTCCCTGATGACTTTCCGATCTTCCTCAACTTTTTTCGGGCAGGCCACTTTCAGGGGGCATTGATCGGCTTCGGGGCTTCCGCTATTTTTTCTCCGCCGCCCTTCACAAAGACCTCGCCTTCATAAACCCGGACCAGCGCGGACCTCATCGTCTCCCCCCTTCATGATTCATGTATGCATGCACTCGTAAAAAGTCATGAAAATCCTCAATGAACAACGGCCTTATCAATAGATCCCGATACCTGTTGCCGATCACCCAGGGTAGAGACCAACTCGGACATGCGCCGCAACAGAGTAGTCGCATGCTTCAGCTTGCATTGATGCAGAGCAAGGCAGCAGAGAGACGCACCTCGAAGTCGTCATTATTTAATGGCATCCGGACCATCAGGCAGACCCTGTAAGGCCTTCTCCACCACCTCCTGAATGGCCGGCTCCAGCACCTGGCAAATAGTCCGTTCCAGACGCTGCCTGGTGATATCAAAATTTCTTTCTACCTTCTGCGGCTGGGTTTTCCAAAGCGTCTCACCGGTTTTCCCGTCGCGCAGATCAAAGTCGGCCGATATGATCGTGGCGGCATAAAGATAGGTGGTCGCGGTTCTGCACTCATTCAAAGTCACATAAAGAACCGCATCGACGGCCAGCAATGAACGAACCGCCTGCGGTGGGATATCGGCGCCGTGATCTGGAAGCTTGCCGTAAATCTTCGCGAGCGTGTCATCAATGACTCCGACCGGAATCCTGGGATAACCCTTGAAATAAAGGGCTTCCAGAATCCTCTCACGCATGAGCTTTGCCAAAACAGGATCAGCCGTCTTCGCTTTCACCGGCATCACGGCGATCAGCCTAATGCCTTTATCGGCGTACCCGGGAATCGATACTGGCGTCGTACGGAACCCGCAACCCGTCATGATCGTCGTCAGAATGAAAAATACAGCTACGCACTGGAACCTGCGAATCATTCAACCCTCCCGGCCTGTATTCCGAAAGCCTGCGCTTCCGGATAGTTCGGATTTCGTTCAGTTAACTTCCATCTTGAGCTTCTCTATCTCTTCCCGGACAACCCTTTCAATAATATCCGGCGCCATATCCCTGACCAGTCTTTCTGCTGTTTCACGGATGAGCGCTTCGATATTTTCCGGGATCTGTACCGGGGCGATCCACGGCGCCGTCCGGGAGACGTCTTTGATCCCTTGTTTGTTGATCACCGGGGATAAACCCTGGGTTTCCTCCGGCCCCTCGACAATATCATTCAGGATATAAACCGTTTCGCCCGGTCTGAGGGGCCGCCAGTAGGGTTTGGGCTCGCTGGCCGCTGTTTGCTGTCCATTCGCCACCGGAAAAACCTCCTTCTCAAACTGCGTTCACACCTGTTTTTTCCTGATCACAAGATATTCGCGGTAAGCGTTACCATAACTCCCGGATGAGTTCAAGTAGTTCATTTTGTCATGCTGTGACCGTCAACCTGTAAACCCGGCTTTTCGGTATGCCCGTTTCCGCAGCAATCCGGTCCACGCAGTCCCGGCGGGACAGCGCGGGATTCTGTCGCAACTGTTCAAAACGTTGCATCAGGGCTGTATCCGACCATTCGGGTTTCGCCTCCGGACAACCGGAAACAAGCAATGTAATTTCCCCTTTGATCCGCTGGCCCTCCAGCGTCCGGATCGTTTCCTGCACCGACCCTCTGAAAAAAGACTCATAAATCTTGGTCAGTTCCCGACAAACCACAACATCTCGATTTCCCATGATATCAGAAATATCGTGGAGGGCTGACAGCAGACGGTTGGGGGATTCAAAAAAAACCAGAGTTCCTGTTTCCATTGCCAGTTCCGCAAGTTGCTGCCGCCGTCTGGCGGTTTTCGCCGGCAGGAACCCTTGAAATAAAAAACGGCTCATGGACAGTCCGGAGACGCTGAGTGCCGTTATCACCGCCGAAACGCCTGGAATGGGCACAACGGAAATTTCATGAGCAAGGGCAGCACGGATCAGGCGGAATCCGGGATCAGAGAGCCCCGGTGTTCCTGCATCGGACACATAGGCAACAGACAAGCCTTCTTTCATTTTTAATATCAGCGACAGGCTTCTTTTTCCCTCATTATGCTCGTGCAGACTGACCAAAGAGGTTTGAACATCAAAGGCATTGAGCAATTTGCGGGTATGCCGGGTATCTTCGGCAGCAATCAAACCGACCTCCTTGAGAATCCTGATGGCCCTGAGTGTGATATCCTCAAGATTACCGATCGGCGTTGCCACGATATACAACGTTCCAGTATGAGTCATTGGTTTCGCATTCATCTAACGAGAGATTTACAGAAACGCTGAGAAATGCCTCGCAAGCGACAAATCAAATATTTACCGCTCACTATTTTTTGAGCCGCGGCAAGACCGTTTTTCAAAAGTCTGCAAATTTTATTGACAGTATACACGTTTTCGTTTACGTAGCAGAATCTTTGTTCAATATCCACAAGACATTTTAGGATAAAATATATTCTCTCAGAGGCAACAACGATGAGACGCATTCTGATCACCGGCGGCGCAGGTTTTTTGGGTTCGCATCTCTGTGACAAACTTTTGGAGCAGGGACACGACGTCATCTGCGTGGATAATTTTTTTACAGGCAACAAAGATAACATTCTGCATTTGCTTCCGCACCCGCATTTCGAACTGATCCGACATGACATAACCAACCCGATCTATCTGGAGATCGATGAGATCTATAACATGGCCTGTCCTGCTTCTCCGCTACATTATCAGTACAACCCGATCAAAACAATCAAGACCAGCGTGATGGGCGCGATCAACACGCTGGGACTGGCCAAACGTGTGAAAGCAAAGATCCTGCAGGCCTCAACCTCCGAGGTTTATGGCGACCCCGAAGTCCACCCGCAACCGGAACTCTATTGGGGCCGCGTGAATCCCATCGGCATTCGGAGTTGTTATGATGAGGGCAAGCGGGCCGCCGAATGCCTGATGATGGATTACCATCGCCAGAATGCCGTGAAGGTCAAAATCGTCCGGATCTTCAATACCTACGGCCCCCGTATGGCCGTTAACGACGGGAGGGTTGTGAGTAATTTCATCGTCCAGGCCCTGACCCATCAGGATATCACGGTTTACGGGAACGGCTCACAGACCCGTTCATTCTGCTATGTGGATGACATGATTGACGGTATTATCCGGATGATGGCCACACCGGATGACTTTCTCGGTCCCGTGAACCTCGGCAATCCCTACGAATTTACGATTCTTGAACTGGCCGAGCGGATCATCCGCATGACGGGCAGCCGTGCAAAAATCATCTTCAGGCCTCTCCCCCAAGATGACCCGGCCCAGCGCAAACCGGACATCCGCCTGGCTCGGGAAACCCTGGGCTGGCAGCCTGAAATTTCTCTGGAGGAAGGCATCAAAAAAACCATCGCCTATTTCCGCGCGGGGATTGCAGGTAAAGGACAGAACGGCCATGACGCATAACAAGAACATCCTCTGTATCGGCGCCGGCTATGTCGGCGGGCCTACCATGGCCATGATCGCGCACCAGTGCCCGGACTACAGAATTACGGTGGTGGATATCAACCCCCAGCGGATCGAGCAGTGGAACTCCGACACGCTTCCCATTTATGAACCAGGCTTGGAAGAGTTGGTCCGGGCAACCCGCGGGAAAAATCTTTTTTTCAGCGACGATATTGCCAGGGGCATCCGGGAAAACGACATACTCTTTGTCAGCGTCAATACGCCGACGAAATCCTTCGGCGAAGGTGCGGGCATGGCGGCGGACCTTCAATTCTGGGAAGCCACCGCCCGGCAGATCCTGCAACATTCCGAATCCCCGAAAATCGTCATCGAAAAAAGCACGCTTCCCGTTAGAACGGCTCTGGCCATGGAGCGCATTCTCAACGGCGCGGGCAACGACATCCACTTCGACGTGTTGTCCAATCCAGAATTCATGGCCGAAGGCTCCGCCATTCAAGATTTGAAACAGCCCGACCGGGTCCTCATCGGCTCCCGAGAAAATGAGCGCGGCCTGGTCGCCCGCCAGGCCTTGGTTGACATCTATCTGCATTGGGTGCCGGCGGATAAAATCATTACCTCGAATATCTGGAGCAGCGAGCTTTCCAAGCTGGTGTCCAATGCCTTTCTCGCCCAACGCATTTCCTCCATTAATGCCATTTCGGCGCTCTGCGAGGCAACGGAGGCTAATATTGATGAAGTGGCCCGGGCAGTCGGAATGGACAGCCGAATCGGTTCCAAATTCCTTAGGGCCAGCGTCGGATTCGGCGGCTCCTGTTTTAAAAAGGACATCCTGAATCTCGTTTACCTCTGCCGGAATTACGGCTTGGATACGGTGGCGGATTACTGGGAGGGCGTGATTCTGATCAACGATGATCAAATGACCCGGTTTACCCGAACCATGCTGAAGGCCATGTTCAGCACCCTCGCGGGCAAGAAAATCTGCCTGCTGGGCTTTGCCTTCAAGGCCAATACAGGAGATACCCGTGAAAGCCCGGCTATTTACATCGCGAAAAACCTAATGGCAGAGAAAGCCGTCGTGGTCATTTCGGATCCGCAGGCCCTCAGAAATGCCGAGGTCGATCTGCATGATGCACAAGGACAAGTCAGCTATATCGAGGATCCCTATGCGGCGGCCGCCGGATGTCACGCCATTGCGTTGATGACCGAGTGGGACCTGTACCGTGAACTCGATTTTGAGAAGATATACAAAATCATGCTGAAGCCGGCCTTCATCTTTGATGGCCGGAACATCCTCGACCATCAGCGCTGCTTTGACATCGGCTTCAACGTCTATCCGATCGGGAGGCCGCCCTTGACCCGCTTCTGACCATCCATCATTGCACAATCACGATTGTCAGAGCCGGCGTCATCGGCCTGACCCTTGCGGATGAGCTGTCGGCTGCTTATTCGTCCGACGCCGTTCTGGAGAAAACACCAGCCACAGGCGGGAAACGAACAACCGCAACAGCGCGGTTATCCATTGAAAGGGGTTTGCAAGCGGCACATCTTATATCTCGTGAAGCGTGTCTCGTATTTCGCGCGCTCCTCACATCGATATCTGTGAATAATGGCTTCGCTGCGTCTTGTTCCATTTCTAAATCAAAGATGATATCGAGGCGGCAAGGAGGAGGCGACAAGGCGTATGTACATACGTTGAGGAAGCCGACGACGCTGCCAACAAAGATAGCGCTTTGATTTAGAAATGGAATTAAAATCTTTTCCGTTAACAGGATGACCATCCGATCCGTCAACGCAATCTCTGGAAAGGCGGAAAATACTTGATTCGCCACTTGCGAATCATCTTTCACAGGCCAATATTAAAAAATTAGATTAAAGGCGTTTTGGATCAGATCGATCCGGATTCCGTCCGGCGACATCCTGACGGCGATGACATCAAAACGGGCATTACAGGTTTCAAAGCGCTTTTGCTGAAGGTAATGGAGGGAGACCCGGGATAGTTTTTTCTGCTTTTCGATCCCCACCGCTTCCTGCGGTACGCCGAACGTCCCCGACTTTCTACTTTTGACCTCCACAAAGACAAGGGTGTCGCCGTCCCACGCAACCACATCCACTTCCCCGTAAAGGCACCGGTAATTCTGCGTGATGATCTGGTAGCCCGCCTTGCGCAGATGGGCAACCGCAAGGTCCTCGCCCTGTTTCCCCGTCCTGATGCGCCGCATGTCCTTTGCTGATTTATTGTTCCGTGTCATGATAACAGGGTGGGTTGATGGCTTCTGGATGCTTTGACGGTGAATGAAAGCCGGTGAATCTTGCATCGCCCGCAACGGCGCAAGGCTTCCCGATGCTCATCTGTACCGTAACCTTTATTTTTCAGAAAATTGTACTGCGGAAATTGACGGTGATAGATCTCCATGATCCTGTCCCGCGAGACCTTGGCAACGATGGAAGCTGCTGCAATGGAAATGCTCCTGGCATCTCCTCTGATAATGACTTCCTGCGGGGTCTGGACGCCTATCCGATGCTTCCCATCGATGAGCAGATAATCAGGGACAAGCGAAAGGTCAAGGACCGCATCACGCATGGCCATCAGCGTAGCCTGCAGGATATTGACGTGGTCAATGACGGACGCTTCGACGACGCCAAGCCCAATGGCAAGGGCATCCGTTTTGATCACCCCGTAGAGGCGTTCCCTTTTTCCGGGTGTAAGCTGTTTTGAATCGTTGATTTCCGAATGCCGGTAATCCGACGGCAAAATCACCGCGGCTGCCACGACCGGCCCTGCCAGCGGCCCCCTTCCGGCCTCGTCAATGCCGGCGATGATCCGGTAGCCGCGTTGTCGTGCATGACATTCGAATGCGTTCATCATTTTTGATGGAACAGAAAAAAGTCGAAAAACTATCCACATTCGACGGCTACGTAAAAAGCTCCGCAGGCAAGGCGCGCAAATCGTGGGGAATGGAGGCGAAAATGGGGACAGCGCCCTTCTTTCCCCAATGACGAAAGATGCAGCGCAACTCAGCATCCAGGCCTTCTACGAAGTCGTCAGTCTTGAAGAATATGGCAAGCCTGCAAGCCCTCTGCCCTCTGGGGCACAGCGAAAGGCACCGACATTCCGGTCTAGGATTTGCCTTTTTCGCGGATTCGCGCCTTTTTCCCCCTCAGGCCCCTGAGATAGTACAGACGGGAACGACGGACCCTTCCGCGGGTAATGACATCAATGCTGTCGATGACCGGTGAATGGAGGGGAAAGGTTCTTTCAACACCAATACCGTAAGAAATTTTTCGAACTGTGAAGTTCGACCGGCAGTCGCCACGCTTTTTGCGGATAACCACGCCCTCAAAGGCCTGGATTCGCTGCTTCTGTCCCTCGATAATCCGCACATTTACCCGGACCGTGTCTCCGGACTGGAAATCGGGGATGTCCCCCCTTAACTGTTCCTTTTCAATACTCTCAACGACATTCATAATTCAAGACTCCTTTTTAACCCTGATCGATTAAAATATGCCATGCAATGGCTTATTCAATGTCTTCCCGAAGACATTTTAACGCCTCTATCATCGCCAAATCATCTGCCGACAGGTCGGCCTGCATCAGCAAGTCCGGCCGCCGGTCAAGGGTCCGCCGGAGGGCCTCCCGGCGCCGCCACTTCTCAATCTCCCGATGATGGCCGGACATCAGAACATCCGGCACTCTCCAGTTTTTGTATTCAGCCGGACGCGTGTATTGCGGATATTCCAACAGCCCTGTGGCGAATGAATCCGTTACGGCAGATTCCACATTCCCAAGAACGCCCGGAATGAGCCTCGCAACGGCATCTACAAGAATCATGGCTGGCAGTTCCCCGCCTGTCAGAACATAGTCCCCGATCGAAATTTCACGATCCACCAAGTGCGCCCTGACCCGTTCGTCCAAGCCTTCATAATGTCCGCAGATCAGAACAATCCGCGGATAGGTTGCGATCTCTTCCGCAATTTTCTGACTAAAAGTCTCTCCCTGCGGGGTCAAGAGAACGACCAGCGCCTGATCCCTGTCCGGCGCCGCGGCTTGCAAGGCCCGGTCAATGGGTTCCACTTTCATGACCATGCCGCCCCCGCCGCCATAGGGGGCGTCGTCTGTCATCCGGTGTCTGTCCTCCGTATAATGGCGGATATCCAGAACCTGTATTTCAATCAGGTTCTTTTCCTGTGCTTTTTTCAGGAGGCTGCAATCAAAGGCGGACGCGAACATCCCGGGAAAGACGGAAAGGATGTCAAACCGGATCATGCCTTCAAAGTCCTTTTAGCAGTCTCACCACCATGACACCGGCATTGATATCGATCTTCCGGACCACTTCCCCGATGGCAGGCAGCAAAATTTCCCGTTCATTGCCCGCACACACATATACATCATGGTTTTGTCCGGGGACAATCGACTCGATCCGGCCCAGGCTCTGACCCGCTTCCGTCGTAACTTGAATCCCCAGAAGCTCGTGCCAGTAATATTCATCTTCCGGAAGTTTTTCCAGTTTATCCGAGGAGATGAGAATTTGACAACCCACAAGCCGCGCTGCAGCGTCTACGTCCTCAACTCCCCGAAGCTCCAGAAATAATGTTTTTCGTTCGACTTGCATGGTTTTGATCCGGAAACGCACGGCTGGCTCTTTGGACCTTCTGATAAAAACTTCATCCAGTCGATGCGTGGATCCTATTGAAACCAGATAAGACTTCGCCTTAATCCGTCCCTTCAGGCCATGGGGCCTGACGACTTCCCCAATCTCCAGGAGATCGTCTTTTCCCATTGCCTTTACTCGATGATCTCCATCACCGTTCTTTTACGAAGCTTCGTCGAGGCCGCACTCAAAATGGTTCTCATGGCCTTTGCCGTCCGGCCTTGTTTGCCGATCACTTTCCCCAAATCTTCCTTGGCCACCCTGAGCTCAATCACGGATGTCTGTTCGCCGGCCACCTCAGAGACTTCAACCTGTTCGGGATGATCCACCAACGCCTGAGCCATAAACTTGATCAAGTCTTTCATCGTCACAACCTCCAAAAATTCTTCATCAATCAATGTCAGACCCATTCCGAGATTGTTTCCCGTTGTTAACTATAATCCGGCTATGATGACTACGCGGGAACGGCGATGCCCTTCTTAATCAAAAGCTTGGATACGGTCAAGGTCGGCTTCGCACCCTTGGCCAGCCAGCTTTTTACGAGATCTTCCTTCAATATCACTTCGGGTGGATCTTTTTTCGGATCATAATTTCCTAATATCTCCAGAAATTTTCCATCTCTTGGCGATGCCGAGTTTGCAGCAACGATCCGGTATACGGGCCTGCCTTTTGCCCCCATGCGTGTCAGTCTGATTTTTACGGCCATCCTGATTCTTAAAACCTCCTGAAAAAATTAACCCTTATACGATCCAGATAGATCGATAGGGCTGTCTATCATACTTCTTTTACGTTGAAAAGGGGAAATTTCCCCTTTTAAAGGCTTTCATCCCTCCCCTGGATGTCATTTTTTTCATGATTTTTCTCATATCAATGTAGTTTTTCAGCACACGGTTGACATCCTGCACTGAGACGCCGCTGCCGCTGGCGATGCGCTTCCGCCGCTGGCCGTCAATGAGCAGATAATTCATGCGTTCCTTCCGGGTCATGGAATCGATGATCGCGGCAACCTTCACGAGTTCTCCTTCGTCGGGCGTCATGTTCCGCAATGCCTTCAGCTTGCCGAATCCGGGGATCATGCCGATGATATCCTGCAGGGAGCCCATTTTTTTGATCTGCTTGAGTTGATTCCGAAAATCTTCAAGCGTGAATTCATTCTTCCGGAATTTTTTTTCCAGTTCCCGGGCCTCTTTTTCATCCACCGCGGCCTGCGCCTTTTCCACCAGGCTCAGAATATCGCCCATACCGAGGATGCGAGAGGCCATACGGTCTGGGTGGAACACCTCCAGGGCATCAATTTTTTCACCCACCCCGACGAACTTGATCGGCTTGCCCATAACAGCCTTGAGCGACAGGGCCGCACCGCCCCTGGCGTCTCCATCCATCTTGGTCATGATCACGCCGTCGATCCCGAGCCTTTCGTCAAATCGCGCCGCGACGTTCACGGCATCCTGGCCGGTCATGGCATCCGCCACAAACAGGATTTCCGCCGGATGGATCATCTCCTTGATACGCTGGAGTTCGTCCATCATTTCCATATCAATGGCCAGACGGCCGGCCGTATCGACAAGGATGACTTCAAAGCCGTTGCGGCGGGCCTCATTGACCGCCTGCACGCAGATGTTGACGGGATCCGTCATCCCCGCAGCATCGAATATGCCGGCGCCGATCTGCTGGCCGAGGACACGCAGCTGTTGCATGGCCGCGGGACGATAGACATCGGCGGAAACGAGATACACTTTTTTATGGAGACCCGCTACATGACGCGCCAGCTTGACGGCAGTAGTCGTTTTGCCGCACCCCTGAAGGCCCACCAGCATGATGGGCGCCGGTATCCGGCTGCCGAAACGCAGTTGGGAACTGGCGCCGCCCATGAGTTCCACAAGCCGTTCGTGAACAATTTTAACGACCTGCTGGCCCGGTGTGATACTTTCCAGAACCTCCTGTCCCAGCGAGCGGACGCGCACATCTTCGATAAAGTCCTTGACCACCCTGAAATTCACGTCTGCCTCAAGCAGAGCCATGCGGATTTCGCGCATGGCCCCCTGAACGTTATCCTCATCGAGGCGGCTGTGGCCTTTTAATCTCTTAAAAATACCGTCTAATTTTTCTGCTAAGCTCTCAAACATGATGCACTCATATAAATAATTGTCCAAATTCTACGGCTTCGTAAAACATGGCTGTTTTTCTGATCTCTTAATTTCCGGGGCCGTCCACCGAACGGATAACACAACTCAAGCCCTTGGTTTTTCTGGACACTGCGTCAACCGCCTTTTGCGCCTCCGGCCGGCTCGAAAATTCCCCCATCACGACCCGAAACCATTTTCCTTTATCCGGCAGCTCCGTTACTTCCGTTCGGACCGCATAACCCATCGCAGCAATTTTTTTGACGAGGGCCTCTGCTTTGCTCCTTCCCTGATAGGACACGACCTGGACCATGAATTTTCCCTGCGGCGTCGATTTTTCCTTTATCGGCGGCTCTTTCTGGACTGCCGGGGCCGGCCCCGGGGATTTTGGCTCAGTCGGCTGCGTCGCTTGCGGCGACGGGGGCTTTTCCTTAACCGCCGCTACGGGTGCTTTCTGCAAAATCATGCCGTCCGGCGCCATACCTTTCGGACCCGCTTTCCGCTTGCCCAGTCTATCATAGAAGGTCAGCCCCATATCCGGTTCCGGTTTTTCCTGTTTCAGATCAAGATCATCCCGCATGGCGACAGACGGCGTTGTCGCGTCCTGTAACAGGCGGCTGATCAAGGTTTTAATCCTGTCCGGGAGAAAACGGGCAATCTTCTCCGGATAAGTATCGATGTTTTTACCCACCGTCACACCCAGCAGGAAAACGCCAAAAAGCAGGCCGGACATGCTCAGTAAGAAAAGGATCAATCCGATCCGCCCCAGTTTAAGTTCAAATCTGCGGGTATTCTTGGTCATCATGGTAGTTTCTGGTGCATTCGCCGCCCGTCATGAATTGAAAAATCGACTGCCGATGAACGACACTGGACGCTACATGCGCTCCGGTGTTGATACGCCCAGCAATTTCAAAGCATTCTGCAAAACGATCCGCACGGATTCCACCAGATACAACCTGGCCTCGCTCATGGCCTGGTCTTCAGAGAGGACCTTGTTTCTATTATAGTAACTGTGAAGCAGAGCGGCCAGATCATTCAAATAAAAGGTCAGGCGGTGCGGCTCAAGGGCCTTGACGGCCCCTTCCATCACTTCGGGAAAACGCATGACGGCCTTGATCAGGTCGATTTCTTCGGAAAGTTTCAGCCGGTTCAGGGCGGCCTCCTCATCGGTTGACGCGCGGTAACCGCGTTCCTGTGCCATCCTCAGGATACTGCAGATGCGTGCATGGGCATACTGGACGTAATATACCGGATTTTCATTCGATTGCTTCTTTGCCAGTTCCAGATCAAAGTCCAGATGGCTGTCTGAGCGGCGCATCATGAAGTTATACCGGGCCGCGTCGCGCCCCACCTCATCGACCACCTCCCGCAGGGTGACAAATTCGCCGGAACGCGTGGACATGGCTACGGGCTTGCCGTCCCTGAGCAGGTTGACCAGTTGCACGAGAACAATCTTCAAGTCATCCGGGGAGCGGCCCAGCGCCTGGATCCCCGCGTAAAGCCGCAAGATATAACCGTGATGATCGGCGCCCCATACATCGATCACGCGATCGAACCCCCGCTGGTACTTGGTCGCGTGATAGGCAATATCGGCCGCAAAATAGGTGGGCTCTCCGTTCTGGCGCACCACCACGCGGTCCTTGTCGTCGCCGAAGGCCGTTGTTTTGAACCAGAGGGTTTCCCCCTCGCGATACACAAATCCCTTTTCCTGCAGCTCATCCAGAAGCCGGCCGACGCGGTTGTCCCGGTAGAGGTCCCGTTCGCTGAAATAACAGTCGAAGGTCACGCCGAAAGCCTGTAAATCCTGCTTGATACCTTCCAGAATCGCTCCGGCGGCGAAGTCCGTAAACGCGGGAATGACCGCGTCCTCATCGCTCGCCAGCCAGGCGCCTCCGTCCCTGGCGATAATTCGTGCCGCCAGATCTTTCATATAATCGCCGTGGTAGCAGCCATCGGGAAATTCCACAGACTGCCCCATCTGCTCCCGATACCGATACCAGAGAGACCGGCCGAGGTTGTGCATCTGGTTGCCGGCGTCGTTGATGTAGTATTCCCGGGAAACGGCATACCCTGCCGCCTCCAGGAGGTTGGCTATGATATCCCCCACCACGGCGCCGCGGGCGTGGCCGATATGCAAGGGACCCGTCGGATTGGCGCTGACGAATTCAACCTGCGTGGTCTTCCCCCGGCCGAAATTCATCATGCCGAATTGCTCACGCTGTGCATGCACGGCCGCCAGCTCCTTGACCCAGACCTCGGTCCGAATGGAGAAATTCATGAAGCCGGGTCCGGCGATTTCGACCCGCTCCAGAATTCCCCCGGTATCATCAATGGCCTCCGACAGCATCCCGGCAATCAAGCGGGGGTTCTTTTTCTCCCGGGATGCCAGAATCATGGCAAGGTTCGTGGCGTAATCGCCGTGAGCCGGGTCTTTTGTCAACTCCACTTCAACGACCGGCCATTCGGCCGCTGTCAGCAGGCCCTGTCGGCGGCAGGCGGCTAAAGCCTGCTCCAGAATGGTGATAATTTTTGTTTTCATCGTCATAAAAAAAAGTGACAAGTGATGAGCTGTTCCTCACGATCACTTGTCACAGGTCGAATGTCCAAAGGTCATGCGTTAGGCGTTTTGTTCTTTTTTGAGCGCCTCGTCAATATCCTTGTCCTTGATGGCAAGATCCCTTGAATAATCGGGGCAGTGAACCTGACCCGTCGCATCCGTACTCACGCTGAATTTCTTCTGGCAATTGGCCCGCCAGGCACAGATGGCACAGTATTTCCGAGCCGACCCCATATTCGATCTCCCTCCCATTTGCAATGTATCTGCGATCGTCCGGCACAAACAGGACTCCAGAATACTGCCAGTGACACTATCTTCAGATGAACGTCATGTCAAGCACTTTTCCAAGTCCGACGATCTTGCGCAATCAGGAGCCGACGACCGGTGCGCCTTTATCGATCAGACGAGCGGCGTTCAACAATCGGTCCCGGAGCGGACCGGGAATTCGGGCCGACGCCCGCCGGGACGGGTGCAACGAACGATTTTTCCACGGTTATATCAAATATTCTGGTTACCTTTGTCTTCTCCGTATCCTCTGCGACGGCCCCGAAACGGACAGTTCCCTCCTGGTTTGGCTGGATGATCCAGGTTATTTTGCCGGAATTGGGGTCGATCGACATGCCCGGGATGATGGGGGCTTCCAGGCTGAAGGTGACCCCGTCGCTGTCCGGATGGAGACTGACGAGCTGAAACTCCAGGGGTTCTGAGGCTTTCCTCGTCTGCCGCGGCATCTTCAGGTCGAGCGTCGGGGGAATGCTGTGGACGGCAACAATGGGGCTTTCTACGGTAAAGCCTTCTCGCTCGCCGTCATTGGGCGTGACGCTGACGCTGATGAGGTCTCTCTTTTTCAGGTCAAGGGCCGAAAGGTCGAGCGTGTTTCCATCCGCGTCCTCGACAATCCGGTCGTTGACCTTCCAGACGTAAGTATAGGTGATGCGGTCCGGATCAGGAGCATCCGTCAGGACCTCGGCCTTGAGGGTGTCCATTCTGGTGGGCCGGGGAGGTTCGAGGCGGATGGTCCGAATCGACGGGAAGTCTTTCCTGTCGTCCCCGGAAAGCCCCTGCGTAGACACCCCGGGCCGTTCCGAAACGGATCCGGGCGACAGGGCCGTCGCCTGCGGGGGCGCTCCCGGAGGCGCATCCTTGCGCGGCAGGGCGAAAAAAATCAATAAAGCGAGAATGATCGCCGCAGCGGCGCCGCCCCCGACGATCAGAATCCGTTTCGGCGGAACCTTCGGCTTTCCCACTGATTT
The DNA here is from genome assembly GCA_043805145.1 of Pseudomonadota bacterium. Lineage (GTDB taxonomy): Bacteria > Desulfobacterota > Syntrophia > Syntrophales > Fen-1087 > JAPLJM01. The sequence continues at coordinate 20,209 of JAZDIK010000099.1, read as the reverse complement.
GCTGGCAGCGACCTTCTTCGGCTTCACTGCCATTTTCAGACCGCTTCCCGGCTTCTTTGACAAATCTCATCACCGTGTCTGGACTGCCGTCCAAAATTTTTGACGCTTGCTGCTTTTTACGAACTTGCCGTTATTGGATCCGCATATCCCTCCAAAAGAGCATATTCGTTCTGTTCGACAGGGTCGGTGGATTAAAATTAACCCTTACCGTGCTCGCTTCCTGAGCCCCCGCACCGCTCGTTGTGACGTAAAGATCAGGGGGAAGCGCCGTACCGGGCTTTAAGGATATCATGGGGGAGGAGGCGATGCCGGCTCCGATTGCAACTCTCCTCTCTCCTCCGGGCAATGCGCCCGAGCCGACGGTGCACGTGGAAGAACTGCTGCCGATATTGATCGCATACAGGTAGGCCGTTCCGGTCTTCGTGCATAAATCACTGCTTCCGTACGCGGGGACGAACGACGTCACGTACAGAATATTGCCGAAGGCAACGGGGTCCGCTAAGACCTGTTCGTGTTGTCCCGCAAGGTTGATATACCATCCCTTTTTCTGAGAAGTCGTACCGCAATATGCCTGGTGATCTGACGTTATATTATCCAGATCACTCCTTAAACACGGCGTCGGCGTTCCGCTTGTGTTCACGCATAGAAGGGGTTTAAGCCCGTATACGTACTGGGCGGGGCCGTTGCCCGTCGGATCCGCCTTGTCTCCGGTGGCCCAGTAGATCCAGAGATTGCCTTCGTTGTCCTTGGCAGCGGTTGCCTGATTGTACAGGGGGTATTTGTCAGTGCCGCCGATCCTGTCGAGCAGGAGCGTGCCCGTCCAGTTTGCGGTGCCGCAAGTGCTCGTGCTGCCTGTCTTGCAGAAATTGAACTGCCACATGTTCCCTTTCAGGTCTCCCACATAGGCGGCATCGACAAACCCGTCGTTATCCGTATCGACGATGGTCAGAGGCGCCGCAATGGAATATTCCATATCGCTGTTGTCATCACGGGTAAAAGACCAGAGGACGGCGCCGTCGCTCAGATCCACGACGAAAATCCCCTTGCCCCGTTTGTCGCCGGTGCTGTCACTGCACTGGGCGGCGTTGTACCCCCCCCCGATGAATCCGACCCACTTCTCATTTCCGCCGATCTTCACCCTGCCCATCGCCATCTTGCTCCAGGGCTCTCCCAGAAACGGCCATACGGCGGCTGCGGTCTCGGTGGGATATTTCGTCGTGTTGATGTTCAACATCCATTTGAACGCAGGCGACGTGCTCGTGACGCCGGTAAAATCGAAGGCGTAATAACCGCAGTAATAATACGTATGGCCGTCGGCGCCGTTATAGGTCTCTTGTATATTGCCGTCGCAGGAGGCGTTCCAGCTCCAGTACTTGGTGGATTGGGGAACAGCGCTCTTATCGGTGGTCGTGTAGTCCCGGTCGTTTCTCCCGACGCTGAAAACACCCAAGGTTTTCCAGTCCCCGCTTGATTTCGTATCACCGGCGCCGGTCCCGAGCCAGACATCCGCAACGCTGACCGGTCCGTCAACGAAGAACATGTGTTCCGGAACCGGGGACGGAATCGGATGGACCGCATGGGAGAGATACCGCAGCTTCGGCAGGAGGTTCGGGGGGATGAAGCTCCAATATTCCGATCCGTCCGACCCCTTGAAGGCATGGAACTGACCGTCGTTGGCGCCCACGACGACGAGGCGCTTCCCGTATCCCGCGCAGGATGTCCCCCCTCCGACGCAGTAGCTGGACCGGGGATGGTTATCCCGGAACTCTCCAAACGCATTGGTGCTGTCCAGGAAATCCCAGAAATACGGCGAGGGAGAGCCGATGGTGATGGGGTTGGCGTGAAAAATATCGCCCAGCTTCCAGTTATCCGGGTTGTAGGCGCTTTCGCCTCTGACGTAACCGATCACGCCGTTGGCGATGGTCTGATCGGCCACATTCAGATGCGTATAGGTGATATTCGATGTGCTGAAAGCCGTCAGGGTTCCGTTAATCAATGTATAGATACTTCTGTCGGCGGCTGATTTGGCGCTTAATGCATTTCCTGCGTCCCACAGTACACTGTCCAGACCGCCATCGGCTCTAATCGACCACTTTTTCAAGTATCCTTTCCAGAACGGGTCGGTGCCGGTAGGCTCAAAAGACGCCTCATAAAGAAAGTTCTCGTCGGCAAGCCGGGAGGATGACACGGAGGCTGTAGAGAAGGAAAAGGATTTGTTGACGATATCGGAAAAGATGTTGTTGAGGGCATTGATCATGGCTGTCACGTCATCGGCATAATAGGCATAACCGTCGACCGCTGTGCCTCCGTGAGAGGCCATATTGTCGATATGGGGTTTTGCAGCGTCCGTCAGGGCCATTCCCAGCACATAGGTTTTGATGTTGAAGGTGTAATCTGTTGTGTTGGAGCCGGTTCCCAGTGTTTTCACCAGGGCTCGCAGGGCATCGATTTTGGTCAGGACATCGGGCATCAGGCTCGTCGCGGAACCGGTGCCGCCGGTCTCGTTGACGCTGGGAAGGCCGTCCGAAATATAGATGACGAAGTTTTTCTGGCAGGAATCGGTAATCGGACTCGTATTGGAGACACCGGTTCGATAGTCATTTTCGCCCTTGAAGTAGTTGATGGCGGACCGGAATGTACCGGCCGTCGGCGTAAGTCCGGCGCCGACGATGTAGCTGCACGTATTGCCCGTGCTGCAGCTCATATATCCCGCCTCATCATTCTCCTTCATGTCCAGCTTCGCCAGCAGGCTGTCCCGCTGGTTGTTGTTGCTGCCGTTGTTATCGCAGGCAACGTGACGGCGGCCGCCGCCGGGGGAGCTGTTGGCAAACCAGACCCGGCTGGTGTGATACCAGGCCATTCTTCTGCCCCAGTTACGGAACCCCAGTGCGATATCTTCATCCGTTGCGCCGAAGCTCGCGGAACCGGCGCCGCCGCTGTAACCCGTGTTGTCATCGCTTGTCCCCGTTTTTGCTGTATACAAGGAGTAGGTATCATTGCCGGGATTGTCATCCGCTGTGTAATTTGTCGAATAGAGAAACCGGTAACCCTGGTCGGAACCCGAATAATAAGTTCCGGGCAGTTTGTAATGGATGTAGTTTGTCTGTGCGGTATCCGGATTCGGTGTGCGGTTCGTTTTCGGATAGACGATGTTGCAGTACCTCATTCTCTGCTCGGTATTGGGACCGAACGGTCCGCCGTTTGACTGGGACCTGACGATCTCGTCGAAGTAGTCGACGTCAAACGCGGCATTCTGCGCCTGACAGGCCGTGTTGCAGGCGGCCCTTGCCGTCCAGTTGCCGTGATTGTAACAGTAATCGGTGCATGCCGCCGGCGGGCTCGGGCAGTAGGATTTTGGTTCATAGGAGACAAAGTAGGCCGCATTGTGGAGGTGATAGGCGCTGACGCTCGGCAGATTATGGGTCATCAAACCGATGCGCATCTGATTGGCGTAACTGTTGACCAGAGTCCTCAAGGCCCTTTTGGCTTCCACGAGTCGGCTTCCCGTCTTCCACGGACCGATGCTGTTGCCGACAAAATCCTCGTCCATACTCTGGGAATTATCGAGGATAATCAAAACGTTCGGCTGTATGGTGGTCCCTGACGTAAAAAGCTCCTGTTCGTCCGCCGCTGCGTGCTTCGTGTTCAATGGCAGCAACAGGCATATGAATAACAGAGCAGCGACGAACCATAGATGTTTTATTTCCATTTTCATGGCGGTACTCCTTATACCGGTCTTTAACCGTTAACGAATGACGACTTCCCTCAATACCCCGTTGACAAACAGCATCTCCGCCGTCCTTTTCTTGGTCGAGACGCGGTTGCCGCTGCCGGACAGGTCCGTCACGCTGACATTGCGCAAATCGTAACGCTGATTATTCTCCAGATACAGGACATTATTTTCCATTTTACTAATGAACCCGATTACTTTCATCATCCTGGACTGGGAAGACGTGGATGATCCCGTAACGGATCCTCTCGTCGCAGTTACCGCCTGGCCAAGAGAAACGACCAGAAATATTGAGGAAATCACTGCCATGATGGCCATCTTGCATTTCAACATTTTCCGCCTCCCTTCCGTGTTACCCTTCGCGGGACTGAATGACCATTGATCACTTGTATGTCGTGCTGATCGGCACCGGTCCATAGCCGACACCTACGCTGACCTGCATTTGCGCGTTGTATAAAGTGTTCCGCCCGTCGACCGCGACGTTGTACCTGGACATCCCCCAACCCTGACCGGCCTCCACAGAATATCCGGGCAGCGGCATGGGCGCAAGGGCGCTTGCCGCCGATGAAGTATACCGGTACTGGGAGCCGGGATCATTGGCCGCATCCACATTCTGCCAGGTGCTGTTGAGGCCGAAATTCGTTCCGGCGGGGTCGAACGTCTGCGTGAGGTTGTGGACGCCGCTTTCCGTCGCAAGCAGGGCCCGCTTGCCGCCTACAACGGCGGAGCTTGTTCTCAGGTCGCCCGTTGACAGCGAGATGACGAGCATCGCCAGGGCCATCAGGATCAGGCAGGCAATGATGGCGGCCACCAGGGCAAACCCCCCTTCGGAACGGCTTGCTTTCACATGATCAGGCTGGGTGTTCATAACGATTCCTTATCTGAAGAACCCATGGTTTCTGGGGATGACGCGCGTGGAATAGACCAGCCTGCGTTTCTGCCCTGAAGACGGGTCTACATATTCGGTCTCCACAAGGAGGGTGATCTCGATCGTCCGGATCGCCGGAATGACCGCGGGCGCGGTTCCGGGATAAATTTCGGTTCCGGCTGCGTTGAAATACCTGAAGAGAGGCACATTCGACCCTGCATTGACCACACTGACGGTCTTCTGGCCGGCAACGGCGTCTCCCAGGAAGGGCTGGGCGCCACTGGAGTTGCAGCCTCCTGAATCTCTCCTTGTTTCCCTCGTGATATATTGATTTGCCAGATTATAACGGATGATTTCGTTGGCTGCATCGCCGACAGCCCCAGGTGGATTGGAGATATCCATCTCGATCGTGATAGAATTCGTCGTCGCCTCCTGAATTCCTCTGTAAGTGGGATTTGCGGAAATGTTCGTACAGTTGACCGGATCAACCCAAATGGCACTGGGCGAATTGATATCGTAAGAAGCCATGCGAATCTCCATCGCCATCAGCTCCAGTGCAGACTTGGCATCCTGCTGGGCAACGACCTTGCTTTCAATCCCGGAAGCTGAATGCTGCGTCGAGTTAATGGCGGTATAGACGGCGGTCAGCATGACCAGGCCGAGGGCCATCGCCACGATAATCTCCACCAGGGTGAATCCCTTACTCTTCCTCATCAGCATCCGCTCCTGAAAAATTCCTGCCGGGCAACGATGAGATTGCCTGTAATGCCGGTTGGTTTGATCGGCCAGGTCACCGTAACCGTCACTCTCCATATATTCGTGCCCACGGGCGTGATCGTGGTGCTTACGTTATATGTCGCGTCCCCCTGGACGGCAGCGCCCATACCGCTCGTGACAACACTGGCGGTTGTGGTGCCCGCCGTAACAACATTGCATGGATTCATGATAAATGCTTCGGAATTCTCCATCTGCCGCTGCAGGATTTCGGCGGCCCTGCCGAGATAGTCTGCGCGCGCTGCGGTCCTCCATGCCGGCGCCTGCAGGGAGAAAATCGCCAGCACCCCGATCATGGTGAGAAACACGGCGATGACGATCTCGATCAGACCGACGCCCCGGTTATTGCATATTGAACGTAACATAGGCCTTCCCCGTAGTATTGGTCGTAATGACGGCTGTTGAAGCCCTGCTGTTCGTCAACGTCACCGTCCCCGCTGAACTGGTCCCCCGGGTTGCAAAAGTAATGCTGCTGCCGGACATTCCATAGTTCGCATTGGTAATTTGTATGCCGCCGCCGTGTGCCGTCGGCGACTTGACCGTACTCACCGCGGGCAAAGTCGTTGCCGGCGACGAAATCGTATATCTGTTGGCTCCTTGATCAAAGGCGATCGTATAAGCCCTGCTTTCGGAGTTTGCCCTTACTTTACAATTCTGAAAATCGGTGACGATGTCCCTGGCGGCGCTCCGGAGATTGGCATTCAGGGTGTAGCGCTGCCAGCCAAGGACAGACATCGCTGCCACGATGCCGATAATGACCACTACGATCAGCACCTCGAGCAGCGAGAATCCATTTCGGTCGTTTTTCATCATGATTTTTCACCAACCAAATTCCATCCTGTGTCCGGAAGGGGTCAAGGGGGCATCGAGACGTCGAGGGATGCCATTGCCCGAGTCACCACGACGCCGTTCCCGGCCCGGGTCCGCGTTCGCGCCTTTGCGCTGCCGCGGGAGGAGACAGCCATGTTTGAGAGCACAACCGGGATGACCTGCCATGTCAGGATTCCTGATCTCGCTTGAATAACAAACAATCGGCGTGATACGCGCGAGCTTCGGTTGCATGATAAGGAGAAGACAATGGATTTGTCAACAAAAATCAGCTTGTATTGTGTGACTTACTTCACTCTCGCCGGGAGATATCCGTCACATCGGACCGCGGATGAAAGCCTCAGGAAAAAAGAGGCCGGACAGATAGGCGCCGAAGAAAAGATAGACGATGGCTCCGAGGGAAAGGAACGGGCCGAAAGGAACGGCATATTTCATATCCTGCCCCCTGACGATCATGACGGTGATGCCCACCGCCGCTCCCACAAGGGAACTTACCAGCAGGACGAACAGCAGGGACTGCCAGCCTAAAAAAGCCCCGATCATGGCCAGGAGTTTGATGTCCCCGCCGCCCATCCCTTCGCGCTTCGTGATGAGCTCATAGACAAAGGCAACACCGTATAGAACGCCCCCGCCGATGAGAAAACCCAGAAAAGCGTCAAGAAAACGAAGCTTCATGACAAATACCGCCGCCAGAAAAAAGAGCGGTATACCCGGCAGGGAAATGACGTCGGGAATGATCTGGTGATCCAGATCGATGAAGGTGATGACGATCAGTGAACAGATAAACAGGAAGGCGCACAGATATTGTGCGGATAGTCCGAATTTCCAGAAAACCGTCAGGGACAGCGTCGCCGTCAGTATCTCCACCAGAGGGTAGCGCAGGGATATGGACTCGCTGCAATTACGGCACCGGCCCTTCAGGAACAGATAGCTGAGCAGCGGAATGTTATCGTAAAAACGGATGGCATGGCTGCAGATCGGACAATGGGATGCGGGCAATATGATGGATTTGTCTTCCGGAAGACGATAGATGAGCACGTTGAGAAAACTGCCGACCGCAGCGCCGACCACAAAAAAGAAGATTTCGAGAAAAAGGCTCATCCCGGCCATTAACCGTCCTTCCGATGCCAGTCGTAGGGAATGTCGTTGTCATGGGGATGGACCCGGAACTCGTCCGGTTCCTGGTAATTATAAGTTTCCGACGGGGCATTCACCACCTGCGCTTCCTGCGGGGAAATGCATTTGAAGCCGTGATGCACTCCGGGTGGAATATGCAGGAGAATCGGATTGTGTTCTCCGGCAAAGAACTCGTCGATCCGTCCATATGTGGTGGAATCTTTCCGGCCGTCGTAAAGAACGATTTTCATCATGCCCCTGACCACAGCCATATTATCATATTGCTTTTTGTGGTAATGCCAGCCTTTCACCACACCGGGGTAGGCCGTTGTCATGTAAACCTGGCCGAATCCCTTGAACATTTCGTCGTCGGCCCGCAGGATTTCCATCAGGCGACCGCGCTCGTCGGGAATGACCCGCAATTTTTTGACCATGACACCTTCAATCATGCGATCGTTCTCCTTTCACGATAAAAGAGCTTTGCATAAGTGATGAAAAATGGTTCGCGAGCGGCGAATCAAAGATTTTTCGACTTCATGGTTGAGGGGGACACGACTTCGTCATGTCCCCCTTTCCATCTAAATGCGGCCCTCTATAGCACATTTGGTTGTCAGACAATAGAAAAAGTTCGTCGGCTTTGCATTTTTCGGGCGGATGGTATATGGAAGCGGCCATGACGGACGAATTCTATATGAAACGGGCGCTGCAACTGGCCCGTCGCGGGGAAAAATGGGTCAGCCCCAACCCCATGGTCGGCGCTGTGATCGTCAAACACGGCCGCATCATCGGCGAAGGCTATCACCGGCGCTTCGGCGACGACCATGCCGAAATCGGCGCCCTGCGCAGCGCGTCCGAATCCGTTGAGGGCTCGACGGTTTACATCACGCTTGAGCCCTGCTGCCACCACGGCAAGACGCCTCCCTGTATCGAAAGCGTGATTGCCTGCAAGCCCGCCCGCGTCGTGATCGGCATGCCGGATCCCAACCCGCTGGTCTGCGGCGGAAGCATCGAACGCCTCGGCAAGTCCGGCATTCCCACAACCGTTGGCGTCCTCGAAGCGCAGGGCCGGCATCTCAATGAGCGGTTTATCCGGTTCATGCAGACGCGCATTCCCTTTGTGACCCTGAAGTTCGCCCAGACTCTCGACGGCCGGATCGCCACGACTGCGGGCCATTCCCGATGGATCAGTTCGCCTGCGTCTCTGAAGTTCGCCCATACGCTCAGGGCTGTCCACGACGCCATTATCGTCGGGTCTGGCACCATTGTCGAGGATGATCCGGAACTCACGGTCAGGCTCGTGAAGGGACGCAATCCGGCTCGGATTGTTGTCGATACCCGCCTGAACCTCTCCCCGGACGCCGCTGTTCTGAAAAATCAGGACAAGGCAAAAACGATCGTTGCCGTGACTGAAGCAGCCGACCGGAACAAGCTGAAAAAACTGGATAGGATGGGCATCGAGACGATCATGGTCGAAAGCGATGCGCAGCGGCATGTGGACCTCGGGAAACTCCTGATCGTACTGGGCAGGCGGAACATCTCGTCCGTGCTCGTGGAAGGCGGCGCCGCCGTGATCACATCGGTCTTGCAGCAGCGCCTGGCAGATCGGATCGTTGTGGTCGTCGCGCCGAAAATCGTGGGAAAAGGCATCGAGGCTGTGGGCGACCTAGGCATCCGTCTGATGGATGACGCATTGAAATTGTCCATCAGTCAGGTAATCCGCAAGGACGGCGATCTCATCCTCGATGGGCGGATATAACGCGAAGAGGGACAGATTTGAAATCTGTCCCTCTTCGCGTTGATTTCACGACCTAACGCAAGTGGAACCTTGCGGTTGCATGAAGAAATTTTTGCTTTTTTGGTTATTTCACTTCTTCGAAGTCCGCGTCCACCACGTCATCGTCCTTCTTGCCCGCTCCCGCCTGCGCGCCGGCATCCGCGCCGGCCTGCGGCCCCGGGCCGCCCTGCGTCGTGGACTTCGCATACATGGCCTCAGCCAGTTTATGCGAGGCGTTGGTCAGGTCTTCCTGGGCCTTTTTGATGGCGTCGACATCGTCTCCCTCAATCGCCTTCTTGACCCTGGCGATGGCGTCCTCGATCCTGGCCTTTTCCGAGGCGTCGATCTTGTCGCCGAATTCCTTGATGTTCTTTTCCACGCTGTAGGCCATGGCGTCGGCCTGATTGCGGGCTTCGATGAGCTCCTTCTTGTGCTTGTCGTCCTCGGCATGCGCTTCGGCGTCGCGTACGAGCTTCTCGATTTCCTTCTCCGAAAGCCCGCTGGAGGCCGTAATTCGGATGCTCTGCTCCTTGCCGGTCCCGAGGTCCTTGGCTGACACATGCACGATGCCGTTGGCGTCGATGTCAAAGGCCACCTCGACCTGGGGCATGCCGCGGGGCGCCGGCGGAATGCCGACGAGTTCAAAACGGCCCAGAGTCCGGTTATCAGCCGCCATGGAACGTTCTCCCTGCAGGACATGAATGCTGACCGCCGGCTGATTGTCCGCTGCCGTCGAAAAGATCTGGCTTTTCTTTGTCGGGATGGTCGTGTTCTTTTCGATCAGCTTGGTCATCACCCCGCCGAGCGTTTCGATCCCAAGGGACAGGGGGGTCACATCCAGCAGCAGGACATCCTTCACATCGCCCGTCAGAACGCCGCCCTGAATGGCAGCCCCGATGGCCACCACTTCATCCGGATTGACCCCTTTGTGGGGGTCTTTTCCGAAGATTTCCTTCACCTTCTGCTGGACCCGGGGCATCCGCGTCATCCCGCCGACAAGAATGACCTCGTCGATCTGCGCCGGCGTCAGACCGGCGTCCTTGAGCGCCGTCCGGCAGGGCCCCTCAACCTTGTTGATCAGGTCCTCCACGAGCGCTTCCAGTTTGGCCCGATTCAGCTTGACATTCATATGCTTCGGGCCACTCGCATCGGCTGTGATAAAGGGCAGATTAACGTCCGTTTCCATGGACGTTGAAAGTTCCATCTTGGCCTTTTCCGCCGCTTCCTTCAGGCGCTGGAGGGCCATTCTATCTCCCCGGATGTCGATACCCTGGTCCTTCTTGAACTCCGTGGCCAGATAATCGATCAGACGCTGGTCGAAGTCTTCGCCGCCCAGATGGGTGTCGCCATTGGTCGATTTGACCTCAAAAACACCGTCGCCAAGCTCCAGGATGGAGATATCGAATGTCCCGCCGCCCAGGTCAAAGACTGCAATCTTCTCATCCTTCTTCTTGTCCAGACCATAGGCCAGTGCCGCTGCCGTCGGTTCATTAATGATTCTGAGCACATTCAGACCGGCGATCTTGCCGGCGTCCTTGGTGGCCTGCCGCTGGGAGTCGTTGAAGTAGGCCGGCACGGTCACGACCGCATCGGCGATTTTTTCGCCCAGATAGTCTTCTGCCGTCTGTTTCATTTTGACTAGGATCATGGACGAAATCTCCGCGGGACTGTAATTCTTTCCACGGATCGTCACCTGTGCGTCTCCGTTGCTCGCTTCCGCGATCTTGAAAGGGCTGATGGTCTTGTCGTATTGAACCTCTTTCGAGGCATATTTTCTCCCGATCATGCGTTTGATGGCATAGACCGTATTTTCCGAATTGGTAATGGCCTGACGCTTCGCCACCTGACCGACCAGGCGCTCACCATTTTCTGTAAAAGCCACCATGGAAGGCGTTGTGCGGTTTCCTTCCTGGTTGGCAATGACGACGGGATCTCGTCCTTCCATAATGGCGACACAAGAGTTTGTCGTTCCCAAATCGATCCCAATAATTTTCCCCATTGTATTCATCCTCCTTCATTCATTAATCACAATTTATTGCATTTCCTGCATGAAAAAAAATCTCTATCATTGCGTGTCCTGTTTTACCGGAAACCGGCAGACGGACACCTTGGACGGTCTCAACAGCCTGCCGTTGAGCAGGTACCCTTTTTCAAACTCCTGAACCACCTGGTTGTGCCTGTGGTCCGGGCTTTCCACTTGTAAAACGGCCTCATGGACGTTCGGATCAAAATCCCGGCCGGTGGCCTCAATCTGTTCGACGCCCTGTTTGCCGAGACAACCGCTGAGCTGATTCTGCAGGAGATGCAGACCCTCCTTGAACGCCTCGAAATCATTTGACTTGCAGGCGTGCTCCATCGCCCGGTCCAGACTATCCATCAATGGAAGAATGTCCTTAATCAAATTTTCCTGCCCGAATTTCAGGGAATCGGTCCGGTCACGGGCAGCCCTTTTTTTATAATTTTCCAGTTCGGCCACAGCCCGCACGTATTTGTCATAGCTCTCCGCAGCTTCTTTTTCCTTATCCTGAAGTTGTTGCGTCAGTGTTTCGATGATCATTTTATCGTCGTCGAAGGCATGACCCTCCGCATGCGTTTCCGGGCATTCCTGCATATCCTGGATTGCATCTTTTTTTAATTTCTTAACCATGCCGTTACCGTATCAATCCTTGTATTGAAGCATCCTGATCCTCTTACCGCAAATCGGGCCTCTGAAACAGTTTCACATCCACCAACTCGCAAACCACGTGGCTGACGGTGATATGCGCCTCCTGAATCCTCGGCGCGTTGCCCGAGGAGACATTGAGCGAGTGGTCTACCATCTTCGCAATCTCTCCCCCGTCTTTCCCGGTCAGACCGATCGTGATCATGCCGATTTTCTTCGCCGCCTCAAAAGCCTTCACGCAATTCGGCGAAGAGCCGCTGGTGCTCATTCCCCAGGCAATGTCCCCGGCCTGTCCGATCGCCCGGATTTGCTTGCTGAAAACTTCGGTAAAATCATAGTCATTGCTGATGCTTGTCATAACCGAGGTATCGGTCGTCAGGGCGATTGCGGGCAGCGGCGGCCGCTCAATGAGAAACCGGTTCACAAATTCACCGGCGATATGCTGGGCGTCAGCGGCAGATCCACCGTTGCCGAACAGCAGGATCTTGCGGCCGGCTTTCAGCGCGGCAGTGACAACATCCACCACCTGGGCGATCTTGCCGAGGTTTTCGTTCAGAAAAATATCCTTGACCCGGTTGCTCTCCTTGAACACATTTACAATATAATCGTGCATCATATTACATCCACTTGATTTTTTTGCCCATATCCTCTCGCCAAACGACGCTAATATATTTATCGACCCCTCCTGTGTCAAGGGTGCGGGCCTGATTAATTCAAGTGGATTTCAACAGATAGAGACCTTTAAAAACGGACAATGCCCGATTCTTAAAAATCTTTTCCGCCAAGATGACGACCGGACGTCATCATGATTCATGACCGGTCGGTTACGTCAGGGGGACATGACGGAGTCGTATCCCTCTCAACGGAAAATATTTGATTGGCCGCTTCAAGACCATTTTTCAGCAGCGATGAAAACTCAGAATTAGGAGAAGAGATATTGACGGGTTCAGGGGATAAAGGAGAGGGTCCGGCTCCGATCTTTGAGTTCTGCCAGTTTTCCCTTGTTCCAGCCCGAAACCCGGCTGAAATACTGGGTAATCCTGGCGATGCCTTCCACAGCCGGGGACCCGCACGAAGGACAGGCTGCATAAAGTCCGTCCGATGTGTTTTGGCAGGCATAACAGCTTGTAAAATCAGGCGACAGGAGGATCCGCCGATTCTGTGTTTCATGAAAGACCCGGACGATAAAAGCGGCCAGTTCTTCTGCAGCGGGCCGCTGATCTCCCAGCCAGAAATGAGTAATCGCGTTTGACCCGGTCATCGGATGAAATTCACCCTCCCATGTGGCTCTGTCCATAGGGCTGATGTGGGCCGAGATATTCAGGTGCGTGGAATTGGTATAATAGATCTCCCCCCTTGCAATACTGCCTTTGACCTGATGGCCCGCCTCCGGTGAAAAATACCGGAGGTCCAGGCGAGCAAAACGGTGCGTCGTTGTCTCTGCCGGTGTCTGTTCCAGCATGAGGTGCAGACCGTATTTATTTGCCAGGTTGTCGGCCTCACTCTTTATGTGCGCAATGACGCTCAAACCGAAGTCCAGGGCCTCCCTCGACGCATGCATCTCCTGCCCCTGCTGAATCCGGACCAGTTCATTGAGTCCTGCCATGCCAATGAGATAGAAGGCCTGTTCCATTCTCAGATAGGGAGCCCCGTCCCGATTCATGGTCAGGATGGACAGAGGACCCTGATCGCCATGGGAAAGCAGCTTTTCCATGAAGTCTTTCTTCTGGACGTGGGCCCGTGCCGCCCGGTCCAGCAACTCCGACAGGAGCAGAAACAACCGGCGACTGTCTGCGCCGGCCTTGTAACCCAGCCGCGGCAGATTCAGCGTAATGCTCTGAATGGCTGCGGTCCGCATTTTCCAGGGCGGCAGAATTTCATCGGGACGCGCAGCCTTTTCCCGTGACGCCGTCAACGGGGGGTCATCGCGATCGAAGATAAAGCATGGATTTCCCTTTTCGATGGCCGCCCGGCAGACATGTTCCAGGAACGCCTCATTGCCCGCTGTCCGGAAGAATCGTGCCGTTAAATGAACCATTGGACGTGGAAAGATGAAGGGTTTGCCCGTGGCGTCGCCCTTTTTGAAGACGTCAAAAATGGCCCAGATCATGCGCTTTGCTTCCGCTTCATACTCCCCGTAGGTTTTACCGGTGTATTCGCCGCCCGGTCCGATCGCCGGTGTATCGGCAAAACATTGCGGGGGGTCCCAGTGCAGATGAATATCCGTAAACATGACCTGCCCGCCGCGGGCGGCAGTCAATTGCGAAAACTCGTAGATCAGCATCTGGGCAAACTGCCGGATTTCCTTGTCGCTCATCCCGCCCAGATAGGGTGCAAAGAAATAATTGACCGCGCTCCAACTGATAATCCCGGCGCAGTGCGCCTGCAGCATGGCCCCGAAACGGACCATGTGGGCCAGAAGGACCTCGGCATGTTTGGCCGGTTTGGCCACCGTCAACGAATGCGGCAGATTCAGTCCGAATTTTTTAAGATATTCGAGGGACTGGCTTGAGCTGTAGATCCGGTCGATAAATCCGAGACCGTGAATATGGAAATCTCCGGTGATATGGGCGTCTCCAATGTCCTGTGAAAAGACATCGTGCAGCGCATACTCCCGTTTGATGCCCTCGGCCAGGACGAGATTCGTCCCTTCCGGACCATGAGGGACATTGGCGCTCTCCCTGTTCTGCAAAAAGATCAGTTGCCGGACGTTGTAGAGCGGAAAGCCGATCAGGGCATGCATGCGCCGGGCATGATCGAGCCCGCGCTCGATCAGCCTCGCGTCAACGAGCTCGCGGATGAGCGGGGTGGTTAAAAGGCTGATACCGGACCGGACGATCTGCTTTTCCACCTCCCGGCTGATCGTTTCCGCCGTATCGACGTCAATATCTGTTTCACGGATCAGCGCCTCCACGATGCGCCGGCGGTCCCAGCGCACCACGTCTTCTGCAGACGTCCGGACAAAAAGAGTCAGATCGGTCGTATCGTCGGGCGCGATCATAGGTTGGTCTTGGGGCCTTCGTCCCGGTCGCTCAGCGTTTTTTCGGCGGCCTGCGAAAGCTCGGCATCGTATTGATGGCTGTGGGAAAAAACCCGGAAATGCACCACCCGGGCCGGAATGTACCGGTAGAGATCCCGGAGGGGCTCCGGAGAGGTCATTCCAGTCATGGGGTTGTAAATATTCACGCGTTTTTCCGTCTGAGCCATGGGGTTGAGCGGACGCGGGTCCTGGGTGGCCAAATCGATACGAAAGTCTATCTTTTTCAATGCTGCTGGCAGGGATTTCCGGAGCTGCCGTTCATAGTCGTCCGCCGTGAAAAAGTTCATGCCGCGCTGGAGCTGATCCATCGACATTTCTGTGGAATAGGACATTTTCCACTTGACCTGCCGGTTATAAAGTTTCTCCCATTCACGGCCCAGTTTCCGTTTTTTCGGGTCCTTACCCGCCGACCACTGGCGGACCTCATGGAACAGGCGCCATTCGTCGCAGGCCAGGTAATCATCAAGACGCTCCAGAGGATTCCCCGGCAGGATCAGGCTCAGTGTATCCCGGAAGATTTCCTGCAGGTGCAGATCCAGCGCCCGCGTCGTCCGGTGAAAATAGACGTTGGTGTAGAGGTTCAGGCGGGCGTTCAGAAAGCGGTTGAGCGCCGAGATTCCCGCCTGATGCAGCGTCAGCCCGTTGCGTGTGAAAAAACTGTAAAACCGCAGCCGGGCGATATCCACCATGTCGAGAGAAAAGCCCGTCATATAGGCGTCCCGCTGGACATAATCCAGATTGTCCACCGTATAAATTCCCGAAAAAAGCTGCCGCAGGAACTGCAACCATCTGGGCTGGACATCCTCGCTTTTTCCGGGCATCCGGATCAGATAGGCAATCTGGCGCGGATCAAGGGATTCCACGGCGGCAAACGAACCGGTTGGACTTCTCTGAATCTGCCGGATGATGCGGCCCAGCCTCCGGATGATGATCTGCTGACCCAGCACCTCGTGGGTCAGACGGTACTGATCCAGAAAATGGTCGTCAAGAAAATGCCCGTAAGGCCCATGCCCGACGTCATGGAGCAGACCGGCAAGACGCAGCAGCTCCTCCACATAATGCGCGGAAGGCGCTTCGGGGCAGACATCCAGGAGGCTGGGATAGAGCGTTTTGCCGAATTCACCTGCCACGTGCATCGTGCCCAGGGAATGTTGAAAACGGCTGTGCTCGGCGGCGGGATAGACCCAGCGGGCGCTCTGCAACTGACCGATGCGCCGCAGTCGCTGGAGCCAGGGAGAATCCAGCAGATCCTTTTCCGTCCGCTCCGACGAAAAATCGCCCATCGGCACCGTAAAGGAGGCGTACTGATGGATCGGATCGGCGATCAGTGCGTTTCCCTGATAGATTTTCGCATATTCCAAGACTTTCTTTTTCATGCGCCAAGACATACCTTATTCTCCGCCAAATATCAAATCCCGATTTCACCTTGACAGGGTGCGCGGCCTTGCGTAAGCTGCGCTGGTATCATAAAAACTCTACCAACCACACAGGAGGGAAGCGAGTGATGGGAACCGATAACATCGTTTTTCTGGAAGTCATCGAATGGTTTGACGAATCGGGGAAGGAGCTCGTTCACCGGATTCCCGAGAAGGGTTCCGGTGAAATCAAGTTCGGCGCCCAGTTGACCGTCCGGGAAAGTCAGGCCGCCGTGTTCTTTTATAACGGCAGGGCTTTCGACCCCTTCGGCCCTGGCCGGCACACCCTCAAAACGGCCAACATCCCCATCCTGACCAAGGTGTTGAGTCTGCCCTGGGGCATGACCAGTCCGTTGCGCGCGGAGGTCTATTTCACAAGCATGAAGGTCTTTCCCAACCTGAAATGGGGCACGCGGGACCCCGTCGCTTTCAGGGACTCCGAACTGGGGCTGATCCGGTTGCGGGCCTTCGGCATATTTAACATCCGGATTCTTCAGCCGGTGCTTTTCATCAACAACCTCGTGGGGACACAGGGCGTCTATACAACCGAAGAGATTGAAGAATACCTGAGCCGGGTCATCGTTTCCCGGTTCAACGATTTTATGGGCGAAAATATCGATACGATTTTCAATCTGCCGGCCCGGTACAATGAATTTTCGGAAGACCTGAAAAAATTGCTGCAGGGTGATTTCATCCGGTTTGGCCTGGGACTGACCGATTTGTATATCAACTCAATTACACCGCCGCCGGACGTGCAAAAGGCGATTGACGACAAAAGCCGGCTGGGCGTCTTTGACGATCTGAACAAGCTCATCAAAATGAAGGCGGCCATGGCCATGGAAACGGCCTCGCAGACACAGGGGGAGGCCGGCGCGGGCATGGGTCTGGGTATGGGGTTCATGATGCCGGCCATGTTTGCCGACGCATTCCGGGCAGGCACAGCCCCGCAGGGACAGCAGGCAGCCGCCGGAGAATCCAGATGTCCCGGTTGCGGGCAGGGAGTCCCCCGCGAAGCCAGATTCTGTCCCCACTGCGGCAATCAGATTGTCGTCTTTCAGCAATGCACCCAGTGTAACAACAATCTTCCGGCCGACGCCCGATTCTGTTTACAGTGCGGCCGTCCTGTGGAAGCGAAACCGCAGGCCAGAACCTGCTCGAAATGCGGACATGACAATATCTTCAACGCCGCCTTCTGCAACCATTGCGGCGAACGGATCTCATAACGTTTTGATTTTTTTTCATTCCGATAGGTTATATTTTTAAGGTTTGTTGTTTCATCTGGCACAACAGGACTTTTCTCATATCCCTATCACGAAAAAATAAGGAGAAAAATGATGAATCCAAAAGAATGCATTCTTTATAGCGGAGGCGCCAATGGGGCGGAAACCGAGTTCGGGCGCGGGGCGGAGAGGCATGGCGTCCAGGAGGTCAACTATGGCTTCGAAGGTCATCAGATGGAGCGCGTCCGTGGGGTAAGGATATTGACCACTGAGGAGCTGGAACTCAAAGATGTGAGTATGACCTACGTATCCAAACTCATGCACCGCAACTACTCCACGGCCCCCATTTTTCGAAAGGTGCTGCAAAGTATCTGCTGGCAGGTCACCGGTGGTCAGGAGGTTTTTGTTATTGGTCAGATCATGGCGAACGATACGATCAAAGGCGGAACCGGATGGGGGGCGGAGTACGCCAAATTCTGCAATAAGCCGCTCTATGTTTTCGACCAGGAGCGGAACGGCTGGTTCATCTGGGAAAAAGACCACTGGCAGCAATCAGATTCCCCGATCATAACTCAAAAGCATTTCACGGGCACCGGCACCCGATTCCTCAAAGAAAACGGAAAAAAAGCCATCGCCGATCTTTTTGAAAGATCCTTCAAATAACGAAACCGTCAGACAATAGGATAACAGGATCAGCCACTAATTATCATTGGATTTTTCATGGTATTGGGCTGCTGACTTGCAATCGAAAATCATGAAGTTGCGGTATGGGCCAATCTCCTCACTTTGCAGGCGGATGCAGCATTTGCTTCTTCCTGTACTCGGCAGGCATGGCTTTCTTGCATGGATACGAGAATTCAATGCGTAATCATCACCGGTTCCCACACACCCTGATCTTCCGGGTAAGACAGAAATACATCGTTTCTCTAATTCATGCATGAAATCATGAGATAACTGGTGTATAGGGATGTTGTAATCACCTCGGCCGGAGCCCGGCCGTCGGTTCCGGGAGGCGCTCAAGATTGACCAGACGAACCAGGCGACTGCTGATCCTGATGCTGCTGATAGGCTTGGCAGCGGGCTGCACAGTCAAGGCCCGAACCCCGGCCGCCCGGATCTATAAGGAAACCACCCTCGGCAAGCCGGGCAGTTACCGGTTCCAATTGTTTCCGGATGGCCAGGGTACCCTGGCCGAATATCTCACACGGGAGAAGGCCGGCAATCCTGGACTCGACGGCCTCGATGTCCCGGGGCTCACGAAACTCTTTCGCAACGCCTTTCCAGAGCTCTCCCTACCGGTCCAGCCGGGGGTGCCCCTCTGCAACCTGGACACCAATTTCAAGCACTGCAAAGGGATCGAGTTGACGGCCGATTTCGAGATCTACGGGGACGACACGGTCGTGTTGCACAGCCAGATCCTCTATCATGTCCGGCTTCGGCTGGAGGGGGATCACCCGAACTTCTTCACTGCCGCCAAGGCACAACGTGATCGGGGCGAGTTTGCCCTGCCGCGTCATTTCTATGTTGGAGCCCTAGTGGAGGCCATCCAGAAGGCCCTGCCGATCCTCCAGGAGATCGCGACCGATTACCGCAAATATATCAAGGACGACGGTGATGAGATCGAGATCGAACTAATCTTGGAGGCATCCCGCGATAAGGCAGCGGCCAGGAAGGCCAACAAACGGCTGAACGATGCGATGCACTTCAGCGGCGACATCGTCCTGTCCGCCCTACCGAGCCTTAGCTTTTTTGCGGGCCTGACGGTCTCGGCCCTCCATTCCGGTGGAAGAAGCTTCTGGGAGATTCTGAAGAACCAAAAGGAATTCGACCTCTGCAAGCAAAACTTGAAGCTTGATCAGGTCGAATTCTCTTACACGGAGAGCTTCTTCAGGAATTTCTCGTATCTGCTGAGGCCCCCGGATGACTCTCCCGATGTCCTGATCCGGGGGATTGTCATCCGGCTGCGTCAGAAGGGGCCGACGACACCCCCTGTGCGGGAAGGCGCCGAAGGCGGCAGGGCTTACGGTGGTAAGTGGGTTCAGGTAGCTTGAGGAGGACGCGATGGACACGAAGATTGAAACACGTATCAACATAGTACCGTTTGGTACCATCCACTATTCTACTAAAGGCGGTATTGCCTCGTCAGAAGCAAGTAAGGAAATTTACAGGTATCAAGTACCTCAAACGACTGATATCGACAGTATGGAGCTCAGCATCAATGACGAGGTCACTTTGGTAGTCCCGAGTCAGGAGGGACAAGGCCTTTCCTGATGGGTCTGAAAATGTTTTTGCAAACCAACTTCTCGAGAGCCAACGACGTAGAGTAATTGAACGGCACAAATCACGTGAAAATTGACGTTTACGTGGCTGGCGGGGCAGTCACCCGTCGTAGCAGGCATATTTCGTACTCTCTTTCAAACCGTAATTTTCAACAACAAAATTTTTCAAAATCATGTATAGGTAGGTGAAGTATTTACCCCTTTGTGCGTTGAGCGGTAAGGGATTCCTTGTCTGGGCCAACGGATCACGTACCGGTGCCGCCACCCTCCCCCCTGGCCCTGTCCATACAGAATTTTTCATCATCGTACAGTTACAATAATGGGCACTTTATTGAGGGCAAGAAAATAAATAGTGGGGACAGGGTGGGGACTAAATGCCAATGCAAGAAAAAAGGGGCTAACCATGATTGGCTAACCCCTTGATTATATTGGAGCCGGAAGGCGGATTTGAACCGCCGACTTGCTGATTACGAATCAGCTACTCTACCGACTGAGTTACTCCG
>JAZDIK010000098.1:0-200684 GCA_043805145.1 Pseudomonadota bacterium | reverse complement strand
TCAAGTATTTGAATTTTTTGAAAAGCCGAGAAACACAGATGGATTTATCAACGGAGGTTTTTTTGTATTCAATCGAAAAATCTTTGACTATCTCGACAAATCGGACAACTGCGATCTTGAATATGGACCACTGGAAAAAATTGTATCCGAAGGGGAACTCATGGTTTACAAACACGACGGCTTTTGGGCGTGTATGGATACCATAAGAGAAATGGAACACTTAAACAAGTTATGGAATGACGAAACCGCCCCGTGGAAGATATGGCCGGATTCTTCCATGTGAAATACAACTGAATACCTAAACACCCGCTGTGGCACCGTAATGCTTTCGTCATAAATTTACCCGCCGCAAATAAATTCATCAAGAAGAGCCGCGCCTGCCCTTATAATATGAAAGATGCAGTTGATGAACAACAGGCTATTCTTTCTCCTGAAAAACAGTTCTAAATAATCATGCCCGTAAATGACGTTCAAATTAATAACAATATAAACAAATGGAGCAGAAGGATATTTAGTATCATCAAGTTGCTTGTAACCGGCTCGCTTTTGTATTATATATTTTATAGATACGTCAATATTAACAATTTTCTAATAGCGTTTAGCAATATCCGGCCATGGCTGTTCTTTGTTTTACTGGTTATTTTATTTGCCAACCGGTACCTTCTCGCGTATCAGACCAGCTACTATTTTAAAAAAATCTTTGATGTTGAGTTGGGGATAAATTTTGTTTTCAAAGTGCAAATGATATCCTCTTTTTTTGCGTTTGTCTTGCCGGGTGAACTGGCAGGCGGCCTGATATCATGGTATATGGTTTCAGAAAAATCGGGGAAAAAGATTGATTCAGCAGCTGTCATTATATTCCTTCGACTTCTGAGCATTATTACGATGATTGCATTTACTGCCATCGGGCTTGTTTTTGAAAAGAAGCTTGAAGCTCTTGGCCTGCGGGCATATATCTTTTTACTGGCTGTTTTGTCTCTGCTGATGTTTATTCCGTTTGTATCATCAAAGGCGGCTGCCGCAATAAAACAATTTTCTCAATCTATCGTACAAAAAACCCCTTTAAAAAAATGGAGGAATAACCTTGTCAAACTAAATAACAAGCTCTGGGACTCCGTGATCTCCTGCACAAATGCTGATCGGGATTCGGTTTTGTATACACTTTCAATGTCAGTGATATGGTATCTGCTTGTGATTATATTTTTTTACCTGCTGATGATCATGGTGGGCATCAACCTTCCATTCCAGGTTTCGGTATGGCTCATCGGGGTTATTACCATTGTACAATATCTGCCGGTTTCTTTTGCAGGACTTGGTGTAAGAGATATAAGTATTATCTACCTGCTCGGCGAATTCTACCAAGTGAATCCTGAAAGTTCAATGATATTATCTACCTTCTTCCTTGCCTTCAGCCTGATATTTGTTTTAATGGGTGGCATGGCCACCTGGTTGAAGTCATCCGGCCACCATCAAATAGATAAGGAAAGAAAAGCTTTCAGGCGCGAAGATGGTGCGATCAAACAATAGGTTGAACCCCCAGGCGGATAATTCGGGAACGGTTAGAAAGGCAGGAGTTACAGTGCCATGATATTCAGGGAAACGAAACTATCGGGGGCCTTTATTATTGAAGTGCAGCGTCTGGAGGATGAGCGGGGCTTTTTCAGCCGGTCATTCTGCAGGCATGAATTTGACGGGCGGGGACTGAACCCGGAGGTGGCGCAGTGCAATATCTCCTTCAACCGCAAAGCCGGCACCTTGCGGGGGATGCATTATCAAGCGGCGCCCCATGCCGAGGAAAAGCTGGTTCGCTGCACTCGAGGTCGCCTGTATGACGTGATTGTGGATCTGCGCCGGGAGTCGCCGACTTACAAACAATGGATCGCTGTGGAGCTGACCGAAGATAACAGCCGGATGTTGTATGTTCCAAAAGGTTTTGCCCACGGATTTCAGACCCTGACCGATAATGCCGAAATCTTCTATCAGATGTCCGAGTTTTATTATCCCGAATCCTCCCGAGGAGTCCGCTGGAATGATCCGGCCTTCGGGATTCAATGGCCGGAAGAGGGCCGGGCAATCCTGTCGGATCAAGATCGGAACTGGACTGATTACACGGGATGACTTGCAGGAGGTGGATAGATTGAAGATCGAAACCGACGAAAGTGTCTTCAACGCCGGAGATATAGGCAAGGAGATGCATGCATTCATTGAGCAAATGTACCCCCTTTGCCGCAGCATTACAGGGGCCGGCTTCCGTGAAACCCTCTCTCTGGTAAGTCGTCATATTCCTTTGGAAATTCAAGATGTTCCTACCGACACCCCCGTCTTTGACTGGACCGTACCGAAAGAATGGAACATCCGGGACGCTTATGTTAAAAACAGCGCCGGTGAGCGAGTGATCGATTTCAGGACATCGAACCTGCATGTGGTAAGTTACAGCATGCCTATCCGTGCAACCCTGTCTCTTGCGGAATTGAAAGATCATCTCTTTACCCTTCCGGAGCAGCCGGACTGGATCCCCTATCGCACCTCCTATTACCAGGAAACTTGGGGATTCTGCCTGCGTCACAATGATCTCTTGAAAATGAAAGATGACTGCTATGAGGTCTGCATCGACAGTTCTCTGGAAACGGGTCATTTGACTTACGGCGAGTACTATCTTCCTGGACGGGAGAGAAACGAGATCCTGATCTCGTGTCATGCCTGCCATCCGTCACTATGCAACGATAATCTTTCCAGCGTATCGATGGTAACGTTTCTGGCAAAACATTTCAGTGCACGGTCCCGGCGTTATTCCTACCGATTTCTTTTTATTCCCGGAACGATCGGTTCCATAACGTGGCTCTGTCTGAATGAAGAAAAAGTCCCAAACATAAAGCACGGTCTGGTGGCGGCCTGCGTGGGTGATCCGGGAAAAACCGTCTACAAAAAAAGTCGGCGGGGGAATGCAGACATCGACCGGGCAGTCGCTCATGTCCTGAAGCATTCCGGACAGGCTTATGAAATCATGGATTTTTCCCCATACGGCTACGATGAGCGGCAGTACGGCTCGCCCGGCTTCAACCTGCCTGTCGGTTGCCTCATGAGAACGCCGCACGGGCGCTATCCTGAGTACCATACATCCGCTGATGATCTCGCCTTTGTACGTCCGGAATGCCTTGCCGATTCCTTCGGAAAATATCTTGCCGTTTTGAATATTCTGGAGAATAACCGGACCTACCTGAATCTGAATCCCAAATGCGAACCTCAGCTAGGCAAGAGGGGACTCTATCGTCTCATCGGCGGCGACCGGGAAGCGGGTTTCGATCAGATGTCGATGTTGTGGGTGCTGAACCTGTCGGACGGCGGCCATTCGCTGCTGGATATTGCCGAACGGGCCGGCTATGAATTTACCATGATCAGATATGCCGCCGAGGCGCTGTGGGAAAATGGCCTTTTAGCGGACGCAGGACAATAACGGGGCATTAGTCAGACGATTAAAGTAGAAGGATCATATCATGAACATTCAAGATACTTTTAGTGGTATTTATAAGGACATGCCGGTCCTGGTGACAGGACACACGGGTTTCAAGGGAACATGGCTGAGCATGTGGCTGAACTTGCTGGGCGCGCGTGTTATCGGGTACAGTCTTGATCCGCCGACCATGCCGAGTCACTTTGACATGTCCGGTATGAAGGATCGAATGGCGGATATCCGTGACGACGTCAGGAACCTGGATAAACTTGTCAGCGTCATAAAAGACTTTAAGCCAAAAATCATCTTTCATTTGGCCGCTCAACCTATTGTTAGGGAGTCCTATGAAAATCCGAGAGATACGTTTATCATCAATTCCTGGGGTACGATCAATGTGCTGGAAGCCATACGAATGACCCGTTCGGTCAAGGCGGCAGTCTTCATCACCAGCGATAAGTGCTACCGGAACAAGGAATGGATCTGGGGATACAGAGAAAACGATGATCTTGGTGGCGGCGATCCGTACAGTGCGAGCAAAGCCATGGCTGAAATAGCCATCGAAGCTTATCGCGATGCCTATTTCCCCTACAGAGATCGCGGAGAAAACGCGGTCGCTGTAGCATCTGTTAGAGCCGGGAACGTTGTTGGAGGCGGTGATTGGGCCAGGGACCGTTTGCTGCCCGATGCAATACGCGCTCTGACGGAGGGTCGGAAGATAGATATCCGAAGCCCCAGAGCAACCCGGCCATGGCAATTCGTCTTTTCACCGCTGTGTGGATATATGTGGCTGGGAGTGAAACTGCTGCTGGATGGCGCCAAGTATGCCGAGGCATGGAACTTTGGCCCGCTCGATCTGAGCAGTGACAGTGTCAAAAACATCGTGGAAAAAGTCATCAAGCTTTGGGGTTCCGGTGAATGGATGGATATCAGCAAGGGTGATGAACCACATGAAGCCCACTGGCTGACTTTGAGCTGGGAAAAAGCTGCCGCCCGTCTGGAATGGCATCCCATTTATGCCCTGCCTGATGTGCTAAGTAAAACGGTGGAATGGTACAAGGAATGGCACAGGCAAGGCGAAAACCCAGATATGTATGATTTCGGTTTGGACCAAATCAAGACGTACATAAAGGACGCGAACAAACTGAATATCAGATGGGCCTGCCCGCAGCCCGGAGACCGGCTCCAGCGGAAACTGATCAGGTAGCTATCATCCGCAGATGATGACAAACTCGACAAAAGTAAAAAAGATTGCTATTATATGGAAACATGAATATAATTAGCCGCTATGAATTTGAGGACTTATAGAAAATTGCTATGAAAAATCAAAAAATACATCCAGCCAACCAACAGCCGAAAACAGGTGAGCCGCAAAGGGTCGTTACCATAGCCCTGCCTGAAAAAACACTGAACGTTTTGGAAGCCTACGATCAGGACTTGGCTCTGGCCATCGAAAAAGTGACGGATCAAGCAATCCAGAGAGCCTTCCCCAGGGGGAATTCTTATGAAATCGTAAAAGTTGCGCCGCGTAAATCCATTTTCATCGTCGGATCCAATACACATCTGTCCGAGATAAAGTGGCTTAAACTGGTTGAAATCTCGCCGGGCCGCAATCTAATCGCTATTCCTTCTGGAACATCCCTCGAACTAGTGGAAATTGCCATCCTTGAGCTGATTGAAACCATCCCTCCCGATGAAGCCAGGGAGCGGGGTTTATTGGAAGAATTCTGCAAATACGTCGGTAGGCTCAGACGCTACAAGAAGATGTCAACGGTTGAGATACTGATTGTTGATACAGATGAGTAAAATATTTTCCAGTCAACGTTTGATGTAAATAATAAGCAGGATCTGTGGCATCTGCTCTGATGGTTGAGTCCCTCCCATAATTTATCTGTGAAGCATGAATTGATAATCCGATCCGATTATTTTTCCAAATCATGTTTTCTCGAATCATCATCAACAGGATGAGATATCGACAATTTCAGGAAAATTCAGGGGTATCATGAAAAAAATGGAAATGCTGCTTGCCGGATTGTTTAATCCGGCGTTGGCTATCAGCAATATCCTGAGGAACGTTCCCATCGGTCCTTTTGAATTCAGGATTGCTCTGGATGGTGTGAAGCGTCCGAATTACGGTTATGCGCTGTTGTATGCTGCAAAGCAGGCGAAAAATCTCGGCATAAAAACAATAAGCGCCATTGAATTTGGCGTGGCCGCCGGAAACGGCCTGATAGAGCTGGAAAAAATGGCAGTAGAAGTCACAAAGATTACAAAAGTGAGGATTGACCTGTTTGGTTTTGATATGGGAACCGGCCTGCCAGCCCCCTCTGATTATCGGGATTTGCCCTACATTTTTAAGCGTGGTTTTTTTAAAATGGACAGCAAGCGTCTACAAGCGCGGCTAAAAAAAACGACCCGATTATTTTTGGGTGATGTTTCTGACACAATCCCTCATTTTATAAAGACAAGTATCGCCCCTGTCGGATTTGCGGCCTTTGACCTGGATTTTTACAGCTCCACGGTGCATGCTATGAAAATTCTGTCTACCGATCATGATAAACTTCTACCAAGAGTCTACTGCTACT
Organism: Pseudomonadota bacterium; assembly: GCA_043805145.1. Classification (GTDB taxonomy): domain Bacteria; phylum Desulfobacterota; class Syntrophia; order Syntrophales; family Fen-1087; genus JAPLJM01. Next base: position 194,651 of record JAZDIK010000098.1, on the reverse strand, counting down.
TTGATGATACAATAGGCGCCCGGGAGGAATTATACAATGAATACACAGGTGAACTGCTTGCTATTCGAGAATTCAATCAACAGCATGAAGATCGGAAAATCGCATTAATCCATGGTCTGATCGATCATAGAATCATTAAAAGCAGCTGGTGTAACGCAATGTATGCACTTCATGTGTTTGGCCATCCGCTCTATAATCATTATGTTCCGGATCGGCAGGACGACGCCCCATTTGCTTAATCACGCGACTCCGTCTGTCGAATACGATGGAATAGGAACGTCGAGCAATTATGCAAAAGTGCATCCTTCAAAGAAAGTAATGACTCCGCCCTTATTATGCTAACCAGTGAAGTCATCGGTCTCATTCCCTGCGGCGGCCTCGGCAGCCGGACGACACCTCTTCCGTGCAGCAAAGAAATTCTTCCGGGGGCCTTCGCAAGACCGATAAAGGGTTGATGCGGCCCAAAATGGTTTCACCTTACCTCCTGGAGAAAATGCAGAAGAATTACGTTCGAAAAGCCTTTTTCATCTTGCGCAAGGGCAAATGGGGACATGCCGGATTTAGCGATGATTCTTCCATCGGCATGGGGTTGGGTTACTTGTACTGTCAAACCATATAGAAAAAAGTTGAAACAGGGGGGTGTTTGCGGTATGGACGCCAACATTGACCGAGTTCCTGCACAATTACCTCAAAGTGTCGAGGACGTCCGCGAGTGATAGAAAGCAAATGTATATTCTTTTAATTCCTCAGGGCTTGCTATTACGGTTTTCATAATCAAAATTCTTGCATTTTTATGATAAATTATGGATAAGGTCATAGCTTTTTAAAAGATTTTTCGTTCGGGAAAAGAGGATTGTCGTGAACCTGCTGATTACCGGCAACATGGGATATATTGGACCTCCTGTTGTAAAGCACCTGCGGACGAGCCAGCCCGGGGCAACATTGATCGGCTATGATATGGGATATTTTGCCAGTCAATTGACAAGGGTGGATATGCTCCCGGAGTGTCATCTGGACAGGCAGTATTTTGCCGATGTGCGGAACTTCCCGGAAGAACTCCTGAATGGCGTTGATGTCATTGTTTATCTGGCGGCGTTATCGAATGATCCCATTGGCAACAAGTACGAGGCCGTGACGCTCAATATCAACTACCGATCTGTCGTGACTATGGCGATCAAGGCCAAGGCGGCGGGCGTCAGGTCCTTTGTTTTTGCCTCTAGTTGCAGCACCTATGGTTTTTCCGAGGAGCAGGCCATGACGGAGAGCTCTCCTCTGAATCCGCTGACGGCCTATGCGAAATCCAAGGTTTATACGGAGCGGGAATTGGAGCATCTGGCCAGCGATGATTTTCGGATCACCTGCCTGAGGTTTTCAACGGCCTGCGGCATGAGCGAGCGGCTAAGGCTGGATCTCGTATTGAATGATTTTGTGGCCTCCGCAGTTGCTTCCGGTAAAATCACGATCCTGAGCGACGGCACTCCCTGGCGTCCCCTGATTCATATCAACGACATGGCAAGAGCGATTGGCTGGGGCATTGAGAGACCTATCAGTGCTGGTGGCCCCTTTCTGGTGGTCAATGTAGGGAAGAACGAATGGAACTATCAAGTGCGCGATCTGGCGGAAGCCGTTGCGAGGATCATTCCCGGTACCAATATTTCCATTAACAAGGATGCCCCGCCCGACAAGCGGTCCTATCGGGTCAATTTCGATTTGTTCCGGTCCCTGGCGCCGGATCATCAACCCCGACATGATCTCGATTCAACCATTCAGGAATTGAGAGATGGCCTGGAAGCCATGGCTTTCCGGGAACAGAATTTCCGGAACACGAAATTCATGAGACTGAAGATCATCGATTCCCTGAGAAACCAGGGACGTCTGGATGAACAGCTGCGATGGACATTCCGTGCCAAATCCTGAGATAGTGGGATGGGGATTTGAGGGCTTGACTCCTTTTAGCACGATCCCGAAAGTAGTTGCGGATTTGGTATCACCTTAAAATAAGGCTGAATGGTTATTTTACGAAAAGAGCTTTAAAAACTTATGCAATGCCGGTTCTGTAATACACCCCTTCGTTATCTTTTCTTGTCCCTTGGCGCCTCTCCCCTGTCAAATTCATATCTCAGCATGGATGATCTCCACAAGATGGAGCCTTACTACCCGTTGGATGTTTATGTTTGCGAAAACTGCCTGCTGGTTCAACTGGAGGAATTCGAAAAGGCAAAGGATATTTTTCATGCAGAATATGCCTATTTTTCTTCCTATTCAGACAGCTGGTTGAAGCATTGCGAGCATTATGTTGATATGGTGGTCAAACGATTCGGCCTGAATAAAAATAATTTTGTTGTCGAGATTGCGAGCAATGACGGCTATCTCCTGCAGTATTTCAAAAAGCACAACATACCCGTTCTCGGCATCGAACCGGCGGCCAACACGGCTCATGCGGCTCAGGAAAAAGGCATCCCCACGGAAATCACTTTTTTTGACCAAGCCTATGCTGAGAAGATGCGGCAAAAGGGGCAACAGGCCGATCTGATCATCGGGAACAATGTCCTGGCTCACAATCCCAATCTGAACGATTTTGTCAGGGGATTGAAAGCAGCCTTGAAGGCCGACGGACTGATTACCATGGAATTTCCCCACCTGGTCAGATTGATGGAAGAGACTCAGTTCGATACGATTTATCATGAACATTTCTCCTATTTCTCATTTCTTGCCGTTGAACGAATCTTTCGGGAGCACGGACTGACAATCTTTGATGTGGAGGAACTGCCGACCCACGGCGGCTCTCTGCGGATTTATGCAGCGCATGACGAGGATCAAAGCAAATCTCTTTCTCCCCGCGTGGCTGATCTCAAGACGAGAGAAATATGCGAAGGGTATGGGAATATTGATCTCTATATGACTTTCAGCCAGAAGGTTCAATCAGTCAAACGCAATCTTCTGCAACTTCTCATCGGCATCAAGAATGAGGGAAAAAAGATTGTCGGATACGGTGCGCCGGCCAAGGGGAACACGCTCCTGAATTACTGCGGAATCCGGACGGATTTCCTGGACTATACCGTGGACCGTAGTCCCCATAAGCAGAACTGCTTTCTGCCGGGGAGCCGCATTCCGATCAGGCACCCTGATCAAATCCGGAAGGATAGACCGGATTATGTTTTGATCCTTCCCTGGAATATCAAGGAAGAAATTGTTTCACAGATGGATCATATCAGGGAATGGGGAGGATGTTTCATCGTGCCCATTCCCCATGTACGCATTATTTAATGTGACAGGGGTTAATAATTTGGCTGTGTCCAGAAAGTGGCTGGATTGCCGCGTGAAGGGGCCTTATAAACTTACATGATGAGATTATTTCATGAATAGAAAGTTATATCTCATTCTTTTGATGTTCTGTTTGCTTGTGCTTTCCTGTGGCGGCGGCGGGGGAGGAAGTTCCAGCCCGAATACCGCGCCGCCGGCGCCGGAAAACATCGTATCTATCGGCGGGAACGCCCAGGTCAGGTTATCCTGGGGAGATGCAAGCGGGGCAACAAGTTACAATATCTACTGGTCAAATACAGCCGGTGTTACTAAAAAGAGTGGCACGAAAATTTCTGCAGTTTCCAGTCCCTATTACCACGGCGGCCTGAACAATGGCACTGCCTACTACTATGTGATTACCGCAGCCAACCAGTATGGTGAGAGTAGTGAATCAGTGGAAGTATCGGCGATACCGTCGCCTAATAATCCTCCCCTGCCCCCCAATCACGTTAAAACGCTGGCGCTCGACGGGCAAGTCATTATTCGCTGGACGGCAGTCGAAGCGGAGGATGCCGATACATCCCATAACATATATTGGTCAACATCCAGTGGCGTAACGAAGAGCAGCGGTGCCAGGATTGATAATGCCATAAGCCCTTATGTCCATGAGGGTTTGATTAACGATACGACCTATTATTATGTGGTTACCACTGTAGATCAACGTGGGGAGAGCATCGAATCGGAGGAAACATCAGCTACGCCAGATCAGGGGAGCATTCCTGCGGCACCGACAGGGGTAGCAGCAACAGATGGCGATCGCCAGGCCACAATCAGCTGGGATGATGTCGATTATGCTTTAACTTACAATATTTACTGGTCTACATCGGCCGATGTATCAAGCACGAGCGGGACCAAGATTGCAGATGTAACGAGTCCATACACCCATACGGCATTGGCACAAGGCACGGTGTACTATTATGTCATAACTGCGGTTAATGGATGGGGTGAAAGCGCGGATTCGGTCAGGGTATCCGTAACGATTGCCGACAGCCGCAAGGATATCGGTGTGGCAATGGGAGACAGCATTACCAATGGCTATGTTGGCCTGGATAATCATGCCGATTGTTATGTTTCCGTACTCTCGGGACGATGGGGAAAGACGATAGTGAACAAGGGAGTGGACGGGGCCTCCAGTGCCTATGGCGCTGCCATCATTGACAGCATCCTTGAGACGGATAACCCCAGATATTTAACTATCTATTATGGAACAATAGACGTTGGTTTTTATGATACGGATAAGACTATAGATAATCTCCGTTCCATCATTGAGAAAGCAAAAGCGAATGGAACGATTCCTGTCGTTGCGACATTGACCCCTAACTTTGGCGAGTGGGCCTGGAGAAACACGGAGATCTTCACACTCAATCAGAAAATCCGTCAACTGGCTGCCATCCAGGGCATTGCATGTGCGGATATTGAATATGCAGCAAGCTGGAATAGCGACTATTTTGTATCTGATGGGCTGCATCCCGACATTACGGGGCATCGGATCATCGCGAGTACCTTCTACAGCGCTCTTACGCGATGAGCGCTCTTCATAATATAAACAGAAACCATACTCCAAGACATGACCTTCAATATCAAGAGTCCGAAATGGATTAATATCCGGACTGCAATGAGATTTACCCGGGCAATCGCGACGATCTCGTTTTTCTTTCACATTTCAGTCGTCGTTCTTTTGAGCCTATCGGTACCGTCTTGGGCTCGTCCTGCAGCCTCTGAAATGTCTCCCCTTGGCAACGCCCGCATGCGCGTTGTTTGGGTTCAGGACATGGGTGACGGTCGTGACGTATTTGCACAGGGTGACCATTTACGATTGATGGGATTGGATACGGGCGACGGGAAGGGAGAACGGGTAATTTTAGGGACCGTGGGGAATTATGCGAAGCCGTTGATTACGCCGCGCGGGGATCGAGTGGTTTATTCGGATCGGATTCGGAAGAAGATATATGTAGTGAACTGGGACGGAACGGATTTACGGGAGTTGTTTGGGGGTGTCGGGTTGGCGTTGTGGAGGGATTTCCGTGACGGACAGGAGTGGATTTATTATGGGATTGAGGAAGGGAAGAATGGAGAGGAGCATTGTCCGGCGGTATATCGGACGCTGCTGGACAGTCCCGGTGCAGGTGAGTTGGTTTGGAACAGGACGCGGGTGAGCGTGAACAGTTTTCAGTTGTCCGCGGACGGTCGGATAGCGGGGGGGCTCTTCCCCTGGCCTGACGGCGGCGTCACCCAACTGCCGAACCGGTCGATGAAGCTCTATGCCAAAGGTTGCTGGACTTCGCTGACCTCTGTACAGGGCAAACATTTTTTCTGGATATTCGACGGCGCCCACAGGAATCTGACGATTTTTGAGCTGCAAAATAATAAGAAATGGCAGGTTAACATCAGCGGCGCCCCGGGGATAGACGGTCATGAGGTTTATCATCCCCGCTGGAGCAATCATTCCCGGGTCATGGCGATGACGGGTCCCTATAAAGTGGGTTTGGGAGCAAACCGCATCGCCGGTGGTGGACGGGAGGTGGAGATTTACCTCGGTCGGTTCAATGCCGGTCTCACGGCCATCGAGTCCTGGTGGCAGTTAACCAAAAACGACCGGGCAGACTTCTTTCCCGATGTCTGGGTGGCATCCGCGAAAGGCGGGAAACAAGACCCGATAAAAGTTTCCAGTGCGAAAAAAGCGAAAACCGGACCGGTGTCCGCCGATCCGGGAAAGCCTGCCTTGCGAAAAACCATAAAACGCGTAATCGTCGAGGCTCGCTTGACGGATCCTTCAGTCATTCCCACCCCCCGGGATATCGCTCCCTACCGGCGCGCCCTTCTGGTCAACGGCTATGAAGTCGTCCGGGTGATCTCCGGTTCTTATCGCCAGAAGAAGGTCATGGCAGCCCATTGGGTGATCGAGGATGGGCGGGTTCTCATGGACGCAATACGGGAGAAGGGAAAAACCTACCGGATGGCCTTGGAGCGCTACGATGACCATCCGGAACTGGAAGGCGAGCGCCTGATTATGGACAGTGATGAATTCAAATTGCCTCTCTTCTTTGAGTTGCGCAACGGATCTTTAAAATAACCGCATGGTATTCAGTTCTCAGATTTTCTTCTTCTATTTCCTGCCCTTAGCTCTTGCCGTTTACTATGGTCTGCCCCGCCGGGGTCGGCATCTGGCCCTGACGCTTCTGAGCTACGTTTTCTACGGCTGGGCGAATCCCCTGTTTGTCGTCCTGCTGCTGACCTCCACGGTGATCAACTATATCTGCGGTCTGAAGATAGCCGGAGAGCGACTGTGCGTCGGGTTTGCATCGCCGGAAGCCCCGGGAACGGGCGGCGCTGATTTGCGGCAGAAAAAGATCTGGCTCCTCGTTTCCATCTGCACGAGCCTGTCCATTCTGGGATTTTTCAAGTACTTCAATTTCGCCTTGGAGAATTACAACGCCCTGTTCGGCTGGCTGGGAATATCCGCAATGCGGCTGGAGACTATTCTGAGGGTCACGCTGCCTTTGGGCATCAGTTTCTACACCTTTCATCTGCTGAGCTATACTATCGATGTGTATCGCGGCCAGGCGAAGGTGCTGCGCAATTTTATCGATTTTGCCTGCTACATCTCACTCTTTTCACAACTCGTAGCCGGCCCCATCATTCGCTTCCGCGAGATTGCCGGCCAGATGGCCAACCGGACCCACACGGCTGAGAAATTCGCCCGGGGCGTGGCCTTTATCAGCCTCGGCCTGGCAAAGAAGGTGCTTCTGGCCAACCCCTGCGGAAAGATCGCCGACGTGGTGTTTGATGCAGGTTCCCGAGGTGTTCTGGATGCCTGGTACGGCCTTGCCGCCTATGCCTTTCAGATCTATTTCGATTTCAGCGCCTATTCCGATATGGCCATCGGCCTGGGACTGATGCTAGGCTTCGTCTTTCCGAAAAACTTCGATTCCCCCTACCTGTCGCAATCCATCACCGAATTCTGGCGCCGCTGGCACATTTCCCTTTCCACGTGGCTGCGGGACTACCTCTATGTCCCTCTCGGAGGCAACAGGAAAAGTATTTGGCGCACTTATTTCAATCTGGCCGTCGTGATGCTGCTGGGGGGGCTCTGGCACGGGGCCTCCTGGAATTTCGTCATATGGGGGGGGATTCACGGCGGCATGCTGGTTCTGGAGCGTGCCCGGGGCAAGGATGCCTTTTACCGCCGGATGCCCAAGCCCTGCCGGGTGGCCATAACCTTTTTTATCGTGCTGATTGCCTGGATTTTTTTCAGGACAGCCGATCTGCCGGCGGCTCTGACCTATCTCGGCAGCCTCTTCGGTCTGACTGCGGTTCAGAGCGGCGCCGGCTTGTTGGGCGGTATTCTTTATCAGCCCTACTATTGGGGGACTTTCAGCTTGGCGGCGGTGATTATCTGGGGATGCCCGCAAACGTGGGACTGGACGCGGACGATTCCCCGCTGGAAGGCAGTGCCGATTGCTCTGGCGCTGCTGGTTTCCCTGGCGGTTCTGATGACGCAGGCATATAATCCCTTCATCTACTTCATTTTCTGAGCGGATATCCATGAGCGACTGGGAACTTCAAGAACGGCGGGAAGAAATGGCGAGAAAAGAGGTGGGCCACACCCGGATCCGCCCGGCGCTTTCCTGGGGCCTGATTATTTTGTTTCTGCTCGTCATTCTTTCCGTTCCCTTGGTTCAACACATCTCGGAGTTCAGGGACTATGCGGCTGGGGAAAGGCGTTCCCTGTTGCCGCAGGTCTATGATGTTTTTTCCCTCTTTTTTACGGTGGTGAAGGCGCCCGCTGATTCCGGATCATCCGGCATCATTTCACGCGTTTTTGCGATGAATCGCTCTCTTTTGAAAGAGATAAAAGGATTTGAAGAGGCCCTGGATGATCAGTCCGTCGTGGGGAAATGGATTCGTTCCAAGATCCAGTATGTCCTGACAGCCTGGCTCGGTGCTGGCAATGAAAAAGCCTACTGCGGCGAACAGCCCTGGCTCTTTTACCGGCCCGGTGTCGATTATCTGTCGGGGCCACCCTTTCTCCATCCCGGCCAGTTGCGTAAACGCGCGTTGGGGGGCGGTGAATGGACCATACCCTCAGAGCCCGACCCGAGAACAGCGATCCTCCATCTGTATGAGCAGCTTTCTCAGCGGGGGATCGCCCTGATCATCATGCCGACGCCGATCAAGGCCATGATTCATCCGGAGAAGCTGACCCATCGCTATGATCAACTGCAATCGGAACTGCAGAACCCCTCCTATGAACGTTTCAAGGAGGAAATGGAACGTGACGGTGTTCTCGTCTTCGATGCGGCGCCTGCATTGATGGAAGCGAAAGCACGGAGCGGCCAGGCGCAGTATCTTGCAACCGATACACACTGGCGTCCCGAAGCCGTGGAGTTGGCGGCGGAAAAGCTGAAGGATTTTATTCAGGAACATGTTTCCCTCCCCGGGCTGCCTCCTTCCAGCTACCGTGCGGAAAGATCCGAAGTGACCCATCTCGGCGATTTGGCCGTCATGCTGGATCTGCCTGTAAAACAGCGGTTCTTTCCGCTGGAAAAGGCTTCGATCCGAAGAGTCTTTGGGTCCGAAGGGGAACCCTGGCAATCGCAGAAGACAGCAGATGTGCTCGTGCTCGGTGACAGTTTCAGCAACATCTATTCTCTCGGGGCCATGGGATGGGGAGAAGGGGCGGGATTCATCGAGCAGCTCAGTTTTGCCCTGCAGCGGCCGCTGGATCGCATTTCGCGCAACGACAATGGCGCCTTTGCCACGCGTGAGATCCTGGCCGGCGAACTGGCCCGGGGGAGAGATCGTCTATCAGGAAAACGCCTGGTAATCTATCAGTTTGCCGTCCGGGAACTGGCCGTGGGGAACTGGAAACGGATTGACCTGAAATTAGGCGTTCCTCCGCCGTTGAAGTATCTAACGATTCCACCTGGGGGAGAAAGGGTCGTCCGGGGAAAGATCGAGGCGATCTCTGCCGTGCCGAGGCCGGGCTCGGTGGCCTATAAGGATCATGTCATGGCGATCCACCTTACGGATCTGGAAGCAAACGGCCGCCCCCTCGCCGAGACCGATGCGATGGTCTATATGAGAAGCATGACGGACAATGTCTGGACGGCGGCGGCGCGGTACCGGCCGGGAGAGTCGGTGGCATTCCGTCTGACGGCCTGGTCCGATGTGGCAGACCGGTACGAAGGGATCAACCGTAGCGAACTGGACGATCCGGCCCTGCAGTTTGCGGAACCATGCTGGGGCGAGACTGTGAAAAATTGAAATGCAGATCCTTTATGAAGAGGTGTAAAAGAGGATGAAAAGAAGGAAAGGTATTTTTGCAACCCTGACGGGTATCTGTTTCTGTGTCATGGCTATGGTATCTTTCGCTATGGAGGCGGATGCCGTCCGGAAGGTGATCGATCAGTTTGCCTCCCTGGCCCTATCGGCGGAGCAGCGAGGAACCATTACCGTTCCCGGCAAGGATGGATGGTTATTCTTTGGTCCGGAGTTGCACTTCCTTTCGGCAGGACGCTTCTGGGGCAAAGCGGCGGTAAAAGTCAGTAAGGCGACCAAACCGGAATTCGCCGATCCCCTTCCGGCAATTCTTGATTTTCACAGTCAGCTCAAGAAGATGGGTATTGAGCTGCTCATGGTGCCTGTTCCGCCCAAGAGCGTTGTCTATCCCGACTTTTTATCCGATCATCTGTCGATTTCCCGTGACAACACACCTGTTCGCATCGACACGGAGTTACAGGCTTTTTACCAGCTTCTGCGAAAAGAGGGCATTCAGGTTCTCGACCTGACGTCCTTCTTTCTGGCCAATCGTTTTCACCGGGATGGGGCTCTGTTCTGCAAACAAGACACCCATTGGTCAGGAAATGGATGTGTTCTGGCCGCCTGGAAGATTCGTGAGGAAATTCAAGGGCAACCCTGGCTGAAGGCGATCCCGAAGTCAGCTTATCAGTCAGCATGGAAATCACTGATGATCTCGGGGGATCTATGGAAGGCCTTGGGTGAAAAGAACCTTTCTCAGGAGATTTTGTCGGTTCGCCAGATTGGCACAAGCAGCACGGGGGCACTGACGCCCGTCGCCCCCGATCGGAAAAGCCCGATCATTCTCGTCGGCGACAGCCACAATCTCGTCTTTCATGCCGGGGAGGACATGCTCACCCGCAATGCGGGCCTTCCCGATCAGTTGGCGCTGGAACTGGGTTTCCCGGTGGACCTGGTCGCCGTACGCGGCTCCGGCGCAACGCCTGCCCGCGTGAATCTGCTGCGGCGTGTCCAGAAAGATCCCAATTACTGGAAGGGAAAGAAGCTGGTTATCTGGTGTTTTGCTTCCAGGGAATTTACCCAGAGTGACGGATGGAAAAAGGTTCCCCTGTCGCCATGATTGGAGAAGATCTCCCGGTTATGACCGCAACCTGAAAATCGTGCAAAATACAACAAAAAAACCCACCTTGACGGTGATCCTGAGAAAGGTCCGTACGCTGATCCGCATCCTCCTCACTCCCCTGCGGCATCTGGCTGTTTTCATGAAACAACTGCCCCGCCGCGGCCGGAAAGCCCTGCGAATCATGGAACGGGAGGGATGGAGAGGGGTGTGGTACACATTTGAGGAGCGCTTCCACCTGGCCGACCGCGAACTCTACGAACGCTGGCAGAGAAGACATCGCTTAACGGCCAAGGACCGCGACCGGATCCGCAGTGAAACGGAAAAGCTGACCCGGCGGCCGCTCATTTCTATCCTGCTGCCGGTCTACAATACCGATGAGATCTGGTTGAGAAAATGTTTGGATTCGATTCTGGTCCAGCTCTATCCCTGCTGGGAACTCTGCATTGCCGACGATGCCTCCACAGCGCCTCATGTCCGTCCCATCCTGGAGGAATACCGGGCCGGCGACGGTCGTATAAAGATTGTGTTCCGTGAGAACAATGGCCATATCTCGGCGGCTTCCAATTCAGCCCTTTCCCTTGCGACCGGAGAATACATCGCCCTCCTGGACCATGACGATGAACTGACACCCGACGCCCTCTATGAGATCGCCGCATTTATCAGCCGCCAACCGGATGCGGATATGATTTATACGGATGAGGACAAGATCGATGTAAGGGGCAGACGGCATTCGCCTTTTTTCAAGCCGGACTGGTCGCCTGACACCTTCCTTTCCTTGATGTACACTTGTCACCTGGCGGTGTTCCGGACCGCTTTAGTGCGGCAGATCGGAGGATTTCGGGAGGGCTTTGAGGGAAGCCAAGACTATGATCTGGTACTCCGCCTGACCGAGCACACGGAAAAAATTTGCCATATCCCCAGGGTGCTCTATCATTGGCGTTCCATTCCGGACTCGAGCGCCGCCAATTTTCAGTCGAAGAGTTATGCCCAGGATGCCGGGCTTCGGGCCATCCGGGAGGCCCTGCAACGGCGGGGGGAAGATGCCCATGTGGAGCCGATTGGCGGTTTGTCCGGACGCTACCGCGTGCGTTACCGCCTTCAGGAGCAGCCGCTGGTTTCAATTATTATTCCCACACGGGATCTCTCCGCGCTTCTCGAAAACTGCCTCAAATCCATCTTTGACAGAACCGCCTATGACCGCTTTGAGCTGATCATCATCGATAATGGCAGTCGGGAACCGGAAACCCTGGATCTGTTCCGCCGCTGGCAGGAGAATGAGCCCGGCCGTTTTCGTGTCGTGCCGCTTCCTATTCCCTTTAATTTTCCCGCCCTGATCAACGAGGGCGTACGGAATGCCCGGGGCGAACTGGTCCTCCTGCTCAATAATGACATCGAAGTGATTTCAAATGATTGGTTGTCCGAGATGGCCGCCCAGGCAATGCGGCCCCGGGTGGGCGCCGTGGGCGCGAAATTGCTCTACCCAGATGATACGGTTCAGCATGGCGGTGTCGTACTCGGCATTGGCGGCATTGCCGGCCACAGCCACAAATATCTTGCGAATGACCGTCCCGGTTACTTCGACCGGCTGCGAATTACGGCAAACTATGCCGCTGTGACGGCAGCCTGCCTCATGGTCAAGAAAGAAAGGTTTCTTGAAGTGGGCGGTTTTGACGAAGCCCTTCCCGTAGCGTTTAATGACGTCGATTTCTGTATCAGGCTTTTGAAAGCCGGTTATTATAACCTCTGCCTCGCCCATTTGAGGATTTATCATCACGAATCAAAAACGCGGGGTCCGGAGGATACGATCGAAAAACAGATCCGTTTCCTGGGCGAGATCGAATTAATGGAGGAACGTTGGGGGGATCTCTTGAGAAATGATCCCTTCTACAGCCCTCACCTGACGCGGTACCGGGAAGATTACTCCATCTCAGTGGCATCGTATCGCCGGTTTCCCCGATGGCCGTCCGATGTGTGAAAGAGTGTCATGATTGCTTCATTCATCCCAGAGATGAGACCTTTGCAAGACAAACGAAATTGATTCGCAAGTGGCGAATCAATTTCGTTCACTTTTGCAGGGATAAGCTAAACGGCTTGATATACTTCATGGAAACGGACAATCATCAGAGAAGCGAAAAATATTTTTGACGCGGCGAAGCCATTTTGCAAAGATCTCAAGATATGAAAACACCGAGCGTATTCTTTGCTGCCGGAACCTACAATGGGGGAATCCTGATCCTTAAAGCTCTTGCATCAATATGAAAATCAACAGCGTTTGCGCAATTTTCGTATGCTATTTCCCTGATTATGTACAGCTTACCCGTGCAATTGGCGCGATGCGTCCGCAGGTCGGCGCGATGATTCTTATCGACAATGGTGTGGATCCTCAGGTGCGGCAATGGCTGGAGGATGAGGATGAGCGAGGAGGAATTACCCATATCGTCATGGAGACCAATGTCGGCGTGGCAGCAGGGCAGAACATCGGCATTTCCTGGGCAAGTCAACGTGGTTTTTCGCACGTACTGATCATGGACCAGGACAGTGTCGCCGCATTGGACATGGTCCAAAGACTCATGAGTTCTTTAACCGCCCTTGTGAGTTCTGGCACAAAGGTGGGCGCAATAGGGCCAAAACTTCAATACATGAATACGGTGGAATCGTTTCACTTTATTCGTTTGGGCCTAACGGGTAACCTGGTCTGCTTGCCTTCTGATCAGAGTGAACCGGTGCTTGTGGACATCATCATTTCTTCTGGAAGTTTGATTCCCCTTGATGTGATCAATGCGGTTGGTGGCATGGATGAAAGTTTATTCGTAGACAACGTTGATGTAGAGTGGTGTTTCCGGGCGGCCTCATTTGGTTTCAAACTCTATGGAGATGTTGGCGCTGTCATGGAACACAATCTGGGTGACAGAGTGAAGCGATTCTGGTTTCTTTGCTGGCAGGAGGTCGTTGTACACAAGCCCCTGCGCCTTTATTTTATAATGCGCAATCGGGTGCGGCTTTACTCTCGATCATATACACCTACGTTATGGGTTATGCAGGATCTCATTCGGATCTGTGCAAAGTTTCTCATCTTCACCATCGTTGTCCCGCCGCGCCGCCGTCATTTTGCAATGATGTTACGCGGGCTATGGGATGGTCTTGCAGGGCGGGGTGGAGGCTATCAACCGGTTACCAGGCATGAGGAAAATGATCGTCCGTTGCGGTGAATTAAAGATTCCTCGCATTTCCAGTAATTAGACTAATTTATTGATATCATGCATATTTAAGCATTATCATATTTTATGCGGAAAGGGTTTTGAGCCGCTAGCGAAAGAAAACAGGTGTGTTGTGTACGACTGCACTGCGTCAATGGTCATTTACAATAGTCGTCCGGAAGTGGTCAGGAGAACCGCCGCGAGTTTTTTAGATGCCGAATGTTCCTTACAACTAACGATCGTTGACAATTCTCCCACAACCGATTTGCGTTCCGCATTCGACGGACTGCCGGTATCTTACCATTCTTACGGCAAAAACGTCGGGTATGGTAGAGCGCATAACTGGGCGATTTTCAAGGCAAAACCGTCAAAATACCACCTTGTGCTCAACCCCGATATCCTGATTCCACAGGGAACCATCCGTTCCCTGATCACATTCATGGAAAACAATCCGGATGTGGGAATGGTCTGCCCGAGGATGTTGAATGAGGATGGTTCGGATCAATACCTTAATAAACGCTATCCAAGTGTCATGGATTTTTTTATTCGTCGTTTCATGCCGCGCCTCTTTGATCCTCTGTTCAGGCGGCGTCTGGATCGTTATGAGATGAGGGATGTGGGATACGATGAGATATGCGATGTGGAGGTGATGACTGGCGCGTTCATGCTTTGCCGTACCAATGTGCTGAGAACATTGGCTGGTTTTGATCCGCGTTATTTCTTATATCTTGAAGATTTTGATTTAAGCCGTAAATTCCAGCAGAACGGATTTAGAACTGTTTACTGTCCGGAAGCTACCGTGATTCATTACTGGACACGGGAGTCCCATAAGAATATAAGGATGACGATGATCTTTATCGTCAGCATGTGCCGTTATTTCAACAAGTGGGGTTGGAAGTGGCTGTAGCGAAACATCGCCCTTCCGTTCTTGTGACAGGGGCCACCGGCGCCATTGGACCGCTTGTGGTTGAAGCCTTCCGTGCCGCGGGTTATTCCGTCCGCACCCTGTCAATCGATTCACCACCGATAAGCGCTTGGCCTGATGATGTGGAAGTGCTGATTGGTGATGTCACTGACGCATCGGCTGTCCACATCGCTATGCAAGGTGTTGAATTGGTTATACATTTGGCCGCGTTGCTGCACGTTGTAAACCCGCCGGAGGCCCTGCTGGAAAAATATAAACGGGTTAATGTGGGGGGAACTTCGACCGTGGTTGCAGCAGCCATTCAGGCCGGCGTCAGACGGATTGTGTTCTTCAGCACGATTGCCGTTTATGGGCAGTCCAATGGACGGATATTGACGGAAGATACGCCACCGTATCCTGATACATTCTATGCACGGACCAAGCTTGAGGCGGAAAAAATCGTGCTGGAAGCCAAAGATGAGGATGGCAGGCGGATTGGGACTGTCTTGCGCCTCGGCGCCGTGTATGGCTGCAGCATGAAGGGGAATTATCGGCGTCTTGTGCAATCTCTGGCGAGAGGCCGCTTCATGCCTGTTGGGAATGGTTCCAACAGGCGCACATTGGTATATGACAAGGATGTGGCACGCGCTGCTGTATTGGCTGCGATCCATCCGAATGCAACGGGCCGGATTTTCAACGTTACGGACGGACAGTTCCACACCATGAAGGCCGTCATCGAGACTCTCTGCGACGCCCTTGGCCGCAAGTCGCCACGTTTGACATTGCCCGCAGGTCCTGTTCGCTGCCTGGTGGGTTTTTTGGAGGATTGCGCCCGGGGTTGCGGTTTGCACTCGCCTATTGTACGGGCGACAGTCGATAAGTACACGGAGGATGTGGCCGTGGATGGGGGACGTTTTTTCACGCAGATCGGTTTTGTCCCGCAATACAATTTGGCGGCTGGCTGGTGGGAGATCGTGGCTGAGATGCGGCAATCGGGTGATATATGATTCATGATCTGACGACGTTCTTCATTCAACTGGTGGAACTGGTTGCTCAATACAGGACCACTCTGCTTTATATTAGTTGTGCGGGATTGGGGGCCGTGGGCGCATGGCTTATCGCCAGCATGCCATTCCGGGAACGCCTGCTGGACACCCCTAACGAGCGCAGTTCCCACACCATTCCGACACCCCGCGGCGGCGGTGTGGGGATCCTGGCGGCCTTCATCATGGCGGGCATCACGCTCCGGATTCCGACGACCTTCCTGTTTGCCGCGATCCTCATCTCTGCCGTGAGCTTTTTTGGGGATTATTTCCGGATCTCTGTGAAATTCCGTCTGGTTGTCCAGGTCTTTTCCACGCTCATCCTTCTTTTTCCCCTGTTGCCCCGTCTGACAACGCAATATGCCATATCCATATTTGGGTTTTCTCCCCTCCTGTTCCTGCTCATCCTGCCGTTTATTTTCATTTTCATTATCGGGACGGCGAACTTCTACAATTTCATGGATGGCATCAACGGCCTTGCCGGTCTGAGCGGTGTGATCAGCTTCGGTCTGCTGGGCGTCTATACCCTGTATCGTCCGCCCACAGATGCCTTCCAGAACGCCCTGTCGCAGCTCTCAATATGCGTTTCCCTGGCCTGTCTGGGGTATCTTCCGTTCAATTTGCCTCGGGCCCGGGTCTTCATGGGGGATGTGGGCAGCATCCTCCTGGGTTTCGCCTATGCCGGCCTGGTGGTGACGCTTTCCCGGAATTATCTTGAGATGGTCTGTTTTGCGGCCTTGCTTTTTCCTTTTTATGCGGATGAATTGACGACGATGACGGTCCGCTTGCAGAATCACGAGGATTTTATCCAGTCTCATCGCCGTCACTTGTACCAGCTTTTGGTCAATGAGTTCGGTATCGACCACTGGAAGATCTCTTCGGTCTACGTGGCTGTGCAACTGGCGATTGGTGCAGGCGTCCTGATTGCATATTCCTATGGGTCGCCGGCCGTCTTGATTTTCCTGACGGTGTGTTTCGTCGGCTTCACGCTGCTGACGGCCCATATTCGTAAAATCGCAAATAATAAAGAGTCAATAAGGTAGACCCGTCATGAAGATGCAGTTGAAAAACGCTAATTTTTATCTGATGCTCCTGAGTGATGTGCTTCTCTTCGCTGCAGCACTGACCCTTGCCTATCTCTTCCGTTTTGAATTCTCTATAGACGCATTCTATGCCAGGCAACTCAAGGGGTTGCTGATCATGGTGCTCCCGCTGAAGCTCTGCACTTTTTTCCTGTTCGGTCTCTATAAAGGAATGTGGCGTTACACCAGCACCAGGGATTTCTGGCGACTTCTGCAGGCCTCAACGATCTCGACGCTTCTGATCATGGCCTTCATTCTGATCGTATATCGATTTGAGGGGTATTCCCGGGCCGTCTTCCTGATGGATGGCGGTCTGACATTTCTGTTGACCGGCGGTCTACGCATGCTCATCAGAACTTTCTACGTAAGATTTGGCCGGAACGGGCAGGTCATCTCCATTCCGGCTGCACAACGCAAACGCATTCTTATCGTCGGCGCCGGATCTGCCGGAGAGAAGATATTGCGGGAAATCATCGAAAACGATTACCTCCCTCATTGCGTCGTTGGTTTCATTGATGACGACCGGAACAAACACGGCCGATCCATCCACGGGATACCAGTCCTGGGGTCGTTGAACGAACTGGTCAAGCTTGTCGAAGATGAAGGCGTCAATGAGATTCTGATTGCCATCCCATCCGCAACGGGAGATCAGATACGCCGGATTGTCAATACCTGCAAGGCCTGCCATATCGCCTACAAAACTCTGCCCGGTATCGGCGAGATCATTGATGGTCGGGTCAGTATCAAGGCCCTGAGAGACGTCAATTATGAGGACCTCTTGGGGCGTTCGCCAGTGCAGCTCGATATGGGGGGGATCCGGGGCTATCTCGACGGTAAAACTGTCCTGGTTACAGGTTGCGGAGGATCGATTGGGGCTGAGCTGTGCCGGCAGATTGTTCGATTCCAGCCGCAAATGCTGATCCTCGTGGATGCAAACGAGGCAAACCTTTTTCACATCGCATTGGAGCTTCGCAACGAAATGTACTTCGACCGATGCGAGGCAGTGCTAAGCCTGGTCCAGGATGAAAGGCTCATGGCATCCATCTTCGAAAAATACCATCCCCATGTTGTTTTTCATGCGGCGGCGTATAAGCATGTGTCCATGCTGGAAAATAATCCCTGGGAGGCTGTGTTCAACAACATCATCGGCAGCCGCGTCGTCATGGAGGCGGCCTGCAAGCATGAAACAGAGCGGTTCGTCTTCGTTTCCACGGACAAGGCGGTCAGGCCGACCAATGTCATGGGGGCCAGTAAGCGTGTTGCCGAGCTCCTCCTGCAATCTTTTGAGGGAAGCGGCACAAAATTCATGGCTGTGAGGTTCGGTAACGTTGTCGGGTCTTCGGGATCCGTTGTTCCCATTTTCCGGCGACAGATCGAGCATGGCGGACCTGTGACGGTGACCCATCCCGATGTCAATCGCTATTTTATGACCATTCCTGAGGCCGCCCAGATGATCATGCAGGCGGGCGCCATGGGCGAGGGAGGGGAAATTTTCATATTGAGGATGGGCACGCCTGTCAGGATTGCCGATATGGCGAGAGACTTGATCCGGCTTTCCGGCAAGGAGCCTGACAGGGACATCGAGATCGTGTTTACGGGCCTGCGGGAAGGCGAAAAACTCTACGAGGAACTGATCACCGTCGGAGAGGGGATCGTGCCCACCGACCATAAGAAGATAATGGTGCTGCGATCCGACAGGATGTTCAACGCTTCAAATGATTGTTCGCGGTTGCGCGACTGGCTCGATACCGAGCTAGGCCTTTTGTGCGATGTTGCCCTTCGCCATGATGCTCAGGCCATCAAGAAAAAACTTCATGAGATTGTTCCCGAATACACGCCACAAGACGCACACAGCATTCTCGAATAATAAGAAGATAGAAAGACAGTGCCCCTATTTCAGGGGCTTGGCCTCGTCGATCAGCATGATCGGGATGCCGTCCCTGATTTCATACAGCAGTTTGCAGTGATTGCAGATTAACCCATCTTCGGTTTCATTCAAATAAATATCGCCCTTGCATTTCGGGCATGCCAGAATCTCCAGCAATTCCTTACTGATCGTCATCGTTCACCCTCCCTGTCAAGCCTGCCGGTTCTTTCAGCTTTCTCCCCTTGTTTTTTTATCTCCTGCGCATTTTGCATCATTTTCTTTTTGATTGCCTGAAAAACGTCATCAACCGCAATCCCCCGCATACATTGTTTTGTCTCGCACGTCTTCAAAAAACAGGGGCTGCAGGGCATCTCTTTGTTGATGACGGTATGGCCGAGGCCGTAGGGGCCCGTCCTTACAGGGTCCGTCGGACCGAAAAGGGCCACAACGGGTGTGCCGACAGCCGCCGCCAGATGCATGGGACCGGAATCTGTCGTGACCAGAACCGACGCCTCCCGGTACAGGCAGGCCAAATCCCTGAGCGTCGTGCGGCCAGCCAGGTCAACGGCAGGCATGGTCATAAACGATTGCATGCCTTCGGTTGATTTTTTCCCGCCGCCCGTAAGGACTACCGGCACGTTCAACTCCCGAATAATCCTCTCACACAGCTGCGCGAATTTTTGATCGCTCCAGAGCTTCGTCTCCCAGAGAGCCTGGGGGCTGACAGCCACAAACGGGTCTTTCCTGCCGATCCGATTGGCCCCTAAAAGCATTGTGACGCGGGTTTCGTTTTCCTCCTGGATCGGAATGATGAATTCCGGCGTGTTCGGATGCGCTCCCAGATGGCGGGCGAAGTCAAGGTAACGGAGCACCGCGTGCTTCCCCGTATCCTCGTGGATTTTTTCGTTGTAAAAGAGGCCGCTGAGTTCCTGCAGGCTGTCATAGCCCAGCTTTCGGTTGCCGCCGCTCAGAAGAACGATGACGGCGCTTTTGAAAAGGCCGTGAAAATCGATGACCATGTCGTAAGGGCGTGCTCTGAGCGCTCTGACAAAGGATCGGATTTCCTTGAGAGCCTTCCCGATCCGGCCGCGCTGAAAATCGCCAATCCAGCTTTTTCGGTGCGAGATGATGATGCGGTCCAAGTGGGGATGATCCATGACCAGGTCCGAGGCCGCCTCCTCGACGACCCAGGTGATATCGGCATTCGGAAAGCGTTTGCGCAGTGCGGCAACAGAAGGCAGGGTATGGACAACATCGCCGATGGCGCTGAGTTTGACGATCAGGATGTTCACTTTTTACGGTCCTTCATGATCCATGTCACTGCGCCGAGAATATCCCGGGCGATATAATTCGGCAGTACCGATGAAGAATGGTTCGCAAGCGGCGAATCAAATGTTTTCGTTGAGGGGGACACGACTTCGTCATGTCCCCCTGACGTTAAAGGTTTCTTATGAGTCATGATCACATCCGGTCGTCTTCTTAGCGGAAAAGATTTTTGATTCGCGGCGAAGCCATTTTTCGTGAGTCCAGGATGATTCATTCCGTATCCTGTTTGCACGAGGATGCCTTTCGCGCCGGCCTTTCCGGCGGCTTCTATATCCTTGGGCATATCTCCGACCATGTAGGAGCGGGATAGATCGATGCCCATCTCCTGCGAGGCCAGGAAAAGCAGACCCGCTTCGGGCTTCCGGCACGGACAGGTTGTCCGGTAGATGCCGGTTCCCTCCGTGGGATGATGCGGGCAGTAATAGAAACGATCGATCCAGGCCCCGTGTTCCTTCAGCAACGCCTGGATCCGGGCATGAACTGTTTCCACAAAAGCCTCATCGTAATATCCCCTTGCCACACCGGATTGATTGGAGATCACGACGGCCTTCATGCCCGATTGATTGATCAGTCGGATGGCGTCAAAAGCCTCGGGAAATATCTTTAATTTCTCGAAGCTGTCCAGATATCCCACTTCTTCGTTGATCGTTCCGTCCCGATCCAGAAAAACCGCAACAGCCTTTTTCATTAATAATCCCCTAATCAAGCATCCGGACTGCTGCCCCGAAAACGTCGTCAACCCCGATGAGATCCATGCACTTAAAGTCAGTCGAACAGTCCGGCTTGAGACAGGGGCTGCACGCGACATCTTTGTAGATAATGATATTTTTCCGGCCGGGTGGAGAGGTGGTCGCCGGATTCGTGGATCCGAAAACGGCAACGGTCGGAACACCCAGCGCTGCCGCCACATGCATGAGTCCGGAATCATTGGAGATGAACAGGCGGCACCGGGTCATCAGGGCCATGGCTTCTTTGAGGCCGGTTTTTCCCGTCAGGTCGGTCATCGGATGGATAGCCTGTGCCTGAACTTCGGCGGCCGTGTCGCTGTCTCCGGAACTTCCGAACAGGACGATTTGCGCCGAAAACGCATCCACGAGCTTGTCCGCGACGGAGGCAAACCGTTCCGGAAACCATTTTTTCGCCGGTCCGTAGGCAGCGCCAGGCGCCATCCCGACAAGCAGGCGGTTTTCTGCCAGAGAGTGGCGTTTCAGCACGGTTTCCCCCAGAAGATCATGTTCCTGCCCGCAACGGAGATAAAATTCCCTGTCTGCCGGCCGGCAACCCAGGGCTTTGACCATTTCCAGATAATAATCGGTCTGGTGAACCTTGCGGATCGCTTTTGTCCGCTGGACACTGTGGGTCAGAAGCAGGCCCCTGCCGTCGCTGTTGTACCCGGCCCGCACGGGAATGCCGGCCAGAAAGGTGATGATGGCAGCCTCGATGGCGTTCTGTAGAAGAATGGCCGCGTCAAATTTCTTGTTTCTGATCTCGCGGGCGATCCGCCATTTTCCGGAAAGTCCATCGTGGATGCCGGGGCTCTGAAACAATATGATTTCGTCAATATCCGGACAGAGTTCAAAAAGTTCCGCGACCCATGGCTTGGCCAGGATCGTGATGTGCGCCCGTGGAAAGCTGTTCCGGACGGCGGCGAAAGCCGGCAGGGTCATGACGGCGTCGCCGATCCAGTTTGTGCTCCGGATCATGATGTTGGCTGCTTTGCTTAAGGATTCTTCTGCAGAAATCCGCACGTCCATAGGTTGCATCTTAAAATCGAATTTTGACAAAACCCGGGCCAGACGCAAGTCGGCTGAAGGAATCAACGAAAACACCTTCCTGCCAGACGACTTTCTGATCGATTAGAAGCCCCGGAATGCCGTTGTTCTTCAGAAACCGGAGCTTCGGACGCATGGGCAGATCTTTGGCCGGAGGAACGTTTCCTGTGGACGATGATCTGATCCGGGTCACCAGATTTTCAAGTATGGGGTTGTCAAGGGGGCGATAGACTACCATCAGAGGGTTGGCAAGCAGGGAGAAGACTGCCGCCCCCGGTTCCCCGTTGCCCAGATGGCCGCCGAATATCAGGTTGCCCCTGTCTTTCTTCTTCAGGGCATTCATACAATGCTCCAACCCCTCAACCTCCACCCGATGTTTCAGCCTGTCTTCCATGAACGACGGAATGTCGAAAAATTCGGCGGCCGCCATCGCCATATTGTGATAGACGCCTCTGATAATCCGCATAATTTCAGACAGGCTTTTCCCGGGAAAGGCGCGGGTCGGATTATGAAGGGCAATCAACCGCTGTTTGGCGTACAGATCATAAAGAAGCCGGAAAAAAGAGATAAAAAAGGCCGTCCGAATTCCGGTCGGTACGGATCGAAAACAATTCAGAATAACGGCGGTTGATCTTGCTTTTTTTGTCATCGCGTCTTGATCCTCTGATGGGTGGCGATCCGCGCTCTTATGATTCCCGCGTTGCCGAGATGGCGGATTTCAATTCTTTCAGGATCGACTGTTCAAATACTTCCGCGTTGGAGACGATTTCCATAGCGATATCCAGCAACAAAACCTTCTCCAGAAAGAAAGGGAACGCCTCGAGATGAACACCGTCCTTCTCCGTTGTCACGATTACGGATGCTTCAGCCCTTGTGCATTCCTGCTTAATACGTTCCAGATCTTCCATATCATAACAGTAGTGGTCAGGGAAAGACAGGAATCGGACAACATCCGCCCCGAGACGGGCCAGCGTCTGGCGGAAAGAATCCGGAGCGCCGATCCCGCTGAAGGCGCAGATTCTGGCGCCCCGCAAATGATCAAGTGGCACGGGTTGATCCGTTCCGCCGCGACGAAGGCCCCGAGGTCTGCGGGTTGCCCTGAAAAGAGGCATTTCCGGCGGGATCTCCGGAATAAACATCGGTATCTGTCCGGCGTCATCGAAGCTGTCCGTTACGACGATCATATCCGCCCGCTTTAAAGCGTTTAACGGCTCGCGCAGGGGGCCGGCAGGAAACAAGAAACCATTTCCGAAAGGGTTTGCCGAATCCAGCAGGACAATGTCGATATTCCGGGTAATCCGACGGTGCTGGAAACCGTCATCGAGGATCAATATATTCGCGTTAAGACGTTCGACGGCTGCCGCCGCCGTCGTGATTCTTTCGGCGCCTGTCAGCACAGGCACCCCCCTTGCAGATCTGGCAATAAGAACCGGTTCGTCCCCGGCTTCGGCGCCGTCCATGAGAATCCTTTCCCCATCTGAAACGATATTGACGGCCGATGTTGCCTTCGAGCCGTATCCCCGGCTCAATATAGCCGGCCGATAGCCTCTTGCCTGCAGGCGTTGAGCCAGCATAATGACCATGGGCGTTTTACCGGTGCCTCCGACCGTAAGGTTGCCGACGCTGATGACGGCGACTGCCGTTGTATGCTGTTTGAACAAGCCCAGGTCAAAAAAAAGGCGGCGCAGAAAGACGGCAAGCCGGTAGAACAGCGAAAGGGGCACCAGCGGCAAGAGAAGCATTTTTTCCCATGCCGTATGCCTCTGTCCGTACCATAGCCGCCTAACCGTTTCCGCTATTGTTTTTGACATCGTTTTTAAATTGCATTTGATAAAGCTTGAAATACTCGCCCTTTTTCTCAAGCAGAGCCTCGTGCGTTCCCTGCTCGACAATTTCACCGTTGACCAGAACGACGATCCGATCGGCGTTACGGATCGTGGAAAGGCGATGGGCAATGACCAGGGTTGTCCTTCCCTTCATGAGATTTTCCAGCGCTTCCTGAACTTCAATTTCGGCCTCCGTATCCAGTGAAGAGGTCGCTTCATCGAGAATCAGGATGGGGGCGTCTTTCAGCAGGGCCCGGGCAATGGAGATTCGCTGTCGCTCGCCACCCGAAAGTTTTGTTCCCTGCTCGCCGATGACCGTGTCATATCCGTTCGGCAGGTTCATGATAAAATTATGGGCATTAGCCGCTTTCGCCGCCCTTGTGACGTCCTCCTGCGTTTTTTCAATATCCCCATAAAGAATATTGTTGTTGACGGTATCGTTAAAAAGAATCGTCTGCTGCGTCACGATGCCGATCTGCCCTCGCAGCGATTCGATCGTAACGTCTCGAATATCCAGATCATCGATGAGAATCTGTCCTTCCGTCACATCGTAAAAACGCGGAATCAGGTTGACGAGGGTGGTCTTTCCGCCGCCGCTCATCCCGACGAAAGCCACCGCCTCACCTGACGGGATTGTCAGGTTAATATTCTTTAAAACATCGATATTCTCGTAACGAAAGGTGACCTTTCGGATGTCGATAGCGCTGGATATTCCTGGCAGAATGACGGCGCTTGGCTTGTTTCGGATATCCGGGGTCATGTCGATGATGCCGAAGACGCGCTGGGCGCCGGCAATACCCTGCTGAATGGTGTTGTTGACGTTCGTCAGGCGCTTGATTGGTTCATAGAGCATGATCAGCGCGGTCAGAAATGAAAAAAATGTCCCCGGGGTGGATACGCCCTGAATCACTTGGTAGCCGCCGTAGAAGATGATCACGGCGATGCCGACGCCGCCAAGGAATTCCATGAATGGACTGGATACGGCGCTGATGGAAACAGACCTCAGGGTCAGTTTTAAAAGATTTTCATTTTCTTTTGAAAATCGGGCGCTTTCATAATCCTCACGGCTAAAAGCCTTGACAATCCTTGCGCCGGATATGGTTTCCTGCAGCAAAGACGTCAGGCTTCCCATGGTGACCTGCGTGCGGGTCGCCACCTTTCTCATTTTCCGGCCGAAGGTGGCAATGGGATAAATCGTCAGAGGAAAGATGATCATGGCAACAAGAGCCAGTTGCCAGTCCCGGTAAAAGATCACAAAGAGCAGGCCGATGAGCGTAAATGAATCTTTCATGAGGCTCGTCACCGCCTCTGAAACGGCGCCCTGGATGGAATTGACGTCATTGGTAATCCGCGACATGAGGACGCCAGTGGGGTTTTTCGTAAAGAAAGACATCGACTGGGTCTGAATGACTTGGTAAAGCCGGTTTCGGACGTCGGCGACAACGCGCTGCCCGATATAATTCATGAGCACAGTCTGCGCATAGCTGCAAAGCCCCTTGAGCATGTAGATGACAATAATGGCGATCGGAATCCATTTGAGCATCGCTGCATTTTTTTCCATGAAGATGTCATCAAGGACCGGCTTGACCAGGAATGCCAAGGCGGACGTGAGCCCTCCAACCACAAGCATACAAATCATCGCCAAGGCGAATTTGGCAATATGCGGTTTGGCCAGTTTTATGAGGCGTTTGTAAATATCCATAATATAAATGATCTTATTTGAAATTACTGATTGATAACATGTCGCAAGCAAGACGGGCCGCTCTGCCGGCCGCTCCGGATCCGCCTAACTTTTCCCTGATCAGATCCAGTTCCTGCCTGATATCTTGCATTCGCGTCGGGTCGTTCAGAATGTTGACGACTTCTGTCGCGATGCGTTCGGGATTGGCTTCATCCTGGATCAGCTCCGGTACAATGGTCTTGCCGGCGATGATATTGGCAAGGCCGATGTGCTCGACTCTAACGATCTTTTTCCCGATATAATAGGATACGGGAGAGACCTTGTAAACGATGACCATGGGCTTGCCCAGCAGCGCCGTCTCCAGGGTGGCCGTACCGGAGGCGACAATCACGATGTCCGATAGATCTATCGCGTCGTACGTGTCATGCTGGATGATCCGAACTGGCACGGGCGACTGCTGCAGAATATTTTCCACGAATGCCCGCTCCAGCGTTTCCGCCAGTGGCAGGACAAACTGCAGCCGCGGCAATTTTTTTACCATGATTTCCGACGCGTTCATCATGACGGGCAGCAGCCTGGCGATTTCCGCATCCCGGCTACCGGGCATAAGCCCCACCGTTGTTGCGCCCTCCTGAAGACCGAATTTTTCGAGAGCTTCCTGTCGTGAATATTTCGTCTTGACCGTATCCAGGAGCGGATGTCCGATATAGGTTGCATCCACGTCCGCGTTGCGGTAGAGCGGTTCCTCGAAGGGCAGGATGACGGCCATTTTATCCACGATCGCTCTGATCTTTTTGATGCGGCCGCGCCGCCAGGCCCAGACCTGGGGACTGATATAGTAAAAGACCCTGACACCGATGGCCTTCGCGGCTTTCCCCAGCATCAGATTGAAGTCCGGGTAGTCGATGAGGATCAATAGATCCGGCCTGCTGGTTTTCAGATGGGTCTTCATGAGGTTCAGCACCTTGCGGATCTGATTCAATTTTACAATGACTTCCGTCAGGCCGACCACGGCCATGTCGGCGGCATGCGCCATGAGCTCGACGCCGGCCTCCTGCATGCGCCGGCCGCCGATGCCGCGGAATTGCAGGCCGGGATCAATCTCGCGCATCGCCACGACAAGATTCGAGCCGTGGAGGTCACCGGAGGGTTCACCGGCCACAATCATGATGGTTCTGGAATTATGCGACATGTCCGTGGCCCTTCTGTCGCCCTTTACGTGAATGGGCCTTTTCAGGAAACATGATTGACAACATCACAGATGATCCGGATTTCGTCTTGGCTGAGTTCCGGAAACATGGGGAGCGACAGGACCTCCCCGGCACAGGTTTCGGCGCAAGCGAAGTGTTCTCCCGCGCTGCTTCCGCCGGCAAAGGCCTCCTGCCGGTGCAGGGGGACGGGATAATAGACGGCCGCGGCAATCCCGTTTTCCTGAAGGGCGGCCATGATGCGATCCCGGCGCTCCGACCGGATCGTGAACTGATGATAAGCATGGCGGCAGCCGAGCCGTTCCGTGGGCAGCGCCATGCCGTTTTCATGCAACAGGGTCCGGTATATCTGCGCATTCGCGTGGCGGGCCGCATTGAAGTTGTCGATATGCTTTAATTTTACGCGGATAATGGCGGCCTGGATTTCGTCGAGGCGGCTGTTATAACCAATCAGGGAGTGATAGTATCTGACGGTGCTGCCGTGGTTTCTGAGCATTCTGATCTGTCCCGCCGCCTGTTTGTCATCCGTGACGATCATGCCGCCGTCGCCGTAACCGGCCAGGTTCTTGCTGGGGAAAAAACTGAAACACCCGCAGTCTCCAAAGGCGCCGACCTTCTTCCCGTGATGCTCGGCGCCGAACGCCTGTGCGCAATCCTCGATTACTTTCAGGTTGTATTTTTCTGCAAGCGCCATAATGGCATCCATTCCGGCCGGATGCCCGAAGAGATGTACCGGAATGATCGCCCGGGTTCTGGGCGTGATCTTCTGCTCTATCTTTTCCGTGTCGATGTTGAACGTGTCCGGCTCAATGTCCACAAAGACCGGAATGGCCCCAAGCAGTGCAATGACCTCTGCCGTGGCGATGAACGTGAAAGGCGTCGTGATGACCTCGTTTCCGGGTCCGATGCCGCAGGCGCGCAGCGCCAGAAGCAGTGCGTCTGTACCGCTGGCGACGCTGATCGCGAAAGCCCTTCCGTGGTAGGCGGCGATTTCTTTTTCGAGGGCGGCCACATTTGGTCCCAGGATAAACTGGGACTGGTTCAGGACCTCCTGCACGGCGGCATCGATGTCCGGTTTCAATTGCTGGTACTGTCTTTGTAAATCCACCATGGGGATCATAATATTCTTTCCTGGGCCTTTCTGACCTCTTCGAGAATCCGCAGGGCGACCGCCAGGACTTCCCGGCCTTCCCTGCCCGAGACCAACGGGTCCGTCTTATGCGTTACGGCCCCGATAAAGGCACGGATCTCCTCTTCGAGGGGATCTTTCTGGACGATTTCCACGTGATTTTGAACAATTTCGATCTGTCCCGCGGGGTTAACCTGTTTTCTTAAGGAAAGCAGGTCCCGCTTGGAGCAATCCACGGCGTGGTATCCCTCCAATCCGAAGAACCGGATCTTCTGCATGGTTTTCATGCTGATCCGGCTGGCCGTGATATTGGCGACGCAGCCGCTGGCGAAGCGCAGCCGGGCGTTGGTGATATCCACCTTATCGGTCAGGACGGCGGTCCCGGACGCGTTGACGTCCTGAAGCGGCGAATTCACAAAATGAAGAATGATGTCAAGATCATGAACCATCAGGTCCAAAATAACGTCCACGTCCGTGCCGCGTTCGTAAAAGGGATGAAGCCGATGAGCCTCGATAAAAAGGGGTTTCCGGATGACTTTCCTCAGGGCCACGACCGCCGGATTAAACCGCTCCACGAATCCGATCTGCAATACGAGTCCGCTCCGGTCGGCGAGGGCAGTCAGCTCATCGGCCTGCTCCAGGGTGTCCGTGATCGGCTTCTCCAGCAGGACATGGACGCCCGCCTCCAGAAAGGCCTTGGCTACTTCATGGTGGCAGCGTGTGGGAACGGCGATACTGACGGCGTCCACGGAACCGATCATTTCCCGGTAATCCGTCATGGCCCGGCAGTGATAGATATCGGCGGCGCTGCTGGCCCGTTCTTCGAAAACGTCCGCTGCCGCGATGATCGTGCAATTTTCCAGTTTCTGATATTTCTGCAGGTGGTATTTGCCTAAATGTCCGATTCCCACCACGCCAACTTTTATTTTCTGCATCTACCGGCAGAGTCCTCTTTCTGATTTCTCAATGAATTCAAGGAAGTGTCTGACCTCCGGGATATCTTCAACCTCGTCCCGGATCCTTTCAATGGCCGTTTTCAGCAGCAGGGACGACCTGAAAACGAGTGTGTAGGCCCGCTTGATGGCATTGATCGTTCCTTCCTTGAATCCCCGGCGCTTGAGGCCGACCACGTTCAATCCGTGGGTCGTGGCGTGATTGCCGGCCACGATCAGGTAAGGCGCCACATCCCGTGTGACGGCGGAGGCGCCGCCGATCATGCTGTGGGCGCCGATGCGAGTGAATTGATGCACGCCCGTCAGACCCCCGATGATGGCATAATCCTCCACGTGGATATGGCCGGCCAGATTGGCGGCGTTCACCATGATGATATGGTTGTCCAGGATGCAATTATGGGCGATATGGCTGTAAGCCATGATCAGGTTGTGGTCTCCCATGATGGTCATGCCGTTGTCTGCGGCGGTGGCCCGGTGAATGGTCACGAACTCGCGGATAGTGTTGTCATTGCCGATGATCACGCGTGTTTTCTCGCCCTTGAATTTCAGGTCCTGTGGCGCCGCGCCGATAGCCGCGAACTGATAAATGCGGCACCGCTCGCCAATGTCGGTCTGTGCTTCGATGACCACATGAGGGCCGACAACCGTCTGTTTTCCGATATGGACGTCGGGGCCGATGATGCTGTAGGCGCCGACGTCAACGTCTTCGGCGATTTCGGCCTCCGGTGAGACGATTGCCGTTGGATGAATTTTCATGATCGTTTTTTTTCCTTTATGTTTTTTTCCAGCTCGGCCACCTTTTTCTCAATGAGCGCAATGGTCTGGCGCATCTCCGGCAGCCTGGAAACACAGGCCTCGATTCTCAAAAAGTCCCGATGCGGCCTCTGGGGCGAACCCATGACAATCTGATTGGGTGCGATGTCCTTATGAATCCCAGACCGGGCGCCGACCATGACATGATCGCCGATTTCGATATGCCCGGTCAGGCCGGTCTGCCCCCCGACAATAACCCCTTTTCCCAACTTCGTGCTTCCGGAGATTCCCACTTGGGCCACAATAACCGAATATTCACCGATAACGACATTGTGGGCAACTTGCACAAGATTGTCAATTTTAACGCCGCACTGGATCCAGGTCTTGCCCACGGTTGCCCGGTCAATCGTGGTATTGGCACCCACTTCAACATCATCATCGATCTGTACGATGCCTACTTGGGGAATCTTGATATTTTCCCGGCCGGGTTTCGCGAAGCCGAAACCGTCTGCGCCGACAACGACGCCGGCGTGCAGGATCACGCGTTTTCCGAGCAGGCATTTTCGGTAGACCGTGACGCCGGGATATAGAACAGACTGCTCGCCGATGACTGCTTCCGGACCGATATAAACCCCCGGATAGAGAACGGCGCCACGATCGATTCTGGCTTGCGGTCCCACGTACACACCCGGATAAATCACGGCCTCTTGAGAGACGACGGCTGTTTTATCGATGAAGGCCTGCGGGCTTTGCTGCGCGGATCCGTGATCTTCCGGATAAAAAAGGGCCAGCGCCTTTCCGAAAGCGATGTACGGATCCTCGACGATCAGCAGGTTCTTGCCGGCGGCCTCCGTTCCGGGTGAGACCAGAATCGCTGAAGCGCCTGTTTTTTCTAGTTTTTTCCGATATTTGGCATTGGAAACAAAAGTCAGATCCCCTTTGCCGGCTTCATCAATTCCGCGCACCTGCTCGATCAGGATGTCGCCGTCTCCAGCGAGCCTGCCGTTTAATAAGACGGCTAGTTCATGCAGTGTCTTGGGCACGGGATAACCCGCTCTCCATCATTTTTTCTTTGCCGGCGCCTTTGTTGCCGGTGTTTTGCTTGTCTGGACTTTGTTGAATTCATCAATCACGCGCGGGGTTATCTCGTTTTCCTTGGCGTGATAGGCTATCGGGATGATACTGAGATCCACGATCATTGTATATTTGTCCTTTTCACCGATTTCTGTGACAATTTTCATAATTTCGGGAACCAGCTTCTTCATGATATCCTGCTGCTTGGCCTGAAGCTCTTCGTTGGCATCCTTAACCAGGAGCTGATAGTCCCGGAATTTCTTCTGATAGTCCGCTTCCTTTGCTGTTAAAGCCTCTTCCTTCAGAAGGGGGCGCTGTTTTTCAAGCTCTTCCTTGAGTTTTTGCAGCTCCTTTTCCCTTTCCTGAATGGCCGCCCGGTCTTTCTCGACAATTTTCTTGAATTGTTCTTCTGCCTTTCTTCCAGCCTCTGATTTTGCCACGACCTCGCCGATACTGACGAAACCTATCTTTTCGGCCGCCAGAACCTGGGATGCAACGAATAAACATGTCAGCAACACACTGGCGCCGAGCATCAAACCGCAATATTTTTTCATAATAACCCCCTCTTGTTCATTTCTTATCTATGAAAGCTTTCACTTTTCTTACAGTTTAAAAAATTACATCATCATGCCGATTGTGAATTCAAAACGACCGGCGGATTCATTGGCCTTGCGATCCAGGACGAATCCGTACTCCAGTCTCAAGGGGCCGATGGGAGAATACCAGCGGATGCCGACACCGGCGGTTTGCCGCATATCGCCTAAATTGTAGCCGCTTTCCCAGCTATTGCCGGTATCGTAAAAGACGACGCCTTTGAGACCCGCATTCACGATCAACGGAAAGATAACTTCCCCGCTGAAGGTTATCATGGTCAGGCCGCCGAGTATGTCGCCTGTCGCGGGATCCTTGGGACCGATATCACGCAGTCCCCGCAGCGTGCTGATCCCGCCAAGCACAAAACGTTCATAAACAGGAACGTTGCGATCTGAATTGCTTTGCAAATAACCGGCCCTTCCGTAGATGCCAAAGACCGTTTCGAGCGGCAGTGCAAAGAACCATGAGCTGGCGACGCCGAGTTTGGTAAACGTCGCATTTCCCATGAGAAAGCCGCCCGCATAGGTCACCGATGCGCTGTTTTTTGAGCCCTTGGAGGGGAACATATTATCGTTGGTTGTATCTCGGACCGCCGAGGCGGTTAGAGAGCTTGTCGTAGTTAACCCTTCCTGTCTCTTGATGTAGGTCGATGCTGTTGCCTGGATGTCCTTGACATCATCCGAGGAGAGGCGGTAGCCCAGATAGCCCGTTACATACTCCCAGATCGGATAACCTACAGTGACCCCCCCTCCCGTGCTGGCTAGGTTGTACGTGTCGTACTCCCGATTATAATTCCAGATATCGAATTTGCTCCAGAGGGGCATATCAAAAAGCCAAGGTTCTATAAACGAAATCTCGTATTGCGTTGTTCTTTCGCCGAGATTGGCTTTCAGGCTTAAAATTTGCCCCCTGCCGAACAGGTTCTGTTGGGAAATCTGACCGGACAGCAATGCCCCGTCCATGGCGCTGTATCCGGCGCCGACGCTGAAAAGACCGGTCGGCTTTTCCTTGACGCGGATATTGACATCTGTGAGATCTTCCTTTATCCCCTTTTCAGATTGAAAATCAATTTCTTCGAAGTAACGCAGACGATTCAGATCCTGATAACTTTTTTTCAGGCTGCTGCTGCTGTAAAGATCCCCTTCCGAAATGGCAAGCTGTCTTCTGATCACTTTGTCCCGGGTCTTGGTATTGCCGGTGATGGATATGCGGTTAAAATAGACCTGGTACCCTTTTGAAACCTGAAATGTGATGTCGACCGCCTGATCTGCATCACGGGCCCTGGTCAACGGGGTCACTTCCGCATAGGCGTATCCCTCATCGTTGCAAGCCTGGGTCAGGTAGTCTATATCCTTCATGACCGCTTCGCGGTCAAAATAATCTTTCTGTTTGACTTTTAAATTTTCCAACAGTTTGGCTTTGGAAATTTTCAGGGAGTCGCCGGTAATGTCGATTTTCCCGACCTTGAATTGTTTGCCTTCCGTAACGGGTATCTTCAGGTAGATACCCTTCTGGTCATGGGTTACCTCCGCTTCTCCAACCTGGGCGTTGATGAAGCCGTTATTGAGATAGAAGGCGTTGAGCTTGCCGATGTCCTGCTTGAGTTCATCATCCTTGAGCACGCCTGAATCGGTAAAGAAAGACAACAATCCTTTTTCCGATGTTTTCATAATATTTTTCAGTTCTTTTTCACGGAAGGCACGGTTCCCTTCGAAGCTTATTTTCCTGACATAGAGCCTGTCGCCTTCCACGATATTAAAGACGATCCGGACGTTCTTGTTGCCCTCCTTTTCAATCTGGTCGGTGATTTCTACATTATAATAGCCCTTGCTGTGGTAAAGGCCCCTGATTTTCTCTACATCCT
This sequence comes from Pseudomonadota bacterium, assembly GCA_043805145.1. Taxonomy (GTDB): domain Bacteria; phylum Desulfobacterota; class Syntrophia; order Syntrophales; family Fen-1087; genus JAPLJM01. The sequence continues at coordinate 161,691 of JAZDIK010000098.1, read as the reverse complement.
TTTTCACTTTTTCAGGATTCACGATCTGGTGGGCTTTAACCGTCAATACCCCTTCCACGTCCCCTTTGCCGATCTTCTTGTTGCCCTTGACAAGGATGTCGGAAATGATCGCCCTTTCCTGAACCGTGTAGGTTATGATTTTTCCTTCAGGCGTATCGGCGACCCCGGCCGTGACGTCCTGGAAATGTCCCATCCTGTAGATGGCCCGAATATCGGCAGTTACGTCCGCCTCGGAATAGAGCCCCCCCTTTGAGCTTTTCAAGGCCTGATGGATGGCAGCCGCCTCGATCTTGATATTTCCCTTGAATTCAATGCCGGCAATTCTCTGGTCGACAAAGGCCCGCATCAGAATATCCTTTTTCAGTTGCGTTAGAACGGCCGGCATGCTTTCCGCCCCGCGGCCCTGGGCAAAAATGCCTGGAATGGTCTTACCCTGCCTGATATCGATAATCCTGGCGTCGATGCTGATCAACTCTCCGAATTCAGAGAGACTTCCCGTAATGGCCAGATCGGCCCCCAATGCTTTCCCGACGGACAGGGCCGTCGCCTCATCCACCCGTATTCCCCGGACGGCGTTGATCGTTGCATCCCGATCGATGACCCGGATGAATTTTGACTTCAGCAGTTCAAGCGGTAGTCCTTTATCGATGGCGTTCTGAAGGCTGGCGGCATTCGTACGGCTGTGAACTTCAAAAGGAAAGACGGCAATTTTCCTGATTTCGTCCGCCATCGACTCCGCGGCGGCGAAAAGAGCGATCGCAATCAGGGTCAACAGAATGAAAGGATTCTTTTTATCCATTAACGATCTTTCCGTCCTGGAGTCCGATGCACCGGGACATTTGTTTCGCAAGCATGGCGTTATGGGTGACGACGACCAGCGTGATCCCCTTTGTTTTATTCATTTTGACAAGCAGATCGCCGATTCTTTCCCCTGTTTCCGTATCGAGATTTCCGGTCGGTTCATCGGCCAGAAGCAACCCCGGCTCCATGATGAGCGCCCGTGCGAGGGCAACCCGCTGTTGCTCCCCCCCGGAAAGCTCACCGGGTTTGTGGGTTGTTCTATCATGAAGTCCCATATCTTTCAAGAGAAGTTCGGCCCGCTTTACGGCTTCATGCCTGCCCAGCCCGTGGATCAGGGCCGGCATCATGACATTCTCCAGGCTGCTGAACTCCGGCAGCAGGTTATTGAACTGAAAGACAAACCCGATTTTTTCGTTTCTGAAAACAGCCAGTTTTGTTTCCGGCCAGAGGAAAACATTCTGATCCTCGAATAAAATCGTGCCGGACGTCGGGCGATCCAGCGTCCCGAGGATATGAATCAGGGTGCTTTTTCCGGAGCCCGATACGCCGACAATGGCCAGGGAATCCCCCTTGCCGATTTCCAGACTCAAATCTTTCAGCACATGGATCCCGGCGCCGTCTTTAATAAATCTCTTATTGAGATTGCTGATCCTGATCACGATACCTCTGTCATGCAAAAGCCTCTGCTTTCCTACTCATATCTCAATGCTTCCGCCGGATCCAGTTTCGACGCCCGCCAGGACGGATAAATGGTCGATAAAAAACAGATCAGCAGCGACCCCGCGATGATGATGGAGACATCGCCGTAATTGACCCGCGAGGGGAGTTCGTTCAGGTAATAAACATCTCCCGGCAGGATCTTAATTCCCAGCAGATTTTCAACAAATACAGAGATTCTCGACAGATTCAAGGCGACCGTGATGCCCCCGACGGCCCCCAGGAGCGTTCCGATCGCACCGATGATCACGCCCTGCAGGATAAAAATTTTCATGATGCTTTTTGCCGTCGCGCCCATGCTCTTGAGAATGGCAATGTCCTTGTTTTTTTCCATGACCACCATAATCAGTGTGGTGATGATATTAAATGCGGCCACCAGCACAATCAGGCTCAGAATGATGAACATGACCCTTTTTTCAAGCCGCAGGGCGGAAAACAGATTTTTGTTCATTTCCATCCAGTGCCTGGCCCAGTAGGGGAATCCGAGCTTGCGTTCAATGGCCTTGGCAACCATATCCGCTTTGTAAATGTCCTTGACGCGGATTTCTAGGCCGGTGACCCGTTCTCCCATGTTTAAAAATTCCTGGCAGTCTATCAGCGAGACAAAGGCCAGCGTGGAATCGTACTCATAAAAACCCGAATCAAAAATCCCTACAACCAGAAATCGTTTCATCCGGGGGATCATGCCCATGGGCGTTGCCACGCCCGTGGGGGAGACAATGCTGATCGGCTGATACAGAAAGATGCCGAGATTCTTTGCAAGTTCTTTCCCCACGATGACGCCCGGAAGATCGATCAGGCCCGGTTCGATCTTTTCTGCCGGGCGCTTGTCAACCCGCAGAAAATCCATCCGGCCTTCCTTCATTTTTCCCAGCGTTATCACCTGGAAAGCGCTCTCCACCGCCAGTCCGCGCAGCACGACCCCGCTTGCGTTATTCCCGCTTTTCACCATCGCCTGGCTGTAAATGAACGGCGTGGCGGCGACAACGCCGGGAACATTTTCGATGTTCTTGATGATCTGCGGGTATTGCTTCATGGGTCCGTTATACTCCATGAGCACGATATGGGAATTGATCCCCAGGATTTTATTGCGCAGATCCGTTTCAAAACCGTTCATGACGGCAAGAACGATGATGAGCGCTGCCACACCGAGAAAAATGCCGGCGATGGAAATGAATGTAATGACGGAAACAAAGACCTGCTTTCGCTTGGCCCGGAGGTACCTCAGGCTGACGAAGAATTCATATGACATCAGTGGCCGCCTTCGTCCTTGATCCGCATGTGGGGGAAAAGAATGACGTCGCGAATGGAGGCGCTGTCCGTCAGGAGCATAACCAGCCGGTCGATTCCGATGCCCTCGCCCGCCGTGGGGGGCATGGCATACTCAAGCGCGGTGATGTAGTCTTCGTCCATTTCATGGGCCTCGTCATCCCCGGCCTCCCGCTGTTTGAGCTGCATCAGAAATCGATCCCGCTGATCCGCGGGATCATTCAATTCCGAGAAGGCATTGGCGATTTCTTTTCCACAGATGTAAAGTTCAAAGCGATCTGTCAGGGTCGGATCGATGACATTCCTGCGCGATAACGGGGAAACTTCGACCGGATAGTGGGTAACAAAGGTCGGCTGGACCAGGTGAACCTCCGCCGCCGTCTCGAAGATGGCCATGATCACGTTACCCAGAGGTGTCCGATCGTGGATGTCGAGATGCAGGGATCTGGCATAGACGATGGCCTTGTTCTGATCTTCCAGCACGTCCGGATCGATCCGGCAGGTTTGAATGATCGCATCCTTTACCGTGACGCGCCGCCAGGGCGGTGTCAGGTCGATCTGTCGATCCTGATAGGTAAAGACCATGCGGCCGAGCAGATTCTGCGACACGAAAACGAACAGCTCCTCAGTCATGGTCATGAGATCCTCGTAGGTCGCATAGGCCTGATAGAACTCCATCATGGTGAATTCCGGATTGTGAAAGGTAGAGATGCCTTCATTGCGAAAATTCCTGTTGATTTCGTAAACCCGTTCCATGCCCCCGGTGACAAGCCGTTTCAGGTAAAGCTCCGGGGCGATCCGGAGATAGAGATCCATCCCCAGCGCATGATGAAAGGTCTTGAAGGGTCTGGCCACCGCACCGCCTGCCCGGGGCTGCATCATCGGCGTCTCCACTTCCAGGAAATCCCGTTCCTCCATGAAACGTCGAATCAACTGGATGATCCGACTCCGCTTCTGAAAAACGTCCTTGACCCGGGGATTGACGATCAGATCCAGATGGCGCTGGCGATAGCGGGTTTCAATGTCCGTCAGGCCGTGCCACTTCTCCGGCAGCGTCCGGATGGCCTTCGACAGCAGGCGCAATCGGCAGGCCTCGATCGTCAACTCTCCGGTTTTCGTGCGGAAAACCCGGCCTTCGATCATGATGATATCACCCACGTCGAGTTTTCTAAATAATTGGTAAGCCGCCTCGCCCACGATTTGCCTGTGAATGTAGCCCTGCAGGCGGCCCTTCCGGTCCTGGAGACTGATGAAGGCCGCCTTGCCGAAATTCCGGACCGCCATGATCCGGCCGGCGAGGCCGAATGGCTCCTCCACCTGCCTCAATTGATCAGAGTTCATTTCCGAAAAGCGCGACAGAATTTCTTCCGTCGTATTCCGGACATTGACATCATTTGGATAGAGATCAATGCCCTCCGTCTTCAGGTCATCAATCTTTTCCTTCCGTTTTTTCAGGAAATCACTTTCTTCCATGCGGCCATGCCTGTCTATTGAATAGTAAGCTGATTCAACTATATTTTTTTTCCCTATTAGTCAAGCAGGAATAAAAACCCCATTGATGTTTATAACTCGTGGCCGGCCGGTTCTTCATAAAATTGTGTTGTCTTTCATCGCTGAGTTGTGTATTGTCCTGCCAGGATATCGGTCCTGGAAAAGGAGGAGAAATTATGGTCAACAAGGCGATTCTCATCGGCAGACTTGGAAAGGATCCGGAGGTCCGTTATACGCCGGATGGATTGATGGTCACTAATTTTAATCTGGCAACCGATGAGCAATGGAAGGATAAGAGCGGCCAGAAGGTCCAGAAAACGGAATGGCACCGGATTGTAACCTTCGGTAAACTGGCGGAGATTTGCGGCAATTATCTTGCCAAGGGGAAGATGATCTTCGTTGAAGGCCGCATCCAGACAAGATCTTGGGAAGACAAAGACGGCAACAAGCGTTACACGACGGAAGTCGTTGTCTCGGATATGCGGATGTTGGATTCGAAGGGGCAGGGCAGAGGACCGGACGCTTCTGCGGAAGAAGCCTTACCGGCGGATGCCATCCCCGACGAGGACGTGCCTTTCTGATTGCCGCTTTTTATCTGATATCAGCGTAAAAAAGTCAATATATCTGGCAGAATCCTGCGGCTGCGCAAACAGCGCCCGGGCTTTTTTAGATAGGCGCCTTATTTGGGTTCGATCTTTTTGCTCTCCGGTGTCACGTCGATTTCATCCGATTCCTTGCTCGCCTTCTTAAAATTCTTGATGCCCTTGCCGATGGCGCCGCCGATTTCCGGAAGCTTACCTGCACCAAAGATGATCAAGATAATCACGAGGATAATGATCAACTCAGACATGCCGATTCCAAACATACCGATTCAACCCCTTCCATAGCCCTTTTACACAGCAGGGCTATGCTAGAACAATAAACTATTCTTGTCAAATAATTCCTGACAGCAAGGCTGACAACCCTCATGGGAAACGTAAGTGCACGACCTGCCCGCGCTTTCCGATGTTTCCAACGGCTTTGCCCTGGAACATAATATCGAGTCCTCCCGCATTTCCGATGTCGATCGTGAAAGACTCTGCGGCAAAACGCTCAAGTGTTTCGCCTGCTTCCAAGATCATCTGCTCAGAACGATTGCCGTCTTCCCGGATCCTTAACCAGACGGATTCCCGGGCTTCCATAAAGACGTGGTATTTTTGTTCTGTCGCCGGCTTCGGTATTTCAGGCGGAACGCTTTTCGCCGGGATTCCGTCCGCGGGGATAACCGGGGCCCTCGCCTGCAACGGTTCCAGGGACTGCGTAACCTTCGGAACATTATCCGCCTGAACCGTTTTCTCCTGGCCGGGCGATGTCTCAGGAGGGGGGCGCGGTTGAGCAATCGGGGGGCTTGTTTCCGCCGGTTTCGCATCAGGCGCCTGTTGAACGGGTGAAGCAGGCTGAACGGGGATCGCCTCCGGTCCCGGCTGGTTGTAGCGTACCAAAATAAAGATGACGATGATCGCTGCCGTTGCTGCGGATAAAAGCAAGATGGCCCGTTTATAACGTCCCTCGGTTTTTCGCTGCGTCCCTCCGGCCTCCTGTTCCTGCCGGATGCGATCATTCAGGGATTGAAGATGTTTTTCATAGGCCTCCAGCAAAATTTCACTTTCTGCGCCAATGACCAGGGCATAGCTCCTGATGAAGGGCCGGGCATAGACTGGCGCCGGCAACAGGTGAAACTGCCCTGTTTCAATGGCTTCCAGGTTGACGACACTGATGCGGGTGCGTTCGAAAATGTCGCGCAGCGAAAGACCCTTTGCTTCTCTGAGCGCCTTCAGATCAGGATATGCAACGAGGGCATTGTCTTTTTGGTCTTCCGACGCCAAACCGATTTTTTGGTCCGTCATATAACCCCATCCCTTTGAACCTGTCGTAGTCTTTAACATTATTTGGCAAAGCAATCAATTAAAATTGACGATTTCTTTGAGATTGTTTTTTAGGATGAAGGCGTGATAGACATGCCGGCAATGCATCTGCGGGAAATGGAACCGAATGAACGAATACCTGTCGTTTGCAATGGCCGTCGCCGGCGAAGCCGGCCTGCTGTTGAAGAGCAAACTCAATGATCGACATACCATCGATTTCAAAGGCGAAATCGACATCGTGACCGAAGCAGACCGGCTGTCCGAGGCGCTGATCCTGTCGGCCATCCGACGCCAGTGCCCCGGTCATGACATCCTGTCGGAAGAATCTTCCGCAACCCTCAATGGTTCATCCTATCGCTGGATCGTCGATCCCCTGGACGGAACGACGAATTACGCCCATGGCTATCCCGTCTTCTGCGTATCCATTGCCCTTGAAAGGGAAGGCGAAGTCTGTCTGGGCGTCGTTTTTAACCCGATGCTCGATGAGATGTTTGCCGCCGAGAAAGGGGGAGGGGCCTATCTGAACGGCCGGAGGCTTGCCGTCTCCGGGACCGCAATTCTCTCCCACAGTCTGCTGGCGACGGGCTTCCCCTATGACATCCGCGAAAGCAAAGATAACAATATCAATTATTTCGTGGAAATGGCCTGTAAAGTCCGGGCCATCCGCCGTGCAGGATCCGCCGCACTGGACCTGGCCTATGTCGCCGCCGGCCGTTTCGACGGGTTCTGGGAATTGAAGCTCAGGCCCTGGGATACCGCGGCCGGGTGGCTTCTGGTCCGGGAGGCCGGTGGGCTGATTACGAACCTTTTCGGGTCGCCGTTCAAGCTGCAATCCCCCCATATCCTTGCGTCGAACGGCGTCTTACACGAGGACATGATGGCGGTTTTCAGGCAGTCCGAAAACGACGGTTGCGTAAAAAGTTCTGCAGGCAAGGCGCGCAAATCATGAGGAGTGAGGGAAAATAGGGGCGCTGTCCCTAATTTTCCAACACAGCATCCGGACTTTTTACGAAGCCGTCATTTCTTCGTAAAAACGCCGGCCGATTTCCAGTCCCAGGTCGATGAAATCAGGGCCGTACTCCCTGCCGGTCGTCGTCCGGAAGGTCTCACGGATCCTCCGGAGGGCTTCCATGCCCCTCGGAAAGCGCGGAATAGCCGCCGCCAGGGTTGCCTTGCGTGCGTCCAGCATGGCCCAGAGTGTCTCTGTAAAGTTATCCGGTCCCCATCGGAATTTGTCGGCGTCGTACAGGGCATCCGACAATAGCTGACCCGCCGGTTCATCTATCGCATCCGGCTTCTGAAAGGCCTCGTGATTGGCAATTGCCCGCGCAATCGCCGAACATTCGTTCTCTTTGAGCGTGAAGCCCGCCAGTATCCTTGACGCCTCCAGAGCGCCCGCGCGGGCATGATCTTTTTCGTCCCGTTTGATGTCATGCAGCAGGCCCGCCAAGTGCGCGAGCAGTACCAGGCGTTCGACGTCGATCTCAGGCAGGGTGTGGTTCATCTCGGTCAGAATGATGGCGCCGGTGTCGACAGCCACCTTACGGACATGCAGCAGGCCATGACCGTAACAGTCTCCGTAAGCCTCAACGATGCCAAGGCATTGGCTTACCATCGGCGCGCGCCCGAATAATTGCTGCGATCTTTCCACGTCCCTGTGGTGGTTCAGATAGAACCGCGGAGAGCCCAGCTCTGCGGCAATCCTTATGGTCAGATTTCGCGCCTTCTCGTGGTCGTGTTCCGACAGTGCTGCCATATCTTTTTCCCCATGTGTTTGGGTCTTAGACGCCGCCTGGTTTTTGCAGGCGCTGCTGGTTCGGTTTCGCTAAGCGCTGCCCACAAGCATCAACGCCACCTCGTTGAATGAAATTTACCAGCATTGATCGAAGGCTTCAAGGGGTTTTCTCCGGACTCGGGAGATTTGGGTTAGAAATACATTCTTCTCCGGGGCAAGTTTCTTTTCCAATAGAAACTTCTGAAACTCAGGCAGTACGTCACCTAGTTTAGCGAAACCCTTTGCAGAATACCCCGCAGCTTGCCGCGGGGAGCTTCACTATTGGACATATTTCCCATGTTTTTATGAAGTTCGTTTTTGGCCCTCATTACCATGATATCCGAAATGATGTAAACAGGGATTCCATCGTAATCATGCAATAATTTCCTTTGAATAGAAAATAACCCATGTTATGGAACGCTCTCACGACTTTGTTTTTCATCTCTGATGAAAACGCTCCGCGCGCTGACTCGCGCATCGCTAACAAAGTCGTTCGAGCACCGGCACTGCGCCTGCATTGAAAGCCTTCAGCTCTCAGCAGGCGCGTACCCGCGCTCAACTCGCCGTAAGCCTTTGAGGTATTCTGAATGGAAATTACAGAAATAAGCAAGTGGGTAGCAACGATAAGAGATGCCTTAGTCGGTCTGTCTGCGGTTTCGGCAGCAATATTCGCATATCTTGGATTGAGTGCATGGAGAAAAGAGCTAAAAGGCAAAGCTGAGTATGCACTTGCAAAAGATGTACTGAAATCGGTGTATAAAGTCCGCGAGGCTTTCAAAGTCGTCAGAAATCCAGCCATATACCAGTATGAGTACCCTGCTGATATGACCGATTATCATGGTCACTTGAAGAGAGAGTGCAATTATGAGGGTACGGCATATGTTTATGAAAAAAGATGGGAAAAAATGGATGAAGCTTTTCGTGAGTTGGAAGAGCATCACTTAGAAGCACAAGTAGAATGGGGCGCAGAATTTCAGAATGTGATAAAAAAACTTCGCTCTTGCAGAGTTGATTTACTCATTACCGTGCAGCAACTGCTTGCAAGAAAGAAGAACCCGGATGATGTTCCACATACCACTGCGGAAGAAAAAGCCGAAGAACGATCTGTGCTTTATCATTTGGGAAGCGATTCAAAACACGATAAGTTCACGCCGCAAATTGATGAGGCTATTTCTGACTTTGAGAATTGGCTTAGACCGCATATTAAAAATAAGGGCTAACAAGGTCGCTCAAGCCGATCTCTGGCCGCTGGCCAGCTCCGGCTTAGCTTTGCGTTGAGCCTGTAGAATAAGTCGGAAAGCGGCATTCAGCGGTTGATGCGAAAAAAATCGACTGCGGAGAATGCCCCACAGGCGACGATCGGGCGATGAGGAGGGGTAAAAAGACTCCTAAAAATAGCACGAAAATATTACTTTGGAGTTATTCTACAGACTCGTTAGCGAGAAAGAATGAAGCCATTTATCCTCATATCGGAACACTTCTGGTTGATTGCCATCATAGCAACGGGCATCAATTGGGTCATGTTTCGAAAAAGGGCACAGAAGCACATTGACGAAAACCCAGAGCTTAAAGAGGGATATGAAGCGCTTTTTCGCGGCTACATAGTCTGGATGAATATTCCTTGGGTCGTCATGGGCATTGGCTGCACTTTTGGCGGGGTTCCTTCAGTTTGGCACTATTTCAGGCCACGAGACGGGGACCCTTATGTTCTCGCATGGTTCGCCTCCGTGTTTTTGCTTTGGGTGTTCGGCACGTTCTGGTTGTTTTTCCGAGGCGGGGCAGAAAAGTTGGTTCGGCATCCAGGCGCCTTGGAATTCAGGTATGGGTTTAAGAGCAAAGACATCACAAACCCGGCACTGATTAAACTCATTTGGCTGTTGGCCCTGACCGGTGGAGTAATCGGCGTTGCGGCAATGTGGTCGGTGGATATCTCGATACCAAATTTTCGTTAACAACTCGTTGGCGCCAATCGCTTACGTCCTGGCTCAACTCGGGTATTGTACTCCATTTCATCCCTTAATCCGCAACTCAGCGTCGAATATAACGAGCCTGCTTCCGATAAACGGCTTTTCTTCAGACGGGGCTGGCCTGCCCCTGCTTAAAGACCGCCTTGCTGACGGTTTTCGCATCCCATACTAAAACAGATCCGCGCTCTCGAAGCAGAACTTTCCGATATTCGCGGGCGGTGGCAGGGGGTACTCGCCGGAGTAGCAGGCCAGGCAGAAATGGTCGGCCGGCAAGCCCGTCGCGGCAACCATGCCTTCGACGCTCAGGTAATGCAGGGAGTCCAGTCCGATGAATCGGGCGATTTCCGACACGTCGCCCTTCTGCGCGGCAATCAGTTCCCCTTTTGAAGAAAAGTCGATGCCATAGGGGCAGGGATGGCGCGTGGGCGGGCAGCTCACGACCATGTGGATTTCTTTCGCGCCGTTTTCACGCAGATTCCGGACGCGGTTGCGGCTGGTCGTTCCGCGGATGATGGAGTCCTCTACAATCACGACGCTCTTCCCGGCGAGCAGGGGCCGGACGGGATTGAGCTTGACGCGCACGCCGAAATCGCGCATGGCCTGTGTCGGCTGGATAAACGTGCGGCCCACGTAATGGTTCCGGATCATCCCCATTTCAAAGGGGATGCCGCTTTCCTCGGCGTACCCGAGGGCGGCGTAGTTGCCGGAATCGGGAAAGGGCATGACGAGGTCCGCATCGGGCCGGTACTCCTTTGCCAGGCTGTGGCCGAGCCGTTTCCGGCAGAGATAGACGTTCTGGCCGAAAACCTGGCTGTCCGGCCGTGCGAAATAGATCAGTTCGAAGATGCAATGGGCCGGTTTGATTTCGGGGAAAGGTGTCAGGCTGTGCAGGCCGGTCTCATCGATGACGATGATTTCCCCGGGTTTGACATCCCGGACATATGCGGCGCCCACCAGGTCGAGCGCGCAGGTCTCGGAGGCCACCACCCAACCGCCGTTGAACTGACCGAGGCACAGCGGCCGGAACCCCCGGGGATCTCGGACTGCGATGACCTTGTTGCGGGTCAGCATGACGAGGCTGTAGGCCCCCTGGACCCGTTCCAGTGCCTGGATCAGGGCCGTTTCAAAGCCGTTTTTCAGGTGCGGGGCCATCAGGTGAATGAAGACCTCGCTGTCCATGGTGGACTGAAAGATGGCTCCCCGGTCTTCGAGTTCCGCCCGCAACTCGCGGGCGTTGATCAGGTTGCCGTTATGGCCCAGGGCGTAGTATTCGTCGGCATGGTGGGCCAGAAACGGCTGGGCGTTGGAGATAACGGAGGAGCCAGTCGTGGAGTAACGGACATGGCCGATCGCCAGGCGGCCCGGCAGTCGGGACAGGGTATCTTCCCGGAATACTTCGGATACGAGGCCCATTCCCTTGCGTTCCCAGATCTGGCAGCCGTCCGCCGTGGCAATGCCGGCGCTTTCCTGCCCGCGGTGCTGAAGCGCGAACAGACCGAAAAAGGCCGCGCGCGCTGCCTCCTCATGCCCGTAAACGGCAAAGACGCCGCACTCATCCCGGGGCTTGCCGTCATCCTTCAGGAAATTCTTTTCTGTCATCATTTTCTTAATATGCCTCTTTTCTCAGTCCTCGGCCGGAATGAAAAATGGTTCGCGAGCGGCGAATCAAATGTTTTCCGACTTTCCAGTGATGATATTAAGGGTTCGTCCTGCATCATGATAACGTCTGGTTGAGGGGGGACATGACGAAGTCGTGTCCCCCCTCAACGGAAAAGATTTTTGAAACGCGGCGATGTCATTTTTCATAGATTCCCGTTCATTGATGGTGATATTCCTGCAGTGGCGTCACGGCCCATCCCTCCTTCCGGAGCGCCGAGACGGCTTCGCTGAGCGCCCGGGCGCCCGCGATGGTGGTCGTGTAAAGCACGTTGTACAACAGCGTCCCGCGGCGAATGTGATAGGCGTCGCGCGAGGACTGGCGGCCCACGGTCGTATTGATGACCACCTGGATGTCGCCATTTTTGATGTGATCGAGCACATGGGGGCGGCCTTCGCTGAGCTTGAGTACGGTCCTCGTTTTGATTCCTGACTTCTCAAGCCGGGCGGCCGTTCCGCGCGTGGCCCAGATTTCAAAGCCCATCCGCCGGAACGCTTCGGCAACCGGCACGATTTTGTCCTTCTGCGTGTCATGCACGCTGATGAAGATCCGGCCCTCTGTCGGCAGGCGGAAGCCCACGGCCATCTGAGATTTGGCGAAGGCCATGCCGAAGGACTGGTCGATACCCATGACTTCCCCGGTTGACTTCATTTCCGGTCCCAGCAGGATATCCACATCGGGAAAGCGGTTGAACGGAAAAACGGCTTCCTTGACGGCGATATGCCGCGGCCGGATGGATTCTGTAAACCCGAGTTCTTTCAGTGATTGACCTAACATCACGCGCGTGGCCAGCTTCGCCAGCGGCACGCCGATGGCCTTGCTCACAAAGGGCACGGTACGCGAGGCGCGCGGGTTGACTTCGAGCAAGAAAAGAATGCCGTCCTTGACGGCAAACTGGATGTTCATGAGCCCCACCACCTTGAGTTCCCGTGCGATCATCTTCGTCTGCCGCTCGATGGCGTCGAGCAGTTCCCCGGGAAAGGTAATCGGCGGCAGCACGCAGGCGCTGTCGCCGGAATGGATGCCGGCCTCTTCGATATGCTCCATGATGCCGGCGACGACCGTATCTGTCCCGTCGCTGATGGCGTCCACATCCACCTCGATGGCGTCCTGAAGAAACTGGTCGATCAGGATCGGATGGCCGGGCGAGACATGGATCGCACGTTCCATGAACCGCCGCAGGGCTTCGGCATCGTAAACGATCTCCATGGCCCGTCCGCCCAAGACATACGATGGCCGCACGACAACGGGATAGCCGATCCGCTCTGCCGCCTGTACCGCTTCGTCCACATCCATGGCCGTTGCGTTTTCAGGCTGTCTCAGCTGCAGGATATCGACAATCTCCTGGAAACGCTTGCGGTCTTCCGCCCGGTCGATCGCGTCGGGGGAGGTCCCCAGGATGGGCGCCCCGGCTGCCTCCAGGCCCCTGGCCAGATTCAGCGGCGTTTGCCCGCCGAACTGCACGATCACGCCTATGGGCTTTTCCGTATCCAGGATGTGCAGGACGTCCTCGAGCGTCACGGGCTCGAAAAACAGTTTATCCGAAATATCATAGTCGGTGCTGACCGTCTCCGGATTGGAATTAACCATGATGCTCTCGTACCCTGCTTCGCGCAGCGCGAAGGATGCGTGCACGCAGCAGTAGTCAAATTCAATGCCTTGGCCGATCCGGTTCGGCCCGCCGCCCAGGATGACGACTTTTGGTTTCGTCGAGGGTCTGGCCTCGTTCTCGGTCTCGTAGGTGGAATAGTAATAGGGGGTGAAGGCCTCGAACTCGGCGGCGCAGGTGTCCACGAGCTTGTAAACCGGCAAGATGTGCTTTTCAAGGCGCCGTTTGCGGAGGTCGTCCTCTGTGGTTTTCCAGATCTGGGCCAGGCGGCGGTCGGAGAAGCCCCAGCGTTTTGCCTCGCGCAGCAAATCGTCCGAGGGGACAGCTTGCTCCAGCAGCTTCTCCGCCTCGACAATCTGCCCGATCTGGTCCAGGAACCAGGGGTCGATCCGCGTGATCGCGTGGAGTTCGGCCCGGGTCATACCCTGCTGCAAGGCGGCGGCAATGTAGAACAGGCGCAGGGAATTGGGAGTCTTCAGGCGGCTGGCGATGAGTTCCATGGATTCCCGGATATCGGCAGGAACCGTATCGACGAGGCCGAAGCGGCCGATTTCCAGCGACCGCACGGCTTTCTGTAACGATTCCTTGAAGGTTCGGCCGATGGCCATGGTTTCGCCCACGGACTTCATGGAGGTGGTCAAGACGTCCTGCGTCTCGGGGAATTTTTCAAAGGTCCACCGGGGGATTTTTGTGACGACATAATCGATGGCCGGCTCGAAGGAAGCCATAGTTTCCTTGGTGATATCGTTCGGAATTTCATCGAGCGTATAGCCGACGGCCAACTTCGCGGCGATCCGGGCGATCGGGAAACCCGTGGCCTTGGAGGCCAAGGCCGACGAACGGGACACACGCGGGTTCATCTCGATGACGATCATCTCGCCTGTATCCGGGTGGACGGCAAACTGGACGTTCGATCCGCCCGTTTCCACGCCGATCTCGCGCATGATGGCAATGGCCGCGTTCCGCATGTGCTGGTATTCGCGGTCCGTCAGCGTCTGGGCCGGGGCGATGGTGATGGATTCGCCCGTGTGGATGCCCATGGGGTCCAGATTTTCGATCGAGCAGATGATGACGCAGTTGTCGGCCCGATCGCGCATGACTTCCAGTTCGTATTCCTTCCAGCCCAGCGCCGACTCCTCGATCATGATTTCATGGATCATACTGGCGTCCAGACCGCCTCTGGCGATGACGGCCAGCTCTTCGCGGTTGTAAGCGACGCCGCTGCCCGTCCCGCCCAGTGTGAAGGAGGGGCGGACGATGACGGGAAAGCCGATTTCAGCGGCGACGGCAAAGACCTCGTCCATGGTGCGAACGAAGCCGCTCCGCGGAACGCGCAGGCCGATCCGCTTCATGGCGTCTCTGAATTGCTCACGGTCTTCGGCCTTGTGAATAACCTCGAGGGAAGCGCCGATCATTTCCACGCCGTATTTGGCCAGGACGCCGTTTTCGGCCACGGCAACCGCCGTGTTTAGGCCCGTCTGGCCACCCAACGTCGGCAACAGGGCGTCGGGCCGTTCCCGGGCGATAACCTTTTCGACGGCTTCCGGCGTGATGGGTTCCACGTAGGTGCGATCGGCCGTTTCCGGGTCCGTCATGATCGTGGCCGGATTGCTGTTGATCAGGACAACCTCGTAGCCTTCTTCCTTGAGCGCCCGGCAGGCCTGCGTGCCGGAATAGTCGAATTCGCAGGCCTGGCTGATGATGATGGGGCCGGAGCCGATGATCAGGATTTTCTTAATGTCTGTCCGTTTCGGCATATCCCGATCACTCCCATTCGATTGTGCTGGGCGGCTTGGAGCTGATGTCGTAGACCACGCGGTTGACGCCCCTGACCTCGTTGATGATGCGGTTGGCGATCCGGCCCAACAGGTCATGCGGAATCTTTGCCCAGTCCGCCGTCATGGCGTCGTCGCTCGTTACGGCCCTGATAGCCAGAATGTTCTCGTAGGTCCGCTGATCGCCCATGATACCCACGCTTTTGACCGGCAGCAGCACGGCAAAGGACTGCCAGAGCTTGCGATCGAGATTCGCCGTCCGGATTTCCTCCTGGAGAATTGCGTCGGCCTTGCGCAGGACGGACAGGCGTTTTGGCGTGATCACCCCGATGATCCGGATGGCCAGCCCCGGTCCCGGGAACGGCTGGCGCCAGACCAGTTCGTCAGGCAGTCCCAGTTCTCTGCCAAGCAGGCGGACCTCGTCCTTGAAGAGATGCCGGAGGGGTTCCACAAGCTTCAAATTCATCTTTTTCGGCAGGCCGCCCACGTTATGGTGGGACTTGATCACGGCGCTGGGGCCGCCGAAGGCCGACCGGGACTCGATAAGATCGGGATAAAGGGTTCCTTGCGCGAGAAAGTCCACGTGCCTGATACGGCGGGCTTCCTGTTCGAAGACCTCGATAAAGGTCCTGCCGATGATTTTGCGTTTCTTTTCGGGATCTTCGACGCCCCTGAGCTTGTCCAGGAAGCGTTTTTTCGCCCGGACGAAGCGCAGATTGATCTTGAGGTGCCGCCTGAAGAGCGCCTGCACTTTTTCGGCCTCGCCTTCCCTCAGGACGCCGTTGTCCACGAAGACGCAGGTCAACTGCCGGCCGATGGCCTTCTGGAGCAACACCGCCGCCACAGAGGAATCGACGCCGCCGCTCAGGCCAAGGATGACATTGCCGTCGCCGACCCGGGCGCGGATCTCCTCGACGGCGTCCCGGGCGAAAGATTGCATCGTCCAGGATTTTTTGCATCCGCAGATTTGAAAGAGAAAGTTTCCGAGCATCTTCTTCCCCTCCGGCGTGTGGACAACCTCGGGATGAAACTGCAGCCCGTAAAAATGTTTCGCCCGGTTTTCCGCGGCCGCAACGCGCGTGCTGTCCGTGGAAGCCGTGATGCGGAAGCCCGCTGGCAGCCTGCCGATGGTGTCCCCGTGGCTCATCCAGCAGCGTGTCTGTTTTTCAATGTCCGTGAAAACCCCATCGGGACGCCTGATCCTGAGCCCGGCGAAACCGTATTCGCGTTTCTGCGCCCGGACCACCTCGCCGCCCAGCGCATCGATCATGAACTGCAGGCCGTAGCAGATGCCCAGGACGGGAATGTTCAGATCGAAAATCCCCCTGTCCGCGCGCGGACTGCCCTTTTCATAGATGCTGGCCGGTCCGCCCGAAAGGATAATGCCTTCCGGTTTCAGGGCCCTGATCCGGTCAATGGCCAAGCCGGGCGGTTCGATCTGGCAGTACACATGATGCTCCCGGACGCGCCGGGCGATCAACTGATTGTACTGCGAGCCGAAATCGATGATCAGGATCACGGTTTTTTCTCCTTTGCAGGAAATGACGATGGGTTGCGCTGGTTGAAGTCCGCGACGGCAATATTGCGCTTCATGAGGTCCACAAACCGGTCAAACAGGTATGCCGCGTCATGGGGACCGGGCGCTGCCTCGGGATGGTACTGGACGCTGAAGGCATTGAGATCCGGGCAGTCTATTCCCTCGGATGTATAATCGTTCAGGTTTGTGTGAGATTTGTTCACGCTGGCCGGCAGCGTTTCGGCCAGGACGTGGAAGCCGTGGTTCTGCGACGTGATTTCGATCCGTCCGGTCTGAATATTTTTTACGGGCTGATTGATGCCGTGATGACCAAATTTCAGTTTGCCCGTTGTTCCGCCCAGGGCCTGTCCCAGTATCTGGTGGCCCAGGCAGATGCCGAACAGGGGCGCTTTTCCGAGTATGCGGCGGGCCGCTTCAACGATGTAAGGCAGGGCCGCCGGATCTCCGGGGCCGTTGGAAAAAAGGACGCCGTCGGGACGGCAGGCCAGTATCTCTTCACCTGTTGCCGTCGCAGGGAGGACCCGCGCCTCGCAGCCCCGCTGTTCCAGATGGCGCAGGATGTTGTATTTCAAACCGCAGTCCACAACGATGACGCGGAGGCGGTGCTCATTTCCCCAGTCTTCTTCCGTCGATTCACGGGTCAGGGGCAACGGTTTTCCGTTCACCCACTGGTAAGGCTTCCGACAAGTTACTTCCCGGATCAGGTCCCGTCCGACCAAGCCGGGCCAGGCGCGGATCCGATCGAGCAGGACAGAAACGTCCCTGGTTTCCGTGGTAAGAATGCCGCGCATGGCGCCCTGAAGCCGCAGACGCCGCGTAAGCGCCCGCGTATCGAGCCCTTCCACGCCAATCTTGCCGCGGGATTCCAGAAATGCCCTGAGCGTCCGGCGGCTGCGCCAATTACTCGGCGCGTTCTGATATTCTCTGACGATGAACCCTTCCAGATAAATCCCGGCGGACTCCATATCCTCGTCATTGACGCCGGTGTTCCCGATCAGAGGATAGGTCATCGTCACGATCTGACTCTTGTAGGACGGATCGGTCAGGATTTCCTGGTAGCCGGTCATGCCGGTGTTGAAGACGACCTCACCTAACACCTCTCCCGAACCGGCAAATGCAAAACCCGGATAGGCGCTCCCGTCTTCAAGCACGAGCAGGGCCGGCGGTTGTTTTTTCAGCAGGGGCATGAACGATTACCTCACTCGGAGTCATTGCGCTGGTTGATGCCCGCTTCTACACGAAAAAACACAAAGCGTCAACTTTGATGAATTTGCAACAAATCGAAAAATGTGCCGAAAGCGACGGCTGCTCAACAAGCTCCCCCGGCTTTTGCCGGGGCAGGCTCAGGCAAGGCGCTGAAACAATGAGGAATGCGGCGTACTTGAACGTACGCCGCAACAACATCCGGACTTTTTACGAAGTTGTCAAGTTTGCATAACCGGTCGTTACAGCATCGGCAGGTAACGATCGATTTCGTACCGGCTCACATGTGTCCGGAAGCGATCCCATTCTAACTTCTTGTTTTCCAGAAACTTCTCGAATACATGATCGCCCAGCGTCTCGCGCACGAGTTTGCTTTTCTCGACGAGGTTAAGCGCCTGGTTAAGGCTGCCCGGCAAAGAAACGATTCCGGCCTTTTCACGAGCTTTTTCATTCATCTCATAGATGTCCTCTTCCACGGGCTCCGGCAGGACATAGTTCTTCTCCACCCCTTTCATGCCTGCGGCCAGCATGACCGCAAAGGCCAGGTAGGGATTACAGGCCGGATCGGGCGAGCGAAATTCAATGCGTGTAGCCTTTTCCTTTCCTGGTTTGTACATGGGGACGCGGATCATGGCGGACCGATTGCGCCGCGCCCACGAGACGTACACAGGCGCCTCGTAACCCGGGACGAGCCGTTTGTAGGAGTTCACCCACTGGTTGCAGATCGCCGTGATTTCGGGGGCGTGGACCATGAGCCCGGCGATGTAGCTTTTCGCCATCTTCGAGAGATTATATTTATCCTTCGGATCGAAAAAGGCGTTCCTGCCGCCCTTGAACAGGGACTGGTGGGTATGCATGCCGCTGCCGTTCTGGCCGAAGATGGGTTTCGGCATGAACGTTGCGTAAGAGCCGTTCTGACGTGCGATCTCCTTGACCGCCGTGCGGTAGGTCATGACCTTGTCGGCCATTTTGAGTCCATCGTCAAAGCGCAGATCGATTTCATGCTGGCTCGGCGCCACTTCATGGTGCGAGTATTCCACGCGGATGCCCAGGTCCTGCAGCGCAAAGATGGTCTGGCGGCGCAGATCCGTTGCCCGGTCAATGGGGACGCCGTCAAAATAGCCACCCTGATCCAGGATTTCCGTGGCCTTGTCGTTGGCAAAATAGAAAAATTCCAACTCCGGGCCTGTGTAATAAGTGTATCCCTGATCGGCAATTTTTTTGATGGCTCTTTTCAGGACGTAGCGCGGATCGCCCTCATAGGGAGTGCCGTCCGGATTCTGAATGTCGCAGATCATGCGGGCCACGGGCCGGTCCGATGGACGCCAGGGAATCAGCTGAAAGGTCGTCGGATCGGGCATGGCGATCATATCGCTCTCCTCGATCCGGCAGAATCCCTGGATGGAGGACCCGTCAAAGCCCATACCTTCTTCTATCCCTTCCTCCAGTTCCGACGGTGTAATGCTGAAAACCTTCTGCATCCCCAGAACATCCGTAAACCAGAATTGGATGAAACTTACATTATAATCCTTTACCGCTTTGATAACATCTTTCCTTGTCTTGCATTCAAACATGGTAAAACCTCTCTTTCTTCAGTAAAATTAGACTTTTATACAATTTCAATCACTCTATTCAAGGGGCTCGCTCTCCACGAGTTCCCATATTCCGCAGGGGCAAGCGCCGGTGCAGAAGCCACAGCCAATGCACCGCCCGGCATCCACGACGTATTCATAGGCCTCGCCTTCCAGCGCCCGGCGTGAAATGGCGTTCCGGGGACAGAGCGTTTCACACAGGCCGCAGTCCCTGCAGGCGCCGCATGAGGCGCACTGGGTGGAGCAAGTGTCCAGATCTCCGGCGGGGAGCAGCCGGGGATCAAAATATTCCAGATGAACGCGCGCCGGTTCGATGGTCGGCATCCGATCGTAAGACGCCTGTCTACCCTTGAGGATATCGTCGATGGCCTCTGCCGCCGTGCGTCCCGCACCGATGGCGTCGGTCAGAAGCCCCGGCCGAACGGCGTCGCCGATGGCAAAAACCCTCTGATCGCTGCTCTGGTAGCGTTCATTGACGGCGACAAAACCTTTAACCAGGGTGATCTCCGCGGGTAGGAATCCCAGGTCCGGCTGATCGCCGACGGCCATGATCACCGTATCGGCGGGGAGCATCTCGCCTCCTGTCAGTTCCACGCCTTTGTTCGTGATGGCCTTCGCAACGTGCGGCCAGAGAAAACGGGCGCCGGCGGCCTCGGCGTTTTTGCGCTCGATGCCGAAAGAGGCCGGTTCCTGGATATCGATGAGTGTGATCTCTTTCGCCCCGAGGCGGGCCGCCTCGGAAGCAGCGTCGCAGCCGACATTGCCGGCGCCGATAATCACGACGCGTTTACCCACCTGAACGCGGTCTTCCCGGCTCATGCAGAGGAAATCCAGGGCCGCCATTGCCCGCTCATGGCCGGGAACGGGAATCGTCCGGGGCTTCTGCGCCCCGGCGGCAATGACGACAAAATCATGCCGGTCGAGGAGCTTCTGAAAATCTTTGCGCGTCAGGGGTTTTTTCAGGAAAACATGGTCGATCTTTTCCCGGACGCGTTCAATCTCCCGCGCAACCACCTCGCCGGGGATGCGCGTTTTTGGGATAGTCGCGGTGATCTTTCCGCCCAGTTGTTCGCGGATCTCATAAACGGACGGCGTATGGCCCATCATCCAGAGCTGCCATGCCACGGACAGGCCTGCGGGGCCGCCGCCGACAACGGCAATGGTCTTCCCCGTGGCTGGGGCTGGGGCCGGCGTATTTGCCGTCAGCGATGCCCGGCCCAAGGCCGCTATATCGAGAGTCGGCAACGTGCCGATACCGCGCGTGCAACCCAGCATGCAGAGATTGGGGCATAGATAGCCGCAGACCGTCGCCGGAAAGGGGGTGTACCTCAGGGCCAGGTCCACGGCTTCCTGCATGCGGCCCTTGCGCACGAGGCTCCAGCGCGTCCGGACCGGAATCCCTGTCGGACAGTGGGACTGACAGGGTGGAAGGTGTTTTTCATTCTCCCATACCGGCCGATAACGTCTCAGATCCCCGGTGGCGATGACTTCGATGGCCGTGCGCGGAATATCCGTCATATCCCCGATGAGACCGCCCGGCCCGAGTTCCAGGTCCCATGCGTCATGACGGAACTGACGCATCGTCCGGACGGGCGTCTTGGCTTTTTCATGGGGTTTGCGGGCCGTCAGAATCTGCCAGGCGGAGCGATCTGCCGTCAGCACGACGTACAGTTCCATCCGTCCGATCGTCTTGAGGAAAAGCATAAGGTTGGACAGCAGCCACCGCCATTCCGCGTCGCCGGGGACGGTCAGTTTCGCGTCCTCTTCGCTGAAGCCCTGGTGGGGACCGCGGAAAAAAATCTTGCCCCCCACCATCCCGACACCGGGCCGGTAGCCCAGGATATTCTCAAAACGGGGCGTGTCATGGCCGCAGACCACGGCGATGCCGCCGGCCATGAATTCGGCAAAGAAATCCCCCGCGCTGCCCAGAACCCATAATTGCGGAGCTTCAAAACGCGGGTTGTGCTTCGTCATGGTCATGCCGCGCGCGCCGATATCGCCGGCGATGTAAATCGTGCCCTGAGCCATGGCGTTGCCCACACCGTTGGTCGCGTTGCCCCGGACGATAATGTGGGCGCCTGCATTGAGCCAGCCGACATCGTCGGAAGCGGGGCCGAAGCAATCGATCGTCGTATTGGGAAATCCCATCGCACCGACACGCTGGCCTGAGGAACCGAGCACCCGGATCAGGATCTCCTCTCTGCCGGCCTTCCAGAGACGTCCGCCGATGCCGTGCTGGCCGTAGGCCTGCACTTCGATGCAGCGGTGTCCATCCCGGACGGCTTTCTGCAGCGCGCTTTCCAAATCCCGTGAATCCACCCGGACGCCTGTTTTGAGGCCCGTGATGATGATCGTCGGTTTGTAAAGCATCGAGACTCCCTTCTACAATACGTGACGAATCTGCAGGCGGTCCGCAGCGTGGCCATCGGCGATTCCCAGAGCGTCGGACATGCCGATCGGCAATGAGGTGGAACGGCCCAGCGGCGCCATGATTTTCTTGAGTTCCGTATCAAAACTCAAGTAAACGTCGACGATGCGTTCGGCCACTTTCTCCGGATCCAGGCGGCGGTAGAGGCGCGAATCCTGGGCCGTAATCCCCTTGGGGCACAGGCCGATGTTGCAGATGTTGCAGCGGTCCGTTTCCGAACCGAGACAGCCGGCGGCGGCCTGCATGATATATTTTCCAATTTGCACGCCGCTGGCTCCAAGCATGATCAGGGCAGCAGTGTTGGCCGCAAGATTGCCGTTCTTGCCGATCCCACCGCCCGCGAACAGTGGAATTTCATTTTGTTTTCCGATTTTTACGAGGTTCAGATAGGCGTCGCGGATGTTGCTGGCGATCGGATGTCCCATGTGGTTCATGGAGACGTTATAGGCCGCGCCCGTGCCGCCGTCTTCCCCGTCGATGGCCAGCGCCGCTGCATAGGGATTTCGCGTGAGATTGTTCAGTACGGCGAGGCTCGTGCTTGTTGCCGAAATTTTCGGATAGACCGGGACCCTGAAACCCCAGGCCATGACCATGGACTGAATCATCTTGGCCACCGATTCCTCGATCGAGTATTTCGTTTGATGGGTCGGCGGACTCGGAAGACTGACCCCGGACGGGACGCCGCGGATGGCGGCGATCAGTTTGTTCACCTTGTACCACATGAGCAGTCCCCCGTCACCGGGTTTGGCCCCCTGGCCGTATTTGATCTCGATGGCGCAAGGATCTTCCTTCATCTCGGGCAAAGCGTGGATGATTTCATCCCAGCCGAAATAGCCGCTGGCGATCTGCAAGATGACGTATTTCAGGAAACGAGATCGCAACAGGCGGGGCGGACAGCCGCCCTCACCTGTGCAGATGCGGACCGGCAGCTTGCGTTCCTCGTTCAGGTAGGCCACGCCCATTTGCAGGCCTTCCCACATGTTCGGCGACAGGGCGCCGAAGGACATGCCGCCGATGATAAGCGGATAAATCTCGCGCACAGGGGGAATCCAGCCGTTTTCGCCTACGATGTTGACAAGTTCCTCTGCCGGCAGGATCCGGCCCAGCAGGGTCCTGATCTCAAAATCATGGCGTCCTGCGTCGAGCGCCGGGTCAGTGAGCATGGAAATGCGGATGAACTTGATCTCGTCCAGCACGCTCCGGGGGTCGTTGCGGCGGCCGCCCCGGCGTCGGGACTCGCCGCCGGCATTGACATGGAATCGCAGCTTGTCCGTTTCGGCGCTCCGGATGGGCTGGATAGCGCCGTTGGGGCAGACGAGGTCGCACATGCCGCAGCCGATGCAGGCAAAAGCCGGCTCCGTCCGCTGCCGGATGCCGTGATAGACGGAAAAAACATTGCCCGGTTTCTCCTGCAGGCCCAAGGACGTTTGAATGGTCCTTTTGCGGTGGACGCCCAACTCGATGGCCCTTACGGGGCACACGGCGGTGCAGTGGCCGCAAAGCGTGCATTTTTCCCTGTTCCAGGCGATCTGCCAGGGGAGGTCGCTGCGGCTTAAGGTCGAGGGGATTATCGTTCCCACTGGTTCCATCGCACCACCTCCTGTCGGTCTGGCGGAATCATGACCGTGTCGTATCTCATGGGCTGAAAGTCCCCGCTCTTGTTACGTGCCGGGATGGCCGCATCAAGACCGCACATCTCCGAGCAGATGACGAACATGCCCGCGCTTCCGCCGACCACCCCGGGGCGGAGTTTTTTGCTGTCCTGGACCATGAAGAGCGACCCGTCCGGCAGGCAGCCGATAATGCAGTTAGGTCCGTCGATAATCAGGGGACGGCAGCTGTGCTTGATATGTCGCAGTTTCTGGCCGTTGGGGTGGCGGTTGAGTTCCTCGTCCTTCAGCGGCGTGATGATATGTTTATACAAGTCCAGACCGAGACCCAGCGTTTTCCGGGTATAATGCAGAATATGCGCGAAGACCTCCGAATCCGACTGATAGCCTATGTATCCGGGGTCATTTCTCGACATGAGATATTCGCGAATTGGGACAAAGGCCGTATTCTCACCGTTGGTCATCGTGGCATAGCCCTGAATAAAAAAAGGATGGCAGGCGTAGATGTCGATGGCATAATTGGTATTCTGTCGTCCCTGGGCGAGAATGATGCGGGCCTGCAGTTCCTCGTTTTTATCGAGCCCGAGGTACTCTGCCAGCGCGAGGGGATCCCCCACCTCCTTAAGCATGATCACGTCGGGCCAGAAGCTGAAGACCATCATGGACCCGTCCGCTTCGCCCATCTGCCGCAGCTTTAAGCGCGTCAGCATCAGGCGGCGCTCGATCTCCTGCCGGTCGAGAGATTGCCAGTCCGGGGGGAAGTCATAAACTCGGATCAGGTAATTGTCGCGCTTCGGCGTTCCG
Organism: Pseudomonadota bacterium; assembly: GCA_043805145.1. Lineage (GTDB taxonomy): Bacteria > Desulfobacterota > Syntrophia > Syntrophales > Fen-1087 > JAPLJM01. The sequence continues at coordinate 137,553 of JAZDIK010000098.1, read as the reverse complement.
GGTGGCGGTGCCGCGGTGGGCCGGATGGACAGTTTATATTTGACCATGAAATCCATGTCCATCATGTAGTGGTCCAGCGCCCGGATGCCCTCGTTGGAGAAGATTCCAGACAGAATCGGCGCTCCCTTGAAACGTTCAAAACTCCCGCCCAGATCCGTGAGGAACAGGCCTACGCCGGATCCGTCGTGGCCCTCTTTCATGACGTTGAGGGCGTGAATGGCCGCCATCGGGGAGAGGGGTTCCTGGCTCGTGATGGCAAATAAGCGGCACATATCCAAATCCTTTTAAAAAATATCGAGACCTTTGAAAAATGGCTTCTATGAATCAGCCCTTATCAGCGAAAAACATGCCACCCTGACGGTTTAAACCTCTATTCTTGAAAATTAACGTAACCGATGAAAAATGGATTGTATGCGGCGAATCATATGTTTTCCGCCCGACAACTGTTGCCTGTTCCCGGCCTGTTAAAGGAACAAAATCGTATTCTTCAGCTTTCAAAAAGAACAAAAATGTTCCTTCCGCTCAAGACTTGACCGCTTCCTCAAGCTCTCTTTTCCGCTGGCGGAATTTCATGGGATCGATTCCGAGCTTCCGGATCTTGTATTGCAGAATCCGCTTCGTCGTTCCGAGGAGTTTCGCGGACTGGCTCTGGTTCCCGTGAGTTTCCTTCAGGGCGCCAAGAATCAGTGCGCGCTCCTGGCTCTCAATCACCGTAATCAGACGCCCCGACTCCTTTTTATCGCCGACCCGGCTTTTTGTCTGCAATGATGGCGGGAGATTAATCATTTCAATAGATTCGCCCTCCGTCAACAGGACGGCCCGCTCGATGCAGTTTTCAAGTTCCCGTACATTGCCCGGCCACGGGTGCGACAAAAACGCCTCAATGACAGCCGTGGATATCCGCTTCACCGGTTTTCCTATTTCTTTCATATACTTGAGGACAAAATGGTCGGCCAGCAGGATAATGTCGCTGCCCCGTTCTCGCAACGGTGGCAGATGAATGGGAAAGACGCTGAGGCGGTAATAGAGGTCCGTGCGGAACCTGCCGTCGGCAATGCAGTCCTCGAGGCGGCGATTGGTCGCAGCAATCACGCGGGCATTGGTGGTGACCAAGCGCGAGGATCCGAGCGACTGGAATTGCTTCTCCTGCAGGACCCGCAGGAGCTTGGCTTGGGCCGCAGCGGACAGCTCCGACACTTCATCGAGAAAGATTGTGCCTCCATGGGCCTCTTCAAAGCGCCCCCGCCGCTGTCTCAGAGCCCCCGTAAAAGCGCCTTTTTCATGGCCGAAAAGTTCGCTTTCTATGAGGGTATCCGGAATGGCCGCGCAGTTGACCTGAATCAGGGGCCCTTTATTGCGCGGGCTGGCCATGTGAATGGCCCGGGCCACAAGTTCCTTGCCCGTACCGGTTTCGCCATGGATCAGCACTGTTGTCCCGGAATCGGCCACATGGCTGACCAGACCGAAGACCTCCTGCATCCCTTTGGAATGTCCAATAATATTTGCGGAAGGCGCTCTGCCCTGATTGACGATCTGCCGCAGGCGCCGGTTCTCCTCCTCGAGGGCGAGGATATGGACAGCCTTGGCGATAAGTTCCGCCACGGAGGATAAAATGGCGAGTTCCCCGTCCAGATTTGTTACAATTTTGGCCCCTTTATCCGCCGACAGGATGCCGACCACACGCGAATCGTACATGATGGGCACGCAGAGAAAAGACAATTCATCCCGGTTCAATAATCGCCGTGCCCCCGTCCGATCTAGGAAAAGCGCTTCCTTGCCGAGATTGGGCACGGCCATCGGGCGGCCGGTCTCAGCGACCTTGCCCGTGATGCCTTCCCCCATCCGGTAGGAAATTTCCATGCCCGCCAGGTTGACGCCGTGGGCCACTTCGAGCCAGGATTCGCCGGAATCCCGGTCCAGCAGGGAAATCATCCCGCGCTGCATCCCCAGGCGGACATTCATCTCGCTGAGGACCTGCTCCAGTTGATCCCGAAGCTCCCAGGGCTGGGCCAGGGCCTTGGCGATGGCGTGCAGGGCCGCCAGTTCTTCATAGTTATGCGTGCTCAAAATTGTTCCCCATTTACGTTTTGATCAATTTATTTTCAGAGCAAACCTTATACCATTAATACGTTATTGTGCAAATAATAATATTGAACAAAAATGAACAAAATACGAATTTGTTCAATCAACCGTACGGTTTGGTTTAAGAATTACGTTGTAGGAACCTGTCCCTTTCTGGTATAAAACTTCAGATGAGGAAAACAGATCAATCATCAAGCGAGGTTAACCATGGTATCTTTTTCCCGTGTAAGCACTGGCGTCAAAGGACTCGACGAGATCCTCAATTATCTGCAGACCGGCGACAATGTGGTCATGCAGGTGGATGACATCCAGGACTACCGGTCCTTTGTCATTCCCTATGTACAGACCGCCCTGGATAACGACGAGCGCGTTGTGTACATGCGCTTTGCCCGCCATGAGCCGTTGCTGGAGGCCGCCGGAAAAATCGCAATCTACAAGCTCAACGCCGACGCCGGTTTTGAGTCGTTCTCCACCCAGGTCCACAATATCATCCAGCAGGAAGGCCGGGACGCCTTTTATGTCTTTGACTGTCTTTCCGATCTTTTACTGGCCTGGGCGACGGATCTAATGATCGGGAACTTTTTCGTCATCACGTGCCCCTACCTGTTTGAGTTGAACACCCTGGCCTACTTTGCCATCCTGCGTGGACGACATTCCTTCAAGACCGTGGCGCGAATCCGCGAGACCACCCAGGTTTTGCTCGATGTCTACAGCCATGAGGGAACCATCTGCGTCCATCCGTTAAAGGTTTGGAATCGCTACTCCCCCACCATGTTTTTGCCCCACGTCCGACAAGGGGAACGGTTTATTCCCGTGATGAACAGCGTCGGTGCCTCCAACCTCCTCTCCAACCTGGCCGATAGAAGTACCGTGAGCGCCGAACGGCAACTGGATTACTGGGACCGCATCTTTCTGCGGGCGCAGGAACTGATAGAGGATGATACACCGGATGCGACCATCGAAAAGCAGAAAATGGTCGAGCAGCTTTCCCGCGTGCTGATCGGACGGGAAAAACGCATCTTGTCGCTGGTTCGGGATTATTTTGACCTGAAGGACATTCTGGAGATCAAGGATCGGCTCATCGGGACGGGGTTCATCGGTGGAAAATCCGTGGGCATGCTTCTGGCGCGCAACATCCTGCGGCGAGATGCGTCCTTCGACTGGGCCGCCCACCTGGAGATTCACGACTCCTACTATATCGGCTCCGATGTCTTCTATTCCTATATGGTACAGAACGGCTGGTGGAAGTTGCTGATGGCCCACAAAACCCGAGAGGGGTTTTTTGAGGTGGCCAGGGATCTCAAAAATATGATGCTGCGCGGGGTTTTCCCCATGGAGGTCAAGGAACAGTTTCAGCTCATGCTCGAGTATTATGGCCAGTCTCCGATTATCGTCCGTTCCAGCAGTCTTCTGGAAGACGCATTTGGGAATGCATTTGCCGGTAAATATGAAAGTTACTTCTGCGCCAATCAGGGCACGCCGGAGCAGCGCTATGAAAATTTTGAAGAAGCCGTACGGCGGATATTTGCCAGCACAATGAACGAAGATGCCCTGGCCTACCGCTTCCAGCGCGGGCTGGACCGGCAGGACGAACAGATGGCACTGCTGGTCCAGCGGGTTTCGGGCACCTATCGGAAGCACTATTTTTTCCCGAAAATCGCCGGAGTCGGACTCTCCTACAACACCTTCGTCTGGAAAGAAGGCATGGATCCGAAGGCAGGCATGCTGCGCCTGGTCTTCGGCCTCGGAACGCGGGCCGTGAATCGTGTGGAAAACGACTATCCGCGCATTGTCGCCCTTGACGCCCCGCTGGTCAAGGCCTATTCCGGCCTCAGTGATGCCCGGCGTTTTTCCCAGCATGAGGTGGATGTGCTGAATCTGGCGGAAAATCGTTTTCAGTCGCTGCCGCTTTCACAGGTCGTTGCGGAAGGTCTTGAAACGCGCATAGAACTCCTGGGCGAGCGCGACACAGATGTATCCGACCGGATGCGCGCGATGGGCCTGCCGGCGCAGGATTTCTGGGTTCTGACATTCGACGAGTTGCTGTCTGCCACCGAATTTCCGGTGGTCATGTCCAGGATGCTCCGGACGCTCGAGAGAGTCTATGAATACCCGGTCGATATCGAGTTCACGGGAAATTTTAACATCGAGGGGAAGGTACAGGTGAACCTGCTGCAGTGTCGTCCCTTCCAGACAAAGGGCCAGGACGTCCGAGTGGCCATTCCCGACAAGATCCGTGACGATCGCGTCCTGCTGCGGCAGGAGGGAAATTTCATGGGCGGCAGTGTCTCCCTGTCTATTTCCCGAATCATCTATATTGATCCCCGGGGTTATACAAAACTGTCCCTATCCGAAAAATATGACGTGGCGCGGCTCGTGGGCCGTTTGAACAAGCTCATCGAACATCGCAGGGAGGCGCCGACCCTGCTGCTGGGACCAGGCCGCTGGGGCACTACAACCCCGGCCATGGGCGTGCCTGTCACCTTTTCTGAGATAAACAATATCATCGCCATCGCGGAAATTGCGTACAAGGACGGCAGCCTGATCCCCGATCTGTCTTTCGGTACGCATTTTTTCCAGGATCTGGTGGAGATGGATATCTTCTTTATGGCGATCTATCCGGAAAGGGAAAATGTTTTTTTCAACTCTGCCTGGCTGGACGCTCTGCCCAACCGGCTGGCCGAACTTTCCATACGGGACGGTCACTACGCAACAGTGGTGCGCGTTTGCGACACCCAGGAAACAAACCTGCGGCTTCTATCCGACGTGGTCACACAGCAGTTGATCTGCTTTGCTGAGGGGATGCATACAAAAGGTGACAAATAGACTTAAGGTAACAATATATGAAAAAGCTCATGATAACAGGAGATGATGTGGGATCTGCTGAAATGTTGTTGCCGGCTGGCGATTACATCTTGTTATCTGAAAAATAAGAAACCGATCAAAGTACCGGTTTTTACATGCACTCAGAAAAATAGGTTAGGCTGCTTTAGGATGAAATGATATGTGTCAAGGCGTGCCGGAGATTTCAAGGTGTTTATCTTTACCGAAACGGCGTTTCAAGATCACGATGGACTCCCGGCATTCCCTACCTGTGGCTTAGAGCCTTATTTGGATCAGAAGGTTGCGGCATCCGCGCCGAATCAAATCTGGTTGAGTGATGTCAGTGACATCCCCATGGGAGAGGGCTGGTTGTATCTTGCCGGTCACGAGAATTTTTTTCCGGAGGAATCGTAGGCTATGCCATGTCGAGGCGTATGACGAAGAGTCCGGTCATCCAGTTCCTTCTGAAGATATTAGCCGCCAAACGGTTTGCGGCATGAAACGTTTGGTGTCCACTATTGACGACCGACCCTTTCGTCTTCTATCCCCATCACATCCCGGGTTCCGGCTCTGCGATGATCTTCATCTTCATCGACCATCCGGTAGGATCCGTCCTGATATTTCTACATTCCTGATGATATTGGAACTCGAAAGCTATTTTCCCCTGGTTCTCTCCATCTTGCTCGACCCTGAATCCTCTTACGGTTCCCCCGTAAAAAGAAGCTTCCTGCCGCTCCTTATGAAAATAAATTTTTCCGCCGATGAGCTCTTTGGCTTTGTTTTCTTTGAGTTTCCACCCGCCGCTCTCCCAGATATTATCTCGTAATTTCTTGAAATTGTTCATCTTTTCGATAAGGTGTATTTTCATTTTGTTTCCTCCTGTGCAATACGACGCTGAAGCCTCGTCCATGAAAATAGAAAGCCCTGTCTCACTGTAATGGACAGGGCTTCAATCCGTTCCGCGGGTTCCCTATTCGCGAAGAAGTATCATCAAGTTTTGTCAGTGATGTCGATTACATTGTTCGAGATCAGGCTACGCCCCATATCAGGATAAGTCAAGATAATTATAATGCCGTCGTTCTTGGCTCATTTTTCGAGCCCTTCTATTATGTGCGGCGCTTCTTTTGTCTTCGGGCGCCTTCCTTTTTCGGCCCCGAAGGTATGTCTGGCCGGGATAAAGACTGATCCAGTTCCCGGATGACGCCGCGCACCAGAGCCTCCTCGGGGGTGCGTGCAACCATAAAGCACAGGAAAATGGCGCCTGGCCATAACTGGATGAAAAGACGGTTCAGAGAGGTCAGCAGGTGCCAGCGCAGGTCGTGCGGCGTAATCAGGTAGATCCCGAAATACCCGGCCAGCATGAGGATCAAAACGGAGGCGGCGGTTAGCAAGGCGGAACGGTCCTCCCGCTTTGTCCGGATGCCCATCAAGCTTAGATAAAGGCCGAGCAACACGATACCGGCAGCACCGGGATTGAAACGAAAGCCTTCGCGGATGTTGACAATGCCCTGGGTAAAGGTCAGGGCCGTCCGGACATAAGCGGAAAAAATCTGTCCGTATCTGGGCCAGTCCATCAGTCTTTCGAACACCGGTTGCAGACCCTGACCGGCAAAAATGTCGGATGATGGCGCCAGATGAAGCTTGAAAACGGCCAAGACCATCAAAACCGGCAGGGCGCCGGCGACAAACCATCCCGCCTGGCGTAGCGCCCGGCGCCAGCCGATGCTGCGGATGATCCAGACAAAACGAACCGGCGGCACGCAAAGCAAAAACAGGATCCCTTCATTCTTCGTCCAGGCAGCTAGTGCGGCGGTCAATCCGGCGAGCATTAGGGAATAGTCATGCCGGCCGGAAAACAGGTCATGGAGAAAAAACACCACCAGCGTGGCCAGAAAGAAAAAAGCAATTGGAATATCGGCGAACTGGTAAGCGCCCATGTCCAGAAAGTAAGGGCTGCCCATCAGAACCAGCCCGGCTAGATACCCCTGGGACCGGCTCCGCAGCATGGCAAGCGAGAAAACCAGCAGGCCGGTGACCGCCAGTGTGAACAGAACGGACAAGACGATCGGCCCATAAAGGGATTCGCTGCCCGTGTATTTCCACATGCGGACGACGGACAACGGTACGAGCAGCGGATAATCGGGGTGCGTCCAGTCCAGTCCGCTGGACAAGAAATCCTGCCAGCGCTCACCGCCCCGCAGGATGAATCTTGCGTGCAGGTTCCAGATCACCCAGGCGTCCCATTTTCCGTGAGGTTCCTTCAAAAAAGCGAGGGCGATGGAAACTACGGACGAAATCAGCGTTCCGGCAAACAGGGCCGGGAAGATCAATCGGTAGCGCAGGGGGGTGTTTTCCTCAGGCTGCAGGATGCCTTGCCGACGCAAAAAGCTCTTTTGACACAAGGGCGCCGCCAGGGCAATCAAGACGACGGCGAGCGCTGCATCCAGATACACGAGCACGCCCGCATGGGTGGGCAGCATCGCCATGAAGTACAGACAGGACAGGATTCCGAAACCGACGCCGAGAGCCAGGCTCAGATACAAAAGCCCCGTTGCGGCGTTGAGACGACGCAGCGGAAAAAACAGCCAACTCAGCATCAGGCCGGCAAGCAGCGGGATCAGTATGGACAGGAACAACATCATCGGCGCCCCTCTTTCCGGTAGAGAATCAGGCCGTCGCCGAAATCATGTAGTGTCGTCAATTTTTTTTCCACGATCCACGCGGGGTCGGCCGGCCCGTCGATGAAATTGCCGACTACCAGGGGATAATCCGGGCTGTTATAGATGAAAACCGGCGCCAGCGTATATTGCGTCAGATAGTACTGCGCCAGGAATTCGACGTTGAGAAGGTTGCGTTCCTTCAAAAACAGCTTTTCGTTCTCGACCGTTGTCACATAACCGAGCGCGGCGGCGGCCGGTATGACTTTCCTGATCTGCGCGATTCGCTGCTCATGGATGGTAACAGGATCTGTCTGCTTCAATTCCGGATAAAGCTGTATCCTCGACAGAAGCAGATTCAGATTCGCATACACAGTCACGGCGATCAGCAGAATCAAGGCGGCGCCGATCCGGCATTGTTGAAAATAAGAACGGAATTTATGCATCAAGGCAGCCTCTCGATCGTGAGTCTGGCAGGCAGGGTTTCATTGGCCCGGATCAGCCGTTCTTCGGCGGCATAAATGGCAACAACCGCCGCCGCCGCGGCCGGCTTGAAATAATGAACCGCCGTCTCCTGCAACTGGTCTGACGTCACGTTGAGGATCCCGTCCCGGAAGACCTGGCGATCGTCGTCGGTGAGACCGGCAAACTCGCGGATCATGGCTGTAAACCCCTTGCCGGCCGGATCCATGGGCCGATCCAGACTGCCGATGGCGCCGACAACGGCTTTTTCGAGATCCTCCGCCGAAATTTTTTCTTTCGTCATGAAATCGACGGCCCTGCGGAAAACATCAAGGGTAGAAAGCAGATGCGGGTCCCGATAGGACAGAAACGCGAAGAGACCGTTCATGGGGTCGTACTGGCACATGCCGCCGTAGGCGCCGCCCTGCACGCGGATATGTTTATACAGATAGCCGCTCGAGAGCTGTCGGGAGAGCACCCACAGGGGTGCGGCCAGCGGATCGGTGTAGGTGGGCGCTTTCATGGCCTGGGCCACGTAGCAGACCTGTGCCGGGATCGCAACGCCGGCATCCCGCGATTGCAGATCCGGCACAGAAGCTTGCCCCACATGCCCACCGCCGGGCAAGCGCTCCAGCAAACCTTCCGCCGCCTGGCCGAGCAGGCCAAGCCCTTCGGCGTCGGCGGTCAGATTGAGAGTGAGCCGCTCCCGCCTGAAAATCAGGTCCTTCAAGCGGATCAGCTTGTCCCGGAAGGCCTCCTTTCTCTCGCCGAATGCCTCCATGAGTTCCGCCAGGAGCAGAAGCTGAGTCTTGCCGCTCCATTGCTCATCGCGCCATGCGGCCACGGACAGGGATGCGCCGGCAGAGCGTTTGGCAAAGAGGTGGCCGGAGGGGATCACGGCCGCGTGCAGCCCGTTTTTCTTTTCCGCCAGCAGGTCCCGCATTCTGGTTTCATCTGACAAATCGCCGGCGGTGAGCACATCGGCCAGAATATCCACGGCCTCACCGGTGTGACGGTGCAGGGCGCGCACGCTGAAGATCATCTTCTGCCAGTGTTTTTCCTTGGAAAATCTTTCCCGCCCCTCTTGCACCGAAGCGGGGGATAACAGTCTTGTCGTTGTCACTTTCCCGCCGCTTCCGTTCTCCCGGTCGGCGAACAACCCGGCGGAAAGATTGCTGCCGAACCCACCGGTTTTCAGGGCGATCCGTTTGGCCATTTGTCCGTAATCGAGACCGGCAGCCCCCATGTTGGTCATGAACTTTCCGAGCAGCGGCAGACAGGGCTGCAGCTCCTCCGGAATATCGGAAATGTCGAAGGCCAGATCCAGGTAGGCGATCCCGTTGGTGAAGAATTCATGGGCCAGCGCAGGAACGCCGCCGATGTTCAGCCTCTCCGTGGGGATCTTCTCCACCGTTCTTTCGAGATCCAGGACGTTGAGCCGGGGCAGACAGGCCAGCGTTTCCGGCCCGTCCGCCTGTGCCTGGAACGATTTCAGCGCCTCGGCGTCCCGGCGGATCTTTTCGACAGCGCCTGCCGGAAGGCTTGCCTTGATCCCGGACATCCTGTTTTTGAAGGACGATTCCTGTTTATCGAGATAGTCCGGAGAGGGCTCCATGACGGACAGCAGCCGGTGGGGGTTGTCCAGGAACCATTTCCGGACCACGTCCTCAAAGAGAGCCGGTTTTTCGGCCCAGCGCATGCGGACCGCTTCGATCAACCGGGGGAAATTGAGACCGGCCAGCGGATCGCCGTCGTAGAGCCAGGTATGAAAAACCCGTTCCATGAGTGTGATCCCGTAGGGAAAAGCACCACGCTGGATCTCCTTTCCGTGAAATTCAACCTGGTGGAGCGTCCCCTCGATGAGTTCCCGGTCGAAGCCGTCTTCGGCTACGCGACGCAGTGTATCGATAGTGAGCGTTTCGATCGGCTGCGCCCTCTCCGGCTCTGTGCCCCGCAGCCCCACGACAAAAGCGATCTGTTTGAGGTCACGCTCCAGGCCCGTGATGGGCGAAAGATCCTCCCCCAGGCCCGAATCGATGAGGGCTTTGCGCAATGGCCCGGCCGCGCTGCCCACAAGAGCGCCGGCTGTGATCTGCAGCAGCAGGGTGGTATCGTGATCGGTGTTTTCCGACATCATCCAGCCCACGTTGACGGTGGTCTTTCTTTGCAGGCTTTCCTCTTTTCCCACCGGATAATCACCGCGGACGGCCGAAGGCGCGTTCCACCGGGGCTGGCTGGCAATTCCAGAATCGACCCGAACGCGGTCAAAGCCGGCCAGCATCTCCTCCAGAAAGATCATGTGATCCGTTGTGGAAATATCCCCATAGAGGAACCAGTAGGCATTAGAGGGGGAATAATAGGTGCGGTGAAAAGCCTTGAACTGATCGTAGGTCAGCGAAGGGATCGCCTCCGGGCTGCCTCCGGAATCGCAGGTGTAAGGCGTATCGGGATAGAGGTTCTCCTGTAACGCTTTGAACATCAGGCTTTCCGGCGAAGAATAGGCCCCTTTCATTTCATTGAAAACAATCCCCGAAACGATCAGATCGCTGCCCGGATCTTCGGGATCGGCCAACTCGAAATGATGCCCTTCCTGGGCAAAGGTCTGCGGCAGCAATCTGGGGCGCAACACAAGATCGGTATAGACGCGGGCCAGGTTGTAATAATCGGCGCGGACCTGGCTGGCCACGGGGTAAATCGTCTTGTCGGGGTAAGTAAAGGCGTTGATGAAGGTCTGCAGCGTGCCCTTGAGCAGCTCGTTGAACACGTCCTTCAGCGGATACCGTTCCGAGCCGGCCAGGACGCTGTGCTCAAGAATGTGGGGCAGGCCCGTGGAATCGGGAGGCGGAGTGCGGAACGCGATGGCATAGAGGTTTTCCCGGTCGTCGCAATGAAGGTGCAGGACTCTGGCGCCCGACCTTTCATGTTCCATCTCGTAGGCCGTGACGCGGATCTCGGAAATCTGTTCGACGCGCCGGACAATAAACCCATGCCGCCTTTCTTCGGGAAAAAGCGTGACGGCCGGACATTTTGGGGATTGTGTCATGATTTCATTCTCCGGAATTTCAAATATGCGAGAAACGGTCCTCACTCGCATGGACCCTGAGCGTCCTCATACCCTATTTGCGCCTGCAAGTCTATCCGCTTTCTCACGCTTGATGACTCCAAATATTTGCATTATTCTGACATCCTCGCCATTGACAGGATGATCTATGGATGATAGGGTGCCAAATATCAGTCCGTTTGTTCCGCTAAGGATGGCGCACCGATGCTGTTCCAGACCAGATTTTCAAACGAACACAACCGCGGTCTCATTTACCGTTTCAACGTCATTGGCATCCTGACGATTTTTCTCCCTGTCTTCATCGTCTCCTATATTATCTATGACACCAATATCTCTCTCGATTATTCACACCTTGTCATTTTGGCCATGGCGCTGCTATTGATGCTGGCCGGATTAACGATCCTTCGCTATGTTTTTGACACCGTCTTGGCAGTGGTAGACATCCTGCGAAAGAGCAGCGTTGGTGATGACGCCGTTCCGCTCACAATCAAGCAAGACGTCTCGGACATGAAAGAGATTTCTGCCTCTTTTTCACGTCTTATGGACCGTTTGGAAAAGACGACGGAGGCTTTGGATCGACGGGTCTATGAGCTTAATGCCATCAAAGAAATGACGGATATTGCCAGAAAAACATTGCATGTGGACGAGCTTCTGAAGGCCGTTCTGGAAAAGGCCATGGCGGTTGTACGGGCGAAAGTCGGATCGGTCTTTACCGTCGATACCGATTCAAAACGTCTGCGACTGGTTGTTTCAATTCCCGAAGGGACGCTGCCGAACGGATCCTATATCAACATCGATGAGTCTGCTTTAAAACATGTCGTCGAGGACCGGAAAACCATGATTATCCAGGACATTGAAACGGACCCGAGGACGCAAAAGCCCAACGATCCCAAATACGGATCCCCTTCATTTCTGAGCATGCCCATCTTCACCAATCACAGCATGATCGCTGTGTTGAATTTGGCTGACAAGGGCCCCCGTGCACTTTTTGAGGAACATGATGAACAGGTTCTGTCCATTATGCTGGGGGAAGTGAGTTTTGCGCTGGAGAATGCCATTCTCCACTCAAAGATCCGGGAACAGCTTGATGAAATCATAATAAAAAAAATAGCGCTTGAGCAGGAAATCACAGAGCGCAAGCGGATCGAGGAAAATCTGCAAAAGGTCAATGTCGAGATCAAGGATGCCAATGATAAATTGACCGCGGCCTATGAGTGGATGCGCGAGAGCCGGGACCGTCTGCTCAAGCACCAGGGCAAGGAAGAAATCGGATTTATCGTGGACCGGGAGGGGAAAATCGATGGGATCACGGAACGGGCATTGGAATGCACCGGAAAATCCCGCGTTGAATTGATCGGTCATAATATTATGGATTTCATTGACGAGATTTGCTACGAAGAATTCAAAAGCGAGCTCCGGCAGGCCTGGATGGGAATCACCCGGAATTTTCAGATCGTCATGATGCAACCCTATGAATCCGAGAGGATATTTGACGTGACACTGACGCGCCTGACTTCCGAATCCCGGCGGTCGCTGCTGGTGGTCCTGCGGTGAATCGACGATTAAAATAATTTGTTATGAGAAGGGAAAATGGGACGTGTCGGACAAGTTTGACGATTTCCTCAACAGACTGGAGATGCCGCTCTCGGACCCCGTGATTGTGACAATGGCTGATAAAGCCGTAGAGGCTCAGGTTGCCTGTGTCAGACGGACGGGCGCCATCATCCAGCAGGCATTGCGCATGGCAATGCCTGCAAATGCAAATGAGCCCGGGGGAAAATCACTCTTGTAGCCAATCCTTATTCGTGTGTATTCAATAAATATCAGTAATAATAGATTGTTATAAAATATTTTCTTTTAACCCCCCGATCCGCAAAGGCAGTGATTTCTGCGTTGGGCCCGACGGATCGCATCCATAGTTTTTTTACAAAACCATCTTTATCAATCATTGCCTTTGCCGGTTTGATTTCTCTGAAACGACCTTAATCGGATGGTGAAAGGCAGATGGAAATAAGTCGAAATCGGCCAATTGCGTGATGTATCTGCGTTCCTCAATCATAAATGGAAAGCAAATGCCATGAGAATGTCGCTTGATCCCGATTTTGTATTGTTTTTTGCTGTGTTCTTGCTTATTATAGCTTGTCATTCCGTGCGTCATGCTGTGTCAATGCAACTGGCAAGACACCCGTTTACGTGAAAAACAGAATCGAACGAACTTAAGCATGATCAGCGATGATCGATAACAATCAAATAAGAAAATGTCTCATTGTTTATTCCCATACACAGGGGACGCATATATGAACAAGCTGATATGCTTGATGCGCTGAAATAAACGTCGGATACGTGGATCTATGGTTTTTGCGGCTTGGAGAGTTCTGTCTCGCCACTTCTTCGGCGCGGCGCCTTATGTCAAGGGCGAGGCGAGGGGAGGGGAGGAGAGACCATCTGGCGACCGTTCAGAATGTCATTGAATCATCGTGATATCCGCCGATGAAGCGATTTCTGGCATGAAGATTATCGACTCCCACATGCATTGCGGCGTCCAGAACGTCAACCTTCCCTTTGAGACGGTCCGGGGCTATCTCCGGGAGGGCGGCATCGATGGCGCCTGTCTTTTTGCGCCGGTCGAAGACATCTATGACCGCTATGATGGTCATTTTCAGGACAGCCTGACTTGGATAAACTGCCGGCAGAAGGCCAATGAATACCTGTTAAATCTCCAGCGGTCGCGGGCGGATATTTTTGCCTACTATTTTGTTTGGAACAATTTCAAGAAAGAGGAGATCAAGAAGGGATACAAAGGCGTGAAATGGCACCGGCATGAAGATGAGCCCGTCTATCATTATGACGACCCCCGGTGCGAGGCCTTTCTGCAAGAGGTTTACGATCTGCAACTCCCCATTCTTCTAGAGGAATCTTTAGAAAATACGCGCTATCTGATTGGGCGGATAAAAGGGCGGACGCCGGTCATTATTCCTCACCTGGGAATGTTGAACGGCGGCTTTGAGGCGCTGTTTCGTTCCGGCGTATGGGACGATGAAACCGTCTATGCCGATATGGCGCTGGCCTCGAGTTGGGAAATTACCCAATTTCTGGAAAAATACGGCAGCGGGCGGCTGCTCTTCGGCAGCGACTTCCCCTTCGGGTCGCCTGGTCAGGAGCTGCAAAAACTCACCCACCTTACGATCGACTCGGAAGATATGGAAAATGTGGTTTGCCGGAATTTCTTGAGACTGATAAAAGCCATCCCCCAACAGAACCATCCGGCCTGTTGAGGAATGATCGCGGCATAGCTGATTATTTGGACTGATCTGCCGATATCGGGATGCCCCACCATTTCTGTTCCCGGCTTTTTAGAGTGTCCTCAATGCTTACTTTCTTATATCCGTACCAACTGAAGCCCAGATGACTCACGTTTTCATACATCGATGAGTGGTCCCAGAATTCAGACTGTCGGGCTGCTGCCCCGCAACCGGCAACAAAGAAGCAAGCCATAACAATAAGCAGTAATTTTTTCATGTCAATCTCCTTTCTTTCGTGCAGGTCAAGACCCTCCCTGCGCCCGCAGATGGATGAAATACCCGGGAAGTTAGAATAACGCCTCGAAAAAACCTCTGAGCGAAATATAAATATAATGGTGCCGAAGCCGGGACTTGAACCCGGACGAGCGTAACTCACTACCCCCTCAAGATAGCGTGTCTACCATGTTCCACCACTTCGGCATCTTTCGTGACAGAGGTGAAGGGATCAGGCTGCCGCCTTTTCAATTTTACTAGCACCTGGCGGGCGGGTTTGTCAACATGAAAACCCTAACGTACTCGTAAAAAGTCGAAAAATGAACCCATTTCAACGGCTTCGTAAAAAGCTCCGCAGGCAAGGCGCGCAAATCATGAGGAATGAGGCGTACTTTTACGTACGCCGCAATGACGAAAGATGCAGTGCAACGCAGCATCCGGACTTTTTACGAAGCCGGCAACCATGACCGGTCCAATCCGGATGCTATTTCGTCTGTTGGGGAACGGTTGTCTCAGGTTTGCCGGTTGCGCCCGTTGGCGCAGATTCCGGAGATGGCGCCGCCTGCTGCTGAGCTTGAACCGGCGCCGCCTGTTTCTCGACTCCGGCCTTGATGCCGCCGCCCATCAACGATTTTTCCTTATGGAGCGCCGAGTAAGATAAGGTCAGCGAGGTCAGCATAAAAAGAATAGCAATGACGGTCGTCATTTTTCCGAGGAAACTGGCCGGACCACTGCTGCCGAAGACGGTCTGGCTGGATCCCCCGAATGCGGCCCCCATATTGGCGCCTTTCCCCGCCTGCAGCAGGATAACAAGGATCAGAATAATACAAACGATAACATGTACTGCGGTAACGAAAATCTGCACGTTAAGGAACCTCTCTTGTATTCAAAATGAGACAATCTTACAGAATGTATCAACATTCAGACTGGCCCCGCCCACTAGAGCGCCGTTGATGTCCGGCTGGTTCATGAGCTTGCCGATATTATCAGGGTTGACGCTTCCCCCGTAGAGAACGGGAAGCCGGCGGGCCGGCTCTCTCCCAAAGCGCTCCTGTATCAGTTTACGAATATAGCCATGCGCTTCCCCGGCCTGTTCAGGCGTTGCTGTCTTTCCGGTGCCGATCGCCCAGACCGGCTCATAGGCGATGATAATATGTTCTATATCAGATGCCTTGATTTGATTCAACCCTTCTTTGATCTGTTTTGCAATAACGTCAAAAGTCCCGCCTGCCTCCCGTTCCTCAATGGTTTCCCCAACACAGAAAATGGGTTGCATGCCGAATTGAAGCGCCATGCTGATTTTGTCACGGATGACATCATTGCCTTCGCCAAAAAGGGTCCGGCGTTCCGAATGACCGATCATCACATACGTACAGCCCGCATCTGCGAGCATCCGTGCGGATACCTCACCCGTGTAGGCGCCGTCCATATTTTTACTCAGATTTTGCGCCGCCAGCCCAATTGACGAACCTTTCAGGGCCGATCCGACAGGAGAGATAGCTGTAAAAGGGGGTGCAATTACCACCTGTCTGTCGTTCACGCCGATAACGAGCTGCTTCAGGCGGCTTACGAAATCAAGTGATTCGCCCACCGTCTTGTTCATTTTCCAGTTTGCGGCAATAATCGGTCTGATCATGTCTGCTTGTTAAAGCTCCCGAAATCGCAAAATAGTCATAAAAGACTCGTATTTATGATGGCTTTTGTAAGAAAAGTCCGCAGGCAAGGCACGTACGTCATGAGGAGTGAGGCATACTCGGGCGTATGCCGCAACAACGAATGACGTTGCCCAACTCCGCATCCGGGCTTTTTACGAAGTCGTCAAAGTTTCCGGCCGATATAGAGCGCCAAATCCCGCATCCGGCAGGCATAACCGCTTTCATTGTCGTACCAGGCAAATACTTTAACGAAATTACCGGCAAGCACGGCGGTCAGGGGCGCATCCACAATGGAAGAGTAAGGGCTGCTGGTGAAATCCACAGAGACCAGTTCTTCATCGCAGAAAGCCATGATATCCTTCAAATAACCGTCTGCAGCCGCTTTCAGCGCTCCGTTGACGTCATGGACCGTTACCGGCCGCCCGACTTCAACGGCCAGATCCACCATGGAAACATTCGGCGTCGGCACACGCAACGCCAGCCCGTCAAGTTTTCCAATCAAATCCGGAATGACTTCGCCGATGGCTTTTGCCGCACCGGTTGATGTCGGTACGATGGAAAGCCCTGCCGCCCGCGAGCGTCTCAAATCTTTGTGCGAGCCGTCCAGCAATCTCTGGTCCATCGTATAGGCGTGGACCGTCGTCATAAATCCCTTGGTAATCTTGAAATGATCATGCAGCACCCTGGCTATCGGCGCCAGGCAGTTGGTGGTGCAGGACGCATTGGAAATAATGTGATGCTTCTTCGGATCGTAAGCGTTTTCATTGACCCCCATGACAAAGGTTCCATCCACACCCTTGCCGGGAACGGCCAGAATGACTTTTTTGGCCCCTGCTTGGATATGCGCGGCCAGTTCATCCCTTTTTCTGAATTTTCCCGTGGATTCGAGGACTATGTCAATCCCCATCTGTTGCCAGGGAAGCTTGGAAATATCCTGTGTGACCGTGGTCACGGCAATGGCTTTTCCATCTACCATAAGGCTGCTGCCTTTGACAGAGACGTCCGCGCCGATTTTTCCGTGAACGGAATCGTATTTCAACAGATGGGCCAGAATTTCCGGTTTGGCCCTCGAATTGATTGCAACGATCTCAATATCGTTATAGCCGATACAGGCCCGGACGATATAGCGACCGACCCGGCCAAAACCGTTTATAGCTACCTTTATTCCCATCATTTACCCCCTCAACGACGACGACTTTATAAAAAAGTCCGAATGCTGAAAGCGGGCGGATCATAGCCACAGTAAGGAGTGAAGTCAATATCTTTTTCAAAAGTTTCTATCCCACTATGGGCTTCTCCACAGAAACCATTTCGCAGCGCTCAGAGATTTGACGATCTCGCAACAAGTCGGATAATTATCCAGATTCGACGGTTTTGTAATAAGCTCCGCAGCCAAGGCGAGCGAATCACCGAGGAGTGAGGCGTACTTATTATGCATACGCCGCAACGACGATGGATGTAAGGACGGGGACATGACGCTGTCGTGTCCAAGCATCCGGACTTTTTGCGAAATCGTCAGATTTTGTTAACGGCTTTTGCCGACGTTTATCCGATCGCAATAACTGCGCACCGGGCAGCGGCTGCAGAACGGAGAGACGGGACGGCAGACATGCTGGCCGAAAGCCACCATCAGCGTATTATAATCCCTCCAGTAGCGCACAGGCAGTTTCGATCTCAGAGCCTGTTCCGTCTGCTCCGGGGTCTTTGTGGCAACGTATCCCAGGCGATTGGAAATCCGGTGGACATGTGTGTCAACGCAAATGGCGGGCCTGCCATACCCCAGAGAAACGACCAGATTGGCGGTCTTCCGGCCCACCCCCTTCAGGGCGAGCAGTTCTTCGAGCGTATCCGGAACGCGCGCCTGATGACGGTTGATCAACTCGCGGCAGATGTCATGAATGGTTCTAGCCTTATTGCGATAGAAGCCGACGGGATAGATGGCCTCGATGATGACGGCTTCCGGAAGTTGCAGCATCTCCGCCGGAGACTGGGCCAGACGGAACAGCCTGGCCGTGGCATCGGTGGTCGTTTCATCTTTTGTCCGCAGGCTCAGTAGGGTGGAAATAAGGATCTTAAAGGGATCCTGCCCCATTTCCGCCAGGTGGGAAACAATGGGCATATCCCAATTTTTCATGTTTTCCTGAAGCCGCGCCACGACCTGATGGATCTGTTCGTCATTCATGACGAACTCGTAAAAAAGTCGAAAAATGAACCGAAAACGACGGCTTTGTAAAAATCTCCGCAGGCAAGGCGCGCAAATCGTAAGGAGTGAGGCGTACCTGGGTGTACGCCGCAACGACGAAGGATGCAGCGCAACGCAGCATCCGGACTTTTTACGAAGCCGTCATTCATAGCCCTCTTCGTTGGCCAGTATATCCAGATGCAAAGTGGCGATGTCTTCAACATCAAGATTGGGTTCCCGCTTGGATTCCCGGAAATCAACGATCTTGATGTATCGCTTGCACTCGTTACAGACATCGACCCGGTATTGTTCATCCCCCTCGACGGTAAAGTAAGCCAGGGACTGCTGCTCTTCATTGCTGCAGAAAGGGCACTTGATTCTGAGAAAATGCCACTCGAACCCGCATTGATTGCAGAACAGGAAGCGCCCTTCTTCTCCCCGAATCTGCCCGATTTTCGGCTCCTTCCCGCAAATCGGGCAATAGCCTTCGGACCATTCGGAGCGGGCAATCACTTCGACATATTTCTGCGCCACGATTTCGAGGGACGGACGGAGACTCTCCTCAAGAAACAGTTCAATGAGGTCAAAAAAATCTTCTTCCATCTCTGCAGGCGGCTCGTCACCCTGTGTGTAAAAGGAGTTGAGGACCATTTTTTCAAAATCATAGGAGCCATTCCTGATTTTCTCAGCCAGGTCCGTGGTTTCTCCGGGGGCCCTTTTTTCCGCAATATCCAGAAGCGCCAGAAAGTATTCTCTGGGCTTGCTCAGGTCGAAGCGACCGCTAGAAAAGTCGATCAGCGGCAACCCTCCGGCCATCTTTTTGGCGATCAGGCTTTCATCCACGGCCGTAAATACGTCGGCCATGTCTTTGCGGTATTCCTCTCTGAGAATCAATATGTCTGAAAGAATGTCTAGAAGTTCCACATAATGTGGGATGGTTGTTTTGTAAGCTTCTATAGTCTTTAAAGATTCCTTAAGCATTTTCGGCATGTGTTGCAGTCTCCTGTTGATATGAATTGCTTTCCAGAGATGAACGTCTATATCTGCTTTGAAAAACAAGTCAAGATAATATTTGGTCTGATACATTGTTGCCGGCAATCTTTTCACTTGACGCCGGGAATGAAAAGCAGGCATTATTATACGATACGATTACAAGGAGGGTCATTTTGAAAGGACGAAGATTGCTTTTAGGGGTTTTTCTCATCGGCATTCTTGCGCCGACAACCGGATTGAGCACGATGGTTGACCGGATTGTTGCTGTCGTCAATGATGACATCATCACGCTGTCGGAATTGGAAAGCACTTTTCATCCCTATCACAAAAGGATTGACGCCACCTACAGGGGCGCCGACAAGGAAAAGATCATTGCCGACGGCCGCATCATGGTTTTAAATAGGATGATTGACAATAGGCTGATCGAACAATGGTCAAAAAAAGTGGGGATCGTCGTCAAGGACGATGAGATCATGGATACCATCAAGGGTCTACTTCGCCGGCGGAATATTTCCATGGAGGTCTTCACGAAAACCCTGGAACGGGAGGGTTCCAACCTTGAGGCCTATCGGCAGGACATGAAAGATCAAATGACCCGGATGCGATTGTTGCGCCAGGAACTCAAAACGAAAATCCTCGTCAGCGATGATGAAATCGGCGAAAATTACGTCAAGCACCGTGACGAATATGAAGGTAAGGAAGCCGTTCAGATCAAACAGATCCTTATTCTTCTGCCTCAGAATGCCGATCGCACCGTAAAGGCCAGGCTTCGGGCGGAAGCCGAAAGCATACACAAGCGGCTGATCAACGGAGAGTCTTTCGATCTGCTGGCAGCGCAATTTTCGCAGGGGCCGTCGGCGGCCACGGGCGGCGATGTCGGCTTCCTGGAAAAAGGAACCATGCTGCCGGAAGTGGATTCCGTTGCCTTCCGCCTGGCTCAAGATGAGATCAGTGAGATCATTGTCTCTCCGGTGGGTTTTCACATCATTAAGGTTCTGGACAAACGGGGGGCCGGGATCAAGCCCATTGGGGTCGTTCGTGAGGAGATCAAGTCAAAACTGGAAGAAGAAAAAATGGAAAAAAGCTACGAGGAATGGATCATTGATCTCCGCAAGAGATCCCATATTGAGACTAGACTTTGAGTTACATCCGTATCAAGGGCGCCTCCCAGCATAATCTGAAGCACATCAACATTGATATTCCCCGCGACAAGCTCGTCGTGATCACGGGCCTGAGCGGCTCCGGAAAATCCTCTCTGGCCTTCGATACGATTTATGCGGAAGGGCAGAGGCGGTATGTGGAATCGCTGTCCACATATGCCCGTCAATTTATCGGCCAGATGGACAAACCCGATGTCGAGTCCATCGAGGGCCTGTCACCGGCTATTGCCATCGAACAGCGGACCTCCAGTCAGAATCCCCGTTCCACCGTGGGAACCGTCACGGAAATCTATGATTATCTGCGGCTTCTTTTTGCCAGAGTCGGCATTCCGCACTGCCATCAGTGTGGCCGCGAAATCCGGTCCCAGACGATTGAGATGATGCTGGAAACCATTCTGACTTTTCCTGAAAACACAAAGATCCACCTAATGGCCCCGATCATCAGGGGCAAGAAAGGCGAATATCAAAAAGAATTCAAAAAGTTGATCAAAGACGGCTATATCCGCGTGCGCATCGACGGTCAGATCAGAGAGCTGACGGAAACACTGAACCTGGATAAAAACAGGCGTCACGATATTGATGTGGTGGTTGATCGACTGATTGTTAAAGACGGAATCCGGAAAAGGTTGCGGGATTCCCTGGAGACTGCCGCCAATCTCGCAGGCGGGCTCGTGCGCGTCAATATCATCGGCGGCGGGGAGGAGGGCTTGCTGTTCAATGAGAAATACGCCTGTCCCGATTGCGGCGTCAGCGTGTCCGAACTGGCGCCCCGGATGTTTTCCTTTAACAGCCCCTATGGTGCCTGCCCGGACTGCGGCGGTCTTGGAACGCGGATGTATTTTGATGAGGAACTGGTCATTCCCGACACCGGTTTGTCTATTCGGGAAGGCGCCATTCTGCCTTGGTCGGGACGGAATTCCATGCCCTATTTTCAGATGCTTGAAGCCCTGTGTAAGCACTATCAGTTCGATATCAACACACCTTTCAATCAGTTACCCGAACACATTCAAACGGTTCTTCTGAACGGGTCCGGATCGGAAAAAATCCGTTTTCATCTCGACCGGGGCGGGCGGCGTTTTTTTTTCGAAAAGCCTTTTGAGGGCATTCTGAATCAATTGGACCGGCGGTACAGGGAAACCCTCTCCAATGCCGTCAGAATGGACCTGTCGCGTTACATCAATCTCCGGGAATGTCCCACGTGTCATGGAGCTAGGCTAAAAAAAGAAAGTCTTTCCGTCAAAATCGCCGGTCTGAACATTTACGATATTTGCCGGCTGTCCATCGGGGAATGCCTGGCATTCTTTACAGCCTTGCGCCTGACGTCCCAGGAAACCCTGATTTCTGAAAGAATTCTCAAGGAAATCAGGGAGCGCCTGCGCTTTCTGCTCGATGTGGGGATGGAATATATCAGCCTGGATCGCTCAGCCGGCAGCCTCTCCGGAGGGGAAGGCCAGCGCATTCGCCTGGCCACGCAGATCGGTTCGGGGCTCGTCGGCGTTCTCTATGTCCTGGATGAGCCGACTGTGGGCCTGCATCAAAGGGATAACGTCCGCCTGATTGCGACGCTCAAACGACTGCGCGACATGGGCAATACCGTCCTGGTCGTGGAACATGACCCGGATATGATGATGAAATCCGATCAGATCATCGACATGGGACCGGGAGCAGGCATGCAGGGCGGCGAAGTGGTTTTTCAGGGTCCTCCCGAAGCCATCTGCCGGTCGGATGAATCGCTGACCGGGAAATACCTGTCGGGAAAATTAGCCATCCCTGTTCCGCGCCGGCGCCGTCCCTTTTCAAAAAGGTTCATTCATCTTGACGGGGCTTACGAGCACAATCTCAAGGGGATCGACATCCGGATCCCGGTAGGCGTTTTAACCGCCGTGACCGGCGTGTCCGGTTCGGGAAAAAGCACCATGGTTATTGAAACACTCTACAAAGTCATGACGCGGCGACTCGAACGGCAGAAGAGCGTATCGGGACGAGTCAAGCGGATCGTGGATCTAGGCGGGATCGAACGGGTCATTCTCATGGGTCAGCAGCCGATTGGCCGGACCCCCCGGTCCAATCCCATCACGTACACCGGGGCGTTTGCTCCGATCCGCGAGCTCTTCACGGGTTTACCGGAAGCAAGGATCAGGGGTTATAAACCCGGCCGGTTCAGCTTCAATGTCAAAGGAGGACGTTGTGAAAGCTGCGAAGGCAACGGTCTGATAAAAATTGAGATGCATTTCCTGCCGGATGTGTATGTGACCTGTGACGCCTGCCGCGGCAGTCGTTTCAACGCCGATACGCTGGAAATCCGTTACAAGGAAAAAAACATTGCCGATGTCTTGAATATGACCGTGAGTCAGGCCCTCGTTTTTTTTGAAAACATTCCTGCCATCCACGGCAAGCTCCAGCTTCTGTTTGATGTAGGCCTGGGCTATCTCCGCCTCGGCCAGTCGGCGACGACCCTGTCCGGCGGTGAGGCGCAGCGGATCAAACTATCCCGGAAACTGGCCAAGCGGACGAACAGCAATACCCTTTACATCCTTGATGAGCCGACGATCGGCCTCCATTTTGCCGATATCCAGAAACTGCTCGATATCCTTGCGAGGCTGGTGGAGATGGGCAATACCGTCGTCGTTATCGAACATAACCTCGACATCATCAAGTGCGCCGATCATGTCATTGATCTCGGCCCGGAAGGCGGGCCCGGGGGCGGATATATCGTTGCGTCGGGGACGCCGGAAACCATTGCGGCGACGGATGCGTCCTTTACCGGCCGGCATCTGCGGGCAGTGATGCAACCGGCCTTCATTGTCGATCATTGTGCAGACAAGCTTGACCGTCCCGATTTATTATGAGAGAATGCTGAAAAAGCTGCGGAAAAATATTAAAAACAGATTCAATCCGGGAGGCATGATCATGCAGAAAAAAATATTTCTGATCCTTTTTCCCTGTTTCTGGCTTGTTCTCTCCGGTTGTACGGAGGGGCTGAAGAATCAGATTGCGAGACTTGAATCCGAAAAACAATTTTACCAGACGACCCTTAACGAAAAACAGGCGCAAGTCAACAAGCTTGAGTTGGAAGTTTCCAGGCTTTCATTAGGCAACGACGCCCTGCAGACCCTTCTGGATAAGAAACAGGCCGAAATCAACAGACTCGAAGGGAAGGATGGAGAATTAAAAGAAGCGGACAGGCAAGAGAAAAGCAGGGCCGGCGTAGAGATGACAACCCCCGAGACGGAAGTCCTGAAGAAGCAGATCGGAGAGCTTAAGGCGCAGAGGGATGCGATCCGGAATGAAAAAATGGTCCTTGAGGAGAAACTGGCCAAACTCCGCGTGGTCCGGATCAAGGTTTTGACGGGAGACGGTAGCCTGGCGTCGGCCACGCAGGTGGCAGAGATTGTCAAGGCCATGGGATACAAAGTCGAGAAAGTGGACATGGCGCCCGCCGCCCGCTTCTCGCGCCATACCGTATTTTACGCCCCGGATTCCCGGAAGGATGCTGAAAATATCGTCAAACGCCTGGGTCATAACGCCGTTGCCAGGCCCCTGAGCTGGCCCTCCGTCTTCAACATCATTGTGGTGGCGGGGAAAGCATCCTGAGATACAGGATGGCGATTAATGCTTTTCCGGTCTGTCCGGATCGTCGATGAAGGGAATCGTCATCTCGTAAGCCCCGCAAGCCAGCACGGCCTGGACGGGGAAGGGGGCTTTTTCGAAAACCTTGAGCATGGACTTATTGTCGGCCAGGACATCCGCCGTGAATCCTTCGACGCCGTTCTCACGGGCAACTCGAAGGAGCAGGTTGAACAGGAAGGTTGCGACGCCCCGCCCCTGATAACATTCATCCACGATAAAAGCCGTATCGGCATATCGGCGGTCCTTGTCATTCCGGCGGGCATAACGGGCTTCGGCGATGACTCTCTCGCGTCCGGATTCCTCGATCACACCGACAATGGACATCACCGAACGGTAATCCACATTGACGTAAGCCTGCATCCGGTCATGCGGCATGGTCTTGATGGGGCTGAAGTAGCGGTAATAAACGGCCTGGTCGGAAAAGCGATAGAATAACCGGCGCATTTCATCTTCGTCTGATGGTCTGATCGCCCGAAAGTGGATGCTCAGATTATCCCTGAAGGTATGGGTGCAGGCAATTTTTTCCGGATAGAGGTGTCCCGACTCCGCAAGATAGATCTGGTCGGCATAGAGAATTCTGGCGTTCTTGGCCTGCCGGACCAGTTCCACCCGGTCATCGGGATGAGCGATATCGATCAGGGCCTGAGCCCGTTCGCGGAGCGTCCGTCCTGTCAGATACGCCACGCCATACTCCGTAATGACCGTGTCCAGGGACTCGCGATTAGAAAACTGGTAGGCGTAATCCGCAACGGAAAGAACGATATTGGCATCGCCTTTGCGGCTCCGGCTCGGAAGGGCAAAGATTGTCCTGCCGTTTTTTGAAAGCGCCGCGCCCGTAACTATTTCCTGAACAGCGCCGGGACCAGCCGTTACGTTCCCCTTGCCGGCATGCAGGGCAACATCCCCTGTCAGATCCGCTTTCCTGGCTGGCACGATCGCAATGTACTGGTTGTTCAAGCCGATGCTCTTTGGATCCTGAGTGACATCAATGGGCTGGAATTCCACGAGCGGATTGCGATCGAGCCACCGCATGAGTTCCGCCGTGCCCAGGGCGTAGGATGCCAGTGATTTCCCCGGAAAGAAAGCCTTGCGGCGGTTTGTCACCGCGCCGCTTTTGACCAGGTCCATCAGGGCGTCCGTGAAGAACGGCGTATGAATCCCGAGGTTTTTTTTGCGGGCCAGATGCATTCCCAGCGCATCGTAAAGCGGGCCAATCGAAAAAGAAAGGCAACTGCCGTCCGCCACGACGGAGGCCACATGGGATGCCAGTTTGTCATAGACTTCGTTGACGGGCCATCGCTCCAGGTAAATGGGTGGTTCTGT
This sequence comes from Pseudomonadota bacterium, assembly GCA_043805145.1. GTDB lineage: Bacteria > Desulfobacterota > Syntrophia > Syntrophales > Fen-1087 > JAPLJM01. The sequence goes on along the minus strand of JAZDIK010000098.1, from coordinate 112,010 downwards.
AGCCATGACGAGCTGGTCAAATTCTTCGGCCCGCACAAGTGTATCGCCCAGGGTCCGGGGAATTTGCGCATTAATTTCGCCGACCACGACCCTTGCATGTTCCATGGCATGGCGTGCCACGTCGACCCCCACGCCAAGACTGGCATAGCCGGATTCGTCAAAAGGCGTAATCTGAATGAAGGCCATATCGATACGGATCGCTCCCGATTTAAATAGCCAGGGGATGCGGGAGAACCGGCTCGGGATCAAATCGACCCGCCCCTCGCGGATAGCGGCGTCGGCAATCCATCCCGAATAGAAGGTTTTCAGGCGGTATTTTTTCGAGTAGTGGGCATCAATGGAAGGCGTATCTCCCAGGCTGATGAGCTGAATCATTTCCAGGTCCTGGAGGTTCATTTGATCGGAGGCCATCAGGTGTTTTACGAGTGTGCGGGGCTCAGCCATGCCCGTCCCCACAAAAATGCTCATGCCTGGTTCAACGCGCGCCAAGACCTCTTCGGGCGATACGATCTTCTGCTTCCAGGAAATGATTTTTCGATCAGCCATACCGGGATTCCCTGGATCACGCCTTCTTCGTGCCGAACCGCGTGATCATCACGCCACCCAGGCCTACAACAATCGCCAAAACTTTAATCATCAAGCCGACATAGGGGATCCAGCCAATGATCCACAGGACCAGCAATCCCCAGAAGGTTTGGCGGACAAGGCTGTCATTCGGCTTCTTCGCCAGAGACAGGACCCGCTTTCCGAGAATCTGGGCGACGACGATGAATCCAAAGATAGCAGCGCAAATGACCAGAATCATTTCCAACGGGATCAAGACAATACCGATCACGGAAAGGGTCAACAACACGGCGACCGGGGCAATCATGAGCAGACCGATGAATCCGGCGAGTATTGCCCGATAGGTGTGCTGCGCGATGCCCTCGGAGATCGTCACTATCGGTTTCGGGATCAGGGCGACAATCGGTATGGCGATGACGAGGGTGATCACAAAAACGACTACTGAAAAAATGGCGAAGAGCCATGACCAGCCTTCCCAGTCATCACTCAAGAGATCGGAGATGGCGTCTGATATATTCGAGGAATTGATCTCCGTCACGGTTCCGCGCACATCTGCACCATTGCCGATGGCGATGATTCCGCCCAGAACAAAAACATCACCGCCCACTACGGCTGTCCGGGTCAGTACGGCGGACCCGCCGATTGCCACGACATGTTGCTCGACCGTGCCATGAACCGTGATCTGGCCGCCGAAGACGAACACATTGCGGACTTTCGTGTCTTCTTCAATCACAACGTCGCTGTTGATCTTGACGATGCTAACCATTTCTGCACGCGCTCCAGAAGCGAATCCCAGAACCATCAGCAAAACAATCAGGCACATCAGACTGCTTTTCATCAACAAAGTCCTTATGATTACGTTTATTATACGCTGCTGTTCCGGCTGTTGCCGACGGCAGAGCGATTCGGTAAAACCAGAAAGCATGGGCATGATGGCCGGGCAGTATAGAGAAGCGGTGTTGAAGAGTCAAATAGATTATTCACCTTGACAGGCTCCTTCCTTCTGATTATAATCAGCTCAAACTGATATGACTGAACATACGTACTTATCAGAATAACAATGGGAGGCAATTAATTATCATGGCCGTTCCGAAAACATCCTGCTGTGAAACAGCAGACAGGGCGGTGAGTGGCTGCCGCATCGAATCGCTGATCAGCGTCGACGAGCGGGGGCAGATGGTGCTCCCCAAGGAACTGCGGGATAAGGCGAACATCCGCGCCGGCGACAAGCTGGCCCTTGTCAGCTGGGAAAAAGACGGTGAAATCTGTTGTCTATCCTTGGTTAAAGCCGATTATCTTGCCGAACGGGTCAAGGAATTCCTTGGCCCTGTAATGATGGGCGTGGTTTCCCGTTAACAATAATTTAAGGAGAGGAAGACCGATGAAGCAAGAAGAAATCAAAAAAGCCGTCAGAAGTCGTTATGCCGAGATCGTGACAAAATCAGGAAACTGCTGCTTGCCGTCTGCGTCATGCTGCGGCGGCAAGCAGACCGTGGAGATGATCAGCCGGGACATCGGCTACCGTACGGAAGACATCGATGCAGTTCCCGAAGGGGCCAATCTCGGCCTGGGATGCGGGAATCCCGTCGCGCTGGCCTCCCTGCGGGAAGGAGAAACAGTCGTTGATCTCGGGGCGGGCGCGGGGTTCGATTGTTTTCTGGCGGCAAGGGAAGTCGGAAAGAACGGGCGGGTCATCGGCGTCGATATGACACCGGAAATGCTTGACAAGGCGAGAGAAAACGCCGAAAAGGGAGGCTATGGCAATGTGGAGTTCCGCCTGGGGGAGATCGAAAATTTACCGGTGGCCGATAACGCGGCCGACATCATCATCTCCAATTGCGTGATCAACCTCTCCCCCGATAAACGCAGGGTTTTTCGGGAGGCCTTTCGCGTCCTCAAACCGGGCGGCCGCCTGATGGTGTCGGACATCGTGCTGCTGAAGGAGCTTCCGGCGGCCCTGAAGGCATCGATCGACGCCTATGTCGGGTGCATCGCGGGCGCCCTCATGAAAGGCGATTATCTTGACGCCATGGCCAAGGCCGGGTTTCAGGAGATTAGCATAATTGACGAGACGATTTTCCCGGTGAAGGATTTTATCGGTTACGCCAATGCCGTAGAGGCCGTCGGATGCTCGGAGGCCCTGATGGAAATGGCCGGGGAACTTGGGACGGCGATTGCCAGCATCAAGGTTCACGCCGTCAAGACGGAATAGAAAGGAGGGGCATTATGGACTTTGTAAGTTTGACAAAGAATGAAGGTATTGCCAGGATCGCGTTAAACAGGGGAAAAGTCAACGCCATCAATGAAAAGGTCGTGGATGAATTGACAGATTGCTTCCAGGCGCTCTCCTATGATCCGGGCGTAACGGCCGTTTTTTTAACCGGCGAGGGCAAATTTTTCACCTTCGGGTTTGATATTCCGGAATTCCTGAGTTACACGAAGGAGGCCTTTATCCGCTATCTGACGAAATTCACAGGCCTTTATACGGACATCTTCCTCTATCCCAAACCCGTTGTCGCCGCCCTGAACGGCCATACGATCGCCGGCGGGTGCATGCTGGCCATTGCCTGCGATTACCGGATCATGGTCCCGGGAAACGCCAAAATCTCGCTTAACGAAATTAGCTTCAGCTCTTCCGTATTTGCGGGGAGTGTGGAAATAATGAAACTGTTGTTGGGGCAGAGGCAGGCGGAGGCGGCGCTGCTGAGCGGGGCCATGTATTCGGCGGAAGAAGCCCTGCGACTGGGACTGATCGACCGGATTGCGGCAAAGGAGGACCTGGAAAATGAAGCTGTAAAAAAAGCCCATGAATACGCCGCGCAGGACAGTGCCGCCCTCAGAAGCATCAAGATGCTCCTGCGGAGACCTACTGCGGAAGAGATGATGAAAAGGGAAAAAATCTCCATCCTTGAATTTATCGACATCTGGTATTCGGAAAAAACTTGGAAGGGCCTCAAGGAAAAAGTGATCCACGCTTGAACGCTTTATGAACATTAGTTGAATTGGTTCTTCATTCTTGCCGCTTTGAACGGAGCGATGATCTTCACAAAATTATCTTTGGACTCCGCCGTATCGTTAAAATACCGCGACCGGATCTCCATAATGAAGCAACCGGAAAAATGTGTCATCATAGTCGAGAGTATTGCTTCAAATGGAATTTTTCCCCAACCGACAGGCATGTGGGAATCGCCCTTGCCGAAGGGTATCTGATGGGTTTGTTGCTTTTCGTTGTAATAGATCGCATCCCCGAAGTTGTCGTGCACATGGCAATGGGCGATCCATGGTGCCGCTTCCTTCACCGCATCGACGGGGTCGTATGAACCGTAGCGGGAGGCCATGAACAAGTGGCCGAAATCGAGTGCGATCCTGACGTTATCGCGACGAATCCTCGAAACTTGATATGTAAGTAATCTGAGATTTTCGGCATAGCAATAAGGCGAATGATGGCGATATGGTCTGGCATTTTCAATGCAGATCACAACATCGGGAAATTCATCGGCAAGCTGCCGGAGAAGCTCCGCTTCCCGGTCAAGCAGGTCTTCCTTTGCTGCCGTGAAGAGGCGGGGTTGCGGAGCGACACAAAAGGCTTCTTCGGGAATAAATCGCCCGGCATGATAGACAAGGACACCTGCGCCGATCTCCCCGGCAAAGGCAAGGCTGGCACGGAAAACGTTTAGATGGATGTCCGATCTCTCCCTGTCCATGAGGTTCAGCGGATTCGGCGCGTGGACGGTGTAGAGGAAGTTATACGCCTGCAGAATATCTTTGATGTCTTTTAGTTGCTTTTTGTCCACTCTTCCGTTTTTAATCACATCGAGCCCATGGGGCGGGATTTCTACGGCTTCGAGGCCGATATTTCGAAAGTAGTCCAAGTCCTGCCTGAAAATCTCTAAATTCCCGTCAATTCGGACCTCGTTGATCTGACTGCCTATTTCGAACATGTGGAAAATACCTCTTGCCCTGCCACAAAGGTTTTAAGCACTTGGGCATGGCCGTTTTGTTTATCGATGATGATGAAATCCGCCGCCTTGCCTTCTCGAAGCGATCCCATCTTATGATCGATGCCGACGGCTTTCGCTGGGTTAACGGTTACCAGACGGACGGCATCATGAAGCCAAAGCAAACGGGCGTCCGCCAGTTTGAAGGCGGCATGGAGCAGGGTCATGGGCGCGTAATCGGAACACAACACATGGCACAAGCCCATGGCGATGGCGTCCTGAGCGCTTAAATTATTTGACTGGGAATGTCCCCGCAGGGCATTCGGGGCGCCAAGACAGACATGCATGTTCTTCTTGCTGGCAACAAGTGCAGCGTCCATATTGACGGGAAATTCGGATATGGAAATCCCCTTCTGACTTAGCCATGCGACTTTTTCCTCCGAATCATCGTCATGGGACGCCATGGGGATGTCGTTCCTGCCGCATAACTCGATCAGATGGTTCAAACGCTGCTCGATAAACTTTTGGGAGGCAACTTTTCTTTTAATGATGCCCGTAACTTCCTGATCCGTCTTTTGATAGACCGCCTGAAAATAGCGCTGGAATGAGGCGGTCTCCCGGAACTGGCCTTGCCCCGGCGTATGATCCATGAAGGAAAGAAGGTTGACTTTTGCTTCGTCGATGAGCTTTTCCAGAACCGGCACGGCGGCCTCATCGGTCATCTCGTAGCGTGCATGCACTTTCGTACGGACCCGTAACCTCGGCGACAGACGATTGATTTCCCGGATGATGTCTTCGGCCATTTTGTTGGAACGGATACCGATTTCACCTTCGGCAAAGGAAATGGAATGATACATGGTCGTGATACCGCAGGCGGCAAGTTTCTTGTCCATTTCCAGAAGGACCATATCCGTTGGAAAAAGTGTGTTGGGCCGGGGTTCCAATTCCTTTTCCAGGGCATCGCTATGAAGATCGATGATGCCTGGCATGACATAACAGCCGGCAGCGTCGATTTTTTTCGCGTCGGCAGCAGTGTGCTCGTTGCCGATTTTTACGATGAGACCGTCTTCGATATGGATCGCCCCTTCCTGGACACCGTCGGGGAGTACCAGTTTTCCGTTTTCTACAACCAGTAATTTATGTTGTTGTTTCATCGTCTGCCTCTTTCCTTTTTAAATGATAGATTTGATCGGCAATGGATTGCATGACAACGCTATCATGAAAAATGCCGATCATGGCTGTTCCCTGAGACTTGAGTTCTTCCAGGATATGAAGGACCCGTGCCTCCGAATCTTTGTCCAGGGACGCCGTAGGCTCGTCTAAGAGCAGCAGTCGGGGACGGCGGATCACAGATCGGGCAATATTGATCCGCTGTTGCTCGCCGCCGCTGAATGTTGACGGATAAGCATCGTGAAGATGATCGGGGATATTGAGCTTCTGGAGAAGTTTTACCGCCTGTTGTCTGCCCGCTTCTCTGGAAACGCCCTGCATGTAAAGCGGTTCCGCCACGACGTCCAGGGCGGCGACGCGGGGCAGGACCCGCAGAAACTGAGATACATAAGCAATATCCCGGCGCCGCAAGGCGATGATCTGCTGCTCCGGAATTGCTGCGAGATCGACCGTTCCATTGTCCGATTCATACCTGATCGTTCCTGCCGTCGGCAGATAGGTTCGGTTGATGCATTTCAGGATGGAACTCTTTCCCGAACCACTGGGTCCGGAAATGCCGAGAAAACAACCCGCTTCGACGCGGAAAGACACATCCTGAAAGGCCTCGAGACGCTTGCCCCCAAGGATATGCAGGACAAATGTTTTCGCCAGTTTTATAACCTGTAGCATATGCTTTTCTCCGTTATAGTTGTGAACTCACCAAAAGCTGGGTATACGGATGCTGCGGGTCTTCAAGAATCTGGTCTGTCAGCCCCGACTCGACCACGCACCCATACCGCATGACCATGGTCCTCTGGCAGAGCAGCCGGATGACACCAAGATCATGTGAGACAACCAGCACGGACAGTCGCAGTTCGCACTGGAGCTGACGGATGAGATCCAGAACCTTCGCCTGGACCGATAGATCGAGGCCCGTCGTCACTTCATCGAGCAAGAGAATATTCGGACTGTTGGCCAGTGCCTTGGCAACTTGAACACGCTGTTGCATGCCGCCGCTGAAATTCCGGGGCGGTTCGTCCATGCGGGCGATAGGAATTTCGGTTTTGGTGAGCAGATCCCCCGCCCGGTCTCTGATCTGTCCGATATGGCGCCACTCGGCCTCCAGCAATTTCTCTGCTACGTTTCCGCCGGCGCTGATACCCATTCGCAAACCCAGATGGGGGTTTTGATAAACGATCCCCATCCGGCGGTTACGGAGCTGTCTTTTCTGGAAGGAACTCAAGGCAAGGATGTTTTGCTTTTCATCCGTGGCGCCATTGCCGTTCATAAAGATTTCCCCCACTGATGGGTCTTCCTCAAAATGGAGGAGTCGAACTAGGGTGCTCTTGCCGGAACCACTTTCGCCGACAACACCCAACACCTCATCACGGTAGAGATCAAAGGAGACGTTCAAACAGGCGGCAACAGAGCCGCAGAAGGGACACCGGTTGCTTTCCCTATCGATTGCATCAACATTCAGACAATTGCAGCAACTGTCACCGTAGCGTTTTGTGAGGTTTCTGACTTCTAGCAGTTTCTTCATCGGTAGCGCCTCTTTTCGCAAAATCCCGTGTCGGAGCAAAAATAGCGCCGCCTGCCCGATGCGTCTTCGATAATCTCGTCCAGATAGGCATCGGTTGCGCCGCAGCGCTCACAGGAACGTCCTGCGAACGTCTCGACGTGGAAAGGATGATCTTCAAATTCAAGGGGTTCCACTTTCGTATGGGGGGGAACGGCATAGATTCTTTTTTCCCTGCCCGCGCCGAACAGAAAAAGATTGTCCGCCATATGCAGCCTGAGAACATCCCAGCGGGGGATCGGGCTTGGATCCATGATATATTGATTGTTCACCCTGACCGGGTAGCGGTAGCTGATGCGGATTTCTCCGTATTTCACAATATCCTCGTAGAGAAAAAGCCACATGCGGCTGTAATCGCCCTCGGCGTGCATCCGCCGGGTCACCATCTCGGAAGGCTCTACCTCGCGCAGGGCCTCCGGGTAAGGTACCTGGAGGACCAAAATCTGATTTTCCGTCATTCCCTCTTCCGGAATACGATGACGGGTCTGAATAATCGTCGCTTTCTGCGTGTCGGTCGTAACAGCAACACCGGTAACGGCCCGGATAAATTTTTTGATATTGACGGCGTTGACGCTGTCGTCACACCCCTGGTCGATCACCTTCAGGATATCATCCGGTTCAACGATGGACAGGGTGATCTGCAGGCCTCCGGTTCCCCAGCCGCGGGCTATCGGCATCTCGCGGGAGCCGAAAGGCGCCTGATAGCCGGGAATGGCGACGGCCTTGAGTATCTTGCGGCGGATTTCTTTTTTTGCCGTTTCATCGAGATAACCGAAGTTATACAAAACGGCGCCTGTCTTTTTTTTATGATTATGATCAATCCACTTTTTGAGCGTCATGGGCTGTCTGTGCCTTTCTCAGCCGGTCCAAGTCGGACTGAAAATCAACATAGTGCGGAAGTTTCCAGTGATTACAGAAACCCATTGCCTCAATGCCGTCGATATGGGACAGGACAAACTCCTGGTCTTCTGCAGGGGTTTCCGGCTCCGCGGCTCGCATGGTTCTGTCCAGAATGGCCATAGAGATGGCCTTGATTTCGTTCTGTCCGAAACAAAGACCGTACCCGAGCGAAAACATGGGTTTCCCATCGCTGTTGGTGAAGCGGGCAACGATCTCCGCCTCTGTGACCTTAACCTCGCCGGCCAGATAAGGCTTTTTTGTATAGGGATGGGCTGTCCATAGAGGAACGTATCCCACCCGCAGTTCGCCGATAGTGGGGTGGACGTTGCCGTAGCCGCGCATGCTCGAATAAGCGAACGCGAGAAGACCGCCCGTCTCTCCCCGGGCCATGGACTGAAGAACGGCGCTCCGGTCGGCAGGATAGCTCAAAGCGTTTCTGGTAATGTCGAAAATGTGAGAGCCGCAACCGTTTTCATTGTCCGGGATCCTTGGCGGCGTCAAAAGCCCTTCCTGTCTTAATATCTCGACGATCTTGGGAAAGGTCTCCGGCAATTTTGTCCCCTGGGGCAGTTCGCTTTCCATAAGGCGTTTGAAAGCCTTGTTTGAGTCGGTTGTTTCTTCAAAAAGTTCGAAATCGAGGAGCCGGAGCGTGTAATCCGATGTGGGACCGAGCACCTGACCGCCCGGAATGTCCTTGAAAGCGGCGGATATGCGGCGGATGATCCGCATGTCCGCCGTGCTCCTGGGGAGGGAATAGGCGATGCGGGGGAGGGTTGTCCGGTAGGCGCGGATCATGAAAGACGCCTCCAGCGTGTCTCCCGCCGACTGTTTGACGGCCAGCGCCGCCAGATCGGGCGCGTACAGGGAGCCTTCACTCATAACGCGATCCACCAAGAGATAAAGCTGTTCCTTTATTTGTTCGACCTTCAGGGGAAGCGAGCGCCCTTTCGCCCGCTCATACGATAGAAGCCGGCAGGCGTTGTCAATTGCCTCCGTCCCGCCTTTTACTGCGACATATGCCATTGGGGCTCCTTTACCTGAATTTGCGTTGACCGGGGGAGGGCGACGATTCTTCCTGCCGGATCGACGAAGAGGGCGTCCACGCCAAGAGGGAAATCCCGGTTGACGGCGCATAATTGTAAAAGTTCCCGGTGATCGAAACCTTCCATCGTCGGGAGCGCCAGGCTGTCCAGGATGCCCGGCCCACGGAGGCTGCATTTCACCGGCGCATCCCGTTCACGTGTTATGTAATCGACGCGGTAAACAACCGTAGCGGACAGATCGGGGTATTCCGGCAGGCCCCGCTTTGCGCGGCTTACGCCTCCCTTCGTGCTTCCATAGGGGGCAATAATGAAATCGGCCTCTTTTAGGGCGGCCGGGGGACTTTTTGTTGCTTCGTAGAGTGCAGGCTCCAGGTGCGCCGCGCCATCCTCGCCGATCATGCAATGGGTGGCCTCCTGATCCAGAAGCGTCTCCAGGACCATGAACAGACAGGCAAAGCGGTCCTGTCGATGCGTTGCGCCGGGCATTTGACAAATCCGTCCCGGCCGGCTAACAGCGTCCAGGATAACCCGGAATACGCGTTGCCGGATCAAATCCCCTGATTGAAATAATGCTACCATGGCGTCATTGACTCGAAATTGACTTTTGTGGAGGCTGAAAGGGCCTCCGTGATGCGTTCTTTTGCGCTGATTTTTCTTGCTTCCCGCACAAGATATTTATAAAGCCGCGCCTTGTAAGGGGAGTCCGCGCTTTCCATCATTGCCGATACGCCTGCCCGGACCACGGCTTTTTCCGGATTGTTTCCCACAACCATGCCGTAGCCGATTTTTCCTTCATATTCGACCTCAGCCTCCGTAACGAGAACCTCTCCTAAATGGAAATCCGTGCCGACCCCGTCGGCCACGGTCATCATGACGAGTCCCGTCGCCGGTTCCCGCCGGATGGCGACGGACGCCTCCGCCAGAAGTTGCAGGATTTTGCGGTCCACAGCCTCGGCGGTATTGAGAAGGACATCGGCCGAAGCGACCTCCGGTTGCGGCGATTTTTTCTTCATGTTCAAAAATTGACCTCATTTTCCAAAAACATTGCGTAGCTGTAGCCGTGTCTTTTAAACCCGATTTTTTCATAGAAACGATGCGCGTCTTCCCGGTTTTCATTGCTGGACAAGCTGAGTTTATAGCAGCCCTTCTCGCGGCTACGGGCCATGGCATAGCAGACCATTTGCCCGCCGATTCCCCTGCCGCGCCACTTACCGGCGACGACAACGTCTTCCAGAACAGCGGACGGCTTTCCCATATGCCCCATGTTGTCCATCACGAGGAGAGCAAAGGTTCCAATGACGGCGCCTTCATATAACGCGCAATAAAGACGGTAATCGGGATAGGCGCGCATCCGCCGGAATTTTTTTTGCGCCTCGGCAAGAGAAAGAACATCGCCGTTGTCCATGCCGAGTTGACCGTAAAGCGGCAGCAGCATCTGTAAATCGGTTTTTCGGGCTTCGCGTATTTCGACTTTCATGTGTACCTGTTCCTGACAACGGCGCTCAGACGATCCACAAGGGCAACGGCAATAATGATGATGATCAGAATCGTTGTGACGTCTCTGTTTTCATAAGACCGAAGCTTGTCGAACAGATACATGCCGATGCCGCCGGCTCCCGTAAAACCGAGAATCGTCGCCGACCGGACATCGGACTCAAAACGATAGAGGATCATGGACACAAAAAAAGGGGCGATTTGCGGGATCACGGCGTACCGTATCACCTTGAAGGGGCCGGCGCCCGTAGCCGTCAGGGCCGAGACCGGTTCGGGCTGAATATTTTCGATCCCTTCAGAGAAGAGTTTTATGAGCACGCCTGATGTGTGAACGCCCAGCGCCAGAATGCCCGGCATGGGGCCGAGACCGACGGCGCTGACGAATATCAGCGCCCAGACCAGTTCATTGATGGAACGGGACATATTGGCGATCAGCCGGGTGGTCATGTACGAAATCTTTCTCAAAACATTTGAAAACCAGTTGCGGCCCGGAAAGATGACCTCCAGGGTATTCCGGGACGCAAAGAATGAAAGGGGAAAGGAAATGACAACGGATAGAATCAGAGCAAGAAAGGCCATCTGAACCGTTTCCAGCATGGAAAGGAGATACTTGATAATCCGCGTTTCCTGAAACTTGGGCGGAAAGAAGCCGCTCCCCTCAATGGCGGGATTTCCCCCGATGTAGACAATCATGTTCCGCCAGCCTTCCATGAGGGCCTTGACGCTCATCTCGGTGGAATTCCAGCTCCAGAGAATGAGCGCTGCAAACAACAGGCACACCGTCACATTATAGGGATGAAAGGGGTTGGTCTTTCGCTTGATATTTTCCAGATTCATGCATTTGATGATGCCTGCCTGACGATTGTTTTTTCTCTGTCAGGCAGGCAGCCTTTCAATTACTTGTTTTTTTCAAGCGCCGCTTTGACTTCCATCTGATCCCGGATGGGATTGAACAACTCGTCGGAGCCGTCAACGTAACCTTTGAGTTTCAATCTTTCGAGACCGATAGGATCATTGTATGCGAGAAAGGCTTCCTTAAGCGCCTGCTTCAGGGAGGCCGGAAGGTCTTTTCTGTAAGCTATGGGGGATGCAGGAATCAGTGTCGATTTCCAGATGATCTCAAAATCCTCCTTGACATTCCATTGCTTGCCGTCCCCTCTGGCCATATCGATATCATTGGTGGATGCGGCGTCCACCCTGCCGTTTTTTACGGCCAGCATGGATGCCTCATGAGAGCCGGAATAGATCACCCTCGAAAAATACTTTTCCGGATCTATTTTCAGTTCCTTATAGAAATAAACCGTCGGAACAAGTGTTCCGCTCGTCGAATTGGGATCCGTAAATGCCCATATTTTGCCTTTAATGTCGGCCATATTTTTGAGTCCGGAACCTTTTTTCGTGATGATGGTGCCGTAGTATCCTGCTGCGCCGTCCCGGGACAACTCAACGACAAAGGCCTCGGCATTTGCGCGTTTGGCCGCCTCTACATAGGATTTTGGCCCGAAATAGGCGAAGTCGACGTGTTTGAATTGCATGGCCGTAATCACGCCGGCGTAATCCGATGCTGTTTTGATCTCTACAGGGACCCCGAGCCTCTTATGAAGGTATTGAACCAGATTGTCGTTGCGCTCCATGACATTGTCCGATGAATCCGTAGGGATAACGCCGAAAACAAGCTTTTGAGGCCAGTCTTTGGGTACGTAAGCGCCGGCAAAAACATGGGTTGTAGAGATCGTTATGACCATAACCGCAAGTACAAACATCATCACGAATGGTTTCTTGTTCATTATAAATTCTCCTTTCATTATTGGATTTTTTTCAGGCATAATAGGCCGGTGCCGGTGCGGTGGCATGCATTTTCTGGCCGACCCAAAATCGTCTTTCTTCATGTTTGGCATCTTGATATATTTCTCTGATTACACCCGGGCTCATGCACTCCGGTTTGCCGTCATAAACGATTTTCCCGCCGTTGATGCCGATAATCCGGGTGCAGTAGTGCTTTGCATAATCCATCTGATGGAGATTGGCGATAACGGTGATGCCATATTGGCTGTTGATCCGCGCCAAGGTGTCCATGACATTCTGTGCGCTGACCGGATCAAGGGAGGATATCGGCTCGTCGGCAAGAATGATCTCCGGATTCTGAGCCAGGGCTCTGGCGATGGCCACACGCTGCATCTGGCCGCCGGACAGCCTATCGCAACGTTGCAAAGCCTCCTGTTCGATCCCGACGGCCTGCATATACTTGTAAATTTGTTCATATTGATCATGGGTGTAATATTTGATCGCCGCCGAAAAGGGGCTCATCCTTTTCAACATGCCGGATGCGATGTTGTCCAGAACGCTCAGACGCTTGACCAGGTTATACCCCTGGTAAATTGCGCCGATGAGTGATCGGACATGTTTGAGCACGCTGTTTTTGATGGTGAGCAGGTTGTGATTCAGAACCACCAGATCGCCATTGAATATCTTCACATTCCCGTTGACAGCCATGAGCAGCGTTGACTTGCCGACGCCGGAAGGACCTAAGATGCTGATAAACTCACCTCTGGCGACGTCCAAATGAATGTCGTCGAGAACGACCTTTTTTCCGTATCCCAAGGTCACATTCCTTGCGCATATGCATTGCGGCGACCTGGATGCACTTTCCATTACAAAATCTCCTGTGGTAAGAAAAACGGGTTTGCGTTCTGGTAACGGATTATTAACTTCACTATCGCTGAAGAGATTTTTCGTTGCTGGAACGACCGTGCCTAAACAGCCGGACCGCGTATTGAAATTATTCGATTTTGTCTCGACTTCACCTATGCCGTACATACCTTGCCCCCTTGTCTGATTTTCCCGTCAAGTCATTTAATCGTTTTTATGTTTCGGCGACAATATACAGGATGATTGTTGCTGCAGGATGACAGGAGTGTTAAAGTTTTGTGAAATGAAACAGGCAAAATGCATTTTCATTCGCAGGGTGTTTCTCAAATCCAATTAAAATTGCTCGCCACAAGAAGGTCAAGGATATTGTCCGGCTTTTAGAGCCTTCCCAGATGCATGGAAGGTCGGTCGAATCAGGCGGAGGCAGCGCGGCCAAAATGTTGCCGTCTCGTGCACTCTTCACAAAAACTTCATAATCCCGTCATCAAGGTGCAACAATTCCTCTTTATATTTCCACCGTGTTATTTAATCTCATTGCATCGCTCCCCCAGGAAGAAAAGAAAGCAATGACTGGCCGACGCCGGTCGATAACCGGATGTTCCCCGGAGAAAGCGGGGATCAACCCTTGTTCGTGTGAAGGAGGTACAGCATGAGCAGATTCGAGAAGACGAATGTTGCATTTCTTCACAAGATCATTGAGGCGAATGATGATCTCTCTGCGCAGGAAAGCATCAAAGCGCTTCTGCAGTTCAAGAACAACCCCGCCGGGCTGGACATAACCGCACTGCCTTTTTCCCTGGGTGATACTACCGCGGGCAGCGAGACGGAGCTACAGGCGGTCGTGGCGGGCGGGAATAATCAGGTCGATCTCCCCATTTCAATCGCGCAATCCAATTATTTCGCCAATATCATGCGGCGGGCTGCTGCGGGAGATACGCACCGGCGGGTGATTTCCGACTTGGAAAAGTATCTGCAATCAAACAACGAAAACATCTGGGAGAACAGCTGGGTCAGATTCTCCCGCCCGACGCTGGGTCCGCTTGCCGAGAGCGTATTTCAACAGGATCTTCTCGCCGACAAACAGGACCCAAAGCAGGGTCTAAGAACGGACAGCCATCAGTTCGTATTTCAGCAGAACGGACAGGATTTTGTCCGCGTACCCATCAGTTATCTATTGAAGTTATCACTGGCCGATGTGATCGGTGCCCGAAAAAGGCTTCCTGCTCCCATTCAGAAGACAGCTTGCCGCCTGTTGAACCATTTTCTGAATGACAATACGTCTCCGGAAACCTATTCTTTCAATGTGGTCTCTCTCCACCCCGATACGGGCATGGGCCGGGCTGTCGCCGGTGAAACAGCAAAACGGTTTCTGTTCACGCAGCTGCTCCTGCAGTATGCCAATAAAAAATATTTGCTGACGGCAAACGGCCAGACTGCCCTTGCCTATCTTTCGCCACACCCTCCGATACGCCAGAAAAACATCAACAACTGCATCTCCGACGCTTTTTATCGGGAGCTTTTCATGAGTCCCTGCCTCTCCGGATGGAACCGTGGGGAAATCAAATACGAATACATGCACCTGTGCCACCGCGTGCTGAGCCGCAGCCAGATGAACGCCGTAGCCAAACTGCGGGAAGCCGGGATCATCACCAGCCATCTTGTCCTGCTGCCCAATACCTCCAATATCAGCCTTGCCAATAATGGAACTCATGTGAGCCTGGGCAGCCGCCTGCTGAGTGGGGCGCTGGCTGATCCTTCCTCGGGATTTACGAATGTCCATGAAAAATATCTCGGCGACCTGGTTGTGAAGATTGTGGAACATTTCCTGCCCCTGTTTGTTGGAACCTACAGCGCCGCTCCCTACCGTCTTGATTTTTCGGACTTTCATCCGGAAAAAGCACTGGGGTTTCTTCCCCATGAACTGGATTATACTCACCTGCGGATGCTGTGGCGACGCTGGCGTAAAAAAGCGAATCTGAAGATCTTCGGCAATCCGATCACCCCATTCGGCCCGCCATGGCTGGACCGCATGATCAGCACCGCCTGCGACCTGAAGGGAGACTTTGTCCCCGATTTCCGTTTGATCGACTACCTCGTTGCCATTATGAGCACATCGACCAGTCCGGCATTGGACGGTCGCCTCCACAACAGCGACCGCCTGAAAAAGGATTTGACCGATCTCGGCGTGTTCGATACCAAGATGTCGCTCTATCTTTTTGAAAAGCTTCGAGAATACGAGAACATGGGGTTTTCGGGGTTTGAAGGACGGCATTACAGCCTTTTTGAAAGCTTCGCCGCGGACATGGGGCAGGCCGTCAGTCTCCAGAATCTCCTTTATCTGCTGGCCTTCAAGTATATTGCATCCGGCAGGATCTGCCATGACCATATTCCGAACGATCCTTTTATTGAAAGCGAGCGGCGGCAGATTGTCTTCGGCGCCGCCATCGGGATTCCCACCTTTTTTATTCGCCAGGATACGGGGAATAAAATGATGAAACGAATTCTTGAAAAAACGGCCGGCGTCCGGACCAGCCGGCGTTATCCCGGTTATCATCGTGTCCACAACCTGGAGTACAGGCGGGCGCTGCTGCAGGTCCTGCGGGAAGACGCACAGGATCTGATTGATATGCTCCATCTTAATGAGACGCTCGATGATCTCGCAGAAAGACTGGATGATCCGGACCGCTGCGCTGCCATCGGTAAATTGACAAAAGGCATTCTGCAGGAAGGCAACGTCCGTTCGCCCTTCAAGCTGTCTGCGGATGAATTCAACCAGGCGGCGGAACGATTTTATCGCTCCGAATTGCGAAGCCGCCATATCCGAGAGGCGCTGATGTTTTTTAAGGAGGCAGCCGCGCAGCTGGATACACCGGATAGCCGGCAGAATCAGGTTATCCGGGAGGCGCTTCATGAGATTCTGAAAAACCGGGGTATTTCTGAATTTATCTCCATAGTGGAACAGGACATTCTTGAGGGAAAGGCAGCGGAAGAAACCCTTGAAGAAGTTATCTGCCTGATGATGGTCGCCGTTTTCGCTGAACAGCATGGCGGCGAGACCCTTTCCGATGCCGGTAATCTACAGAGGCTTTATGCAGCACCAGTACATTGAACGAGAAAGCCGCAGAATTTGCACGGAACAGCTTTTCGCAGACCAAGCGGTGGGTTTTCTCTATTCCCGGATCCGGGAATCGACTCCGTGGGTCTTCCGGAACCTGACAGGGGTAAGGATATCCAAACTGATGGGAGCCCTGAATTATGAAGAGTTTCTATCTCAGAAAATCAAAGAGCGATTGGGATTATTCACCTCAAAGGGAATCGACCTGAGGGAATGTCTGGACTCGCCTGCGCAGCTCAGTACGCTCAAGAAAATCTTCGAAAGAAAGATCCGCTACTGGGAATGCCGTCCCATGCCGAATGATCCCGGCGCTGTGCTATCCCCTTCCGATGCCAGGATGCTCTTTGGCTCGTTCTGCGAAACGTCCAGCCTCTTCCTAAAAGACAAGTTCTTTGAATTTGAAGAACTGATCGCTGTCAATAAGAAAAAATGGCTCGCGGCTCTGCGGGAAGGAGATTTTGCCATATTCCGGCTTACCCCGGAGAAGTATCACTACAACCACACCCCCGTGTCCGGAAAAATTGTCGATTTTTATCACATCCCCGGTAAATATCATGCCTGCAATCCCAATGCCGTCGTGTCGGTCCTGACCCCCTATTCAAAAAACAAGCGCGTCGTGACCATGATAGATTCTGATGTGCCGGGCGGCAGCCAGGCCGGTCTTGTCGCTATGATTGAAGTGGCAGCGCTTATGATCGGCGATATCCACCAGTGTTACAGCGAAAAGCATTATGACAATCCTGTCCCCATCGGGACAGGATTGTTTGTGACACGAGGCTTTCCGAAGAGCCTTTTCCGGCCTGGCGGGAGCACCGTGGTGCTTATTTTTCAAAAAGGACGGGTCCGTTTCGCCGATGACATTGTCGCCAACATGATGAAACCCGGCGCGGAAAGTATCTTCAGTAAAGGTTTCGGACAGCCGCTCGTGGAAACCGATGTGACGGTTCGTTCACTCATTGCCAGCGCCTACGGCGTGCGACAACGGTTGATGGAATGAATATGTGCGCCTTGTAATGGAGGAGGAAAGATGAAGCAGAAACAGATCCAATATATCAGGAACGTCCTTGTCCGGAAGATGGATGAGCTGCAGGGGACAAGCAACAAAATGGTTAAGGAAATGAAACAAGAGAGCATGGAATTGGCGGATCCCCTTGACCGGGCTGCTGTTGAACTGGACCGGACCGTCACTTTGATCATGCGCGACAGGGATCGGAAACTCATTCAGAACATCAGGGAAACGTTGACGCGCATCGATGAGAGATTGTTCGGGCTGTGTGATGATTGCGGGGAGACGATGCCTACGAAACGGATCCTGGCCGCACCGCTGAGCCGTCTCTGCAAGCACTGCCAGGAGAAAAAAGAACATATGGAGAAACAAAAAGACAAGGGGACATTTCTTCCCGCGAGAGGACATGCATATGTTGAACGAAATCTTCGTTCTGACCCTGACCCTGATCCTGGCTTACCTGTTGCGCTGGGGATTCAGAACTCTGCCGGGCGAAGAATGGCAGATTCTGTGTTGTATCCCCGCGATTAAGGGAGCAGACGGCAACTGGAACGCCGTGAACCTGACTTACTATGGTTTCTTTAATGCCGTGGCCTATACCCTTGCGGTTGCCCTATTTATCATGCTGACAGGGTCCCTGCAACTGCCGTTTATCAGCAACATGGCCGTCATCATTGTCGTGCTGGGTGTCTGTATGCCGGCCTCCAGGCTCTTTGCCCTTGCTGTCGAGGGAAAGCGGCACACCTTTACGGTGGGCGGCGCCTTTTTTGCGGGTTTATTCGCAGCGCCTGCTGCAATCCTGCTTGTAAACATCACCATGGGGGAGAGGTTGGGATTTGACATCCCCGCATTGCATATGCTGGCGGCGATGTCAATCGCCTATACCGTGGGAGAGGGAGTGGGCAGACTGGCCTGCATCAGTTTCGGTTGCTGCTACGGGAAGCCCCTGTCCGCCTGCCATCCCCTGATCGGAAGGGTGTTCGCGCGGTGGCACTTTGTTTTTTCCGGTGAAACGAAGAAAATCGCCTATGCCCATCAGCTTGATGGCCAGAAGGTGCTACCCATCCAGGGATTGACGGCTGCTCTTTATTGCGCATCGGGGCTTCTGGGATGTTATCTCTTTCTGAAAGGCTTTACTTCGTGCGCATTGATCGAGACGCTCATTATATCCCAGGGATGGCGGATCTTGTCCGAATTTTTCAGAGCCGATTACCGGGGAACGGGCAGGATTACCGCCTATCAGGTTATGGCTGTTCTCTCCGTCGTGTATGTCTTTTTTCTTTTTTTTATGTTGCCGGTTTCCGGAAGCGGGCCGCCGGACCTGACGGCGGGCCTAAAATCTCTGTGGGATCCATGTGTTATTCTCTGTCTTGGCGCACTGTGGCTGTGTTCATTCATCTATACCGGCAGGAGCCGGGTCACGGGTGCCACAGTCCATTATTTTGTCGTGAAAGAGAACATATAATCTCACGACAGGCCTATGGGATCAAAGGACATCATTATTGTCGTATTGCGATGTAAATAACGAAGGGTCAAGCAAATGAAAAATGAAAGGATGAATTTATGTGCGAATCACTTGTGTCCGTTGAAAACAGCTTTGATGTAGTCAAGCCTTTTCTGCATGCCATCATTAACGATCAGGATTATGGAGACCGGCATCAACGGATGCTGGACAACCTGATCGAGGGAATTATAATTGTCGACAATCTGGGTCGCATCATCCAGAGCAATGCGCCCATGGTTGAGTTATCGGGGTATACCATGGATGAAATTGGGAATCAGAATATTTCAACATTTCTGAGTGATCACGAATTGAAGATATTCAGACGTGACTTGACGCGTCGGGGACAGGGGCGCAATTTCCGTAAGGAAATGGAGATATGCCGCAAGGATGGAACAAAATTACAGACCGTTATGCAGATATCACCTCTAGAAAATATCACAGGAAACCCCGGCGGTTTATTCATCAGCGTCATGGACATCACCCGGCGAAAACATACCGAAGAAATATTGAAAAAAACCGAAGAAAAATATCGAAACATCTTTGAAAACGCCATTGACGGTATCTTCCAGATCACCCCGGATGGACGGATCCTCAGCGCCAATTCGGCACTTGCCAGAATATTCGGCTATGCATCGCCAAAAGAACTTATTCATTCCATCAAGAAAATCGGAGACCAAATTTTTGTCGATACAGGCAGGTATCACACACTCAGGATGCTTTTACAGAAAAAGGACACGGTTCATGATTTTGAATTCCGGGCTTTACATAAATCGGGAAGGGAAATCTGGGCATGTGAGAATGTAAGAGCCGTACGGAACGAAAAAAAACAGTTACTTTATCACGAAGGAACCATACGGGACATCACATCGCGGAAAGGCATGGAAGATCAACTGCTGCAGTCACAGAAAATGGAAGCGATCGGAAGACTGGCCGGTGGTATTGCCCATGATTTTAACAACATTCTGACAACCATAATGGGAAATGCCGAGCTTGCCCTGCATCAACTGACGCCACAGAACTCGGTTCATAAACGAATAGAAGTCATTGTTGAAACAGCCGAGCGGGCCGCCCAACTGACGCGCCAGCTTCTCACCATCAGCCGGAAGCAGGTGATCTCGCCGGTGATCCTCAATGTAAATGACGCCGTGGAAAATGTCGGCAAGATCCTGGACCGTCTCTTGGGGGAGGATGTGCAATGCGATATTATTCCCGGCAGCAGCATCCAACCTATCCGGGCGGATGCCTGCCAGATTGAGCAGGTCATCCTGAATCTGGCCGTGAATGCCCGCGATGCGATGCCGAACGGAGGGAAGCTGAATATTTCGACCGCAACGGTCCGGCTGGATCAGGATTATTGTCGGAAGCACCCGGAAGTCATTTCCGGCGATTATGCCATGATTTCCGTATCAGATACCGGGACCGGCATACCCGGCGCGTCCATGGAACACATCTTTGAACCCTTCTATACGACAAAGGCCGCCGGAACCGGTTTGGGTCTTTCCATTGTTTACGGTATCGTCAAGCAGTGCGGAGGGCACATTACGATTGCCAGCACCGTCGGCGTCGGAAGCAGTTTCAAGGTTTATTTTCCGTGCGTAGCGGAAACGGAAAAAAAACCGGAACAACCGACGCCTGCCCCGGAAGTGGGCATGCCCTCCGGAAAGGAAACCATTCTGATCGTGGAGGATGAAGCCTTCATCAGGGAACTGATGTGCGATATTCTGTACGAATGCGGTTATACGGTCCATTCAGCCGCCACAGCAGAAGAAGCATTGAAGGGATATGATTGCGACGGAATCCGGATCGATTTACTCATCTCGGATGTTATTTTGCCGGGCAAGAGAGGACCCGACCTGGCGGAAGAACTAAAGGCAAGACTTCCGGGCATAAAAGTGATTTTTGTGTCCGGCTACTCCGATGACCGGATCAGGCATTCGGACATTCTTGAAGGCCGGGCTCATTTTCTTCCGAAGCCCTTTACCCCGGTGATCCTGGCGAAAAAGGTTCGCGAAATTCTGGGACCTCATGCGATAGCCACTGCCGGCATTTAATCAAGGCAGCACACCGATCACAAAGGAGAGATGAAAAGATGTTCGTGGAACAAATGGTTCCTTCAGCACTATGGTTGGAAACGGGTAAGCAGAGGGCGGATGATGAATCCCCGGTGCATGAATTCATAGAGGCAGTGCAGGTGCGGCCCAATTTTCATCCGATTATCGATCTGTTTACCGGGTCTGTCCTTGGTTTTGAAGTCCTTTCATGCGGCGCCCCGCCATTTGACACACCTTGTAAAATGTTTGAGGAGGCCCGGCGGTTGGGTGCAACCTGGGATTTTGAAAAGGCCTGCCGTGTCGCGGCGCTGAAAAAAATCGCCTCCTTGCCGGAAAGCTTCAGGTCCTCAATCTTTTTCATCAATGTCAGCCCTGATATATTCAGCGATCCGCGCTTCGTCGAGAGATTCACACAGGCGCGCCTGCAGGAATATGGCCTTGATCAAAGACAGATTGTTATTGAAATCACGGAAAAAAAGACCTTTTCCGATTACCGGCAGTTCGAAAAACTGGTGTCCCAGTACACCGATCGGGGGTTTAAAATCGCCTTGGATGATTTTGGCTCAGGCTATTCCGGGTTGATCACGCTGATCGCTTCGACGCCCCATTATCTGAAACTCGATATGGCCATCGTGCGGGACGTTCACAAATATGAATATAAACAGAAGCTCGTCAAGTCTGTGACGTCTTTCGCTTCCAGCGTCAATGCGCGGCTGATTGCCGAAGGGGTTGAATCCTGCCAGGAACTGGAGGTTCTGGTCAAGTATGGGGTCCGTTACACGCAGGGATTTCTTTTTGGAAAACCACGAGAGGAACCCTATCTGCTCTCCGACGATCTGAAAAAAGATATCGCCACCCTTGTCAAGAAATATGACCATACCAAGGTGGATATCGATGAACGAGTCGGCAGTCTGGTCATTCGTCCCATGACGATTGAAAAGGGGAGCATCAATTGTCAGTCCATGGGCCAGATTTTCAAAAAAACGCCCCATCTGGATCACGCCGTCATCCTTGATGCCGGAAATATTGTCGGGTTGATGACAAGACAGCATTTTTATTACGAAACCGGCGGCGCTTTCGGGTACCCGCTGTTTCAGAAAAAACCGATTGAGACCATCTGCAAACATCATCCTTTGATTGTAGAAGAAAAAAATACGGTGACAACCCTGGCAAAGCTGGCCATGGACCGCTTCCAGGACGATCTGTATGATCCTGTTCTGGTTGTGGATGCCGAAAGCCGGTTTATGGGAACTGTCACCATGAAACAGGTCATTACGAAAGCGGTTGAACTGGAGGTCCGCTGCGCCATGAGCGCCAACCCTCTGACCAACCTGCCGGGCAATGAAGTCATCCGTCACTGGATTCATGACGCCTTTTTATGGCCTGAATATTCGATCATCTACGCCGACCTTGACCATTTCAAGGGTTTCAACGATTCTTATGGTTTTCTCATGGGCGACGAACTGCTGTGTCTTGCAGCGAAAGTTCTTGCCCGGTGGCGCGACAGCCTTTCCGATGCCAGACTGGGACACGTCGGCGGCGACGATTTCGTCATCGTCAGCCGGGAAATGGTTACAGAGAGCGCTCTGGATGCACTCTGTAAAATATACGATTATGAAAAACTTGATCTGTTCAAAGCCGGAGATATTGAAAGAGGTTTTATGGAAGTGATCGATCGCCAGGGACATCCGATAAAAGCACCGCTGGTGACCTTGAGTCTGGCGGTGATTAACAGCAGCCAAGTCTGGGATGCCCCGCACCCGGCATTGTTTTCAGAGGTCGCCGCTTCCTTGAAGAAGAAGGTCAAACAGATGACCTACAAAACCGGAAAGAGCGGTTACATGTTCGAGCAGCGCTTGCACCGGGAAGAAAAGGATAGCGCATCATGACCATGACAATGGTCCAAAAGACCATTCTGGTGGTCGATGATGAAAAGGACATTGTCGATCTCATCGCCTACAGTCTCGATGCCGATGGTTTTGCCGTGATCAGGGCCTATGACGGGCAAACGGCTTTGAGGCTGGTGCAAGCCGAAAAGCCCCATCTGGTCCTTCTGGATTTGTTGCTTCCCGCGATCAAGGGGCTGGACGTTTGCCGGACCATTCGAACGAATCGACAGACGCTTCACCTTCCCATTATCATGCTCACGGCGATGTCCGATATTGATGATCGCATTCGCGGCCTGGCAGCGGGCGCCGATGATTACATCACCAAACCGTTCCATATCAGAGAGATCCTTGCCCGCGTCCGCGCAGTTCTGCGAAGAGAAGGGCAGCGTCTTGAAACGGATATGGGAGAGATCCTCAGTTTCGGCGGAATCCGTATCGACTTCGGGACTCATGGAATTACAGTAGATGACCGGCCGATCGATCTGAGTTTCCATGAAGTCAAACTGCTGGCCTTTTTTATCAGGCACCCGGGCCGGGTCCACAGTCGCGACCAGCTCCTGGATTACGTCTGGGGCGATGAGAGCTATGTTGAACCCCGTACGGTGGATGTCCATATCAGCCGCCTCCGCGCCGCCATTGAAAAAGACAAAGATAATCCTCAATATATCATGACCGTCCGCGGCATCGGTTACAAATTCAGAGATTCCAAGTAATGCCTATGCTAGCGGAAAACCGGCGGGTTAAAAGATGGATAACAATCCCTCTCGCCGTGATTCTGATTACCCTCTTCATCCTGATCGCCTATCGAAGCTTTGATTACGAAACATCGCACATGCCATCGGCTGATCTTAAGGCGCCAGCTAATTGTGCTATTCAGACAGAACGTTGGCATATGAAAAAGAGATTCAAGACATTGAAAGGGGTTGCCTTGGTCATCCATGGTCTTAACCTCAAGCCGGAAAAGATGGAGGCGCTCATTGTTGATATGAATCAGGCAGGCATTGACGTCCTGAATCTTTCGTTGCACGGCCACGGCAGCAATTATGCCTGCAGGAACCGGACAAACCCTGACGCGCAGAGACTTGAGTCATTCATGACCGTGACCTATGCATTGTGGTCGAAAGAGGTCCACCAGGCTTATCAGACCGTCCGGAAGAGGGCGGATCGGAAAGATGTTTCCGTTTTTCTGATCGGCTATTCCCTCGGCGGATTGTTAGGTTGCGACCTTCTGACTTCTCGTTCGGACGTATCCTTTGATCGGATGGTTCTCTTCGCGCCTGCCCTGAATGTGATGATCGAAAGCTATCTGCTGAAGGCCCTCTCCCCGTTTCCGAACCTTGTGATCGACAGCCTCTCGCCCAAAAGCTATCGCTCCAATGATGGGACGCCCATGGCCGCCTACAAGGCCCTCTTCGAAGCCATTGATCATTTTGAAGGGCACATCAGCGATAAACTGAATGTCCCGACGGTCATATTCATTGATGAAAAGGATGAGTTCATCTCCTATCGAAAGCTGCAGGACGTGATTGATCAGAAAAAACTTGATCGCTGGTCCATTCATAAGGTGCAGAAGGACGAGGATGTGGACAAGGGCATGGCCCATCACCTCGTGATCGATAAACCGAGCACCGGCAGCAACATGTGGGGTCAAGTCCGGAGCGTCATGCGCAAACACCTGTTATCCTGACGGGCTTTGACCCGTCCATGAAAATGGATTGAATCTCAACAGGTTCGCAACACCAATCGGCGATCCCGCCGTTTCTCAGGGCAACACATCCGATACAACTCTGACCTCCATCGTCTCAGGCGTCGCCGAAGAGACTTTTGTGTAACACCATTCGACGGCCCCTGCCTGCAGCAGGCCACCTTTCCCGGGGCCGATGTCCATCTTACAGATCATCCCGAATTGATACTTTCTCATTCTCAATCCGGTACAGAAATCACCCAGTGAAAAGGCTGTCAATTTCCATGTATCTCCGCTTTCAAAGGCCGTCAGCGGCTGCGGCACATGTGAATGGTGCCCGATAATTGCATCATATCGCTGCAGGAGATGTTGGCTTAATTGCACAATCGCAGGCCGCGGAAACAATTCCAGTTCATAACCCCAGTGGGGAAAAGCGATGTTGAAAACATCCTTTCCGCAATATCGTTCAACGGACCCAAAGGGCACGATCTCCGAGAAGGGCCGATTGCTCCACATGGAAGCGCCGACAACGCGAATATAACCGCCGATATCCACAAAAGGGGCCTGCACCAACCCGAAGACATGAAATCCTTTCTGTTCAATTGAGTCAAGGGATGTCCGGAAAACGGCAGCAGGAAAATCTCCCGCATGATTGTTCGCCAGGGAAAGAAATGTACGCTCCGGGGGAAAGCATCGGGCCAGTGAATCGAGGATGGAAACATTCTGGGACTGAGCGGTGAGACGGGGTTTTCTGGCGGTGGTCATAGTCGCTTCAAAATTTCCGACTACAAAATCACAGGGTCGCAGAAATTCATGCACCACAGGTGAAATGAAAAGGGTTTTTTGACGCATATCCATAATATCCCCCACAAACCCCAGTTTTATGCGGGGGTGGATGGCATTGAAGATGCTTCTTTGAGGTAACTGCCGTATCCCACAGGGATTTGATTTTTTGACGCCCCTGACATTCCTCCAGAGCCACCCTATTGTTTCACGAAGATTATAGGGTTCGCCGAGAAGATTCTGAGATTTTGACCGCTGTCCGGAATAATTCACGATTCTTGTTCTTTGGATGCCAGGAGTCATAGGGGCGGGACCGGGCAGCGCAGCTTCCCGGTCCCAGGGGCAACGCAAGAGATTCCTTTGTGCGTATGATTTAGAACTTATTTACTTCCCTCTCTCTTTTGTCATTGATGTCAGGTTTATTTATTGAATTTCCAGAACAGGAGAGATCCAACCATGGATAAAATCGCCATGAAAAAAATGATCCAGAAGGCGTAGTCAAGTCGTTGCATTGGAATGGGTACATTCATGGAAAACGTACTGACGATAAGCGTGGGGACCATAAGGGATATCGTGATGATGGTAAGCCGCTTCATGAGGATGTTCAGATTGTTGTTGATGATAGAAGCGCGGGCGTCCATCATGGACGACAGGATGTTGGCATACATTTTCGCCTGGCGGTAACACTGAGTGTTCTCAATAATGATATCCTCCAGCAACTCGATATCCTCTACCCGGAATTGCATTCTTTTTGTATGATTCTTCATTCTTTCCAGGAGAACGCCGTTGGAAGTGATAGCATTGGAATAGTAGACAAGGCTTTTTTCCAGCGCGAACAGGTACAGCAAGTATCTGTTTTCCATGGAGGTGCTGATCTTGTCCGCCAGTTCTTCCGAAACACGGTCGATAATCTGAAGATGCTCCCGAAAATGGATGATCGACTGGTTGATCATTCTTAGCATGATTTCCTCGAGGCGATTGATCTTCTGGAACGATTTTCCCGTGAAATATGGTATCTCATCAGCCATGACGATAATGAGCATGTGGGGAAAGAAAAACATGCCGATGGAGGCAACCTGGAACTCCAGTTCCGCCTCTGTAGAGTAATTCTTCGGATTCTTCAGGATGACAGCCGTATGGCCCGGTTCTGCTTCGATACGGGCCAGTTCGTCGGGATCTAGGGCAGAATTCAGGGTGTGCTCGTCGAGCTGATACTGATCAATGAGAAAGCGCTTTTCCGCATCGGTCGGATCGACAAAGACCAGGATAGCGGCTTCGTCCGTTTCACAGGGTGTGAGTTTGTTGTCCAACAAGCAGTATTTATTGTTCATCAGTTTGCAGGTCCCTTACTGGAGATGGAATAATCGTCCGCATTCCAATCCGTGGCAATGCCCCGCATCCATTCAAGCTCGATGGCCATCTTTTCCCGGCGGCGTTTCTTCTCCTTCTCAACACCCGCATCAAGCTTGATATCCACGGGGTCATTCGGTTTCATCATAATTATCCGATTTCTTGATATGATATAAATGCTGCCCTTCTTGAGGGCAGTGACCAGATATTCCAGGTGTCGGATCGCCTCCATAATGCCGATCATTGTCTTAATCTTCATCTTCCCTTCAACCAAGGGAACGAGTCTCGGTTTCGGTTCTTTCCTCAGGGGGAGAGGTATGACCTGCACATCATCTCCGGCTGCTGATCTGTCCTGTATCCCGCAGACCTTCGATTCAAATTCAGGGATGCCATCGTCCGCACAGTCGCCTGTTACTGCCGGCGTCGGCGTAGCGACATGGGCGGCTTCGAAGCACTCCGCGGGCATGGCATTGTAGAATGCCATGACTTCCCCGGGGATATCTTCCCATCGGCTGTGGGGAACGGCCATGATCGCCTTGATGAAGGCTTCCATGAGGTCATCAAAACCCTTTCTGCGTGTATTGATCTTTGTCCCAAGGAGGTTTTCGTGCTGATTGAAGATCTTGCAGGCCTCCTTCAAATCAACGTAGCTGATATCATCTGCCTTTTCATATTTCATCTGATTTTCCTTTCGTCAATCCTGTTCCGTACATCCGGATCTTCCCTAAGGAGGAAAAATCCTTTCCCCCCTCTGATGAAGAGGGAAAGGAGCCTGAGTCTTATCACTCCGCTGCGTCTGTCTTGGGAACCTCGCTGGAGATGCAAAAAGTCTCCCTCTCTTCCACAGCCTTTTCTTCCTTCCGCCATTTCAATTCGATGATGAGCTTTTCCTTCAGGGTGTTTTTTTCCAGCTTCACCTCCGCTTCCAGCTCAAAGGCAACGGGTTCCTGTGGGCTGAGGACAATGACCTCGTCGTTCTTTCTGATGCAGATGGTTCCTTCCTTCAGGGAAGCGATCAGGTTTTCCATCTGTTTGACCGTTTCCAGAAGCCCCGCCGTTGTCTTGATTTTCAGTTCCTTTGTTGCCATTTGATTGACCTCCTTCTTTTTTAATGCTTGATAACTTTTTGCTATCAAGAGAATATACATAGTTCAGATAAGTGACAGCAGGATGTTGTTCAGGCACGCAGGATCGATGTAGGGAAAGCTGTCCTGTGTGATCAGCTGCGTGTCGATGATGTTGACGCCCATTTCCTCGATCCTCTCAAGGTTCAAGGCATAGGGATAACGGCCCCGGACGGAATCGATGATGACGAAATTCAGGAAATCACTTGGTGTTTTTCCTTCCGTTCCCTGTTGCAGGTATTGAATGATGGCCTCAACGGCGTTTATAAGGTTCATGTTCCTCTGCTCCGGGTCTGCAAGGGTATTGGGTACATAAACCTTGGGGCAGTGATTGGCAGCTACAGCCGCCCCTAAATGCTCCGGCAGAAAATTGGCAAGGACGCTCGTGTAGAAGCTTCCCATAGGATAACAAATCAGTTCGGCGCCGGCGACCAGGCCCTCGATCTCACGGCTGATGGATATCTTCACCGGTATGGCAGTTTCCCGGGATTCCGAGAGGAATATCTTTTTAATGGCGCTCCTGATCGGGGGAGGGCCTTTCCCGGTGAGGACATGCTGGCCGATCACCACCTCGCCGTTTTCCATCTCGGCGGCCAGATGAAGAGACGCGGTCGTAACGGGCTTGACGATGCCACGGACCTCTGCAAGGCGGGAAAAGAGATAGAGAGCGGTTTCAATGTTGTTGTGGTTGTTCATATAGCCGCCCGCAAGGATCAGGTTGCCGATGTTGGCGCCGCGCAAATCAAAATGATCGGGCATCAGGGAAAGAAAGTAGTGGAGGTGGTTGCAGATTATCTCCCTGAGCGAGATGGGGATGTCGTCAACGAGGGAATCGTTGCCGTCGGCGATGTGGCAGAGTTTGTTTCGCAACTCGTCATTTTCAGCATCGACGGGCAACCGGTAGGAAAAGAGGCGGTATACGCCAGGATTTCCCTTCACGCTCTGATCGGCCAAGGCCATGAGACGGTTCCTCAGATCGCCGATGGCCAGAATCTGGAAACAGTCCCTGATCGCTGCCGAACTGCCTCCGGAATCAAAGGCCGTGATGATATGGATGGAGTTGTGGGTGTAGTTGATCAGGTGCTTGCTGACCCGCTTCAAGGCAGTGCCGCCGCTGAAAAAAAGGATGCGTGGCCCGAGCTCCGGCGCCTTCAGGTAACGGGTAATCCTGACCGGGTCGGGGATAATGGCCCGACGCCCGATGTTTACGGAGATAGGTGCAGGTAACATCTGTGGTAATGGCCTGATCATTCTATCGCTCCTCAAGCAGGTAATTCCGGATGAAATCGGCTGCGTGTTCAAAATCTACGCCCCCGGTTATCTCGAATGCGGGACAGTTTTTCATGGTGGTGATGTAGTTTTCAGGAGAAAAATCGGGAATCTCCCCTGAATCGGTATTGAAAAATAGTCCTACGGGCTTCATGAATGCCTCCAGCAGCTCCCCTCTCACGGCAAAGTCGACGGCCCGGATGGTCGTCGCTTCCCGGTTCCTTTTCCACGTAAGAACAACAACGCCCTTGAGGGCCGCCTCAAGCCGGAAACGGCCAGCCCCGAATACCTCATGGACATGGACGTCGTATTTCTTTTCCAGATGCCAAAGCTCATTTTCCGACAATTGCTTGAAGGCAGGGCGGTCGTCGTCCCCAATGATTCGCTCGAGTCTGCGGCTTGCCAGCAGCGTTCCCGGGTTGACACGGGGGTGCTTGGGGATGCCGTACATCTTGAGCCCGAACAATTCGTTACGCAGGATCAGACGATCATTGCTGATAAAGATGGCTCCCTCTTCCAGGAGGCGTAGAGACAGAGTCGATTTTCCCGTACCCGAGAAGCCGGCGATGGCCATGCCGTGGCCGTTCCAGCAAATGCCTGCGGCGTGCGCCAGCAGACCGTCCTCAATGAGCATCCACTCCATAAACCGGTTGTTGATGAAGTTGACAATCTGGTTGTCATTGGCCAGGCAGGGGCCGGCGGCGATATGGATGTTATGGCCGAACATGAAGACCATCCCCGTCAGCCGTTTGCGTACAATCCGGCCGTCGATCAAATCGATGTATTCTTCCTTGATCTTTGTCTTTCCCGGATCAGGCTCCTTGACAATATAAGAAAAAGGAAAGTCGGGGGGAGGAATTTCAATAGCATGGATCAGAATGTCGGCTGTCTCGCCACCTGTGGCGAATTCATGGAAATAGCGCCTGAGACGGATAAGCAATTCCGGGGAATTGGATAGAACTTGGACGCGGATTCCTCTGCCCAATGTCAGAAAGATGCGGTTCTGTGCAGGATGGTCCTGAACGATGGCGGACGATAGGGCGGCGACGGTAGGAACGTGCTGATTCATGAGATGGACCTCATGACATGATTCACGATCATGCCGGAAACATCCAGTTGTCTGGATTCCCACAGGCCGCGGAATCCCCCGAGAGCAGAGACCTCGAAGACGATAGGGCCGGCGGAGGTTTCCGCCACATCCACGCACGTGAAGCTGAGATTGAAAACGGACTGAGCCTTTCGGGCAAGGGTAATGATATCGTTACTGGGATCGTAGGGTTCGTAAGTTCCTCCGTTGGAGGTGGTTGTGTTCCAGGAATCCTTCTTTCCGACCCGTGCATAGGTTCCTATATAAACCCCGTCCAGGAAAGCGACCCCAAGATCGCGACCGGGGATTTCGACCATTTTCTGGATATAGAGGATTCGGTTGCCGTCGTTCTTAAAGGCATGTATTTTTTCGATGAGATGCCGGTCATCCCCATCCAGCACAATCATTCCCTTGGCTTTTGTTGAAAACAGGGGTTTCAGGACGGCCTTGCCAAACCGGCGGATGGCCTCCGAGCCCTTGTCGATGTCTTCCGTCAGAACCGTGGGCGGCATGGGAATTCCTGCGAGCCTGAGTGCCATTGTGCAGTTCAGGCGGTCCATGCAGCGGACAATGTTTTCCGGGTCGGAAAAGATGGGGACGCCGGAGTTTCGGACGTGGCTCAGGATTCCGAGGCGCTGGATGTGGTCGGGGCTTCCCACTGGTCCCAATTTCTTGACAATCAGGGCATCCAGATCGAGAAAATTATGATGGCCATAATATAGGGTATCTGTTTCAGAATCATAGCGGATCGTTTTCATCTCAATTAGAATCCTGAATCCCGTCTCATGCTCCACGCTCTCCAGGAGCCTTTCTGTTGACCAGCCGCCGGCAATGCCTACGACACCGATTTTCTTTATTGCTTCTTGCCTCATTTTTTATCCTTCAGATTCGAAATCTATAATGCGAAAAGATTGATCGGGACATGAAAATCCCTCCAGTCGTTGCCCTCGTGGGCAATGATCTTATCGAGGAGGTACGATGCCCGCATAAACATCTCCTTCGAAAAATCCTCTTTCACTTCGAAACGGGTAGAGGTGATAAACGATCGGCATAGTCCCAGGGCCATCCTGGCTTCAAAGGTGTGATCTTGATGACGTCTGCTGTAATCGCCGGCAAACTCCAGAAAAGTAGCAATGACCTGAAACAGACGTTCGCGGATCGCCGGGGAGAAGCTGGGAATACGGAAGTTGGATACGGCGAAAATGGCGATATCCTGGACATAGTCCAAATCCGTCGAACGGTTTAGGTCGATGAAGTACAGGCGGCCTTCATCCTGATTGAATAGAATATTGTCCGTATTGAAATCGCCATGGATAAAGACACTGAAAGGCGCCGGCAAAAGGTTCTCAATCTTTTCAGCTTTTCTGATCAGGGACTCCAGCGGCGGTTTTTCGATGCCGCCGATATTGTAAGGCGGTGTCTGCAAGCCGGGATGGATATCATAAACTTCCTGGATTTTCCCCAAAAGCTGCTTCATGAAATGGGCCTGACAGGGGACGTCTTTTCTTGTCTTGTCCCATATCTTCTCCATGATGTCCGTGATGTGCTTCAGGGCCCTGAAGCAGTTTGTCTCATCCTGGCCAAGCAGGATTTCCTGAAAATTTTTACCATGGAGATACTCCATGAGAATGAATGATTTATCACCGTAATTCTGAAAGCCGAAGACCCTGGGAACCATCCCCGGCATCAGACCTTCCCAAAGGTTGATCTTGTCCTTTTCACTAGAGATCTTTACTGAATCGCCTTCCTTGAAAATGACGGCCTGCGGATTTCTGGGGGATTTTTCGATGATCTTTTCAATTCTGCAGCCGGACCGGGTTTCCATCCCGATGTTCTCTATTTGTACATTTTGCATATCCGTTTCGAGCGTGTCCTTTAGAGCGGTGTATTCGTAAATTCTGAGCTTTGTCCCCACATAGGCTGAAAGGATGGCCTCCCCGATATTCAGCAGAGAATCCCCGATCCTCTCCAGATATCGGATGATATTGAACGTCGTGACGGCATCGGCGGTGTGTGTTCCCTGCTGGAGGATCGCCATGAGTGCGTCGAAGTCCGCTTTGAAAAGCCTGTCCAGTTTCAGTTCCGCCTTGCAGATGGTTAGGGCGCCCTTGATATCTCCATAAAAGAGGCTGTGTCCTATCTGGTCCATTGCGGGAAAAATTTCCTGAAAGTAGGCCTTGTGGTCGAAGCGCCGGAGAAAGTCGGACTCCCTGTAATAGCCGGTCTGGATAATGATGCTGATGGCGTAGTCGCCGATCTTTTCCAGGTTGTTGGTAACATTGTTTACGGCGCTCATGACGCGGATAACCGCCTTTTCCTCCGGGCTGGAATTCAGGATTTTCTTGTAGCTTTTTCTCTCGATGACCATCTTGAGGTTATCGATATAGTCTTCCCGAATCCGAATCTTGTCTGGAATGCACTTTTCGATGAGTTCCAAGGCAGTCGAGGCATCGCCCAACTGCTGCCGGATCTTCAGGACAAGGAATTTGAAATTTTCACGCAGCCCTTCGTAATCAAAGAGCGATTGGCTACCCCTTCCATGATCCGCCTTTTTCATCGCTGTTGAAACTCCGGGTTTATTTCTGGTCTGTGGGCGATATGTGCAATTTTGTTTTTCCGTGGCCGGTCGGCGCCTCTTTCCAGCTGAACTTGATGGTCAGCTTGGACTTCCTTTCTGTACTCTTGGCCTTGACCTCCATCTGGATCAGCCCTGCCGGTCTGATGACGATATCGTCCGTCCCGGCGCGAAACTCGATCTCGCCTTTCTGAAAACCCTCGGAAAAGGTGGCGAGGTATTTGATGATCGCATCTCTGT
Source organism: Pseudomonadota bacterium (assembly GCA_043805145.1). Lineage (GTDB taxonomy): Bacteria > Desulfobacterota > Syntrophia > Syntrophales > Fen-1087 > JAPLJM01. The sequence continues at coordinate 79,017 of JAZDIK010000098.1, read as the reverse complement.
CCTGGATGGATTCGTGTTGGAATTCTCTGTCTGATGCCATGGTTCCGTCCTTTCTCTTTGTTTGTTGTAGTTCTATCGGAGGCGACTCCGGTATTCTTCCATGATGCACTTGCGGTCGAAATTGCCCATCTTCAGACTCTTGCGGATAGAGATTTCATGCCAGGCAGGCTGATATCCCACTTCGCGACCGGCACTGTCCTGTTTCTGAGCATCGGCGCCGAGAAGTTTTGCGCTCAGATGGCAGTCATCACCCATCATGACGAGCAAGGATCGTTCCGCATGCCGGCGCTCCCTGTTTTTACGAATGACTACCTGGATGAGAAACTCCGTGAACTCACGAGACTGGGGATTCCAGACCTCAATGCCGTCAATGTCGTAATCCGCCAAAAGAACAGGCCAGAACTGCTCGGGATGAGGAATCACAATCCCTGCTCCATAAGCACGCGCCTCTTCGATGACCTCACGGACATCATAGAAATAATCAGGTGGAAAATGGCATTTGACGATCTTTTTCACTTCAAGCAGGAGGATGATCGCCTTTTCTATGATATGGGCGTCGTAAAATTCACGCAGCCGGCTGAAGTAGTTAGTCAGCAGTTTGTTCTTGATGGACATGTCGGGTGTCTGTGCATAGTTGGCATCCAGGAGATTCTTCAGCTTTTCGGCATAGGTCCTTATCAGGCGGACGATGCTTTCTTCCATCCCCGTCACTCGTACGGCCTCCTGGAGGCGGTCTTCGAATCTGGGGTTAATGACCGTTTCCAGGTAATCATAGAACTGAGATTGGCGATATTGGTACGTGTGGGCCAGCATCGACTTCAGGATCGGAGCCTCCTCCAGGCGGTCCTCAAGGAAATGAAACAGGAGTTGTATCTTCCGATTGAAATCCGTTGCCTGGCAATCCACTTCGACGCCGGCGAGGCCGTTGCAAACCATGAGGATGTTGTGCTGGGTGGGAATGAACAACTTTTCCACCGCATTTGGGAACATCTTGTCCAAACGTTCCTTTACCAGTGGGACGGGGACCATTTCGGGGTGCCAGTGGATGGCCAGGACGGCATCCTCCCTGTCATATGTCTGCTTCGGATTGCGGAGATGCTCGATCTGTTGCGGCGTCAGCTCCACCGATACGAGTTGCCGGTAGACCTGCTGATCCCAATCGGTAATTTCATGGGCGTGCGGATGCAGTTCAAAGTTATCCATCGTCATTTTCTTCCCTTCATGAATGGCGTGTAAAGACTGTTAGAATGAGAGATGGTACGTTGATATCCGTTTCCTCAAGCGGTATTGCATTGCTTCTCATGCCGAATAGCGTATCATTTTATTATTAAGGGACTATGACAGTTTTGTGAAGAATTTGTGAATTTCATGGTTCCCCTCCAACGGCTGGGCCTTCGTAATTCTCTGGCTGTTATACATCATGTCACGGCAACTTCATGAAAGTGTCATCATCCTGAAACAATAAAGGTTTAATCTCTCGTAATAAGTAGAATCAGAAATCCATTCTATTTTCAGCAGCGGGCAGGTTATGGATAAGACAGAGTGTATTTTTATCTGTGAGGATGAGAGAGAGAATAAAAAGCACGTCGATGCCCTGAATATCCTGGTAAAAGATCTTGGGATTTCCGCTGACGCCTTGCTAACGGCCTATCGCTTCGAATTTGACAGACTGGCCCGGCAGGCGAAAATAAGGGACTTCATGTCGATTTTCATCGTCAGGAAGGTCAGATGTGCTGTGAAAAAATGATCTTCTGTCCGGTGTTGACGGAGGTTGTGGTATCCGTGATGAAGGGTGATCATGGCAATCTGGCGGATGTAATGGATCACGCATCGATTAAGGTGGAAAGGCGAATTGAATTGGCCATCCGGGGCCAGGAAAGAGAGATTATTCAGGACATTCAGAAAATCATCGTTCGTAATAGACAGTGGCCTGTTCGGCATCTGTGAACCCTGCGGCGGATCCATATCGGAAAGGCGGCTCATGGCAAAACCGAAAATGATACTCTGCCGGAAGTGCCAAGAGAAGGATGAGGGAAACGCAGCAAACGGGCATCTTTCAACCCTGCCTGTTATCGAAAAAAATCGTCGAAGTTGATTAATGTACTGGATTTCGATTCGTTATCAACAATGTTATTTTACAAAGATTGTGATATAGATGACGGAAAAATAGGAGTCCGGTTCTGTAAGGGGCTGGGCTAATCAATAAATCATGACAATAAGTTTTGTTACACTTAATTAAAAGAGAGTCATAATATGAAAGTGACAAATTTTTTTAAGGTATTCGCTTCCTATCTCATCCTGGTCCTGCTGACGATCGCAGTTATGGATTTTTTTCTGACACCGAAAATTGAAGACATCATGACAAATAAAATCGAGGACGATATGTTCGGCATTGCAAGAATCGTTACACTTATGCCCAAGGATAGCCTTAAACATAACGTCCCGGAGATTGCCAAACAGTTGAATTTACGTGTAACGATTATCGACTCTGCCGGACAGGTTATATCGGATTCCCAAGTCGATGCGAAGCAGATGGAAAATCACTTGACCCGTCCCGAGATTCAGCAGGCCAGAACAGACGGGCGCGGTAAAGCCTCGCGATTCAGCGTAACCTTGCAGGAAAGCATGCTCTATGTTGCCCTTCCCATTAAAGAGAATACGGAGATTATTGGCTATATCCGGTTGGCTCGTCCCCTTGTGGAAGTAAGAAAATCACTGGATCATCTACATCAGGCAATATATCTAACTTTATACATCATCGCTATTCCGTCGCTCCTGCTTGCTTTTGTCTTTTCCAGAAAGATTGTCTCTTGGCTGGTGCCTTGAACGATCTTTTATAAGGATCGATTAGAAAGGCACAGAGCCGGCCTTTGTTGTAAAGCTGTCGTATGAAAATGCCAATTTAAAAAAGGGAACTACAAAGATGAACAAAGTCAAGGTATTGTTTATGTGTACCGGGAATTCCGCGCGAAGTCAGATGGCGGAAGCGATACTTAGAAAGTATGCAGGAGACAAATTTGACGTCTACAGTGCCGGCCTTGAACCTAAAAATATCAACCCATATACTAGGCAAGCCCTGCAGGAAATCGGCATTGGCCTTGAAGGTCATTACGCAAAGCATGTTCGTGAATACATGGGGAAGATTAATTTTGGGTATTTGATTACGGTTTGCTCTGATGCTGAAGATAAATGCCCGGCAACTTTCCCCGGGATTAGTCATCGGCTGCACTGGTCTTTTGAAGACCCGGCAGCATTTGTCGGTTCAGATAATGAAAAATTGCAGAAGTTCAGAGAAGTGCGTGATCGGATTGGTCAGAAGATCAAGGAATGGTTGACAGATCCCGGCAACAATGAGACATGACTTCAACCCCTTGTCTTCCGTTCACAAAAATACCGGTTGCTGATTGCAGGAGCAGGGATCGATTCTTGTCACCTGCTGATTTTGTTCATACCGATTTTACTTTTCACGGAATGTTCACAATCCTGTCATCATACTGCAACAATTCTTCTTTATCTTATGGAAAAAAATGAGGAGGTCCAGTAAAATGAGTAAGTATTTAAAACACTTGATGTTGACGGTATTGTGTTTGTTCGTCTACGGCGGCACGGCCCTTGCGGGAAATATTGTGATCAAGGGCTCCACGACCGTGCTTCCCATCGCTCAGGTGGCTCTTGAAGCCTACATGAAAGCCAATCCCGGCGTCAATATCTCTCTGTCCGGCGGTGGCTCTGGCGAAGGCATCAAGGCATTGATTGACAAATCGACGGACATTGCCAACTCATCGCGGGAAATCAAGAATAAGGAAATCGAGCTGGCAAAATCAAAAGGTGTGAATCCGGTTGAAACGATTGTTGCCATAGACGCGATTGTCCCGATTGTCAATCCGAAAAACAAGATCAATAACCTGAGCGTCGACCAGTTGAGCCAGATCTATCAGGGCAAGATTACGAACTGGAAGGAAGTGGGCGGCGACGATCTTCAGATCGTGGTCGTCTCCAGAGACAGCAGTTCCGGAACCTTCGAGGCATGGGGCGAAATGGTCCTTCATAACGCCAAGGTAACCCCCAAGGCCCAGATGCAAGCCTCCAACGGCGCGATTGTTCAGGTGGTTTCCAAAAACAAGTACGCCATCGGCTATATCGGTTTGGGATATATCGACAAAGCGGTCAGGCCGCTGACGGTCAACGATGTCCAAGCCACGGCAAAGACCGCCATTTCCAAGGAATATCCCGTTGCCAGGCCTCTGTATATGTACACCGATGGGAAGCCGACCGGTGAAACGGCTGAATTCATCAAATTTATGCTAAGTCCGGCAGGGCAGAAGCTGGTCGCCAAAGCGGGTTTCGTTCCACTGACGGGAGCCAAGGAAAAGTAAAAAAAGAAAAGCAAGTAATCCACCGCCGAACCATCCTTTGATGGAGACGGGTTAAAGCCCGTCTCCATCGGGGGCAACAGTCATTTTACCGAAAAATCCGAAAGGCGACCAGTGACAAGACATTTAATCGAAAATATTATAAAAAATATCTTTGCTTTTTTTGCATTCCTTTCGGTGCTCATCTTGGGCCTCATCGTATTTTTTCTGTTTGAGGAAGGCATCCCCATTTTTCAGCAGGTTTCGGTGTTCAAGTTTATCTTCGGCACCACTTGGTATCCCACCTATGATCCGCCGGAGTACGGCATCTGGCCGCTGATTGTCGGTTCCTTGCTGGTCACCCTGTTTGCCTGTCTGATTGCGGTGCCTCTGGGGGTTTTTTCGGCTATCTATATAGCAGAGATCGCACCGGCTTCCATCAAGGAGGTCCTTAAATCGGTCATTGAATTGTTAGCAGGACTTCCCTCCGTGGTTCTTGGATTTTTCGGCATGGTCATTATTGCCCCTTGGATGCAGGAAACCTTTGATCTGCCGACGGGACTGAACATTGTCAATGCCTCTGTCATGCTGGCGATCATGGCCATTCCGACCATATCGAGCATCTCGGAGGACGCCATTTATGCCGTTCCCAGGGAATTCAAGGAGGCATCCTACGCCTTGGGGGCGACGAAATTTGAAACGATTGTCAAAGTCATTATTCCGGCCGCACTTTCCGGTATTTCCACCGCTGTGATCCTAGGGATGGCAAGGGCTATCGGTGAAACGATGGTGGTGCTGATGGTGGCGGGCGGTGCCGCGGCGATCCCCCACAGCATTTTCGATTCTGTGCGTCCCATGCCGGCGAGTATAGCGGCGGAGATGGGCGAGGCGCCCTTCCGGAGCGGCCATTACCACGCCCTGTTTGCCACCGGCATCATCCTGTTTTTTATGACGCTGGTCTTCAATCTGATCGCGGATTACATCTCGAATAAATTCAAGGAAGTGGGGTCGGGCACACTGTAATGAAGGCGCAATCAATCATGCGATGGCGATATGTGAAGCAGAAGATGTTCTTCGGCGTGGTGCGACTGTCGGCGCTGCTCATCTGTCTCGCCCTGCTGGGGATCTTGGCCTACATCTTTTTCCATGGTTTCCGGGCCATCAGCTGGGACTTTCTGACTTTGCCGCCCACTGATTCCATGACAAAAGGCGGTATCATGCCGGCCATTGTGGGTACGCTTTACCTGACGGTTGGGGCCATTGCCCTTGCCCTGCCGTTGGGAATTGTATCAGCCATCTATCTGACGGAATACGCAAAACAGGGGCGCTGGATTCGCATGATCCGGGTCGGCGTAAATTGTCTGGCTGGCGTTCCCTCCGTGGTTTTCGGTCTTTTCGGTCTGGGGTTTTTCGTTGTCTTTCTGAAATTCGGTTCCAGCATTCTTGCCGGGTCCCTGACGCTGGGAATTTTGATTCTGCCCACCATTATCGGCGCTTCGGAAGAGGCGCTGAAATCGGTGCCCCAGACTTTCCGGGAAGCCTCCCTGGCACTGGGTGTCTCCAAATGGAGCACTATCGCCCGAATTGTCCTGCCGTCGGCGCTGCCGGGCATTCTGACCGGATCGATCCTCGGGGTTGGAAGGGCTGCCGGGGAAACCGCGCCTATCATGTTTACGGCGGCGGCCTTCTTTACGGCATACCTCCCAAAATCAATCTTTGACGAAGTCATGGCCCTGCCTTATCATATTTACGTTTTAGCCACAGCCGGCACCAACATCGAAATGACGCGGCCGCTCCAATACGGCACCGTGATGGTTCTGGTTGCCCTGGTTTTGGGCATCGATCTGATTGCGATCCTTATCAGAAGTTCCATGAGAAGAAAAAAAAGGTGGTAATCGTGGAAAACAACGTGATAATAAAAACAAAAAATGTGGATTTTTATTACGGTTCGTTCCGGGCGTTGACGGACGTCACCATGGATTTTGAACAAAACCGCGTGACCGCCCTGATCGGACCGTCGGGCTGCGGAAAATCGACCCTGCTCAGACTGCTCAACCGGATGAACGACCTGATTGACGGCACCCGGGTCGAAGGAGAAATCCTCTTTGAAGGCCGGAACATCTATGCCCCGGACGTGGACCCGGTCGAAATCCGGCGGCGGGTCGGCATGGTTTTCCAGAAACCCAACCCCTTTCCGAAATCCATATTCAACAATATCATCTACGCACCGAAGCTGTCGGGGATCACAAACAAGGCCGAACTGGAAGCCCTTGTCGAACAGAGCCTGAAGAGGGCCGTCCTGTGGGACGAGGTCAAGGATATCCTGTCGCGGTCCGCCATGACCCTTTCCGGCGGACAGCAGCAGCGCCTCTGCATCGCCCGGGCGCTGGCCATGAAACCTGACGTCCTGCTCATGGACGAACCGACGTCAGCGCTGGATCCCATCTCCACCGCGAAGATTGAAGAACTTATCGACGAACTGAAGCGGCAGTACACCATCATCATCGTAACGCATAACATGCAGCAGGCGGCGCGCGTTTCCGAATACACGGGCTTCTTTTATATCGGGAAACTGATTGAATTCAATAACACGGAGAAGATATTTACCAATCCCGAGGTAAAGCAGACGGAAGATTACATCACGGGACGGTTCGGTTAATTCAGAATGGGGAGTGGTGCAATGGAAGAAAAAAGGCATACCAGCAGGGAATACGAGCGGGAACTCCAGGAAATCAAGGAGGGGCTCCTTTACCTGGGCGCCCTGACGGAGCGCGCGATCGAACGCAGCATCATGGCCCTGCTGGAGCGAGATTCCGATCTGGCGCGGCAGATCATCTGCGACGACGATCAGATTGACCAGATCGATGTTGAAATCGAGGAAAAATGTATCCGCCTGCTGGCCTTGCGACAGCCCGCCGCCCGGGATCTGCGCTTTATCACGACGGCGATCAAGATCAACGGTCACCTTGAGCGCATCGGCGACATGGCCTCCAATATTGCCGAAAAGGCGATCATTCTCAATGAAGTGCCCCAGATCAAGCCTTACATCGATCTGCCCCGCATGGCGGAGATTGCCCGGAAAATGATCCGGGAAAGCCTGGATGCCCTGGTGCATGAGAATGTCGAACTGGCGACAAGCGTCCGCGCAGAAGATGACGTGATCGACCAGTTGAACGAACAGATATTCCGGGAACTGCTCACCTTTATGCTGGAAGACCCCCGGAAGATCCACGTTTCGCTTTACATCATGCAGATTTCCAAAAGCCTGGAGCGCATATCCGATCACGCCGCCGGCATTGCCGATATGGTGGTCTATATGGTGACGGGTCACAGCGTCAGGCACAAATCATCCTGCGAGCCGAAGGAATCATGAGGACGCGTCTTTTTTTCAAGCTGTTCGGCGCTTATATGGTCATTGCCATTCTGGCCGTGGTCATTGCCGGGTTTGTGATCGAAAGGCAGATCAAAACCGGCCTGACCCGCTGGATCGAGAATGACCTGACGGCACAGGCTAAGATCATGGCGCTCATGCCGGAAACAGAGATCGCCGGGCAGTTTCAGTTACTGGCGGAACGGTCCCGCGCGCGGGTGACGCTGATTGACGCAGCAGGCCGGGTCATTGTTGATTCGGACCGCCACCTGATCTCTGTGGACAATCATCTGAATCGATCCGAGATCCAGGAAGCCCGCATTAAAGGAAAAGGAACCGCAATTCGTTACAGCCGGACGCTTAAGGCGGATACGCTCAATGTGGCCTTACCGCTTTTTGACGGGACAAATCTCACTGGATATATTCGTCTCTCCCGGCCGATGCTGGAAGTGGCTGAGTCGATAAATCAGATTAGATATGCTGTTCTCGAGGTTCTGTTTCTGATCCTCCTCTTTTCCATGATTCTGGCCTTTTTCTTTTCGACGAAAATGGTTTCCCCCATTCAGGAAATAGCGGCCTTTACGGATAAAATCCGAAAGGGCGACGTATCGGGAATCGTCATGATCGACTCGCGCGACGAGATCGGCCAGCTGGCAAAAAACATCAACAATATGGTAGCCGAACTCCAGTCAAAGATCCGTCAGGCCAATGATGAGCGATGGAAGCTGCGAGCCGCTTTTGCCAGCATGACCGAGGGGATCATCGTCCTGGACGCTCAAAATCGAATTGAGAGTCTCAACCAAGGCATGGCGCAAATCATCGGTCTTGAATATACCGAAATCGTCGGGAAAACCCCCATAGAGGTTTTCCGGAACGTTGAATTGCAGGATGCTCTGGATCACTTCCGGCGGGCGGGAGAGCCGGTTTTGCAGGAGATTGCCCTGGGCGACGACAAGCCTCTGATTCTGGACGTGAGCATCTCAACCATCAAGAATCTGCCCGGCCGGGCGCCGAAAACCATGATGGTCTTCCATGATGTAACCCGCCTGAAAAAACTCGAAAGAATGCGGGTTGATTTTGTGGCCAATGTGACCCACGAGATCAAGACCCCGCTGACGGCGATCATCGGTTTTGTGGAAACGCTCGATCAGGGGGCCATCGAAGATGCGGCTACGGCCAGAAAATTCCTGCATACGATCAGTGAAAACGCCCGGCGCCTGAATCGGCTGGTCGATGATCTGCTCACCCTTTCCAATGTCGAGTTAGGGGAAACACAACTCCATTTCGAAGGGCTCGCTGTGGCGGATGTTCTGGAAAAGGCGCGAATGTTGATCCAGACAAGAGCGGATATGAAAAACATAGCGATCCGGACGGATCTGTCTGCGGAATTGCCTCTGATCTATGCCGACCGGGACAAGGCCGTCCAGGTCCTGCTGAACATTCTCGACAATGCCGTGAAATTCACGCCGGAGGGGGGCCAGGTTTCCATCACGGCGTCTGAAGAGGAACAAGATTTCATTACGCTCAAGATAACCGACACCGGTCCGGGCATCGCGAAAAGCGAACTTCCCCGGCTGGGCGAACGGTTTTACCGTGTCGATAAAATGCGCTCTCGGGATCTGGGCGGCACCGGTCTGGGGTTATCGATCGTCAAGCATCTGATGAAAGCCCATCAGGGCTCCATGGAAATCGACAGCACGCCGGGCAATGGCACCGTGGTTTCGCTTAAGTTTCAGATATTTCAGAACATCATAGATTAGCAATTAAATCCTTTATCCGTACCGTTATCGTTGCCCCGATGACGACAGCCGGAGAAGAACACCCAACACGAATAGAATGCAACCTCAAGGGGAAAAAGGGCATATCGTTTTAGATCAGATACAAATAGACAAAACGAGACTTATATAAAACATTGGTACACTTGATTCAGAAACCCAGTTAAAAGTTCTTGCCGTATTACAGCGGTTATTTGCATTTTAAATATTTCCCTGATCGGATAGCCGTGAGTTTTTCTCGCCCAGCCCCCATACCAATCGGTCTAAGCGACCTCACTTGGCGGTAGTTTTGTTACATGAATATGGTTGAAGGGTGCGACGGCTGAGTTAAGGACTTCGGGCAAATTGGCATGCCCAAAATCTGCTTGTCAACATTTGTACAAAACCTTTACCATATAGCCTTTTCCTATTCGCCAAATCCTTCCACCTTCCCACACTTAGAAATTATTTTACGCCACGGCCGTCCAATTAATACTTGAATAATTGCAATTGGTTGTCTGTCATGGTATCCAATTTTGTGTAGGGTGGAGGTACAAGGGCTTCTAAAATGGGCTTTTTCTCGAAGAGCGACACGCTCAAAATCTGTAAAATTGTGTAAAGGCTGAGGCTGTTGAGATGAAGCTTTTTCTTCATGATGGCCACGAGCACATACACCGACAGGGCGGTCCAGATTTGGGTGAGTACGGCGTTTTCGGAGGTGCCGTAAAAGGCTTTGATCCGCAGGTGCTGTTTGAGCCGACGGAAGAAAAGTTCCACCTGCCAGCGGCAGCGATATAGATCGGCCACAGTAATGGCCGGAATCGTGAAGTTGTTGGTCAGGAAGACAAGATGTTTGCCGGTTTCCAGATCGACGTGCGGAATGAACTGCATCACCTGAGCAAAGATTGTACGACCTCGGTTCACGGGCCACCTCCCTTTTGGCGGGAGTATAGTCCGTTCCGAAAATCAAATCGTTCCCAATTGGAAAACTATGATTATCGAGAAGGATCTTGAGGTTATCGATCATGTTAAAAACTTTCTTCGGACGCCCGTGATTTTACGCTAATGTTTATTATACCGACCGCGTGCAATATGCAAGGCGATCAGCGCTTTTATCGAAACGTAGCATACAGATACCATGGCTGCCAGCACTAAAAGGTAGTTGCTCCATGAAAATGCCCAGCTCTCTCCAGAAAGCAAGACTGCCGAAGTTGTGGCATAAAACACAGCCCAGCCCACAATCGACACTGAGCCAAGGGTACTGATTAAGCCATTGTGGATTTTTTTATTATCGCAAAGCCAGACCAGAAATGCGAGCGCGAAGCAATATACAGCAAGCGACAGGAAAACGAAAGTGATCGAGAGCCCTGTCCTGTCAATTTCCCAAAACATGAGCGAAACCAAAAAAACAATCAGCGCTGCAATACCGAATTTAGCATACGCTTCCGGTGCAGATGGATCGATTTTTTTTGGGTAATTCTGCAATGCCGCACTTGCTGCAAAAAATCCGCCTGCAGCATAAAGGGAGTAATAGATAATCCCAATTGTCCCACCAAGGTACGGTTTTGTCAGTTCTTCCCAAAGCCCGGCAGCAAAATTTGGCATGGTTGCAAGCAACGCCATACCTGCAATGCAATATGCGGCAAGCCCGCGTTTTCCGGAGACCATAAGGACTGCGAATATCAGAGTGTCACAAACCGCTATCACCATGACCTCGTCCGGAAACGGCAGGAAAAGCCTTAATGCCGAAATGAAAAGCGCGACAAAAAGGAGCTTTGCGTATTTTTTTGCCCCGTCAAAGAAGCCGACCTTGCCATGTAACGCTAAATAAAGGAAAATCGATGTACCGCTTGAAAACAAGAACAGAGGGAAAACTAGGTCCCCGAGATGGAATTCGCCCTTTATAACATGGTTGAGGAATTCATAGCCGCCTTGGACATACACCCATGGTGCCACTGAGAAAAAAAGCACAAGTAGCACTCCAATTCCGCGCAAATGGTCAAGCCCTTCGATCCTCATCTTCCTTCCTCCCTTGAGCGCGAACCTGCCCTTCTAGGATTCAAGGACGAAGAAGAGAAGTATGATACGGGGTTCACGGGACTGACAGAGATGGGGAGTTTATCCCTGCCATGTGGGACGCTCACACCTCCCTTCTGCAAAGAATACCTATGCGAAGACGTCTTCATTTTCATTCATTTTTTCTCACTTTCTTAGCGGGCCTTTCAAATAATGAACATGTCTAAGCAAATCAACAATATTAGCATGACCCGACGATATGTTTCTTCCCAAATGGACGCCACGCTCCACATTTATATTGGCTTGGTCGTTCATCTGGCAGAGGCGGTCTGGGTTCTTTGGACAGGAAACAGGGGTTTATAAGTGGGAAACTGCTCTTGGTTCATGATCACGCCGCAGCCTGTTTCTGCGATTGCGTTCCAAAGTAAACCATAGCCGGGGTCTTCCTGCCAAAGTTATTATGCCATCTCTTTTCGTTGTAGAACTTGAAGTAGCTGGCAAGCCCGTTTTTCACCTCCGCCATTGCAGGATATGCCTTAAGGTAAATGTCCTCGTACTTAACGCTCTTCCATAGTCGTTCGATAAAGACATTGTCCATCCACTGGCCCTTTCCATCCATACTGATGGCAATATCATTGGAACGAAGTATATTCGTAAATGCTTCTGCTGTGAACTGACTGCCCTGATCCGTGTTGATGAATATATCCGGACAACCATATTTTGCAATAGCCTCTTCCAGCGCATCTGTACAGAAGGCGCTGTCCAGAGCATTGGAAAGCCTCCAGGAAAGAACCATTCGGTTTGCCCAGTCCATGATTGCTACGAGGTAACAAAATCCTCTTGCCATGGGAATATAGGTTATGTCCGCTGCCCACACATGATTCGCCCTTTTAATTTCAAGACCCCTGAGAAGATATGGGTACTTCACATGTCTAGGGCGCGCCAACGATAGTCTCGGCTTCACGTAGAGCGCTTCAATGCCCTTCCGACGCATCAGGCGACGTACTCGGTCGCGTCCAATGTCATAACCCTTGGCCCACAGCTCGTTGCGGGTCTTCCGGCTGCCATAGAATGGATAGGAAAGATGAATCTCATCGATCTAACGCATCAACGCCATATCCTTCGCACGGATGGGAACGGGGGTATAGTAAATGCCGGATCGGGAAAGCTCCAGAATCTTGCATTGCAGTTTCACTGGAAGTTCATCCGATCTGTCGATCATCTCTTGGCGGTCGCATCGGCGATGCGACCGCGCGCGCTTGATAAAAAATCATTCTCCATCAACAGTTGCCCAATCTTGGCATGAAGATCTTTGACGATTGGCCCTTGATCCGGTTTTCGATCATTTCCTCTACATGCACCAGAAGCTGCTTCTTCCACTCTGTAATCTGGTTCGCATGAACTTGGTACGCTCGGCAAGCTCAACGATCGTCTGGTCGCCCTTCTGGGCCTCTAACGCCACCTTGGCCTTGAACGCCGGTGCATGATTCCGTCTTGGTCTTTTGCTCATATCCTGATCCTCCTGGGGCTCATTATAGAGCAACTTTCTCACTTATGCACCTGTCCAATTTTACCAGACCCTCTCTCTTGCCGCCATACTTTGATTTCCAGTTGTAGTAAGTGGCATCAGAGATACCGTGGTTTTGGCAGATTTCTTTAACCGGGATTCCTGCATCAGCTTCCTTGAGAATTCCAATAATCTGTGTCTCTGTAAAACGTGCCTTCTTCATTAGAGCCTCCTGGGCGCATTATGCCAGAAAACTCTACTTTTGGCTTGTCTACCTTTTGGGGAAGCTTACGCATGCAAACGCATAAAAGCCGGTCTCTAAAAAGAGCGCCGGTCGTTTCGACCGGCGCGGTTTGAGATACTTTTATGCCTTAAACTTCAGGAGCCGGATCATCCCTGTTTCTTGACCATTTCCCTCAGTTCGCGCTTGAGAATCTTGCCCGTGGGACCCTGGGGAAGGGCATCCACGAATTCCACTATGCGCGGCGCTTTGAACTTGGCGATACGGCCCCGCACATAATCGATAACCTCCTTCTCCATTATGGTCTGCCCTTTTTTCAAAACGATATATGCCTTCGCGATTTCTCCCTTGACCTTATCAGGAACGCCGATCACGGCTGCGAGAGCGACTTTGGGATGGGTATAAATCACTTCTTCCACTTCGGCAGGATAGATGTTCTGGCCGCCGGTAATGATGAGATCCTGTTTGCGGTCGACGACGAACAGGTAGCCGTCGCTGTCAACATATCCGAGATCCCCGGAGTGAAACCACCCCTTTCGGTTGGTCTCCGCATTGACCTCGGGGCGGTTCAGGTATCCATGAATGGAGAAACAGTCCCCTTTCAGAACAATCTCGCCTGTCTGTCCGACAGGCAATTCGTTGTCGTCATCGTCAAAGATCTTGATCAAGGCGTTGGAGAGGGGCGGGCCGACTGAGTTTTCCTTGCGAACGCCCACGAAAGGATTGATGGCCGTGAAGCCGCACCCTTCCGTTTGCCCATATCCGTCCATGTGGGTGACGCCGAATATTTTCTCGATCTGGCGGATAACCTCTCCCGGACAGTTGGCACCGCCGGAGTTGGTGACCCGTAGCGTGGAGACGTCGTCAAGACCTTCTTTATATTCCTGAAGAAGGTAGGAAAACATGGTCGGCGTGCCCGCGAAGTAGGTCCCTTTGTCAGCCTTGATGGAGTCGAGAACCTTCCTGGCCTCGAAGCGGTCAATGCAGATCAGGGTCGCCCCGGTGAAAAAGGCTGACATCATCACGACGTTGAGGGCAAAGTTGTTGTAGAGGGGCAGGGCGCAAACGAGATGGTCTTCGCGGCTAAACTTGTTGCGGGTGCAACAGCCCATAACATTCGACAGGATGGAGCGATGCGTCTGTGTGGCGCCTTTCGGCCGACCTGTCGTTCCGGAGGTGTAGATAATGCTCACAATATCATCGAGTTCGGATGCAACGACCGGCGCGGTTTCAATATTGGATGTAACGGCGTCAAGCGGAATTTCGTTGTCCTTTGCCTTTCCCTGCGCGATGATGATGTGCTCAATCGCCGGCAGGTCGGCCTTGACCGCCGCGTGGCCGGTCCAGAGGTCGGAGTCGGCGATGATGGCGCGCGCCTGCGTATCCTGGCCGATGTGCCGGATTTCGTGGGCGGTGTACATGACGTTGAGGGGAACAACAGTGGCTCCTGTTCTGATGATGGCTTGATAGGATATGAGCAGCCTGAGTGAGTTAGGTATCAAGGTCATGACGAAATCCCCGCGTTTCACACCGCTGCGCAGAAGGCCGTTTGCCAGCCTGTTGATCTCCTCATTCAGTTCTTTGTAAGTGATTTTCCGTTCCTCGAAGATGACCGCTATCCGGCCAGGTTCGTGTTTGCCGATGCTTTCCAGCATTTCATTAATTGTTTGCATACGTCTTCTTTCCTTCCTCGATAAAGATTCTTGTAGCCGTTCGCATTAACTATACCGGCCCAGTTGCGAAGCCAGTGCGCTCAGAAACAGGGGTGTCTTTAGATCCTTTGCCAGACTGTAAGCAAGCTGGAAATCCTTGTAGATCAGGTCGATAGTGGTCTCGGGCCCGTCCGGTTTATAGTTTTCCTTCCATGAGGTAACCATATCCCAGTGTTCCATTACCCAGCTCCCGCCCGTGCTCGGTTTTACGATCTGCATTAAAGCGTCTAGGCTAAGTCCCGCGTTTTGCGCCAGCTTTACAGCTTCGAAAGCCGCGTTCATGTTAATGAGGAGAAGGAGATTGTTTGCAAGTTTAGCCACCTCTCCCATTCCGCAGCCGCCCAGATAAAAGATACTTTTCCCGACCTTTTCCAGTACAGTCCTGATCTTATTGAATGTCGCTTCGTTTCCACCCGCCATAATGGTAAGGGTGCCAGCTTCCGCTCCCTGTCTCCCGCCGCTGACCGGGGCATCGACTACTTCTACTTTCTTCTTCTCTGCCAGTGCTGCGATCTTCTGAACTGCCAGGGGGTTGATCGTCGCCGATATAACAATGCATGAACCCGGCCTGCAGCTTTCGAGAAAACCTTTGTCACCAAGTACGATACTCTCTACCTGTTCCGTATCCCGTGCCATAACGAAGATTACATCGGCCGATTTCCCTACCTCGCCGGGGCTGGCACATGCCTTGGCTCCCACTTTGACAAGCTCGTCTGCGGCTTCTTTCCGAATATCGAAAACGAATAGAGTATATCCGGATTTGACAAGATTTTTCGCCATGGGAGAACCCATCTCCCCCAATCCGATAAAACCGATCTTCTCCATTTTACGTCCTCCTCTTTACTATCCCGTTACCATTTAACGCCATAGATTTTCTTGACAGCCTCAATCTGATCCTTCGTTGGTGATTCGTAGGGGCCCTGTCTGCTCACAGTAATTCCGCTCTTCTTTCTGAGCGTGATCATTGTATCAAATGTCTTCATTAAAGCCCCGGACACATCCAAAACCGTCGCATTACCAACCTTGGTCAGCCCATTTTCAACTGATATCAGATTCAATAAGCTACAACCGGGCAGGATGACTTCCGCCCCCTTAAGGAGCCACTCAGGGATTTCACCCATTCCCTTCTAAATTTCAAGACGATACCTGCATTAGAGGAGAGCTAAAAGGTGGGTTGACATTATACGCCATCCACCCTCCATCCAATGGCAAAGAAACCCCAGTTATGTATTCATTTTCTAAGAAGAAATCGATACATTTAACGAAATCCTTATTATGTGCAATTCTTCCCATTGGAATCTGTTCTGCCCTTGCAGCCCGCCACTCCTTATAATTATCATCTACGTACATAAGACCGATAACAATACAATTAACTCGCGTTTTTGGCCCTAAATTACGAGCCATATTTTCTGTAAAACGTGATAATCCACCCTTTGCGGCGTCAAAGCAAGCATCAGTAGGGTACCAGCCGGAGTGAATACCGGAGATAGCTGATGTAAAAACAACAAGACTATTATCTGTTAATTTAGATAGTAATTTATGGGTCATAATCATTGGCGCAATTAAATTGATATTCACTGAATCAACTAATTGTTTAGGTGTAATCTTATCTGGGCCGAAGGCGGTGCTTCCTCCTGCGACATGTACTATAACCCCTAATTCATCTTCATTTTCCAAAATCTTGTCACAGGTAGTGACAACGTCGTCTATGGATGAAAAATCAACCAGATAATTCGAATATGGAATATTTCTATTCTTAAGCTCTTGATGCGTATTTTCAAGAGAGTCTTTCATTTCTGTCCCATGGGTTATTATTCTGTAGTTCTTTGAGCCCAAGAATAAAGCAACCTCTCTTCCTATGTCACATCCTGTACCAGTAACCAATGCTGTTTTCACGATTTCCTCCCTTCACTGAACTTTGGCTTTATACAAAACTTGACAGTTTTATCGCCTACATTCTTTATCTGCTTGAACTGGTTATCGGCACGGAATATTCATTCTTTGACCCTTTCGACAAACTCTACAAGAACCCCCCCCATACTTTCCCTTTCTGCAAAAGCAATAATGCCATCTGCACCTGGCTTAGGAGACTCGTCAATCATACGAACCTGATTTTCCTTGAGAAGCTTAATGGTTTTTTGAATATCTATTACTTCATAAGCAATATGATGCAGCCCCTCTCCTTTTTCCTGCATAAATTCATAAAGGCCGAGTTGATCATTCTCACTGGTAGGTTGAAGAAGCTCTATTAACACCTCCCCCACTTCGATAAAGGCTAACCTAAGTGAATATGCCTCAAGTTCCTGGACTCTCGCTCTTAGTCCCAGCACATCCGTATATACTGACAAGCTTTTATTCAGATTCTTAACAGCTATTGCCACATGATGTATTTTTTTGATCATTTTCACCCCCCCCCCTCCCCCCTCACCAGACATTTTAATACTTTACAAATTTCCAACCCACGGTTTTTAAACCTGAATTCCGAACAAGGAAAAAGGTTCTCTTATATTCCCGGAAATGTCAAACTCTGGGAATCCCCCGGCTTTGCCGGGGGATTCCCTAGGATTCATTACACATCAGCCATAACTTCCACCCGTTTGTCGAATAGGGTGAATATATGTTCGAAAGTTGGGAGACATACATGCCGATATCAGAATAACATTAAGCAGCCTCCGAAAATAATCCCGGATATGACGAGAGTAAAGAAACAATATCCCATCAAATCTCTGACGCGCAATGTAGTTCCTCCAATAAGTACTGGTGCATACATAAGCATCCAAAAAGGCTGTATCATGTTTGTCCAAGCATCTCCATAAGCGATGGTCATCGCTATTTTTGGTACGTCGGCACCTAAGGCTTTTGCAGCGGGGATACAGATGGGGGCTTGGCATGCCCACTGGGCACCACCGGATGGAATAAAGATGTTTACCAAACCCGCCGAAAGAAAAGAATACAGGGGGAAGGTAGTAGCTGTGGAAAAGGACACAAACCAATTTGTTATTACTGCTGCAAGACCAGATAGTATCATGATTCCCATAATCCCCCCGAACATGGGGAATTGGACAAGCACCCCTGCGCAACCTCCGGCAAATTTACTGAAGGATCGCATATAAAGCATAGGGCTACGATAAGCAAGCATCCCCAAGGCAAATACAACGAAACCTATGTTGTTTAGATTCAGTGCTTTGGCAAAACCAAGGTTAGCAAATTCATAAAAGATGTAAACTGTCGCTATTATTCCAAAAACGCGTCCCCCGATTGGAGATTCTTCTAAATAAGTGGCCAGCGAAAATTCTCCTCCCTTTTGCTCTGCGTCGGTACCCGCGGAAGTCTCCTTTACACCGACACTTCCTGTGCCTAAGACAGCTCCTTCAGGTAAGAAGTCTTGTATTCCGCTAACTTTTGATCCTTTCCCGGGGGCCATGAGATAGAAGCTAATTGTCAGAACTACAAGCATTGAAATTGTAACAGTCAAATTCATCGGTGTAAAAAGCGTCAGGTTAGTGGGAACAAGACCACCCATTAATTGTTCGAATTTGTTACCAGGTGTATTGATAACTAAACCAACGCTAGAAGATAAGCCGTTCCCCCACATGATAAATGTTGAATAGGTCACCCCCGCTACCATAGGGAAGTGCATACCTTCAACGTTCTCTGCAACTGTTCTCGCAAAGACCGCCGCAACTACCACCCCCCCATACACATTAATCCAGCACGCGATGCCACCAACAAAAAAAATAGCAGCGTAGCCAACGGCAGGGGATTTGATCTGCCTCGCTAAAGCTACAACACAACGGTGCACGACTGGAGCATGAACTAGAGTCATAGCAAGAATCATCATCCACGCCACTTGAAAACCGAATTCCATCAGCCAACCAAAGCCCTTGAGCCATCCACCGAAGATGGTTTTGGTGCTGGAATCGGTAAACGCATAGGCTAGAATAATTGTCAAAAATGTTAGGAGTATCGCAAAAAGAAATGCATCTGGCATCCACTTAGCGTACTTAGTCGAAAATGCAGCAAAAAATGAAGTATCCTTATTGCTTTTGCTCATCATTATCATTTCCTCCTTTTCCTAAGGCGACAAAGTCGCAACCATGATCTATTTGCTTGGGCTAACGCCAATATCCGCGCAAAATCGCAGTTGCTGTAAATAAAAACTCTAAATTGTACTCCAATTTGAGTAGAGAACAGGTTGAGCTTGCTTCACCGTGGGTACATCCCAAAGGTCTCCCCTCAATAATTAATATTCAACACGGGGTTTGGACGAGAGATACACCACTTACTAGTTTCTACAACGCCTCCATATCACCCCCCTTCAATTAAATTAACGGGTAGCGGGTGAGCCACAAGCCCCGCAGACCTGAGGGGGTGCGAAAGCGTTCACTCAGACTGAGGAGCGGTCGACTCTATTGCCTTGATAGTCTGATCGGGAGCGGGAACCGCTCACGGTCAGACTATCAAACGATTAGTTGGGGCTTGGACAGAGGCGGTCTGGGATCTTTGGAATTGATATCCTGAACCTACAAGATTTTTCGCCATCAGAGCACCCAATTTCTCCCAAACCAACAAACCCGATTTTTCTCATCTTGTTACCTCCTTTCCTGAATCAGTTATATATGCAGCTATTATGCCACTTGGAAACCGGCTTTCGTTACGGACACTTAAAAAAGCAGGCATGGCACTGAAGGAGGTGCCCTTGCATTAATGCAAGGGCACTATGGCATTTCTGAGATACAAATGGGGTTGTCTATGGATTGAGTTGAATGCGGTTCTTTTTGATTTTTCGATGCAAGGTGGATGGATCTATCTTCAGAATCTCGGATGTTTTAACAATGGATCCATATTGCTTGTATGTTTTCCAGATCAGAATTTTTTCCATTTTTCTGATTGCCTCTTTCAAGGGCATCAGCCTTGCGATGGATATCTCTGGTTGATCATCCTGAGCACATTTTCCGAACTGGCTGATCACATCGTAATCATTTTCATTTATCACACCTGAATCGGCTAGAATAACCAGCCTTTCTAGAACATTTTTGAGTTCCCTTACATTTCCCGGCCAATCGTAATTGTATAATCGCGCCATCAGGCTTTTTGCAATTATGGTGTTGGACTTGTATTTTTTATTGAAATGGTTCAGAAAAAAATGAACTATCGGAATAATATCGTCTCTTCGCTCTCTCAATGGAGGTATATTGATGGGGATAACGCTCAAACGGTAAAACAAATCGCGCCTGAATTTCAAAGTATCCTCAAGATTTTCTTTCGATAAATTTGTTGAAGAAATAATTCTAACATTAATCGGTATAATTTTATTTCCGCCCAGCCGCATGAACTCCTTTTCCTCAAGAATCCGCAAGAGCTTACTCTGCATGTTAACCGGCAATTCTCCTACTTCATCCAGGAAGATCGTGCCTCCGTTGGCATCTTCAAATAACCCTATTTTACCGCCCTTCTTAGCACCGGTGAATGCCCCGTCCTCGTAACCGAAAAACTCTGATTCTAAAAGCTCCGCGGGGATTGCTGCACAGTTTATCCCGATGAACGGCATTCCTTTCCGATCGCTTAATCGATGAAGCAGATTTGCAATTAATTCTTTCCCCACTCCCGATTCTCCCCAGATGAAAACCGACGAATCGGATTTTGCCGCTTTGATGCTCACCTTTAGAACCCTCTGCATCTCCACGCTTGAATAAATTATATTGCCTTGACCAAGAAGTTCTTCAATTTCTTTCAGTTTAAGATAATATTCTTCTTTAAGCGATTCCACTCTTTGCAATTCTTCCTCAATTTTGACCAATTCTGTTATATCTCTTCCCGTTGAAACGACATAATCAATCTCTCCATCCTGATCGAAAATGAGATTAGTTGTCCAAGTGACGTGCTTTCCATTTCTATATCGAGTTGTCCCTGTCAGCGGTTTTTTTAATCGCAGGGACTTAAAGGTGGCTGATTCTGTTATGATACCATTTTTAATTACGTCTTCGATGCGTCGACCGAGCATGATATTTATATCCACACCGCTCAATTTTGTGAAGTTCCTGTTCAATTTTAACATTGTGCCGTGCCTGTCCACTATCGCAATAGCATCGTCGATATTTTCCAGAATCTGGTCGATATCCGGCAATCCCTTCTCTTCTAAAAAAAGCAGAAAACCTGACTGTGAATTACATCCTATCGGAATGATATCAGCCGTAATGGAAATATTACCGCACATGATATTTTGCCTGAGGCACACTGTTTCGGGAAAAGGCGGGTTTATGATCAGGGTTTCCAAATGAACATTGAGCAGAGATTCCGCCGCCTTATTCATTCTCTTTATTAAACCTGCAGCATCAGTCAGAACAACGGGCTGAGAAAGCTGCATGAATGAATGTTCACAAACTTCTATCATACTGGTATTCTCCTCATCATTTATTCCAGAGAATAGTAAAGAAGCTTATTGCCTCGGCAATTAAATATAGCTATATTGGTAATTTTGTTATATATGACATGCATGAAAAGATTGATGCACGCAAACATAGTCCGGAGACACAATATAAGATCAGGAAGCAAGTCGTTCGTCTTCGGAAGCAGGGGTTTCTGAACAAAGATGTGGCAGAGGGCGTCAGCGTTGGTCGTGCCAGCAAAATTTGGCAAAGCTACAAGAAGGAGGGCAGCAAAGCCATCAAGCTTGGCAGGCGTGGGCGCCGTACGGGAGAGAAGCGCACCCTTACCACCGAACAGGAGGGGCAGGTGAAGCGAGCCCTGATTGACAAGACACCGAACCAGTTGAAACTTCCCTTTGCCCTGTGGACATGGGATGCCGTGAAGTTGTTGATCGAACAACGGCTTGGCATTGAGATGCCGATTCGGACGGTTTGGGAGTATCTCAAGCGATGGAGATTTACTCCTCAGAAGCCGGTCAAGCGCGCTTACGAGCAGAGTTCTCAGACGGTGCAGAAATGACTGGAAAGGGATTATCCAGTCATTTTCTCCCGGGCGAAACAAGAAAAGGCGGAGATTCACTGGGGCAATGAGACGGGGATTCAGACGGGAGCCAACCGAGTCAGGGACTTTGCCCCGAAGGGAGAGACCCAGATAATCAGGATGGTTGCCAAGAAGAGCCATATCAGTATGATTTCGGCCATCACCAACCAAGGGAAGGTGCGGTTCATGATGTACCGGGATGCCATGAATTCCGAGCTTCTGATCAAGTTCATGACTCGCCTGACCAAGGATGCCGGGCGTAAAATCTTTTTGATTCTGGACAATCTGTGTGTTCATCATAGCAAAAACGCCAAAAAGTGGTTGGAGGAACACAAGGAACAGATAGAGGCTTTCTACCTTTTCTCTTATTTACCGGAACTTAATCTAGACGAATACTTAAACGGCAATCTCAAAAACAAAGTGCACTCCGGGACACCGATCCGAAACCGTGAAGATATGGAAAAGAAGACTCGTTCATTTATGAGGACTCTCGTCAAACGGTCAGCATATGTCCGTAGTTACTTCAGTCATCTGAAGGTTGCTTATGCCATGCCGCATAAAATTGACATATTAAATTGCCGATATAATAATATAGATTGAATAAAAGGTTTCTGCAAGGACTAATACGCAGCATGAATATCGCAAAATCCCTCTTGATAAATAGAATGATCGTCCTACATGATGGCGGCATGATATTCTCGAAGGAGAAAGATCGTGTTCCTTCCTGCCGCCGTTTATCGTCCACGAAATCCGCAGTCTTCGGATTACTACCGCTGCGTAGAGGACTATTTTGAGATCTTTGTCGGGATCTATGACGAACATTTCTCCAGGCAATACGGATTCTGGCGGCCCTATGTCGAGCAGGTGATCCATCGTTATCTCCACTGCGGTAATTTGCACAACGGGTTTGCCCGCGTGAAATATAAAAACTGCGACCACGAATACCTTCTAGCATTCTCCTGCAAGCACCGCTGCTTTCAACTGGCAATCCGCACCTCAATTCCAAATCGAAAACAACTGACTTGTAGATACCGTTCTTGTCAAGCGAAAGCTGGCTTATAATTTGGATCGTATTTTTCCCCGGATTTCAGGACTCCAAAGACAACGTGAACCAGTTTCCGCATAATCGCACAGACAATCACTTTTCCATTTTTGCCTTTATCTTTTAGGCGGTTATAAAAAGCGATCATTACAGGATTGCATTGAATCGACACCAATGCAGGCATATACAAGGCTTTCCTGAGCCGCGCATGTCCGATCTTACATAATCTGGGTTTCCCCTTAATAGATGATCCTGAGAGCGTTTCCTTTGGCGCGAGTCCGATGAACGCCACCAGTTCACGAACATGGTTGAATTTTTCCAGACCATCTAATTCTGCCAAGATGTGAGGAATGGTTACTTTACCAATAGCGGGAATAGAATCCAGCAATTCCTTTTTCCGTTTAAGATTCGGATTTTGTCCTATCAGCTCGGCAATTTGTCGTCTGATTTTTTCAATCTCTTGATCCAAGTAAGCGATATGCTCTTTGATTAAACAAAGGATAGATTCATGTGCCGTACGGACTCTATTTTTCTCCTGGCTTCGCATGTCGATCGGGCTATCAACCCTTCTGACCAGAGCTCTCAAGGATCTGATCTCCGGTGAAGGCGGACTCCAGGGACTTGGTTTCATAGCCAAACAGAACCGGGCAATCAAGGTTGCATCAAGCTTATCCGTCTTGGTCCGAATCAGTTCACTCTGAGCAAACCCCTTGATGCGGGCGGGATTGACAATGCTGACGATGTGGCCAGCATCATGAAGATAGATCGCCAAGTCCTCTCCATAATTGCCCGTTGCTTCCAGGCAGACATGAACTTTTTGAATTTCCTGTTTCTCAAGCCAAAGCATCAGAGTCTCAAAACCTTCCGCCGAATTCTTGCAGGCCTTATGTTTTGTCTTCCCATCTACAAGAAGGGCGGCATCGAATTTCTTTTTTGCTATATCTATCCCAAGAACCGATACTGACATATATCTTCCCCTCTCAACATTAGAAATATCTGCTTTGGTAAAAAAGCTTTGTGCGAATCAACCTTGTAAGTACAAACTCATTCCCATCTGAGAAGGTTTATGATACCGTACGAGTTATTGAACAAAGCAGTGGGAAGAGGATCTACTCTACAAACCATGCTCAGGGGCATCAGGTGAAACACAGATTCACTCCTCCCATTTTACCCCGGCGTCCTAGGGTGGTTTATAACATTCATCGATCCATAAGAACACAAAGTGTAACTTAGATAAGGCCCATTTCACCAGACTATCAAATCAAAAGTACGCATGAACAGGCTGAATCTGAAAAATGGCGTCGGCGCAGAGATTGTGGTAGGATCAACAACCCTGAAAGGATTGTTGCGATGAAGGTATTATATTATGACTGTTTTGCCGGCATCAGCGGAGACATGAACCTGGGCGCCATGATCGATCTGGGCGTTGATAGGAATCACCTTCTGGCGGAATTGAAAAAGCTTGATATCGGGCCTTATGAAGTCAAAATCAGCCGGGATCAGCGCCGGGACATTACCGGAACGAGGGTTGAGGTTGTTGTCGGTCGCGAAGCCGCACCGCCAGAGGGGAGAACGTTCAGGAGCATCGCAAAGATTATTGCGGACAGTAACCTGTCTAAAACGGTCAAAGCGATCAGCCTGAACATCTTCACGAAAATGGCCGAAGCCGAGGCGAAGGTTCACGGGCATCCCCTTGATGATGTTCATTTTCACGAAGTCGGGGCGATAGATTCCATTGTGGATATCGTCGGCGCCGCCTTTTGTCTGGAGTATCTGCAAGTGGACAGAGTCCTGAGTTCCCCCGTGGAAGTGGGAAGCGGTTTTGTCAACTGTGCCCATGGGATTCTGCCCGTTCCGGCGCCGGCGACCGCAGAAATCCTCAGAAACATTCCGATCAGAACCGGCGGGTCAGCCCATGAGGCGACAACACCCACCGGTGCGGCCATTCTGGCGGCTACGGTGGACCACTACACGGAGACGACCGACTTCACCGTGACGGAAATCGGTTACGGGATCGGACAGCGCGATACGGACCGCCCGAACGTGCTGCGCGTCTTCTTGGGTGAACAACCGGACCGATCGTCTGCAGAAGATATTGAAACCGAAGACGCCTTCCTGATTGAATGCAACATCGACGATATGAACCCGGAGCTCTACGACGACGTGATGGACTCTCTTTTTCAAAAGGGCGCGCTCGACGTCTTTCTGACGCCAGTGATCATGAAAAAATCGCGGCCGGCGATAAAAATCAGCATCCTCTGCGGTGACCGGGAACGCCAGGCCGTTGAGGAAATCCTCTGGCTTAAAACCTCGACTTTCGGCCTGAGAACGCAGCGGGTCTCCAAGGCCATACTGAAACGCGACTTTTCAATCCGCGCAACGAAATACGGCGCAATTACCATGAAGAACGCCTATCTCCGGGGCAAAAAAATCAAATCCAAGCCTGAATATGAGGATTGCCGTAAACTGGCCGGGGAAAAAGGCGTGAGCGTGAAAGCAATTTACGACAGCCTGACGTCCGCGGAAGAATGATACTTATCCGGTATTAATATCAACAGAAACTTGCTAATTGATGAAAAATGGTTTCGTTGCGGCTCAAAATCTTTTTCGCTTGAAATATGATGTTGCTTAAATACTTACGAAATCAATAAATGAGCCATGGGGACATGACAGAGTCGTGTCCCCATCAACGAAAAGCCTTTCATTCGCCGCTTGCAAACCATTTTTCACCGGTTATGCAAAATTCTCATT
Organism: Pseudomonadota bacterium; assembly: GCA_043805145.1. Taxonomy (GTDB): domain Bacteria; phylum Desulfobacterota; class Syntrophia; order Syntrophales; family Fen-1087; genus JAPLJM01. Next base: position 53,303 of record JAZDIK010000098.1, on the reverse strand, counting down.
TTGTGATTCCGCGAACAAGGTTTTTCGGGAAAATTGGAAATATGAACGCCGATAAATTGAAAACTCTGCTCGAGGACATCCGGGGCGGCCGGACCACAGTCGATGAGGGGATGGCCCTTTTGAAAGACCTGTCCTATGTGGATCTCGGATGCGCAAAGCTCGATACGCACCGGGAATTGCGTGTCGGTTATCCGGAGGTGATTTTCTGCCCCGGAAAAACGACGCAGCAGGTTAAAACGATCTTTCAGGCCATGCTGGAGAGAAACTCGAATATCCTGGCCACGCGGGCCGGCGAGGCGCTGTTTGCAGAAATCCGGCAGATCTGTCCGGAAGCCGTCTATCATCCGCTGGCCGGCGCCGTCACGGTCAGCAAGACCAGGATGGAAACTCCGGACAGTTATATTGCAGTGGTTACGGCAGGGACGTCGGACCTGCCCGTCGCCGAGGAAGCCGCCGTCACTGCAGAACTCTTCGGGAATCGCGTAGAGAGAATCGTCGATGTCGGTGTGGCCGGTGTCCACCGCCTGTTCGACAAACTGGATGTGATCCGGGGGGCAAGAGTGATCATCGTCGTTGCCGGCATGGAAGGCGCCCTGCCGAGTCTCGTCGGCGGACTTGTAGACAAGCCCGTCATTGCCGTTCCGACCAGCGTGGGTTATGGCGCAAGCTTTCAGGGTCTCGCTGCGCTGCTGTCCATGCTCAACAGTTGCGCCGGCGGCGTCTGCGTCGTCAATATCGACAATGGTTTCGGCGCCGGGGTTATGGCATCCATGATCAACAAGTTGCGTTGATTACAAGGCAAGGCCCGGCTCAGCCGTCATCCTTTCTTGAGTACTATGAAAAATGGCTTCGCCGCTTGTGAACTATTTTTCATGGTCATTCCACTGGCCTGCCGGCATCGATCGCCTCATTCAGGCTTCCTGTTCGATATCCCTTGAGGTCGAGCGAAACGTACGAAAATCCAAGCTGCCTGAATTTCTCATAGACCTTATCCATCAAAGCGATATTGAAGAACTTGCCGCGTTCATCCGCCGATACTTCCAGCCTCGCCACATCGCCGTGATGGCGGGCTCTGACCTGTCGGAATCCCATATCGAGCAGAAACTGTTCCCCCTGATCCACCTGTTGAAGTTTCTCCCTGGTGATCCGCTGCCCATAGGGAAATCGCGAAGCCAGGCATGCAGAGGCGGGCTTATCCCACGTGTGCAATCCCATCTCCTTAGACCAGATTCTGATTTCGTCCTTGTTCAGATCTGCTTCCTGCAAAGGACTGACAACGCCTGCTTCCTTTGCGGCCTGTGTCCCCGGCCGGTAATCGCCGCGATCGTCCACATTGGAACCATCTGTGACATGCCGGATGTGATGCTGTCGCGCCCATTCTCCAATCATTGAAAAAAGCGCCTTTTTACAGATGTAGCACCGATTCGGCGGGTTATCCGAAAAGCCGTCCATTTCCAACTCTTCCGAATCGATAACGACGTGTCTTGCTCCGATCTTCTGCGCGAATTCTACGGCCTGACGAAACTCCCTTTCCGGATGTATATGGGATCGCGCCGTCACGGCGACGGCATTTTCATCGAGTATATCATGCGCCGCTTTCAGCAGAAAAGCGCTGTCCACGCCGCCCGAATAGGCCACGACAACGCTTTGCATCTGTTTGATGTTCTTCTTTAAAACACCCAGCTTATCCTGAAGTTCCATGCAATTCTATCTCTTGCAGCCGACCGGCTGCCGCCGTGCAGCGCCGGTGCGGCGACGAGCATCTCCCCGGCGCTGATATTTTAGCCCTTCTGATAGTTGACGGACTCGTAAAAAGTCAAGAATTCCCTCCCCCTCGACGGGGGAGGGTTCGGGTGGGGGTGGTAACTGGCTGGATTCAATCGTCATCGGACTTGCTCCCGATCATGATCGTATCAGGCAACTCGTTCGTGTCGCCATCGAGTATCGGAAAATGTTCCCGGAGAAGCTCGCCCGCATCATGAATCGCCCCGATGAGCGCGTCTGCGGCTCTGCCCTGCCTGATCCCTTCCGAGACCGCCTGTGCAAAACCGTTTAGCCGTGCCTGGGTGATCTTTTCGTAGATGCCTTTATCGGCGAGCACCCATACCTTCCTCTCGAGAATGGAGATGAAAAAGAGAACGCCCGTGCTTCCGGCTGTCCTGTAAAGGCCTTTCTCGTAGAACGCCCTGAGCGCCCTTCCCTGAACGGCGAACTCCCGGCGGGCCTGGCCCGCTAAATGGATCTTCAGGTCTGGTATTTTCCTGAAAAGGAGCCAGGAAGGAAAAAAGAAAACGAAGGTAAGGGGAACGTACCACCATATGGACTCATGAAAGAAAAAGACCGTAACGAAAAAGGCGATGATGTTGCCCAGTGTAATGCCGCCAAAGACCTCCGCCTCCCTGTAACGGCTGCTTGCATCTACGACCATAACGGCGATCTCGCCGATCGTGCGAAACTCGGCCGCGCGCGTCGCCGATTCGATCGCTTCTTTCTCGGCAGGATTAAAAAAATGCGATGCCCTTGAATAACCTTTCATCACCAGTCCCCCGAGGCGCCGCCTCCGCCAAAGCCGCCTCCACCCCCGTCAAAACCCCCTCCGCCGTCAAAACCGCCGCTGCCAAAACCGCCAAAACCGCCGCCCGTTCCGTACCCGCCTGCTCCCCCGAAGGGCCCTCCGAAGAAAAGTGGAAGGAAGATACCCAGGGCCAGACCGAGAAAAGCAAGGAAAATGATCGCCGTCATGGGCAATCCAAGGATCGAGCCGACAAGCGGAAAACCGATCAATCCCGCGGCGCCGCCGAGGGGACGGGATATCCTGCCCAAAACGAGAAGAGATACGGCGCCGAAAACGATGAGCGGCATGAACGACGAAACGATGCCCCTGGTTGAAGAGGCCCGCCTTGCCTGATCGGCCTTGAACTCGCCGCGGGTCGCGTCGATGACGGCCCGAATACCCGACGTGAATCCGGCATCAAAATCGCCTCTCTTGAACTGCGGATTGATGACAAGTTGCACGATCCGCCCCGCCGTCAGGTCCGTCAGCTTTCCTTCAAGGCCCCGGCCTACCTCGATGCGCGTCTTTCGCTCCTTTTTCGCTGCCAGCAGGATGACCCCGTTGTCCTTTCCTTTTTGGCCTATTTTCCACGTTTCGGCGACCCTGATGGAGAATGATTCCAGAACATCTCCATCGAGGGACCCAACGGTCAGAACAACCACCTGCGTCGAGTCGGACCGCTCAAAGTCTTTGAGCTCCTTTTCCAACTGCGCACGAGCCCCCGGCGACATCATGTTCGCGTAGTCGTTGACATAGCCTCTCAGGGGCGGTACATCGAGGCCGCGAGCGCTCCCCGCACAGACAAAAAACACCAGGCAGGCAATAAAAAACAACGCATGGGGCCTTACGAGAGAGGTCTTTACCGGGCTTTTTCTTACTGCCGCGTCTTTTTTCGTCGATCTTTTCTCTACATGCACAGACAATGGCTCCCTGTCAGAATTTTACCTTCGGCGCCTTTTCGGCTCCCGCCTCCGCTTTGTAGACTTCTTTGGGCTGGAGCTTGAGGATCAACGAGTTGGTCAGATTGTTCGGAAATATCCTGATCGACGTGTTGAAGTTCTGTACCGTCTGGTTATACCGGGTGCGCGCCACATTGATCCTGTTCTCCGTTCCTTCGAGCTGGTTCTGGAGGTCCCGGAAATTCTGATTGGCCTTGAGATCGGGATAGCGCTCGGCGACGAGAAGAAGCCGCGACAGGGCGCCGCTCATCGTTGACTGGGCCTGCTGGAACTGCGCCATCGCCTGGGGGCTGCCGATCATGTCCTTCGAAACCTGGACGGAGCCCACCTTCGCGCGGGCCTCCGTTACGGCCTGCAGGGTCTCCTGTTCATGTTTCGCGTACGCCTTGACGGTTTCGACAAGGTTCGGGATAAGGTCGCTGCGCCGCTGATAGGTGGCCTCCACGTCTCCCCAGGCAGCCTTGACCGCCTCTTCGTTCTGCTGGATCGTATTGTAACCGCAGCCGGTAAGCATCATTACGACAGCAATCATTCCGAGCATCATGTATCTTTTCATCAGGTCCTCCGTGAGATTGAATTATTATTGATATTGACGAGGCTTTGCTTTTTCACTGCCGGAGTATAAGAAGAGCAATCTTCCATGTCAATGAAATTCTCATCATTCATACATGAAGGTAAGGATGCAACGCAACTTGAGCATCCGGACTTTTTATGGCGCTATAAGTAGTAATTGGTAATTAAAAGTAATTTCAAGTTAATATTGCATTGAAAAGTATTGTTTAATCCTGTATAGGGACGGGGAAAACCGAGGAGGGGCCAGTATGTCCGTCGAGCTCATGAATACGAAGGAATTGGCAAAATACTTGGATATCCACGAGAAGCAGGTTTACGCCCTGATCAAGTCAGGCCGGATTCCCGCTACCAGGGCCACCGGAAAGTGGCTATTCCCGAAGAGGCTGATCGATGAATGGATAGAAGCGAAAGCCGGAGAAGGGCTTGCGCAGGTGAGGCAGAAAAGCGGGAAAATTGGAGGGGCCCTGCTGGCAGCGGGCAGCAACGATCCCGTTCTGGACATACTTCAAACCTGCGTGAGAAATGCGTATCCTGATCTTTATTTATTTTCCGCCAACATAGGGAGCATGAACGGGCTTGCAGCCCTGAATAATGGTCACACGGACATGGCCTGGTCTCATCTCTTCGATCCCGAAAGCGGCCGGTACAACATTCCCTATCTTTCGACCTGCCTGCCCGCGATCAAAGCCGTCGCAGTCAACCTGTTCCACCGGGAAATCGGCTTTATTACGGCCCCTGATAATCCGCATGATGTTAAGTGGTTCGATGATCTCGCCGGGGATGGCTTGAGATTCATCAACCGGCAGAAAGGTTCGGGAACACGGGTTCTTCTGGATTACCATCTGGGCCGACTGGGAGTGTCGCCCGATTCTATCTCCGGATATGACACGGAAGTGGCGACCCATTTTGAAGTGGGATTTTCCATTCTATCGAATGAAGCGGACGTTGGAATTGCCACAGCAGCGGTGTCGAAACTCCTGGGGCTCTCATTTGCCCCGATCACAAGGGAAAGCTTCGATATGGTCCTCGACCAGTCCACTTTTTTTCAAAAAGGAGTGCAGACATTCATGGATGTTCTCAATTCAAGCGGATTCCGAAAGAGAGTGGAAAAATTAGCAAGTTACGATTTCGGCAATTCGGGGAAGATCCTGTATTCAGCGGGATGATTTAAAAAATACACAGAAAGGAAGTTGCGTATGAAAGAGTGGCTGCGTATGAGAAAATGGTCATGGATTGTTTTGTTGTGCCTGCTTGTGTTCAGTCCCGGTTTGTCGGCGGCGCAGGGTGGCAATTTTGTCTTTTTGGCCAGTACAATCGGGCCTGTTGATGCAGGCATCGTGGGTGCCTTGGAAGATCAATTCGAAAAAGAAAAGGGGATCAGGGTACGACATGTAAGCGCCGGCACGGGGGCAACCCTCAAGATAGCAGAAAAGGGGAATATCGATCTGGTAATCGTTCATGCGAAATCACTTGAGGAAAAATTTGTCCAGGAGGGGTACGGTACGGAGAGGATTCCTCTGATGTACAATGATTTTGTCATCGTCGGTCCTGCAAGTGATCCCGCGGGCGTCAAGGGTATGAAGAGCGCGGCGGAAGCCCTCAAGGCGATTGCTGCAAAGGGGGTGGCCTTTATCAGCCGTGGAGACAAGTCAGGAACGCATGTGGCGGAAATGAATATCTGGCAGATGGCGGGGATGAAACCGTCCGGCTCATGGTATAAAATCTATGAAAAAGGGGCAGAGGGCAATGCAGCGACTCTTCGCCATGCGGACGGGCAGCAAGCCTATACGTTTATCGACAGGGCAACCTATCTTTCCCTGAAGGATCAAATAAAACTCGCCATCCTCGTAGAGAAAGACGAGGCGCTCCTTAATTACATTACCCTGATTCCGGTCAATGCCCAGAAATTTCCCAGAGTGAATGCGACGGATGTAACAACCTTTGTCGAGTGGCTCACCTTGCCGGAAAAGGGGCAGAAGCTCATCCGTGATTTCGGCAAAGACAAATACGGCACGCCTCTCTTTTTTCCGAATTCTAGGGAGTGGGTAAAATCGCAAGGCGGTAAATAAATACATTTTTCGATGTTCATATTTTTATCAGGAGGAAAAAGATGAAACGGTTTAAGGATATAGGCTTTATAGCTGCGATGCTGGCCCTATCGGTTTTTGTTATTTTTACAGCCTCAGCCCCAGCGGCCCAGCCGAAGCAGAAAAATATTATTCTGTCCACAACAACCAGCACGCAGGATTCCGGACTTTTGGATGTCCTGCTTCCCATCTTTGAAAAGAAAACGGGATATTTCGTCAAAACGATTGCCGTCGGTTCCGGCCAGGCCATGGCCATGGGGCAGAAGGGGGAAGCGGATGTGCTTCTGGTTCACTCGCCTGCTGCGGAGAAGAAATTCATCGCCGAGGGCTATGGGATTAACAGAAGAATCATCATGCATAACGATTTCATCATTGTGGGGCCGCCGGCCGATCCTGCCGGGATCAAAGGAATGAAATCAGCCGCCGAGGCTTTCAAGAAAATTGCCGCATCCAATGCAACCTTCATGTCTCGTGGAGATAATTCGGGAACTCATTCAAAAGAAAAGAGCATCTGGAAGGCTGCCGGTATAAATCAGGAAGGACAAAAGTGGTATCAGCAGACGGGGCTCGGTATGGGACAGACCCTGAACGTTGCCGCAGAGAAAAAAACGTATACCCTTGCCGACCGGGGCACCTATCTGGCCCTGAAGAAAAATCTCGGCCTTGATATTCTCGGTGAAGGGGATGGCATCCTGCTGAATGTCTATCACGTCATCGAGGTCAATCCGGGAAAATGGCCCAAGGTGAATGCCGACGGCGCGAAGACGTTTGCTGATTTCATGGTCTCCAAAGAGACTCAGAATATCATCAAAACGTTTGGCGTTGCCAAGTTCGGATCGCCGCTGTTTTTCCCAGATGCCGGGAAAAGGGAAGAAGATCTGGATAAATAAGGAAGAGCGGCATCCTTGGATATTATCATTGACGGCATCCGGCACGCGTTCATTCTCCTGCTGACACTCGATCGGGAAGTGCTTGGGATCACTTGGCTATCCCTGAAGATATCCGGGACGGCAACATTTCTGAGCATGTTTATCGGCGTGTCCGTGGGAACCGCTGTCGCGCTGAACCAGTTTCCCGGCAGGCGGTTTGTGGTGAGCCTCATCAACACCGGCATGGGCCTGCCGCCCGTGGTGGTGGGCCTTTTTGTCACCATATTTTTGTGGCGAAACGGCCCTTTGGGTTTTCTCGAAATTCTGTACACACCGACGGCCATTATCATCGCCCAGACCGTCATCGCAACGCCCATCGTCATGGGGATCAGTCTCGCCGCGATACAGCAGCTTCCCGCCAATCTCCGACTGCAGATCCTGGCCCTCGGCGCCACCCGTCTTCAGATGGTGTGGATCCTGGTCAAGGAAGCCAGGCTCCCGCTACTGGCTGCCGTCATGGCCGGCTTCGGCGGTGTCATTTCCGAGGTCGGCGCTTCCATCATGGTCGGCGGCAATATCAAGGGGTATTCCCGTGTTCTCACAACGGCGACCGTCATGGAGACGGGCAAGGGAAATTTCGCTATCGCTATGGCCCTGTCCATCATTCTTCTCCTGCTCGCCTTTACAATCAATGCCATCCTGACACAGATTCAGCAAAAAGACAGGCCGCGATGAACACCGAATCCCCCATCCTTGAAATCAGAAATCTTCAGGTCGGTCGCGGTGGGGCGACGGTTCTGGATATTTCCAGGCTTTCTCTTTCCACGGGCGAAGTCCTGTGCCTCATCGGCCCCAATGGCGCAGGGAAATCGACGTTTCTTCTGACATTGGCCCGCTTGTTGAAATCATTCACGGGTGAAATTGTCTTCAAGGGGCAACGGATAGAGTCGAACAACGCCATATTGACGTACCGTAGAAAACTTTCCATGGTTTTTCAGGAGCCCCTTCTCTTCGATACAACGGTGTTTGAAAATGTTGTGTCCGGCTTAAAGATTCGCGGAATGCGGCAGGATGAGATCAAGCATGCCGCGGCGCTCTGTCTCGATCGGTTCGGCATCGGCCATATTGCCGGCCGTTCCGCCAGAAAACTCTCAGGCGGCGAGGCCCAGCGCACAAGCCTTGCCAGAGCCTTCGCGATAAAACCTGAAATCATTTTTCTCGACGAACCTTTTTCATCGCTCGATCCTCCAACGCGCGAGTCTCTAATCGAAGACCTCGATCGAGTCCTGCGAGAGACGGGCACAACGACGATTATGGCGACACACGATCAGATGGAGGTCCTGCGACTGTCGGATCGGATTGCCGTCATGAATCAGGGAAAGATCGCCCAGATCGGTACGCCCGAGGCAGTCATGAACAATCCCGCCGATGAATTTGTCGCTTCTTTCGTCGGAGTTGAAACCATTCTCAATGGTGAAATCATCAGGACGGACGCCGGTACGGTGATCTGCCGGGTTCAAAACGGGGAGATTGAAGCTGTGGGGAACGCAAAGCCGGGAGAAAGGGTTGTTTGCTGCATTCGTCCGGAGCATGTCACGCTCTCCACAGGCCCTTCCCAGGAGGGCGTCAGCGCCCGAAACACCTTCCCCGGCAGGATCGTCAGGATCTCACCGATGGGCTTGTTCTACAAGGTCAGCGTCGATTGCGGCTTTTTTCTCACGGCCTACGTGACCATCCCCTCTGCGGAAAGCCTCGCCCTTGAGGAAGGCAAACCGATCTTCGCCTCTTTCAAGGCGACGGCTGTGCATCTGATCAGACGGTCTGTTCCTGGCTGATGTCGGTAAACTTGTAACCGATTCCCCGAACCGTCATAATATACTTCGGATGCTCCTTGTCTTTTTCGATCGCCGCCCGCAGTCGGCTGATGTGAACATCTACGGTACGCGGTTCCACAAATGTTTCGTCGCCCCAGACATGATCCAGCAGTTGATCCCTGCTGTAAACCCGGCCCGGGCGACGGGTCAGAAACTGCAACAATTTGAATTCGCGGGAACTCATTCCGACCTTATTCCCATCCACGGTGACTGTGCAGGACAGGAAATCAATCTCAAGCCCCCGATATGTGAACATTTCCGTGATGTCCGGATCTTTTCGTCCTTCCGATCTGCGCAGAACGGCGCGGATCCGGGCAATGAGCTCCCGAACATGGAAGGGTTTTGTCAAATAGTCGTCGGCGCCCAGTTCCAGTCCGAGGATTTTATCGACCTGATCCGATTTTGCGGTCACCATAATGACCGGCAGCGATTCGCTTTCTCTATGGCGCCGGATCAATTTGCAGACCTCCAGCCCCGATATGCCCGGCAGCATCAGATCAAGCACCGCCAGGCTCGGTTTCTCCGTCTTGACCGCTTCCCAGGCTGCCTGCCCGTCATAGGCCCGTAAAACTGTAAATCCTTCCTGTTCGAGGTTGTAAGCGATCAGCTCGACGATGTCTTTTTCGTCATCGACAATAAGGATCTTCTTTTGCATCACCGCTGCCATCCGTTTCAAAACAAAGAGGTTGCGCCCGTCGCCCAGGTCAGGTGTCAGAGGGATTCGCTTTCAACAAACGGGTCAGGCACGAAGAAACCGCTCCGGTCAGATGTTGAAGCAGGCTCGTGTCCATGCCCGGCTCATAACGTTTATTTTCCGCATCCCCGTAATTAATGCTGCCGATAACTTGACCATCAAGCATAATCGGGGCAACGGCGATGGACTTGATGAAGAATTTCTTGTTTTTGGGGAAGAGTTTGTAAAAGGGATGGAGGTCCTTGTTGGCCAATACCGGTGTCTCGCCCTGGGAGGCCAGTTCGAGAAACGGCGCCTCATCGATGAAATTCAGGCGATCCGCCAGCACCCTGGAGGCCTTCAGGGCCTGGACAAGGCTGCCGACGTTTTTCCGGTTCACGATGGACAGCCAGACAAAGGGGATGGCGAACTCCTCGTGCAGCCGCAGCAGCAGTTTTTCAAAGAATTCTCCCGGTTCCGAAAACAAAGGCAGCTCGGCCTCGATGCGGGAGAATTTTTCGGCAATCTCTTTATTTTTCTTAATGGTCTCAGGTGCTTCGTGCATATTCTCCACCTCTTCCGTTCAATGATCCAGAAGTCGTCAGATGTTGAATTCAGCCGTCAACACCGTATGGTCCGACGGTTTTTCCATGAGCCGGGGACGCAGGTCGATCCGGCAGTCCACGGACCGCTTCGCCAGTGGCGCCGTTGCCAGGATATGATCGACCCGCCAGCCCAGCCCCTTTTCCGCGGCCCCGGGGACGCGATAATCGAAAAAGGTGTATTGCCCGGCCTCGCCGGGATGATGCCGGCGGAAAATATCCTCGAACCCCCAGGATTTGACGGCGGCAAAAGCTTCCCGGACTTCCGGCGTGAAACACACGTGCCCGATCAGTCTTTTCGGATCGTGGACGTCGATGTTTTCCGGCGCCACGTTGAGGTCGCCCATCCAGATCACGGACTTGTCGGGCGTCAGGTACCGTTCCAGATAATTCCGGAGACGCTTGAACCATTCAATTTTATAAATATACTGAAGCGCATCGCGATCGCGGCCTTGCGGCACATAGGCATTGATGACGAAAATACCGGAAAAGTCAGCACGGATCAGACGCGCCTCGTCGGCCGGGCCGTCGTCCGACAGGCCATAAAAAACGTTCTCCGGTTTTTTCAAAGATGCGACGGCGACGCCATTGTATTGCCTTTCTCCCTTAAAGACAACATGATAGCCGGCTTCTGCGAATTCTGCGACCGGAAACCGCGCGTCGTCCACTTTTGTTTCCTGCATGCACAGGACATCTGGACGATTTTCTTTAAGCCAGGGAATGACGATAGGCAGTCGTGACCGGATGGAATTGACATTATAGGTCGCAACTTTGAAACGGTTCACGCCAAAGCCCCTTTCATATTTCCGAATATCAAGGTGATTTGTTGCGTACCATGATACGTTTTGATATTCAAGATGAATTGATGAGATCAAGAAACAAACCCCGCCGAAGACAAGCATGACGTTCAGGCTGAGCAACCGGTTCAACATCGACGTCATCCATTGAAGAACTCACAAAAAGTCGAAAACGACGGCATCGGATATATGGGGACATGACGCAGTCGTGTCCCCATATATCCAAGGACATCCCTGTGAAAATGATTTGCTTTTTGGCTGCTGATTATGTCAGTTTTACCAAACATTGACAGGATCGTGTGTATAAAAAACCGCTATGAATCTTTTTACGAATAGAATCCGCGCCGCATTGACGATCTCTGCGGTGTTTTTCATCGTCCTGTGGCCCGGCATGGGCAATGCGAATCCTGTCGGAAACGCCCTCAACGACTCAATCCAAAAACGCCTCGAAGCAGCGGTGGAAAATCCGTTCATTCTATGTGAAGGCGCCATTGCCTATGCACCGGCCGTTCTTCAGGATATCTACACGGCGCGATCGTTTCGTCCGGCCTGGATCGACAGTCAGGGCCCCCTCCCGCCCGTGGAAGTTCTTCTGAACGCCATCCGCCGGGCGGAGCAGGAAGGGCTGAAGCCCGAAGAATATCATCTCTCTGAAATGACTGCGCTGATCTCGGCGTGGCGCACCAGCCGGGGACATAACCTCCCGTTTCCGATCGCCAAACAGATTGACCTTGAACTGTTGCTGACCGATGCCCTGGTCGCTTATGGTTTTCACTTGCTTAACGGCCGCGTCGATCCCGAACGACTTTACCCCGACTGGTTTTCCTATCAGAAGGATGTCTATTTGTTCGATGTGATTGAAAATGCCTTGAATACCGGCAAGGTTGAAGCCGCCTTCCGACGTCTGGCGCCGCATGATCCTCTTTACCGGGGCCTGAAACAAGCCCTTGCGGTTTATGCGAATATCGCCGGAACCGGTGGCTGGCCTGAGCTTCCGCAATCCCGCCATCTAAAAACAAAAGCAGACCACCGGCGTTATTTATTATTGTTGAAACAGCGGCTGCTGCTGACGGGCGATCTGCTCCCGGCAGAATCGTCGGGCCGCAATGACGATGAGAGCATGAAAAATGCGATCCGCCGATTTCAGAAAAGACATGGAATCAAAGCCGATGGAACGATCGGTCCGGCAACGCTGAAAGAAATGAACGTCCCCGTGGAAAAGCGCATCCGGCAGATTACCCTGAATATGGAACGGCTCCGGTGGCTTCCGGAGAACGTCGGCAATCGTTACATTCTTGTGAACATTGCTGACTTTGAGCTGATTGTGTTCGAGGACGGATCCATCGTCATGGACATGCCCATCGTGGTCGGAAAGCAGAATCAACGAACGTCCGTTTTCAGCGGAAAAATGACCTACCTTGAGCTGAATCCCTACTGGAATATTCCGAAAGCGATCGCCGAGAAAGAAATATTGCCCGAGGTGCGGAAAGACCCGGCCTATCTGACAAAAAAGAAAATAAGAGTCATCGAATACCGCCGGCCTCAAGAAAAAGAAGTCGATCCGGCAACCATCGACTGGTCAAAGATCCGTCCGGACAAATTGAAGTACAGTTTCCGGCAGGATTACGGTTCGGGCAATGCCCTGGGCCGGATAAAATTCATGTTTCCCAATAAATTCGACATCTATCTGCATGACACCCCGGATCGCCACCTCTTCAAAAGGACCCGGAGAACCTTCAGTCACGGCTGTATCCGGATCGCCAAACCGATTGACCTGGCCGAGTATCTTCTGAAAAATGAAAACGGTTGGGATCATAAGAAGATTCTGGCGGAAATCGGCAAGGGAAAGAGACAGATTCTGAAACTCTCGCACCCGATCGATTTGCACATTCTCTATCTGACGGCCTGGACAACCCCTCAAGGCGATGTTCAGTTTCGCAACGATGTCTATGAAGGGGACGATGTCTTGCTGCGCGCCTTAAGCGAAAAACCCCGCTCCCTTTATCCGGACGACGTCAGAAAGCCGAAGGAAATTCCCGGTTCTTACGGAGAGCGTTTCTGAATGAAACTGTCCGGATAAGCATCTATTATTCTATGTTCCTGCATGAATTTCAACGCCTCGTTCGGATCTTTAAATCGCCCGATCAGGACACGGTTCCAGATCCCGCGGGAGCCGACGGGCGCAGCGACAGAATCTATCTCCATTCCCGTTTTTCTCAAATCTTCAACCAGCTTTCGGGCTTCGGCCGGATTGTCGAACGACTTGATCTGGATGGCAAAGAGACTGTCCCTCGCGGCCCCGCGGGGAGGCATCTGTTTTACCTGATGAATGGATGATGATTGTATCGGCGTCTGCGCCTGAGGTGCAGAGGGCGCGGGCGCCTGCCGACGATCCGGCAGCGTTTCTTTCTGCGGCAGGGTCGCAGTCTGAGCAGCCAGGGGAGCCGAGGTAACAGGCGCCGCCGCAACAGGCCCGGGTGTCGCAGGAACAGGCGTATTGCGCCATTGTTCCCCGTCGAAATAAACAACACTCCCTGTGATCCTGTTGATCCGGAGGGGATACATTTTACCATCCGTATTGATCGAGGCGGCATCGTAAAGCGTCGGCCAGAAAATCACGCCGTATAACAGAACACAGACAAAGACACAGGTTGCCGCCAGGGCGCCGGGAACAATACGGCGATAGCGACCTTCCGGCAATGGCTGCTTCTGCAGGGCAGGCGGGACCGGGGCTGCACGGCTCCCGGCTTTTTCCACGGCGCCGGCTGTCGACGTTGGCGCGATTTCTGCGTGCGGTTGATGAACACGGATTTCGTCGCCCTGATCGTCCGCTTCAACGGGTTTTCCGATGGACGCAACCCGCTTGTACATGGCCTCCAGTTCCGCCGCCAATTGTTCTTCCGTCTTTTCTTCCGGTTCCATGCGTTGCTCCCAAATGCCAGATCAGCGCCGGCGGGGAAATAGGGGAGGGGGCTTGACGCAGCCATTCCCAGTGACGAATGCGTCCTTTTTATTCGTCAATCCCTGATTCTTTTCAAATACCTTTCCACGACCGATGCCGTATCAATTTGCAGGCATTGCACATACTGGGTCAGGAAGCTCTTCAGATGAAAGCGGGAAGGAAGCCGGTCGAACTGATCTTCTTCAATATGCCGGAGGAATATCGTCCTCACCTTGATCCTGGCGGCGATTTGTTCAAGCGACAGGCCCAGTTCCATTCTGATCTGCTGTAAATCCCTGCCGGCCAGGGTCTCCTGCGCTAAAATATTCTTCAGGTTTGGGTTGCCGGACAAATCCGGTCTCGCTTCGATCGGCAACGGCATGGATTCCGTCTGCAGCTGCGCAAAGATCGGCACCGGCTCTCTCATAACCTTTCTATAGCAGCATTCTTCTTTCAAATCCCCTGTCCTGATGAGCTGTTGATCATATTCGCCGCGGACCTGTTCATTCACCAAGGTAGAGAAGGCCTCATCCAGAAGCGCCAGGATATTCTTCCGTTCCGTTTCGCTGAAGAAAGAATAGCTCGCCATCGATTCGTCCCCGTAGATCTGCAGGGTCCTGCGATAGGCCTGACAGATCTCGAACGGGCTTGCCGAGGGCTCGATTTCCAGTCTTTCATAATAATTCTGTTTTTTAAAAAGGGTCATCGGCGGATGTTTCTTGTTTTATTCAGACCCGGGGGCCTTGTTCTGTTTTCGTTTGGCCGGCAGCGTCTCCACAAGCGAAAGCATGTTTTTGCAGATGTCCCGGATATCCGTCGCCGTCCGGGTATAGGGATACTTCCTCAAATAGGATACCTTTTGACAAACGGCGTCGTGAATCCGATCGTCAAAGCTGATATTGCCGGCAAAGTTTATTTGCAGACCGAGATGCTTTTTTATGATTTGACAAACCAGAGATCCCAGGTTCGGATTGTCCTGCCTGCGCACCTGATTCACGACCAGTCGGAACTGAAAGGACCGCAAGGCTTCCTCCAGTTTTTCACCCTGTTCCGGGTCCATTTCCTTTGCCATATCCAGCAGAATCTCGGGGTTGTTGACGGTGGCGTCCCGGTTTCGCTTGCCCGCCTCTTCCGCCAGTACCCGGAAATGTTGAAGTTTGAGGGCCTGTCTGATTTTCCTGAAATAGACCGAACGAATCAGGCGGTAAATGTTCTCGATGGCCGTCGGTTCCGGCGTCGTGATGAAAATCCCGGAGTCCGAGATCATGAAGAAGTCAATGGTATTGAAGGATGTTCCCGCCCCGAGATCCAGCAGGATGAAATCATAGGGCAGCTTTGCGATAGCCCGCATGACTTTCATCTTCTGTTCATGGGCAAGATTGGCAATATCCAGGTTGTTTCTGGCGCCGCTGATGAGATGCAGTTGGGGTATCTGGGTTTCGTCGACCGCCTCCCCCATCGTCGCTGTTTTTCTGTTGATAAAATCGGAAAGGCTTTTTGACGGCTCCGTCAATCCGATCATGGTATGCAAATTCGGCGCCCCCAAATCTGCATCCACGATCAATGTACTGTAGCCCAGCGCCGCCAGAGAAACACCCAGATTCCCGGTGAAAAAGCTTTTTCCGGTTCCGCCCTTGCCCCCGCCGATCGGCCAGATTAAAGTCATGGGCTTGCCTTGTAAAAAAAGTGCGGGAATGAATTGCCTGTTCCCGGTGGATTATGAAACCCGCCCCGGCGAATTTTCAAGCGAGCACCCCATGGTCCCGCCGTAGGAGTTGTAATTATCCGACAATAAATTGTTTGTGTCAATACGAATATTTAGCTTCGCTATTGTCAGCCTGGCGCCGGTTTATCCCCCTGTTAAAAAAATGATTGCCGAAAACGAAAATCCTTGTATGATTGTGACAGGGGAAAAAACCTAAAAAGGAGGATGCTTATGCGCAAGCTATTTTTATCATCTATCATTACACTTTCCCTGGTGCTTTCTTTCTGGGGCTGCACCGGTTTTCTCAAGGGGGTCGGTGCCGTCAATCCGGATCAGTCTGTAACCAGGGCATTTGAAACTTTTCAGATAAATCCGGATTACAATTATTATTACTCCGGTCCCGACATATATCCCAATGCGCTGGTTGGGCTTGACAAAAAATATAAGATTGAGCCGGATCTCTGGAAGAAAATGGAACCCACGCCCAAAAACTTCAAAGACGTAATTTCCCAGATGCAGTCCAAGGCATTGAGCATTGGCCTGTTCCAGCACGGCTTCGCCATCCTTGATGACAAGGGACGTCCGATCGGCGTCTGGTATTCCATTCTGAGCGCGACAACCACCGTAAAAATGGTGGACGATCAGACTGTCTTGATTTATCAACCTCCTTTGATTACTTATGAAAAAGACGAAAAGAGTGACATGCGGTAATCATCCAATCAGGCAGGGTGGGCTTGATGCCCGCCCTGCCTGAGTTCTACCCTAGTAGCTGCGATAACGATATAGCAAGGCAGCAAAGAATAAATACAAGTTATTCTTTGCGATTGTTGACTTCAGCCCTTTGTCCATGATTCATCGAATTGACAATATCGTTCCAATCATCAGCCGCCTTCTGAAGAAAGTAAAGTTGAAGGTTTATATCATTTTCACCTTGGAATTCTATTGATGGTGATCCGGCAATACAATAGTAGTTCATTGACTACGTCACCCCCAGGCCCTTCAGGAAGGCATTGATCCGCTCGAAGGCGTCACGGATGATTCGCTCTCTTTCTTCCGGATCATCCGCCTCTTCGAAGTTGGCGACGAACTTTGGCCCGATTGCCTCGATAGAGGAAAAGTGCTTGCCCATCTTTGTCAGTCCCTCTTGAACCAAGCCGTGGGAGAGATGGGGCCGAAATTCCTCCGCGAGAGCCTCGATCCCGCCACGGTAATTGAGGAGGCAGTAGTAAATATCCCAGGCGTCTTTTTCCTTGAGCCGATCATCCAAAGCCATCCCCTTCATGACGAGAAACGGCACAATGGAAGCGACCCTGATAGTCACGCGGTCCAGCCCCCGCCCGGGATTTCCCCCTCCAGGGAGACTTCGTCGACCATGTCAAACGCCAAATCACAGCCCCGCGCCTTGCGTACTTTGATTCCCTGGACCGCCTGGGTGCGATGCTTCTTGCCGGTTCCCTCATATTCGCCGGAGAGAAGATCCACCTGCACCTTGATAGTCGAATCGCCGAGCGGCACATCGCGGAAGAAGATGAAGGGTTGCTTGTCCTTCTCCTGGTAATAACCGCGGGAAGTGAGCAATTCGTCGATCAGCTTGTAACCTTCTTCCTGGATTTTCACATGGTTCAGGGCGAGATCGATATCCATGCTTCTCACATGGGGCCGCGGCTCCTGGGGGATCAAGAGTTCGGGAACCCAGCCGCCAATGAGGACGATACTGTCCCGATACTCGCCCAGAAGGTGCGTCAGCTCAATCAGGACCGATTTTGCCGCTTCCACGGCCTCAGCCGTATAATCCCTGCGTGTTACCATGCGCGCTTGATCACCTCCTCCAGTAGTACCCTTGCCGCTTCCTCGCCGCGTCCCTTCACACCGACCAGGTCAAGGTAAACCTGCACCGGCGAGGCGATGCAAATCCCGTCGATGGGGCTTGTGCCATACAGGACTCCTTCGTCAGAGGGGACATAGAGGGTGACATTGGCGCCGCTATCGACTCTCTTCAGGGAGAGCTGCTCTGCAACCCTTTCCATGTCGCGCCCTACATAGGCCATGACCCTTTGGTAGCGCACCGCCGGGGCGTAACGTGCGGCCCCGGAAAATCCGGTCAGGGCATAGGGGATTGCTTCCCTTTCGCAGGCTTGCGCCAAGTCGGCCTCGATCTCGGCGAGGCCTTTCAGGGTGTAGTAGTTTCCCGATACCGTTTTTCTGGCATTACAGTTCGTCATCCATTCAGCAAGGAGGCTGCCAGGCTCCTTGAGCAGAAGCCCTTCCTCGGATCCCTTGATCCATTCGCGGTCTTCCAGGAGGCGCTTGACATTGGATACCTGCCCCAGGCTGACGTCTGCCTCTACTGCAAGAGCCTGGACCCGCCAGGCCTTTTGAGGATCTGTCAGGAGCACGCGTAGGACCCGTGCGGCCTTGGGGGAATAGAGGGTGCGCAAATCCCTTTTCTCCGCATAGGGATTGGGCATGCCCATCTGTTCGATATAGACCTGGCCAAAGGTCAGTCGGCAGTTGCCGGCAAGATCGAGATAGCCGATCTTCTCCTGGTTGCAGATTTCTGCTGTTTGCGGAGAGATATAGGGGGCGGCAAATACCCCGTAGAGTGCCGGGTCCTGCTCCCGAACACGGGCCAGTTGGTAGGCGACTGTACGGGCAATGCGCGGCTGACCGCTGTTTTTGACTTCCAGGGCCAAACACTGTCGCTGCTCGGCAATACGCAAGGTGGCGACGAGATCGATACGGGCGTCTCCACTGCGGACGCCTCTTTCCATAGATTCGATCTCCAGAAAAGGGACCCGTTGCAGGCAGGCCCTCAAGGCATTTTCAACATCTGCCTCTATGTTTTTATAAGCTTCTTTCATTATAAGACGTCCTTTCAACATTTGTTGAAAGTGCTTTTTATAGTGAAATAGTTAAGGTGTCAAGTGGTATTTCAGCGATACTGATATTTTCAACAAATGTTGAAAATATGGAAAATAGTGAAAATTGGAAGTGTCGTTTGCGCTTCATCTCGCCTTGTACCTCTTCGTCTTTGCCACTCGATCAGCAACCTGGATTTTTGTAAGTGCTGTCCGATAGCCATAGGCCTGCAGCCTAGTCGCGGCGTGTTTGAGATTCACCTTAGAAAAGAATGGCAGGGTAAGGTCGCCAGGCTCATTGCTTATGACGGCAAAAACGACCTGATAGGCGGCGGTATCAGGTACGTGCTCTGGCGTTGGGATCTGGAAGGAGGGTGGCAGCAAATCATTTACGGCTATTCGGAAAGCTTGGTCAGATCGAAATGCTTCACCAGAAACAACACCTTGAGAGAACAAATGGCTCATGACGCTGGAGGCCGCATACCTCTTAACATGTATTATGTCTCGGTCTTTGGTATACAAATCGCAGAACTCAATTTTACTGTACGCACCCCCTATCGGGATGGTCTTTCTATCCATCAAAGCGAACTCATGAGGTTGTGCTTCAAAGACTCTTTGGCAATAGTCGCATTCCGCTGAATCGGCGTACTCTGGTAAGGGGCTTGTAAATCGAGGGTGCGATAGGAAGAAGTTATTGATGTTCTCCACGAAGTCGCGGCTCACTCGGTACCATTTCCCGCTTGTCAAAAGGTAGGTGTCTCCATTGAAATCAATTTCGCTGTAAAGGCATTGGTAAACTGACCAACGATGCTGTGCATGATCGTTTAGGTCCAACTCGGTGATGCAGCGCTTCTGGAGTAAATCTAGTGACAGATCGTTTTTATCATCGAGCGTCTTCAGGAAATCAGGAAGATTAAGATCTGGATGCTGAGGTTCATTGGCACCGGATCTGTACCTAAAACCTTTAGTGTTCGCCCAGTCGGTGATCTCTGGGACTGCAAGCCAGCATCGCGGCAAATTATCAGCTTTGATTCCTTGAACAAGCCGCTCATCGAGCCTGGCAACCGTAAACTGGTTGGACACCTCTGCAATGTGATCGACCCATGGGAAGGATTTGCGATAACTGTCATCATTGAATAGATCGAAGTAATTATCGAGTAACTCTTGAAGATCATCTAGTTCAACGCGAACTGCAGCGTGGAGGGAGTCCATCCCACTGAGCCGCTTGCCGTGTGACTCCCGCTTGGGTCTGCCGGTTACGGCGCGTAGAAGATCCTGCTCCACATCCAGACCAAATTCTGGGACGCCTGCCTCTAGGCTTGATTGAACTCTTGTGTGAGTTGAAATGGCGTCAAATGTTTTCTTGTCGATACTGCGGAGGCTCTGTTCATCGATGGAGTTCAGAACAACCCGCAGACCAAAACGCTCTTCATAAACGCCCGGCTGAAGTAGGTGACGGCCCTGGCCGAATGTGACAGCAAACATTCGGTTCTGCGTCGGTATGAGAAGTACCGCAGCAGTGGTGCTCACTTGCCCTAGATCCGCGAGATTTATGTAGCCTTCAAAGAAATCTCCCCAACTTGGAGGGTGCGATTTGGAGTTCTGCACATACAAATCCCCCAACTTGATGCCATCAGAAAGGATTTCATGACACTTGAGTGTACGTGGATCGCGAAGCGCTTCGTCTGCGTGATTGACTCCCTCGCGTAGAAGAAAAATGGTGAGGCTTTGAAGCGGCGTTTCAGACTTTGTGCCCATAAGGTACCTCGCAATCTGAGCGTGTGCGCCAACCGATGCCTGTAAATTCTATCTTTTGCAAGATGGAAATCGCTATAATTATTAGTGGAGATCAGTATTCTTGAGTCTAAACAGCTTGTGTATCTTTCTCCCTTTGATATCTAATAGTGTTAATAAAACAGGCTTTTTATCGTGCGTGATGGCTTTGTCGTAGTTCAGCGATATATGCATATTGCTTCTACTGAAGGCAGGAACTTCAATGTTGGCATCGCCTTGATCGATGATCGAACCGAAAGGAAAAGGCCTCAGCTTACGACTGATGATCAGATTCCGGGACGAAGATGGATTTAACAAATTCAGCTCGATGAACGTGTCCTTGAGAAACCCTCCCATTCCATCTGATAACCTTGGGGATAAAGATATGTTACGAACGACAATCTTAGGCTTCTCATCAAGCAACCTGAACGTCTTTCTGTTAATCCGGTAGAGGGCGACGTTGACCAATGTCGCTAGGATTGTGGTCCAAAAAAGAGGATCTGATAACTTGTCCATGGTTTAACCCTCATGATTGACTGTTTGTGCTCAATTCAGCAATGCACTGAGGTTCGTTTAGCCCCCCGATGACTCACTCCTCCATGTCCTCCAACGCCTCGGGGACAAAGACACGACGTAGCGGAATAAGCCCTTTATAGCGTGATTCAAATTGGTCGTAGTGCGCAAGAATGAGCTTTACAAGTTCCTCACCATCGATCAGCCGCAGGTTGGTCTTGCCCCTGGCGAAGTTTTTGGCTGCCGGCGTGAAGCTGCCGAGTGTCACCAATAAACCGTGCTCTCCAGGCCCTACTTTGCCACAGAGTGCTGATACAATCGGGTCGCCTATGCTGCCTTCTGTGCTTTTAACCTGCACCTTGATGATCGGCGGTTCGAATCCCAGCTCATCCCTGTGGGCGATAATGTCTACCCCGCCGTCCGGCCCCTCCGGTGAAACACGTGTTTGATACCCCATAGTGTTCAGTAGATGGGCAATGAACTCGGCGAAGGGGTGGCCCTTCACTTCTTGAGCAAGTCGCTTTAGAATAAAATCTTGAGTGGACTCTTCTGTTCGGTCGGCGACTGCAGCCACCGATTCATCCAGATTCACCGGTGTCGGTTCTACCTTTCCTTCGATGGCCGCACGAAATTCATCTGCATAATTCTTCACCAGGAATAGGCTAAGGGCTGAGCCGATTTCATAGAGTGCGCCCTGTGTGAAATGGGTTCGCGGGAGTACCCGCAGCCATTTGACTGATCGTAGATTGGGGTAGCTTGGTTCGGTTTTCGGATCATAAGAGTAATGGCCCGTAATCTCGCCGAGGTGAATCTGATGACCCTGTTTAGAGGGATATACGATGAGATCGCCCAGTTTCATTTCATGGACAAAGCGAAATAGCTGTCCCGCAGTGTTGGGTATTGCCCCGGGTTTTTTGTCGGGATATGCCTCCAATACTTTGGTCTTGAAGACTTCTCTGTCTGCCTTAAGGGTAGACAGATCGCCCATTTTCATCCAGCCTATGGCGATGACATGCTTTTTGAGGAACAAGGCATCGGCATCACCAGTCTTCCCAGCATGAATACCCCAGATGACTGCGTCTTTTGTGTTCATTAGAGCTCTCCCTTTAGTGCTTCCGGAATACAAAGTGAAGTGAGGCGCCAACCAAGTCTCCTAATTCTTCCTCCATACCACCAAACTGTTCACGAAGCCTCGCTATCCCTGTTTCTATCTTCTGTAGCGTATCAGCCACGGACAATTGCACATCCAAATCCGAAGGTAGTGCAATTTTCAAGTCGAGAAATTTTTCTACTACCAGCCTTCGTCTATTTGTTGAACCTCTGCTCAAATGCTCGTAAACCCGAAGCATCGAAGGTTGGAACAAGCAATAACGGAGATATCCTGCAGCGATACGATCGCTTCGAATCTCAAATACAGGAAAATCATTTGTAGCTATTGCCCCATCTAGATCGCTTGGAACTAGCGCCAACGCCCCATTTCGTGCATCAATACGTGACATAATAAGATCATTTGTATGCATCACGGTCTGCGATTTAGATCCAATATCGTTACCGAATATTCTGTCGCGAACCTTGGCTCCCCGAAAGTGCAACTGAACACGTGGCCGCGTATATTCTACATCGTCTTCTATCTTGATACAGTCATCTCGCTGATACAAAAGTTCTCGCAGTGGCACTTCCGGTGCAGTAACTGTTGTCAATGCAGACAATGTATTCTCCAGATTTTGGAGCACAATCTCGCTTTCATCCTTCATTCTGCGTACAGCCTCGATAATCTCAGCAGGCTCATGAAGTATAACATTAGCGTGTTTCGGGTGATTTTGGGCTAAATCAAATCCATTCTCTCGCAAATATTCGATACCAACCGACCACGCCTGGTCTGTTTGTTTACGGTTGTTCCACCATTGAAAAAGCGCACCAAACTCTTCGTATTGAATACCATCGGTTGCGGAGTAGGACTTGCCTTTTAAATGCATACGATGTGCCGGCAGGGGATGTTCATAGAACCATACCTCTTTGGTCGGTCCACTACGTTCGAAAAAAAGAAGATTCGTTGCAATGTCAGTGTATGGTTCGAAAACACCCTTGGGGAGACGAATAACGGTGTGTAGGTTGAATTCAGATAGTAATTCTTCACGAATACGCCCCGCAACTCCACTTTCGTAAAGCGACCCGTTGGGCACGACAACGGCGGCGCGGGCGGGCCTTCCCGCTGGGGTGGTTCCCCGGTGCAGCTTTCGCATGATAAGTTGCAGGAAGAGGAGCGCCGTCTCAGCGGTTTGCTTGTCATCGGGGAAGTTTCCCTGGATCCCTTTTTCCTCTTCACCACCAAAGGGTGGATTTGTGACGATCACATCGACCCTGTCCTTCTCGCCGATCTCGGTGAGCTTGAAGCGCAGCGAGTTGCCCGGATCGATCCTCGGCGCATCGAGACCATGGAGGAGGAGGTTCATCTGGCAAAGAAGATAGGGCAGGGGTTTGGGCTCGCAACCGAAAAGAGATTTATTCTGGAGTATCCGGCGATCGGCGACGGTTTTGACCTGCCCGGCGAGATGGTTATATGATTCAACAAGAAAGCCGCCGGTACCGGAGGCCGGATCGAGGACGGTCTCGCCAAGCTTTGGATCGGCGACCGTCACCATGAAGCGCACAACGGGACGTGGGGTGTAGAACTCTCCCGAATCCCCGGCAGCGTCCCGCATCTCGCGAAGCATTGCTTCGTAGAGTGCTCCCAGGGTATGGAGCTCGCTTGTGGCGGTGAAGTGGATTCCTGCAACCTTGTTGATGACGTCACGCAGGAGATAGCCGCTGACCATGCGGTTCTGGACACCCGAAAAGACAGTAGCAATCACGTCGCGGCGGTCATCTCCATTTGAACTGGTAAGTCGGCGCAAGTAGGCAAAAAGTCCCGGGCCGCGGGTACCGTCGGGCCGGGTGCACTCTTCTTGGTTGATGAAGGCGAGCAGCTCATCACCGGTGACGCCTTGGGGGCTGGCGGCCCAGTCGCGCCAACGGTAGGGTGGTTCGATGGCCGGACGAAAGCGCTTGCCGGCAAGGGTGGCTTCTGCCTCCCGCTGAAGCTCCAGGTCATCGAGGAACTTGAGAAACATAATCCAGGTCAGCATCGGCAGCCGGTCAAGGTCGCCATTGAGACCTTTGTCTTTGCGCATGATGTCGCGGGCGGATTTAAGCAGGCTGCCGAGGGACTGGGTGGTGGTCTGGGATGGGTCGTTTTTCTTGGTGGCTCGTGCCATCTAATGCCTTTCTACTATGCTGCATAAAGGAGATTCTGAAGCTCGGTTACAGCTTGGCGGAGTGGCTCCGGCCCGCCGAACAGGGTGATGATCTCGGAAGGTTGACCATGGCCGGAAATGGGTGGTACTTTGAGAACATCCGGCAGGATGAACTGGGCGTCCCCATGTTCGGCATACTTTTCCAGGAGTTCTTCGAGGATGGCCCGCGCTTCGGGTCCGAAGCGTTCGAAGAAGTCCTTTTGTTCTCGCTGAAGCTTCTGGGCGCGTTCCCGCCGGGTGCGCAATGGTGCGTTGAAGGCAAAGTGGCAGAGCAGGTCGAAAGGGTCGGCCTCCAACTGCCCGGCGGCGTCGGCCAGGTCCTCGAAATTGACACCCCGCTCGGCCAGCCGCTCGATGATCTCGGATCGCCCTTTTGGATCAGCCCAGCGAGCGCGAAGCTCCGGCGCTGAGGGGAAGAGGCTGCGAACCTTCTCTGCCGCATAATCGGTGTAGCGAATCACCCGCAACTGCTTTCCGTCCGTGTCGAGTTCATAGACGAGATGCGCTGCGATCTCGACGCGACCGCCGTCAAAGTAAAATTTTCGTCGTTCCTCGGAGTGTGGCTCGATGACACCACCCGGGGGTAAGTTATCGATTATTTCAGGCGGCTCCTCTTCCCGGATTTCTCCAATCGTTACACCTTGGGCCATCTCTTCTTCGGTGAGACGGGCCGGGTCGCCGTCGAAATCCGGGTCGGCAAACTGGCGCGTAGCGGAACCGGTGTAATCGACAATGTTAAACCAGAGCTTGCCGTAATCGTCGCGCACGCGGGTGCCGCGCCCGATGATCTGTTTGAACTCGCACACCGAGCCGACGACGCGCGC
This sequence comes from Pseudomonadota bacterium, assembly GCA_043805145.1. GTDB lineage: Bacteria > Desulfobacterota > Syntrophia > Syntrophales > Fen-1087 > JAPLJM01. The sequence goes on along the minus strand of JAZDIK010000098.1, from coordinate 28,408 downwards.
CAGAACGATGTTCTTGCATGTGGGGATGTCGACCCCGGTCGTGAGCAGCTGAGAGGTGGTCAGAATGACCGGTGTTTGAGACTCAACGTCCTGAAAGCGTCCCATGTGGCCACGGCCTACGTCCCCTTCGTTGGAGGTCACTCGGCAGACATAATCCGGGTGATCCTTGACGAGATCTGCATTGAGATTTGCCAAAGCCCGGCGCATCACATCAGCATGCTCCTGGTCGACACAAAAGACGATGGTCTTGGCAAATCGGTCCGTCTTCTTGAGAAAATTTGACAGATGGCCGGCGATGGCTTCTGTTCTGGCCAGAAGCGCCACGACTCGCTCAAAGTCCTTTGTCTGATACTCGTCGTCGGGAATGGCGCGGCCGTAACGGTCCAGATCTTCCTTCGATGGTCGCCACCCTGCGGCATCCCATTCCGTGATGACCCGGTGGACTCGGTAAGGCGCCAGAAAGCCGTCTTCGATCCCCTGACGGAGGCTGTATTCGTAGATCGGATTACCGAAGTAAAGATAGGTGTCGCGGTTGTCATCACGAAGGGGCGTTGCGGTCATACCGAGTTGATAGGCCGGTTCGAACCAGGTGAGGATTTCACGCCAGTTGGAATCGTCACGGGCGCTGCCCCGGTGGCACTCATCCACAATAACGAGGTCGAAAAAGTCTCTTGGAAATTCTCGATATAAACCCGGCCGGTGCTCGTCTCGGGCAATGGCCTGGTAAATCGCAAAATACATTTCCCTGCCCAGATTGACAACGCCGCCTTCAATCTTCCACCGGGCATCGCCGAATGAGGCAAACATGCCATCCTTGGGTTGGTCGATGAGGATGTTGCGGTCGGCCAGATAGAGAATTTTAGGTCGCCGGTATTCGCCGGTCCGATTCCAGCGTGCGTTCCAAAGTTTCCAGCAGATCTGAAAGGCAACGGCCGTTTTTCCGGTGCCGGTCGCCATGGTGAGCAACTGGCGGCGGTGGCCGGTGAGTATCCCTTCGACGGCCCGGTTGATCGCGATTTCCTGGTAATAGCGCTCGCCTTTGCCGACGGCGTGATTCATCGGAGTGGTCAGATGTGCGGCAACCGTGTCGCTGGAAAGGCCTTTGCCGGCCCGGTAGCGTGCCCATAAGTCGGCAGGTGTCGGGTAAGCTGTGATGATCGTTTCTTTTCCGGTCAGGTAATCGAACTCGATAATCTCCAGGCCATTGGTCGCATAGGCGAATTTAAGCCCGAGCATCTCGGCGTATTCCTTTGCCTGTTGAAGCCCGTCACCTGCCGTCTTCCAAGCCGCCTTGGCTTCGACGACTGCCAGGGGAAAATTGCGTTCATAACGGAGAAGATAATCGACGCGTTTAGGTGGCTTGCGAACAAAGCCCTTGCCGGCCGGAACAATGCGACCATTTGTGATCGATCGCTGTTCGGCAATGGAGTGTGGATCGTCGTCCCAGCCGGAAGCCTGCAGCTTGGGGATGATTAATTTTCGAGATGTATCGGCTTCAGATAGAGGCATGCTGTTTCCTTACTTTAAGATAAATCATCTGATCGGAATTTCAAGCAGCGGCGTGGACTATAGAGTAAATTGCACATCAGGTCAAGGCTGGCGCTGGGGGTCGCCCAACTCGGGGAAGGAGAGACCCTGAGTGGCCATGTCGTCTTTAAAGAAATTGATGACCTCGGGGCGGGTGCGGCGGATCATGACGTATTTGAGCACCTTTTCCCGTACGTCCCGCGAGACGCCCTTGATCTCATCCGCATACCCGGGATCCGTCTTGGCGTATCGGTCCAGGCGGCTTTTGAGGCCGGCAAAGAATTTCTCCAGGTCGGGAACGCCGGGGATCGTGCTCTTCTTGGGCACCTGAAACAGCTTGAGCTGGCTGTAGATGTCTTCTACCGTATTGTTGAGGGGCGTGGCCGACACGAGGATCACCTTCTTGCCGAAGCAGATATGGTGGAGCTTCTCGTATCCCTGGGTGACTTCGTTGCGGAAGCGGTGGGCCTCGTCGATGAAGATGAAGTCGAACTTGGCGGCCCCCTCCTTGATGATGTGATCGAGCTTGCCGAGAGACTCCATCTTGCCGGATCGCAGAAACTCGACGAATTTTCGGACGCCGAGTTCAGTCTCGAAGCTGTCCGGCGAGCGATCCATCTCTGAGGTTACGGCCTCGGAGAAGATCTCCTTCGTCCGCTTGTGGGATTCAAAATCCATCGTGGACTGGGATTGGCATGCATCGATGATCTCGAAGGCCTTCCAATCGACGTTCAGGCCTACCAGGATGCGGATATTGTCGACGGTGGCAAAGGATTCGTGGAGTTTGTCAAAACCGCTGGTGCGGAAGTATCCCACCAGGATATCGAAAAATTTCACGTCCCGGAGGGTCTTTTTGAACCTGTCAAGCAGTGTGGAACCTGGTTCATTGGTAAAAAATGTCAGGTCATTTTGCATGGATGGGTTCTCTTTATCAGTTTCTGATGAGAGTCTCTCTCCTCTAAATGATCTGCTCCAGCCTCTCCAGTGCCTGCTGCAGATTTTCCGGTTTTGTTCCCCCGGCCTGGGCCATGTCGGGCCTGCCCCCGCCGCTGCCGCCGACGATCGGGGCGATTTCCTTGATGATATTACCCGCATGATACCGACCGGTCAGGTCTTTCGTAACGAGGCAAAGCAGCATCGCCTTGTCGCCGGCCTTGCCCCCGATCAGAATGATCCCCGACTGAATCCTGTCGCGCAGTTTGTCGCCCACGTCCCGTAATGTTTTGACATTATCCGTATCTACCGATACCGCCAGCACACGTACCCCATTTATTTCCTTGATCTTTTCATATAGCTGAGACAGGTCCTTTGATGCCAGTTTCGCCCTCAGGGACTCAATTTCCTTCTCCAGATCCTTCTGGTGTTTCTGCATTTTCTCAAGCCGGTCGGAGACTTCCAGCGGACTCACCTTCAGCGCGGCAGCCGCTTTTTTCAATTCCGATTCGACAGCCTTGACGTACTTGAAGGCTTCCTGTCCCGTGACCGCTTCAATCCGGCGAACCCCGGCCGCGACGGAGGATTCACCGATCACCTTGAGCAGGCCGATATCGCCGGTCTTGTTCACGTGAGTTCCGCCGCAGAGTTCCATGCTGAAATCACCCATCTTGACGACCCGGACGCTTTCCCCGTATTTTTCGTCAAAGACGGCGCAGGCACCCGTTTTCATGGCCTCTTCCCGGGCCAGTATGCGCGTATCCACCTCGGCGTTTTCGCGGATATAGTCATTGGCGATGGTTTCGATTGCATCCATTTCGGACGCTTCAATGCGCGAGAAATGCGTGAAGTCGAAGCGAAGCCGTTCGGTATTGACAAAGGACCCGGACTGTTTGACATGATCTCCCAGCGTTTTGCGCAAGGCCGCATTGAGGACGTGGGTCCCGGAGTGGTGGGCCTCGATCGCCCGGCGCACATCTCGGTCCACCTTCATCTCCACCGGATCGCCGACCTTGAGGGCGCCCTGCTTCAATTTGCCGATATGCGTGATCAGGTTGTCCAGGGGCCGCTGCGTATCCCAGACTTCGAAGCGGAATCCGTCCCCTTCAATCACGCCCGTATCGCCGACCTGTCCGCCTTTCTCCCCGTAGAAAGGCGTTTGTTCCACGAATATCTCGGCATTCTCTCCTTCCTGAAGACCCTCCACCTCTACGTCGTTCTTGAGAATCGCCGTGATCCTGGACGCGGATTCCGTCACGCCGCGATATCCGATAAATTCCGTAGAAATCCCCTTGGCCGCCAGTTTCAAATAACTGTCGGCGACGGCCTGCTCGCCGCTTCCCCTCCAGGATTCCCGGGCCCGTTCGCGCTGGGCCTCCATGGCCTTTTCAAAGCCGTCCTGATCGAGCGTCAGTCCGTCTTTTTTGACGATATCCGCCGTCAGATCCACCGGAAAGCCGAAGGTGTCGTACAACTTGAAGACGATCTCGCCCGGGACGACCGTCCGGCCTGTTTTTTTCAGGGCCAAGACTTCTTCGCCCAGGATTTTCAGGCCTGAATCGAGGGTTTCGATAAAGCGCTGCTCCTCGTTGACGACGACCTTCCGGATATAGGATTCCTTGTCGATCAGGTCCGGGTAAGCGTCTTTCATCGTTTCAACGACCACGGACACGACCTCGTTCAGGAAAGGCCTGTCGAGCCCCAGCAGCTTGCCGTGGCGGGCCGCCCGGCGCAGGATCCGTCTTAAAACGTAGCCGCGCCCCTCGTTGCCGGGCAGGACGCCGTCGCCGATCAGAAAAGTCACGGCCCGGCTGTGATCGGCAATGACCCGGATGGAGACATCACTGTCGGAACTCACCCCGTAGGTTTTCCTGCTGATTTTTTCCATGAACCGGATAATCGGCATGAAGAGGTCGCTGTCGTAGTTGCTGCGGACGCCCTGAATAACGGCGGTCAGTCTTTCGAGGCCCATGCCGGTGTCGATATTGGGTTTCGGCAGGGGGGTGAGGTTGCCGGCCAGGTCGCGGTCGAACTGCGTGAACACATGATTCCAGAGTTCGAGGTGGCGGTCGCAATCACACCGGACGCTGCATTCGGGCCGCCCGCAGCCGACATCGGGTCCCTGGTCATAGAGAATCTCCGAGCAGGGGCCGCAGGGGCCGGTCTCGCCCATCATCCAGAAATTGCTGTCCATGCCCATGCGCACGATGCGCTCGGCCGGGACGCCCATGGTCTTGTTCCAGATTTCAAAGGCCTCATCGTCGTCCTGATAGATCGTGATCCATAGTTTATCCTTGGGAAGACCCATTTTATCGGTCAGAAATTCCCATCCCCACGAGATGGATTCTTTTTTGAAATAGTCTCCGAAGGAGAAGTTGCCCAGCATTTCGAAAAAGGTGTGATGACGGGCTGTGAAACCCACATTTTCCAGATCGTTATGCTTTCCGCCGGCCCGGACGGATTTCTGGGAGCTGGCCGCCCGCGTGTACCCGCGATCTTCGAGGCCGAGAAAGCAGTTCTTGAACTGCACCATGCCGGAGTTGGTGAACAGAAGCGTGGGGTCGTCCTTCGGGATGAGCCCCGAACTGGCGACAATGGTATGCCCGTGTTCTTCAAAATACTTCAGAAATTGTTCTCTAATCTGACTGCCCGTCATCATTGGGATGGTCCTCCTGTGCTTCTTGAATCATTTCATATATCAAATCCGGTGTAAAGCCCCTGCCCAGCAGATATTGCACCAGGCTGCGTTTTTCCCGGACATCATGCCTATCAAGCGCTCTGCCTTTCAATTTTTTTCGTATGATCTGCCGGATCGCCTCCCGCTCCGGGACCTCCTGCCGGATTTCTGCAAGGATCCGCTCACAGATGGCCCTGTCGACACCCTTTTCCTGCAGACTGATTTCAATGCGCCGATTGCCCGAAAGCTTGTCTATGGCCAGGCGACGGGCCCATTGCCGGGCGAAGGCCTCATCATCCAGATAACTTAATTCGTAAAGGCGCGCAATGATCCGATCCACCGCCTGGCGGTCAAATTTTGCTTCCTTTAATCTTGCTCGCAGTTCCTTTTCGGATCTTGCCCGCGCGGCCAGCAGCCGGTAGGCCTTCCGCAGACCCTTTTCATATTCGGGATCATCGGCCATCACGGATTTTCTTTCTGCGATTTTTATTCCTTCTGCTCGGCCTGGATCAAGCCCATTTTTGCGCGGACGCCCATTTCGATCTCTTTGAGAATATCCGGATTCTCCTTGAGAAAATTCTTCGTGTTGTCCCGGCCCTGACCGAGGCGCTCGCCCTTGAACGAATACCAGGCGCCGCTCTTTTCAATGATGCTGTTATCCGCTGCCAGGTCCAGGATGTCGCCCTCTCTGGAAATCCCCTCGCCGAAAATGATATCGAACTCCGTTTCGCGGAAGGGGGGCGCCATCTTGTTCTTGACTACTTTGACGCGCGTCCGCATGCCAATGACGTCCTGTCCCTGCTTGATCGTGTTCACCTTGCGGATGTCCATACGCAGGGACGAATAGAATTTCAGGGCGTTTCCGCCCGTGGTTGTTTCGGGACTGCCGAAGAAAACGCCGATCTTCATACGGAGCTGGTTGATGAAAATGACCGTGGTTTTGGACCGGCTGATGCTGCCCGTCAGCTTGCGCAGGGCCTGGGACATGAGCCTTGCCTGGAGTCCCATCTGGGCGTCGCCCATTTCCCCTTCCAGTTCCGCCTTGGGAACAAGGGCGGCCACGGAATCAACCACGAGTACATCCAGCGCTCCGCTGCGCACGAGGGTCTCGGCGATCTCCAGCGCCTGCTCCCCCGAATCGGGTTGCGAGATAAGCAGATCGTCCGTATTGACCCCGATCTTTCTTGCATAGGTCACATCCAGGGCATGTTCGGCATCGATAAAAGCGGCCAGGCCGCCCTGCTTCTGGGCTTCTGCCACGATATGCAGGGCCAGTGTCGTCTTCCCGCCCGATTCGGGACCGTATATCTCGATCACCCGTCCCCGTGGAACCCCTCCCACGCCCAGGGCCAGATCAAGCCCCAGGGAACCGGTGGGAATGACGGGGACATCGCTGATCTTTTCCGTGCCGCCCAGTCGCATGATGGACCCTTTTCCGAACTGCCGCTCGATCTGTGTGATGGCCAGATCCACCGCCTTTGCTCTATCCATGTCCGATGCCATAATGCCCTCCATAAAATATTAGATGCAGATGCCTGGGGACACGACTGCGTCAAGCCCCCTCTCCCATATTTCCGTCTCAATAATCTTTTCTGCTAAGAAGACGGCCGGCTGTAATCATGATATCTTAGAAACCGTTAATATCTCCTCTGAAAAGGCGGAAAATATTTGATTTGCCGTTCGCGAACCATTTTTCTGCGGTTATGTAAAGTTCTCAGATCATCAACCTTGGGAAATATAGGGACATGACGCAGTCGTGTCCCTATATTTCCGTAGCCGTCGTTTTCGGCTCACTTTTTGACTTTTTACAAAGCCGTCAACCCTGAAATGGAAAATGACCCAAGGTCGTGTATATGGCGCCTTTCGGAGTCAGATCGCTCTTGATCAGCGCCAGGCCCGTCGCCGTAAATTTCCCGGCGGACTCCGACCCTTTTGCGGCAAGAACGTCATCGAGTCCCCTCAGGCCCTGCGGCGATTTGATCCTCGCCAGCGTAAGATGAGCCCGAAAAGGCCGCTCTTCCCTCGGGAACCCGTGGGCTCCAAGCCCCTGGTCAACGGCCTTCTGTATCGCGATCAGGCGTTCGACCTCCCCGCCGATACCGAACCACAGAACGCGCGGCCGGCGCAGACCGGGAAAAACTCCGAGCCCCTTTGCCTCCAGATTCAAGGGCCGTGCGCCGGCGGCCTGGCCGGCGACAACCTCCGATACGGCGCTGACGTCCTTCACCGCAAGATCACCGAAAAATTTCAGCGTCAGGTGGATCCCTTCCGGCCGGACCCAGCTGACCGCTCCCCGGATATTTTTTTTAAGCGCACCCTGAATATCTGCAATTTCGTGCAGAACCTCCGTCGGGAGGTCAAGGGCCAGGAAAGCCCGGATGGTCTCTCCCTCAGGCATCTTCCTCTTCTCCGGCCAAGTAACGCTTGAGCATCAGAAGCGCCGCCTGGGAGGAAATGATCTTGTTGCGCCGCCTGTCCCAGCGAAAAGCATAATGGCGGCAGAGGGATTCATTCCCGTCGGCCAGGGCGATATAGACTGTACCGACCGGTTTCTGGCTCGTACCGCCCGCTGGTCCGGCAATACCGGTTATCGCCAGTCCCAGATCCGTTCGGGCCAGCTTTCTGACACCTTCTGCCATCAGCCGGGCGGTCTGCTCGCTGACCGCCCCATGTTGTTCAAGAACGTCCGCGGGAACCCCCAGCAACTCCGTTTTTGCGGCATTGCTGTACGTCACCACGCTGCGCTCCAGAAAAATGGAGCTGCCCGGAATATCTGTCAGGCGATCCGTCACGAGACCGCCCGTGCAGGATTCCGCCACGGCCAGAGTCCATCCCTTGTCTGTCAGCCATTTTGCCACAAGGCCCTCGAGAGTTTCGCCGTCATAGGCAAAAACATATTTCTTCAGCCGGCCGACAATGCCCGCTTCCGCCTCGCTGATTCTGGCTTCCAACTCGCTCTTTTGACTGCCGATTGCCGTAAGGACAATATGGTTTTCCGGGAAGTTCGGATAGAATCCGATGCGGATGCCGAGACGCCCAAAATCCAGATCCGCCAGGGCCTTGTCCACCGCGGCTTCCGAAAGACCGAAGCTCTTGATGGTTCGGACAGCAGAATGTTGCGCCGCTTCCGGAAATTCCCGCTGCAGGATCGGCAGGACGCTTTCGGGCAGCATGCGCGCGATTTCCCTTGGAACGCCGGGAAGGACGGCAATCAGCTTGCCCTTTTGTTTCAAGGCAAACCCGGCCGCCGTTCCCACGGGATTGGCGATGACCTCCGCGCCCTCCGGGAAAACGGCCTGCTTGGCGTTGTTTTCCGTCCAGTTCAGCCGGTATTTTTCAAAGATCCCTCGAATATGTCTGAGAACCGCCTCATCCGTATATAGCTCCAGCCCGAATGCCCGGGCGATCGCCTGCGTGGTGATATCGTCGGCCGTCGGCCCCAGGCCGCCGGTCACGACGACGGCGTCGCTGCGGGCCAAAATAAAGCCCAGCGCCTGCTTGATGGCCCCGTCCTCATCGCCGAGGACATCATCAGTGTGACCGGCCATCCCTGCGTGCTGAATGCGCGGGCCAGAAGGGATGAATTGGTATCCTGCGTCCGGCCGCTGGTCAGTTCATTGCCGATGGTCAGTATGCCGATTTTCATGGATATCCTTTCAACATGAATCGAGAGCTTCGCATAACCGCTGAAAAATGGTTCGCGAGAGGCGAATCAAATGTTTTCGTTGAGGGGGACACGACTTCGTCATGTCCCCCTGACGTTAAAGGTTTGTTATGAGTCATGATCACATCCGGTCGTCTTCTTGGCTAGCGGAAAAGATTTTTGAGCCGCGGCGAAGCCATTTTCCAAAGGTCTTAAATTTTACGATTTATATTCCAAAAAACACGATTAAAGCCGATAGAACGATATTTGCGTATATCCCCGCCACGACGTCGTCGAAAACAACGCCATAGCCGCCCGGCAACCGCTCCTGACAGAGGCGGGCGGGAAAGACCTTCACGATATCGAAGAACCGGAAAAGGATGAAGCCCAACAACACGTGCCAGAGAGTGGGGCTCACCAGAAACATGGTCCACAGAAAGCCGACGATCTCATCCATGACGATCTGGGGTGCGTCTTTTTTGTGGAGAATCTTTTCCGCTTCCTGCGATACATAAACCGCCAGGAACGTCATGGCCAGTGCCGACAGCAGGTAAAGGGGCCAGGACAAAGGGGAAAAGATCAGATAAACGGGTATGGCGACAATCGTTCCCGCCGTTCCCGGAGCAAAAGGTGCGAAGCCGCTGCCGAAACCGGTGGCCACGACCTTGATGAATTTGTCGCCCAGAAGACACCTCTATTCAGACAGATAAGACTGGCATAGCCCTTTGACTCTGACCAAATTACATACTTTTCCCACCCCTGTCAATGGTTTTGATCGGTCTTTTCGCCGTGTTGCCGGTTCCACAGAATTTTCTTGACAGTAGAACATCCGTTCTATAAAGTCAACCACAAAATTGAACAGCGCGCTATTTTGGCCGGTGAAAAATGGTTTGCAAGCGGCGAATGAAAGGCTTTTCGTTGATGGGGACACGACTCTGTCAAGCCCCCTCCCCATGGCTCATTTATTGATTTCGTAAGTATTTAAGCAACATCATATTTCAAGCGAAAAAGATTTTGAGCCGCAGCGAAACCATTTTTCAGAGATCTTAAGAAACTTGGAAAATGAACATTACCGCCGAACCATGCCCGACGACCTCCTTTTCAGTCTCCATTCTTGGCCGCAGGCGATCCTACACATCGACGGAGACGCCTTCTTCACCTCCTGTGAAGAGGCCATTTGCCCCGAACTCCGGGGGAAACCCATCATTACGGGGGGCGAGCGGGGGATTGTCGCCTGTGCGAGTTACGCCGCCAAAAAGCTGGGCGTCAAGCGGGGCGTGCCGCTGCATGAAACGAAAAAAATCTGTCCGGAACTTGTCGTGCTGCCATCCGACTACGAAACCTACAGCCTCTTTTCCCGGCGGATGTTCAACATCATGCGTCGCTTCACGCCCCAGGTGGAGGAATATTCCATTGACGAGGCCTTCGCCGACATCACGGGGATGCGCCGGGCGCTTAAGGCCTCCTATGAAACGATTGCCCTTTCCATCAGAAACGAAATCGCCTCAGAGCTGGGGATCACCGTCTCCGTGGGCCTCAGCCTCACGAAAGTCCTGGCCAAAGTGGCCTCGAAGCATCAGAAGCCGAACGGGCTGACCGTCATTCCCGGCCGTGCGATTGCCCGATATCTGGAACATCTGCCCGTGGAGAAGATCTGGGGCATCGGCCATGCCACAACGAATTATCTCAACAAGATGGGCATCCGCACGGCCCTGGCGTTTGCACGGCTCCCGGAAAAGACGGTTCGGGAACGCTTCACCAAACCCGGCGTGGAGATCTGGCAGGAGCTGCGGGGGGAGTCGGTGTATCCGGTTTGTTCTGAAGAAAAGAGCCGCTACGCTTCCATCAGCAAGACCAAAACCTTTGCCCCGCCGACAGCCGATCCGGACTATCTGTACGCCCACCTCCTGCGAAACCTCGAATCCGCCTGCATCAAGGCCCGGCGCTACCATCTGGCGCCCAGGCGGATCGTCGCCTTTCTCAAGAAACAGGACTTTGACACCGTGGGCCGGGAGGCCGGACTCAACCGCCCCTGCGCTCATCCGGTTGAATTATCCAGTCTTTTGAAGGACCTGTTCGCCGATATGTTCGACCGGCATGCCCTCTACCGTGCCACAGGCATCGTCCTGGCGGACCTGGTACGGGACGCGCAGACCCAGTACTCCCTCTTTGAAGACCCCCTGCGGGCGGAAAAGGCGCGAGACCTCTACGAGGCCATGGACGTCCTGAGCGAAAAGTACGGCAAGCACACCGTCCATCTCGGCGCCTCTCATTTCATTGAGGTCTGCGGCAAGGGCAGGCGCGGCCGGCCCACGGTGCGGGAACAGACCCGCCTTTACGGCGAAACCCGGCGCAAGCACCTGCATCTGCCGATCTTTCACGCAGAAACGAAATACACCAGATAACCATCGTATCAATCTGTAAGGAAATTAAGGACATGACGCATGATAATAAAATGGGAATTGGGAACATGACGCAGTCGTGTCCCCATATTTAAGCCATCGTTTTCAAGGCATGATTTTTCCGGAAGCGGCTGAAAATAAAATAATTTGCATAATAAAAAAAATATATGTATAAGCACTTATATTTACAGTGGGATTTGTCTGCACATGCAAAAAAATGGTCAGGAGCCCTGCGTTGGCCCGTGTAAATGACATTTCGTCAACAGAAAAACTGCTTGATCTTATTCGGAAAAAGGGTCATGACGTCCGTCCGGCCGCGCCGCCGGGGGGACCCCTCCTTTCCCTTCCCCCGCCAAAAAAAAGCCTCAAACGGTCCTTTTCTTTCAAGATCGTATCCTCCCGGAATACGATCAATGTCGGCGTCGATATCGGCCATGAGGCGCTCAGAATGGTCAGGATGGCAAGAACTTCACCCAAGCAATGGACGTTGACGGGTTATGAAACGGCGCCCCTGAACCGCGAAACCCGCAGGGGAACCCCGGAATTCATCAATCTGTTGAAAAGCGAACTGACGCGCTTTTGCGGATCAGAGAAAAACATCAACATCTGGGCGATCATGTCTGCGGCCAATGTCAGTGTCCGTCATATCCGGGTCCCGAGGATCGCCAAAAGTCAGGTTGAAAATACCGTTTTCTGGAGCATTAAAAAAGAAACGCCCTTCAATGAAAAAGAAACGCTTCTGGACTTTGAAATTCTTGAAGAAATCGTGGAAGAGGGTGCTCCCAAGTGGCTGGTTATGGCTTATACGGCGCCCAGCCGGGAAGTCCAGGAGATCAGGGGCCTGTTTTCAAAAGCCGGCCTGCCTTTAGCCGGGATTTCCATCGTTCCCTTTGCCATCCAGAATGTTTTCCGCACGGGATGGATCCCCGCGATGGAGGGCAATGTGGCCAGTCTGTTCATCGGCAATGATTTTTCCCGCATAGACATCTATTCCAGAGGGAATCTGATCATGACCCGCGGGATCAAGGCCGGGATCAACAGCATGGTTGAATCCTTGCTGGAAGCGCTGCAGGACCGCGACCGGGACGCACCTGACAGCGAAGAGCCGGGAAAGACGCCTGCCGCGAGCATGGCGCAGGCCCGGAAGATTCTTTTCAGCCTCAGTCCCGATTCCGAACCCCTGAAGGCCCAGGACGCCGGATTCGAGCTGACGGAAGAAATGAAATTCGAAATCATCGAGCCTGCCCTGGAGAGGCTGGCCCGTCAGGTGGAGCGGACCTTTGAACACTTTAAGGCCAATATAGGCCAGGACAAGGTGAACAGGCTGTTCGTCACGAGCGCCATGAATGTGTATCCGCCCCTGATCGCCTATGTGGGCGAACAGCTTGGAATTGAAGCCGATGTTCTGAATCCGTTCCGTATGGATTCACCGCTGTCCGACAACGATGGCCGCATGATCAGCCTCTCCGAGAGGATTTCGCTCTTGCCGGCTCTGGGCATGGCGCTTTCTGATAACGCCCATACGCCGAACCTGTTGTTTACCGCCAAAAACAAACGGCAGGTGGTAAAAATAGCCCGCGTCAACCGCATCCTGATCGCGATTTCTGCTGCTGCGGCCCTGGCGTCTGTGGGTATTTTTCTTTATGGATTTGCCGCTATCGAAAAAAAGAAATCGGAGTTAACCGGCCTGCAGAAACAACTCGCCCAGTATCAGCCGCGCATCGAGAAACAGAATATCCTGCAGATGATATCCGCGGCCAGGACGCAGAAATTTTCATCGGGCGCCTACAGTGAACGCTACCAGGGCATGGCCGTGATCGGTGAACTGTCGGCTCTTACGCCGGCGAATGTCCGCCTGATCAGCCTCAAAACCGACTTTGGCGCACTCCTGCCGGATAAAGACAGGGATCCGGTCAAGACGCCTGCAACGGCGGAAAAGAAGGGCGCGGCCAAGGAGCCGCCGAAGGAAACGGCGGCAGCCGTAAAAACAGGCAATATCGTTCTGGAGGGCTTTATCTTCGGAAACCGCCGGACGCTCGAATCCTCTCTGGCCGGGTACATCATTCAATTGCAGTCTTCGCCGGCCTTCCGGCAGGTGACCATCCAGAGAAACAATATTGAACGGTTCCAGGAGAAAGATATCCTGCGCTTTTCGATCAATATGAAACTGGCTTAAAGCATGATTATACCCCTAACAGGATTCAAACTGATTTCAAAGTATGGGGACACGATTCTGTCATGTCCCCGTGCGGCGTACTTGGCCGTACGCCGCAACAACGCTGTAGGACTTTTTACGAAGTCGTCAAAAATGCCGTCTATCTTTACTGCCATGGGAGGGCTGTTATGAGCAAATCGATTCAAGGACTCTTGATTTTATTGCTTTTATTCGCAATTTTCGGATGCGGCGAAGGCGTGACAAGCGGCGACCCGCTGGGTACGGACAGTATCACGGTTGCGGCATCCCCCGCGACCGTCATTGCCGGTCAGGAAAGCGTCATCACGGCAACTGTGGCGCGCCTTGACAAAACCCCGGCAACGGACCGCTCCGTTTCTTTTTCGTTGCGCACGAACAATTCAGGAGGAACGCTCAGGGTCGTGAATGCTAAAGTGGATGGACAAAGCAAAGCCGTTGCCATTTACACCGCCGGATCGAATTCACTGGCAGATGAGGTTACGGATACGGTTCAGGCGAGCCTGTCCAACGGCGCCGCCGCTGCCGTTGTAATCAAGAGGTCAAAATCGGCGGCGGCCTTCAGCATTACCGTCAGTGCGGACCCCGGTGATTTGACGGATGCTACCGGCAACAGCGTCGTCACGGCTAATGTGAAAAACAATTTCGGGAACGCGGCCAGCGGCGTGAAAGTTACCTTTGCTGTCACCGGTGGTGTTGCCGGGACGGTGCATCCTGCGGAGGCGACAACGGACGGCAGTGGAAATGCCGCGACTGTCTATACAGGCGATGCCGGCGGTTTAACAGGACAAACATCGGCTGTAACGGCCAGCATCACGGTGGATGGAAGCACGTATACCGCTTCCACGATTATCACGTACCCGTAACGGTCGTATGGCCGGCGTTCATTATCAACCATGACATAAATTTATGTTCGATAGACTGAAAAATATCAAGATTCCAAGGCGAATGATCATTTTCCACCTGTCCTGCTGGGGGGGGTTGCTGTTCTTTGTTCTGGCCGTGATCTATCCGGTGCAGCGGTATTCGGCCGGTCTGGACCGCGAGATCAAGGACATCCGGTTTCAGGTGGAGGAGCAGAAGAGCATCCAGCCGATCTATCGGTCGCTGAAAGCGAAAAGCCACGCCGGTACGGGCCGTGTTTTGCCCACCCCGGAAAAAAGCGGCCTTTCCCGCAACCTGATTGCCATGGTTGCGCCCACTCTCAGAAAAATCGCCATCGATGCGAACATGGATCCCCTGTCCGTAACGCCGGATGTGAATGCACTGGCCGGTCAGCCCCGACATCTGCTCGTGCACAGCGTGGTGAGAGGCGAATTTTATGATTTTCGCAGGTATCTGATCGGATTGGGACAGTTGCCCTATCTGGAGCGGATCGAAGACATCGAGATTCAGCAGAATCCCGATGTCATGGAATTTAAAATGAAAATCTGGCTTGCGTTGACTTGATAGATCATGCCGAAACTGACCTTAAGACAGATCATTATTTTAGGCGCCGCCGTTATCGCCGCGCTCTATGGCGGCTATGACTTTTTCTTCGCCAAAAGTAAAAAGGCCGTCGCGGTCGATACGGGAAAAAAGATCGAAGAATTGAACCAGTTCATGGCCGAAATTACCGTTGCGCTGGGGAAAGACACCCCCTTGCCGGTTGACGCCCACATCATCAAACGGGCAGAGGCCGGATGGGCGCGCAATCCTTTTTATGATCGGAAAACCGAGACGGCATGGGCCGCGGTCCGGGGAACGGCCGCAGCGCCGAAGAGTCCGTTCAGCTATACGGGATATGTTGAGGCCGGCATGAAAAAAATTGCCGTTATCAATGGACATGAATATGTTGCAGGCAATGCCCTTGACGTCGAAGGTTACGTCCTGAAAGCGATTTATCCCGCACGGGTTCGCATCTACAACAGGGAATCCCGGCGGACGACTGACATTCCCTTGCAGGAATAGGAATTTAAGGAGGAACGGCCTTGAATTACGGAAAAATTGCGACAAAAAGCCTGTGTCTAATCGGTCTTCTGACGGGGATGCTGATGATCGCCGGCTGTGGCGGCGACAAGGGCCTCAAAAAAGACCCTTTCTTTGAAAAGTGGAAGACAATGGAAGATACCTCGAAGGGCTATTCCCCGGTCCGCAAGCCGCGCACGCTCGATATCAAGGATATCATTTCAAAAAGCGGTCCTGATAAATCCGAGGAAAAACCGTCGGCCGTCAGCAAAAGTCTCCCGACCAATAAAATCAATCTCAAGATGCGTCAGGCCGACGTGAAGGCGGTTCTGCGCTCTCTGGCCCTGGCAGCCGGGCTGAATATCCTGGTGAAAAATGAGGTCAAGGGCGAAATCAGCGTCGACTTCAAGTCGGTGCCCTGGGATCAGGTTTTCAAAAGCATTCTGCAGACTCAAGGCCTGGCCTATGCCTGGGAAGGAGGCGTCGTCCGGGTCATGTCCATGGAAGATCTGGATCGGGATGTAAAACGAAGAACGCAGGAGATGAGCGCCCGCTTGATGGAGCAGCAATTGACGGTTGTGACGCCCATTGAATACGGAAAAGCCAAAGACATCCGGGACAATCTTCAGGATCTTCTCGCGAAGGACAAGGACGGGAAGCCCGTCGGGTCGATCAAGGTAGATGAACACAGCAATTCCCTGATCATTTCCGCCATACGCAACGATTTGGAACGCATGATGTCCGTCATCGAGAAGATCGACAAACCCACCAGTCAGATCCTGATCAAAGCCAATATCGTAGAGGCGACGAAGGATACGGCGCGTAACCTTGGCGTCCAGTGGGGCGGCATGTATGCCCAAAGGGTCGGCAGTGAAAATGTTTACGTTACACCCGGCGGGTCGACCGACAGCAGCGGCAAATATACGCCGACCTATGGGACCACAGGCATTGCAGGTCAGGGCTACGGCGTTAATTTTCCCGCCGCCTCGGCGGCGGCGATGGCCTCGGCCGGCGGGATTGGATCGCTGGGCCTGATTATCGGGACCATCGGCGGCAATGTTCTCGAAGTGCAATTGCAGGCCCTGCAGAAGGACGGCAAGGTCAATATCCTCTCCAGCCCGTCCATTACAACACTGGATAATCAGATGGCCTATACGGAAAACGGCGAAAAGGTCCCCTATGTCTCGACGAGCACGTCCGGCGGCGTCACCACGCAGGATGTGAAATTTGAAGACGCCGTCCTGCGGCTCGAGATCACGCCCCACGTGATCGGCGAAAAGAATCTGAAAATGGCGATTCTCGTGAAGAAAAACGAGGTGGACCCCACCGGGCGCAATGTCCTCGGCAACCCCTATATTTTCAAGAAGGAAACAAAAACGAATCTGATCGTCAAGGACGGCGAGACCATCGTTATTTCAGGATTGACGAAGCAGCGGTTGACAGATTCGGAAAGCGGCATTCCCTGGCTGAAAAATGTTCCCGGACTGGGCTGGCTTTTTAAATCGCTCGGGAAAGCGGAGTCCCTGGAAGAGGTGCTCATCTTCATCACGCCGACGATCCTGCCGCCGCAGGTTGCGGCGGCCGACCCGCCGGCGGCGACGGAGAAGCCATTGGAAAAATCACTGTCGCAATAGAGCATGATCAAGGGGGACGCGACGTCATCATGTCCCCCCCAGCGCGGCGAAGCCATTTCTCAAAGGTCTCGATGTTATGGAATATTACAGGATATTAAATCTTGTTAGAGAGCCTTTTTCCAATTCTCCAGAGCCGGAGTTTTTCTTTCAGTCCCCCAAGCACATCGGCTGCTTGCAGAAGCTGGAACTGGCCATCCGCCTGCGCCGGGGGCTGAACGTGGTGATGGGCCATGTGGGCACGGGAAAAACCACCCTTTGCCGTCATCTGATCCGGCAATTTGCAACGGCCAATGAAGAAGCCGATGCCGTGGAGACGTACCTGCTGATGGATCCGGCCTTCAGCACCCCTCAGGAATTTTTAACCACCATTGCCATCGCCTTCGGCATTGCCGGAAAGCGAAAGCGCAAGAGCGCGACCGACACAGATCCGAGCGAATGGCAGATCAAAGAGCACATCAAGACTTATCTTTACAAAAAAGGCGTGGATGAAAAGAAGGTCGTTGCGCTCATCGTCGACGAGGGCCAGAAGCTTCCCGATTTCTGCCTGGAAATCCTGCGGGAGTTTCTCAATTACGAAACCAATGAAAACAAGCTGCTCCAGATCGTCATTTTTGGCCAGGAAGAGCTGCAGCTCACGCTGAATCGATTGCCGAACCTCGCGGACCGCGTCAACCTGCTTTACCTTCTGGAACCCCTGAATTTCAAGGAGACCCGTGACATGATCCGGTTCCGCATCGCCCGGGCCGCGGACCCGGAACAGATCCCGGCGCTCTTTACCCACGCCGGCCTGCTGGCGGTCTATCTGGCGACGCGCGGTTATCCCCGGAAAATCATTACCTTGTGCCATCAGGTCATGTTGGCCCTGATCATCAGGAATCAGTCCCGGGCCGGCTGGCCGCTCGTGCGTTCCTGCGCCGCCCGTCTTCCGGAAACAGGCAAATTATGGCCGTCCTGGCAGCTTCGCTGGATTTCCGGTATTTTGATCGCCTTGCTGGCTGTTCTGATGCTTGTCTTTGTCATGCCGGTGCAGACGGATTCCTTGAAAAAACCGTCGGTCGCCCCGCAGGGATCGCAATCGCCGGCGCCGGCAGCCGTTCCACAGGGATCAAAGCAAGCGAAACAAGACATTGCCCCACAGACGGCAATTCCCGATAAACCGGCGCCACAGCCATCCGTCAAGCCTCCGCCGGCGATCCGGCATCCGAAGCCGGATTTTCTGGGCAAAGTGGTCCTGAAAGACGGCAGAACGGTCTGGTGGCTGCTGAGCGACTTTTACGGACAATATGATCAGGACATCTTCAGATCAGTTGCCCGGGCCAATCCGCAGATCAAAAATTTGAACCGGGTCAACGCGGGAGCGACGATCAGGCTGCCGGCGATGCCGGCAAAGGGAAATCCCCTGCCTGCAGGACAGCACCTTGTGCAGCTTTCGGCCTCCGGAAATATCGAAGAGATCTACGAGCGCTACCGGACCTATAAACAGTCCCTGCCGTCCGTCCGGTTTCTTGTCTATTGGAATCCGGGCGAGGGTGTGGTATTCAGTATTTTTATGAGAAACGGCTATCCGGACGCGGCGTCGGCCGGGCAGGCTATGGCCGCCTTGCCCGCCGGGGCAAGAGTGTTGAAGGATCTGGACAAGGAAACGGTATTTTATACGCGATGAAAGTAAAAAAGAAATTGGGCCAGATGCTGACAGAGGCCGGCATCCTGACTGAAGAACAGCTCAAACAGGCCCTGCTCGAAAAGGGAAAAACCAACACGAAGCTGGGGCAGTTCCTGATCCGCAAGGGCCTGGTGGGCGAACAGCAGATGGTGGAAACGCTCAGCAAACAGTTGAAAATCGAAAAATATCATCCCGGCAAGTATCCCCTTGATATGAGCCTGGCCCAGGTCGTTCCGCTGGACTACGCACAGAAATATCAGATTGCCCCGGTAAGGAAAAAAGGACGCCTGCTCACCGTCTGCACCCCGGACCCACTGGATATCAATGCCCTGGACGCGATTGAAATGCTGACCAACAGCGAGGTGGAACCGTCCGTGTGCACGGAGCGTGAAATCACCCAGTTGATCAGCAGTCTCTACGGGGTTCAGTCGGGCCTTGGCAGCATGCTGGAAACGATGGAGATCGATGTCAAGGCGGAGGCGGTAAAGGATGCCGAGCAGGAAGCGGATGTTCAGGTGGCATCCCTTCAGGATATGGCCGGCGAAGCGCCCGTGATCCGCCTGGTCAACACCATTTTCGCCCAGGCGGTCCGGGAATCGGCAAGCGATATCCATGTCAGCCCCCAGCAGAACAGCGTGCAGATCCGGTTTCGCATAGACGGCAAACTCCACGAAGTGCCGGCGCCGCCCAAATCCATTTTCCTGCCTATCGTCGCCCGGATCAAAATTCTGGCGAACATGGACATCACCGTATCCAGGACGACGCAGGACGGGCGGTTCACCCTGAAAATGGATCGGAAGGAAATCAACGTTCGTGTCTCCTCCATCCCCACGATCTATGGGGAAAACATGGTGCTCCGGCTGTTGGACACCAGCGGCGGCGTCTATTCGCTGAACGGGCTGGGCATGGTTAAATCGGATATTGACAAAATCCAAACCATCATCAACAAACCCTACGGAATGATTCTAAGCACCGGACCGACGGGCAGCGGTAAAAGCACGAGCATTTATGCCATCCTGAACGAACTCAACAAGCCGGACAGCAATATCATGACGCTCGAAGATCCGGTGGAATACCGGATCGACAACATCCGGCAGGTCCAGCTCAACCGCAAGGCGGGTATGACATTCGCCAGCGGCCTGCGGTCGATTCTCCGGCAGGACCCGGACATCATCATGCTGGGCGAGATCCGCGATCCGGAAACGGCGGCCATCGCCGTTCAGGCCGCGCAGACCGGGCATCGTGTGCTCAGCACCGTGCATACCAACGACGCGGCGGGCGCGATCAGCCGCTTCCTCGACATGGAGATCGAACCCTTCCTGATTTCTTCGGTCCTGCTGGCCTCTTTTGCCCAGCGCCTGGTCCGGACCATCTGCCCGTACTGCAGGGAACGATACCAGCCGCCGAAAGCGGCGCTGATCTCAGTCGGGCTCGAAAACGCCGAAGGCGCCAACTTCATGCGCGGGAAAGGTTGCAATCAGTGCCTGAATACGGGATACAAGGGCCGGACCGGTATTTTCGAAGTTTTGATCAACGACGAGTCGATTCAGCGCATGATCCTGGAAAAACGACCGGCCCAGGAAATCACCCTCGAAGCGAGAATGAACGGCAAGCTGCGCACCCTGCAGGAAGACGCGGCCGCCAAGGTCCTGCTGGGGATCACCACCCTCGAAGAGGCCGCAACCGCCGTCATGATGTGAGATTGCCATGCCCAGTTTCTCCTACAAGGCCTTCAATGCAAGCGGCGGCGCCGTCTCCGGCGTTATCGAGGCCGATTCCGCTGAAATGGCGGCGGATCTTCTGTTTTCGAAGGGATATGTTCCTTCGAATGTCACGGTGCAGAATGCCGTCTCCGAATCCGGATGGAGGATCAGGCTGCGCAAAATGACGACTCGGGTGCCGGCGAAGGATCTCATCCTTTTCACCAAGCAGTTCCGGTCCATGATTCACGCCGGGGTTCCCCTGATGCGGATTTTCCAGGTCCTGGAGGCCCAGACGCAAAATACAGCCCTGAAGCGGGCCATCGCCGATATTTCCAGAAGCGTCAAGGAGGGAGCGACGCTGAACATTGCGATGGAGAGGAACAGCCATATCTTTTCGCCGCTCTATTATAACCTGGTCAAGGCCGGCGAGGTCAGCGGCAGCCTCCCGGAAGTCCTGGCCAGGCTGGTTTACATCATCGAGCATGAGGCCAAGATCAAAGCGGACATCAAGTCCGCCCTGCAGTATCCCTTCATGGTCACCATCGCCCTGGGCATCGCCTTTTTTGTCCTGTTGACCTTCGTCATACCCCGGTTTGTTACCATGTTTGGCCGGGTGGGATTGACGCTGCCTCTGCCGACGCGGATCGCCATGGGGATGTATCAATTTATCTCAGTTTACTGGTATCTGGGCCTCGGCGGGTTGATTCTGCTCATCTTGGGGCTGCGATATTTTCTCAGAACGGAGCGGGGCCAGTACTTAAAGGACACGCTGATCCTGCGGCTTCCGGTTGCCGGCTCCCTGTTCGTCAAGGCTATCATGTCCCGCTTTGCCAGTATATTCGCAATCTTGCAGGCCAGTGGCGTGCCCATTATGGTATCCATGAAAGTGCTCTCCGGCGCCATCGGCAACAAGGCCATCGCCGTCGAGTTTGATCAGGTTCGCGAACAGATGCAGGAGGGAAAAGGGATTGCGGTACCCCTCAGCAGGGCGAAATATTTTACCCCGATGGTCATCGATATGATCGCCATCGGGGAAGAATCGGGAAATATCGAGGAGATGCTCAATCAGGTCTCCGTCCATTACGACGATGAGGTGGCCTATGCCGTCAAGGGAATGTCCGATGCCCTCGGCCCGATTCTCATCGTGGGGCTGGCCGCCGTCGTCGGCTTTTTCGCCCTGGCGATTTTCCTGCCTATGTGGGATATGACGAAAATGGCAAGGTAACGATCATGCCGAAAAAGAAAAAACAGTTCCAGGTCAGCCTCTATATCCTCGTTCCATTCATTACCAGCGGCATCGCTTTGCTCTGGGTTCTTCTGACGGAGCGGGTTGTCGCGAATATCCGGGCTACCAAGGCATCGGATTGGTCTTTTTTCACCTGGGAAGCGGCGGTGGTCGTCATAACCTACCTCATGAGCCTGCTCATCACCTGGCTGATGCTGGAACCGGTCAGCAAGTTTATCAAGCAGGCGGAAAGCCTGCCCGTTTATCCCCGGCCGCCTGCCGATAAGGAAGACCAGCAACCCGTGAACCAAATCGCCCATTATTCTAAGGTCTTCGACCAGATTACCTCCATTCTGAGCAAAGTGGAAGCGAAAGAGCTCTTTCCCGGCATGATCGGCCAGAGTGCGGTCATGCGAGGGATCTTCACCCAAATCCTGAAAGTGGCCCGGACGGATTCCACCGTGCTCATTTCCGGCGAGAGCGGGACAGGGAAGGAACTGGTTGCTTCGAGCCTCTACGAGCACAGCTTCCGCAGGGGCAAGCCGTTCATCAAGCTCAACTGCGTCGCCATTCCGGAAGGCCTCCTGGAGAGTGAACTTTTCGGTCATGAAAAAGGATCGTTCACAGGGGCAACCGCCCAGAAAATCGGCAAGTTCGAGATGGCGGACGGCGGGACGATCTTTCTGGACGAGATCGGCGACATGCCGCTGACCACACAGGCCAAGCTCCTGCGCGTCCTTCAGGAAAAAGAGTTCGAGCGGGTGGGCGGCAATCAGACCATCCGCGTCGATGTGCGTTTCATCGCCGCCACCAATAAAAACCTGATGGAAATGGTCAGGCAGGGGACCTTCCGGGAGGACCTCTATTACCGTCTGAACGTATTTTCAGTCCACCTCCCCCCCTTGAGAGACCGGAAAGAAGATATTCCAATTTTAGCCACACACTTCCTTGAGCAGATGGAAAATCCCGTAAAACTGTCCGCCGAGAGCCTCCAGATCCTGACGGCCTACTTCTGGCCGGGAAATGTAAGGGAATTGCAGAACATTCTTGAGCGGGCCGCCGTCCTGACCGATTCAGGCGTGATCGATCCCCCGCAGCTTGCCGTGCAGATCAACGGCACTGTCCCGGCCCAGATTTTACAGAGTCCGGAATCGGTGCAGGCGAGGTCCATCGACGAACGTCTCGACGAGGTAGAGAAAGGACTTATCATCGAAGCACTGAGCCGTTCGGGTGGCGTCCAGGTCAAAGCGGCGGAAATCCTCGGCATCAACCAGCGCAGTCTCTGGCACCGCATCAGGAAGCTTGGCGTGGACGTAGAGACGTTAAAAAATCAACAAAAAATGTAGATAATGCATCAAATCCTGAAATATCCACAAAGTCTTTTCAAATCAAGCTATTGAAAATCCATCAGGGGAAAATAATTATTCGTTGATGCTGTCCAATGAATAATAAATAAATACATGTATTTGTAAATATAAGTCCTATTTATGGTTGCTTTTTTCGGATCCGTGCGGTAGGGATGGCACGGTCGGTGCACGAAATAAGGGCAAACAGAACGCAAAAACTTATAAAGATATATCAGTAAAAGTTTCACGGAAGGGTCATCAGGAGAGGAGGACAGGAAAATGAAAAAATCCATATTAAGAAAAAATCAGAAAGGGTTTACCCTTATCGAGATCATCGCCGTTCTCGTCATTTTGGGGATCCTTGCCGCAGTGGCTATTCCTAAGTACATTGATATGCGCAATGAAGCAGTCATAAAGGCGGTAAAGGGATTAGAAGCAGAGTTGAACGCCCGGGAAAGGCTCTCGCTCGCAAAGTATAAATTAGATGCTACCAAAGACCAATCAGTACATTATACATCCCCAACGTACGACGTTGGGAAAGATTTCAAAGCAGATGATGGTATAATTGTATCTGCCACTCCTTTTACATATGAGAGTAAAACAGTAACGTGTACAAAAACAGTCGATGCGGATATAAACATACCTGATTCCTGGGTATGCACCGTCAGTTAGAAATCGCAAATTCATTCCATTTTAAGTTTTTTGGGGGGGATCGTACACGATTCCCCCCTTTTGGTAAATAGGGACAGAAACCTATTTTTTATTGACATGCGAGCCTTCTCCGGTTTATAGTTTTTCCCATGCCTAGAATATCCCGTGCCATAGCTATCGGATACCCACACCACGTCACACAACGGGGAAATTACCGGCAGACGGTCTTCGCAGGAACGGCTGATTACGCCCAGTACCTGAATCTTCTCGCCCAATATGCCCCCCAATGCGATCTGGACATCTGGGCATACTGCCTCATGCCGAACCATGTCCACATGGTGTGCGTTCCCCAGCAGCCGGATTCGCTCTCCCGAGCGTTGCACACCGTCCATATGAAATATGCCCGGTACTTCAACAACAAGAGGAGCGCCGTCGGCCATCTTTGGCAGGGACGTTTCTTTTCCTGCGCTTTGGATGAGCGCCATGTGTATGCGGCCGTTCGGTATGTGGAACGAAACCCGATTCGTGGCGGCCTCGTTTCTTCGCCGGATGATTACCCCTGGTCGAGCGCGAAAGCCCATATCGCGGGCGAGAAGAATCCTGTCCTGTCGGGTAGCTGTTTTCTTACGGAAATCGTGACGGACTGGCGGCAATATCTCGGGAGGGGGCCTAATTCGGCGGACGAAACCACTGTCATCAAAGCAACGCTGACCGGCCGCCCTTGCGGCGGGGAGGATTTCATCAAGGGCGTGGAAGAGCGCCTTGGTCGCATATTGATACCCCAGCAGCGGGGCCGCCCCCGGAAAAAATAGGTTTCTGTCCCTATTTTTAAAAACCCTATGAAGCGAGCTTTTAAAACCCACATCAATCAACATGGCTTCACCATGATCGAAATGGTGGTGGTGCTGATCGTCATGGCGATCATGGGCGTCTTTATTGTAAGCGGGGCAAAAACCAGCGGCAATGAGCTGATTGCCGAGACGGAAATTTTAAAATCCCACCTGCGCCATGCCCAGATCAAGGCCATGAATGAGACTACCGTGCTTTGGGGCATTCGCATCCCCGATGCCGGCTCATATATCTTAAACAGGAATAACGCCGTAGCCACAGATATTCTTCCCGGGGAAAAGCCGGGGGTGTCGCCGGCGCCGCAGACGCATACCCTGCCGACGGCCGTCACCATTACAGGCGGAGCGGGTACGACCTATAATTTCAACGATTTTGGCAAACCGGTTGACGCCGGAGGCACCCCGATTGCGATGACACAGACCATCACACTGACCCAGGGGACACAGACGAGTACCATCACAATCACAAAAAACACGGGATACATCCCATGAGATTTAAATCAAACCGCGGCTTTACGCTCGTCGAAATCATTATCACACTGACGGTCACGGCCATACTGGCAACCATGATCTATACCTATTTCGGCGAAGCCTTTTTGCAAAGCGTTGTTCCTGTCACACGGCTGAAAAGCTCTGCGGCCCTGCAAGGGGTCATGGAGAACATCACGGCAGACTACAACGTCCATCCGAAATGGCGAAGCGGGACGCTTTACGCCGCGGGCGCCTTTGTCATCCCAACGAACTTCAACGGATTTTACTATCAATGCACGGCAGGAACCAGCGGTACGTCCGAGCCGATCTGGCCGCTGGGAATTACCCCCTATACCGAAACCACCGGGACTGGCGTTCAATGGACTAAAATCGGACGCCTGCGGACATTGCTTTCTCTGTCAACACTTCAGACCAGAATTGGTGCGGAAGGCACCGATCAGGACAACGCCTACGGAAAATATAATGTCATTCGAAACAGATTCACACGGTTTGTAAACGACATCGATCAAGACAGCGATGCCAGCGGCGCCAATAACATTCTCAAGGTGACTTTGAAGAATGATAATGGAGAAACACAAACGGCGCTGTTTGTGTCCGATTAAGGATCTTTTTGATGGAAAGAAAAGGATTCAACAAAAAGGGCTTTACCATGATCGAACTGGTTACGGCCATCGTGATCATCTCGATCGTCAGCGTCATGGCAGGCATGGGTCTGGTGCAAATCGCCAATGCGTACCTGTTGGCAAAAAAAAGCACCGTCGCGGCGCAACAGGCGCAGATCGCCCTGACAAGACTGGGCAAAGAGCTTGCCGCCATTGAGACTATTTCCGCTGCCACGTTGACATCCCTCACCTATAAGCGCATCTATAAAGGCAGCGGACCGCTGGAGCAATGGCACACCCTCGCCTGGGCTGCCGCCGATCAGCCGCTGACCCTCGACAACGATACGCTGATTGACAAGGTTCAGTCCTTCAGACTGACCTACTACACGTATAATTACGCAACCCGTATATTTACGGCCGATTCCTATTCCTCGGCCACCGCGATGATCGAATTGACGTTTCAACTGAAGGGGTATGGCGACATCCCGCTCATCTTTGTCAAACGGACGGCCATCTGAATAAGGAAGAATAAATGAAACAATTCAATAAAAAAGGAAACGTCCTGCTCTTCGTCGTTGTCGCCATGACAATCATTTCGGTTCTGGGAACGGGGATCTATTTCCTCACGACTACGTCAACCTTCAGCGGCCTGGAAGCCAATGCACAGAACAGGGCCTATCAACTGGCCGTGGCCGGCCGGGACTACGCCCTGGCCAGGAACGAGCCCAACATGGATCGATATTTTACAATGGCCAACGGTGACAAATTCCATCTGGTGATCAGCGGCGATACGATCACCTCCACGGGCATCGTCAAAGAAGGCACCCCGTATGAAGCCAAACGCACAATCACGCTCACCAAGACCGGTTTCGGCAGCCAGGCGGATATCAGTTTTGCCAAAGACATCGCCGCCTTTGCACCAGGTATAAAGCAAACACAAGCCGGTTATGTCAATGTCGACCAGACGGCAGCTCAAATTTCACTGGGGCAACTCCAGGCCAGTCAGTTTGGCTCCGTCTGGTACAGCGGAACCGCCGCCCTCGGGAATTGTCAGAGCGGAAAATGCGATTTCGGAACGGGATTCCGAACTTATTTCACATTCAAACTGGCGCGACAGGGAACCGATGTCCCGCACGGTTTTACCTTCGCTGTTTTTAACGGCGCCGACAACAACAACACTTCGGCAGGGGGCGATTTCGGCATGCCGGAACTGCTGGCCTACGGCGGCAATTCCTGCACGTCGCGTAACAGCTGGTGGCCCTATGCCTGCAACGCTTTCCTGGACCCAACGGGAAACGGCATTCGCCCACCCAAACTGGCCGTGGAATTTGACGGGCGTCAAAACTGCTGCGATTCCGGTAGCTGCACCCCTTTTCCTGCAACCTGCAAGTCCAATTTCTGTAACACGGACACGAACAGCAACAGCCGCGCCGATGGGCCACAGACGCACATGGCCTATGTTTTTTGGGGCGACAATTCAGTTTCTGCCGAATGTTCCTCCAAAGACAACTCCCGAAGCTATGACGACAACCGGCACGGCGCCGGCACTGCTACAGATCCGGTTAATGCCATATCAACCGATGCATCGGATACGACTGACTATTTTCTCGGTTCGACGCCGTCCTGGGCCGCAGACTGGTTATATAATACGATAAAGGTGTATGCCGTGCGCATAGAAGTCACAAGAGCATCGGAAAAAAATGCGAACAATAATTATGATTATGAGATCAATACCTGGATCAAGCGCTGCAGTAGTGAAAATATCAGTGACCCGACTGCCTGCTCGGAATTTGCAGGGTTAAGCAATACAAAAGTGGCATATAATCTGGATCTTGCTAACCCCCCTACTCTCAAGAGAACCAAGGAGTTAATGAACTCAATTGAGTTGGACCAGACTTTTCATGACAAGTTCAATAAATTTCTCTTCGGCTGGACAGCGGCGGCGGGCAGCGCGAGCAGGGAAAATCTGACGATCAGCAATTTCCAGCTTTATTTTGCGCGATAACCTGTCGCCTGCGGTGGGAAATAGGGGAAATAGGGGGACAGCGCCCCTATTTCATCCTATTCGATGTGATAGGGCAACTGAAAATTGCCGGCTACGATTCCCGGTACGGTAATGTCTTCATCAAGAGATTCCCTGCGCAAGGCATAACCATTCAGGCGCAGGTTTACTTCCTTCAATTTTTCTGCCGGGGCAGGGGCAAGAAGCTTAAAACGACTGGCCGGGAAACCGATGATCCGTCCGTCTGTGAGCTCAATATAAATGGTCCTTTTCTCTGTCCATGCCCTGATGGCAGCGGGTTCGACAGATTCATTTTTCATGGCTAAAGTACCAATAGAATTCATCCTCCAAAAAGTTGCGATATTTGAAAATGATCCGTTCGATTTGACGTATGTTTTGCGGTGAAACGCCCTTGTTACGCGCCAATCGGATCGGATCAACCAGAATTTGCATTCGCCGTCCGGCGTTTCAACATGGATATGAGGTGGTTCGTTCCCTTCGTCAGAGTAAAATCGGATGCCTTTGAAGGTTCCCGGAGTGCCGATCGCGCCAAGATTCGGAAGTATTTTATGCAAATTACAGATAATCGCTCAGCACAAGAATCTTGATTTCCTTGATTCCCGCCAGCAATCGACCACCTGCTTGGCCAGAGGGCCAAATCGGTCATGGGCCTCGATAAAATAGATGATGGGCGCAGTATCCAGGATAGCGGGAGATTTTCGGCTCAAGGCGCAGGGAAAGCACGGCTTTTTTCTCGCGGGCAAATACCACGTCCGGCGCTTCTTCGAAATCATCCAGGTAATCCGTTGCGTCGTGGGTATCCCAGAAGGTCCTTTCATCTTTCAGGCTCTTGAATTAAGGCATGGAAACTTGCCGTTATGGCGTAAGCCTGTGAGTAACTACTGTTCCCAGAGGGCGGATA
>JAZDIK010000097.1:0-2659 GCA_043805145.1 Pseudomonadota bacterium | reverse complement strand
TCCCGGTAACCGCCGTCAATAGTAATCGCCAGGGAGCGGTCGCGCATTCGCTTCGTCCCCGCCAAGTGATCCACGACATCATCGAGGGTGACTATCTGATACCCATTCGTAGAGAGATACTGCATCTGACGCGCGAATGCCTGCGGAGTGATGCCGTCCTCCATCATCTCCGGGGGATAGTCTCCGACGTTCTGATAAAGCAAAACGGGGATTTCTCTCATGACCGCCTTTCGATGCCCTCTAAGAAAAGGCGTTCCGTCGCGACAATATTCGTCTCCCAGGAATAGTATTTTTCGGCAAAATGCCGACAACGTTGAGAATCAAGCTGCCATTTATCCGGTTGATTCAGGTATCCCTGACAACTCTCAATGATCAATCTGGAAATAGATTCATGACGAGTGTCCTGGAATAAGAATCTGCTATCGAACCTGCTCAGGATCTCCTGCGTTCCTCCCACCGGTGTCCCCAGAACGGGGGTTCCGGATGCCAATGCCTCCAGCGTGACCAGCCCGAATCCCTCGAGCTCAACAGTGGGCAGGACAAAGAGATCCGCAGCCTGGTAATGCTCAGGCAAAGCTGCTTCGGGAATAAACCCGGCGAAATGAATATGATGATCCAGATTCAGACGGCGGCTCAGCATGGCCAGATCATCTTTCAAGGGACCCGTGCCGCCAATGATGAGAACTATATTCGGCACTGATTTGACAATGTCCTGCATGGCGCGGATGAGATTCTCAATCCCCATCCGTGCTACAAGATTCCGTACCGTCGGCAGGCTCGTCTTCTCCTGCGGAAGATGGAGACGTTTCGTTATTGCTTTTTTGTCGGCAGGCGGATGAAAGCGCACCAGATCAATCCCTCCGGGGATAACAGCTATCTTCTCGACGGGAACCCCATATATATTAAAAAGTTTATCGCAAGTATACTGACTTAGAACAACGATAAGATCAGCGTCGTTTAAAACTTTTTTTTCTATCCATTTTCTTGATGCAAGATGTAATGAATGCACAATGCTTTTGGAGAAGGAATGGGGCTTCGCATTTCTTGAGGCATATTCCTCAAAGGCGAGAGAGTGGCAGGTGTAGACCTTCCTGATTTTTTTACATGAATCCGATCTCATGACGGCGAAAGCGGAAAACGGCTGGTGAAAGTTGATGCAGTCAAAATTATTGGCCTTACTAATTGTTTCAAATAGTTTTTTACCGTTCCGAAGGGTGGACGCAAAAAAGGAAATGGCGTTGTTTTGATTTACCCGATATCGCCATTCCCTGACATTCTGAATCACGTCGTCGTCTGACTGGTGCGCAGGCAGTCTGCGGGTCAGGATGTGAATATCGTGTTTCCGGTCGGCCAGCCTGGTCGTCTGTTCATAAAGAACCCGTTCCGCGCCGCCGATGACGTCTTGAATGGAAACATCAGAAACAAAGAGGATTTTCAAGGCCTGCGTTCTCCCGTCCCTTTTCTGGCGATTACCTGTAAAGACGGCCCCCACAACCAGCTCCCTCCGGAAAGCTTTTCCAGGAATTTGAAAAATCCCCAGGTGAGATTGCTCAGAATTTTCTTGGTGAGTTTGGCAAGTCTCCAGCCAACGGAACAGAGATTATCGCTGGTAAGATGGGCATTGAGAACCCGGATATCGGCAAATCCCATGTCGCCAAGACAGCGTCTGATAGCTCGCGGTGTAATGGCATATTCATGAAATACAAGGAAGGCATTCATGAACTGTTTGGCTGAAAGCAGCAAGGACAGGCGCATTACGAATGAATGGAAGGACCCATTCGGAAAACGCAAATAGAGGATGCCCTCCGGTGCGAGGAGATCCTGCGCCTTTTGGAGTTGCCGGCAGGCGTCGCACATGTGATCAAGGACATTGATCAGGGTAATGGCATCGAACCGCCGATCGGTTGGAACATCATCCAGGGTTCCACAAACGACGGCATCACCGATCAGCGACTTGGCATAGGCAATGGATTTTTCGGAAGGATCCACGCCTAAAACTTGCCAGCCGCGCTCTCTGGCCTCTTTGAGGAAGAAGCCACAGCCGCAGCCCAAATCTAAAAGCGATCCGGGATTTTTATAATCCTCCAGGACATCCAGGACATGCCGATAAATATTCGTCCGATGTCCCGACATCTGGTCTTCAGTGTGGTCATCAAAATAGAGATTCTGATAGTAGGCTATGACGGTTTTTATATCTTCTTTGCGCGTTACAAAGATGAGATCGCAGGATGGGCAATGGTAGTAGGTCCGGCTGTGGAAAGGAAAATAAAAGTCGCTGCCGGTCCGGCAATAAGGGCAATAGATTTTTTCATCTCCGGCGGCTGATGGCGTCATAATGTTTCGTACAACCTTATTGTTTCCGTTATCATCTTACGGACGGAGAAGTCCCGGACAACTTTTGCCCTGGCATTTATACCCAATGAGCGAGCATAGTCTGGATCATCCACCAGGCGTTTAACCGCTTGGGTGAGGGCCGGAGGGCTTTTCGGCGCAATTAACAGCCCTTCCCTACCGTCCGTAATCTGTTCCATAATGCCGTCGATAGACGTTGTGACAATGGGTTTTTCCATGGCCATGGCCTCCAGGGTAATCATCGGAAAACCTTCAAGAAGGGAAGGTATGACGACAACATCCATGGCGGCCATGATGTCCCTGATGT
>JAZDIK010000096.1:0-2719 GCA_043805145.1 Pseudomonadota bacterium | reverse complement strand
ATTCGATACTGAAAGGACGGTGACGATGTGCAAACCATACGTGATTCACACCATATTCTTAAAAATCACGGCCTGCCAGATCGAATGTCGGAACCGGTGCTCTCCACGGCCGGCCCTGAAGCAGAACGGAAGTTGCCTCCTGTTGAGGAAGTAAAAGATGCTATCTCCGACTTCTTGAAGAAGATGGTAGGCGCTAAGAAGGTCAGCGTCACAAAGATGGTGCTTTTGGATTCCGAAAAGGAAACGTGGGAGGCTGATGCAGATGTCTATGTGCCTAATCCGACCATAAGGGCATTGGGATTGCCCGTGCAGAAAGAAGTGCTCGATTGCCAGACGTACTTACTCCGGTTGGACATGCAACTCAACATTGTTGCCTACGAGCGCAGAGACTCGGCAACAGATAGAGACTCGGTAATTGAAAGGGAGGATATAGAATGAATATCAGATGTTTGGGATGCGGTCACACCATCGATCTCGATGACTCATACCGTGATTATGAAGGCCAGGTCAAGTGTTATACCTGTCAAGCCCTCCTGGAAGTCAAGCTGAGCGATGGCCTTGTCAGATCTTCGAATTTGTATTGGCAGACAGTCAGATGTTTGTCCTGCGGTCACAGAATCGGTCTCGATGACGCCTACAGGGATTATGAGGGTCAGATCAAGTGCCTTAAATGCAATTCCCTCCTGGAAATCAAGCTGAGCAACAGCCTTCTCAGATCGGTGAATTTATATATGCAGGCAGCGGCTGATCTCCAGAAAGCCCAGGAGATTGTCCCTCCCCGGCAGGGAAAGAGCCATAAAACAGGCCACGCTGCCCAGATATAGCGAGGCACATGACAGCCAAGTGGAAGCACAAGGGGGGATGGCAATATGGGTGGCAATGAAACGAAAAATGAGGGGAAATATCTCTATGCCGTCATTCCGGCGGTAGGAGACCGGGAGTACGGCAATATCGGCATCGACGGGGAGTCGGTTTATCTCATTGCGGATAACCAGATCGCAGCCGTGGTCAGTCATTTCAGCAATGGGAAGATCCGCCCGGAACGCCGCCACATCGCGGCGCACCAGGCCGTTTTGAAACGCCTCATGGAAGAAGAAACGCCTCTGCCCATCACTTTCGGCGTCATCGCGGAAGGGACAAAAGCGATCAAACGAATCCTGTCGCTCAACCGAAAATCCTTTGCCGAAGAGCTTAACCGCGTCCATGGCAAGGTGGAGATGGGGTTGCGGGTCGCATGGGATGTTCCTAATATATTCGAGTATTTTGTTAACACCCATCCGGAGATCCGGGTGGCAAGGGACCAGTTCCTGGGGAAAAGTCGTGTCCCCACCCAGGAAGACAAGATCGAAGTCGGGCGCCTCTTCGACCGTATCCTTCATGAGGATCGGGAGGAACACACGGACAGGGTGGAGGCGATCCTGTCTCCTGCCTGTTTTGAAATCAAGCGGAACGCTCCCCGGACCGAGCGGGACGTCATGAACCTGGCCTGTCTGGTCGGGCGGAAAGCGGTGGATAAGGAGTTCGAGGCAGCCATATTCGAGGCGGCGCGCGGGTTCGACAATAATTTTACCTTCGATTTCAACGGCCCCTGGGCGCCTCACAATTTTGTGGACGTGGAACTCCGTTCCTGAAGACCTGATCCGATGGAGTCTCGCATTCACCTTTCGACCCTGTGGAGGGCAAGAAATGTTCGTGGTTGATGACATCCTCCTGGCGCCCGTGAGAGGTCTCTTCTGGATCTTCAAGGAGATCCGCGACGCCGCTGAGGAAGAACAGGCGAACGAGGCGGAGGCCATCCCGGCCAAGCTCAGCGAACTCTACATGATGCTGGAGACAGGACAGATGACGGAAGCGGAATTCGATGCTGAGGAAAAGGAGCTCCTCGACCGCCTCGACGCCATCAAGGAACGGGAGGGCCGCGGGGAAGAAGCGGAAGATGATGAAGAGGTCGTTATCCGGAAAAGACGACCCAAAAAACGGGCGAAGTCATAACATAATGAAATGGCAAATTGGTTAAGATTTTTCAATAATGCTCTCGGGGGGTTCAGGATCGATGCGCGGCGCGTCAGGGGAACCGGACTTCTTAAACGATGGGAACATGCGGCTTCTGCTGTTCGGCGGCAAGGGCGGCGTGGGGAAAACCACGGCCTCGGCGGCAACGGCGCTGGAGCTTGCCTTCCGTCATCCTGAGAAGTCGCTGCTTCTGGTATCCACCGATCCCGCCCATTCCCTTCAAGATAGTTTCTCCGGGTCCGAGCCGCCCTCCAATTTGAAGGTCCTGGAACTGGACGCCCAGGCCTATCTGCACGACTTCCAGGAGAAAAACCGACAGCGACTTCGGGAAATCGCCTCCCGGGGAACTTTCCTGGACGAAGAGGACATCAATCGTTTCATGCACCTTTCCCTGCCGGGGATGGATGAACTCATGGCCTTCCTGGAGATCAGCCGCTGGGTCAAGGAGGGGGCCTATGACGGGATCATCATGGATACGGCGCCGACGGGGCATACCCTGCGCCTCATGGAAATGCCCGACATGATCCGGAGGTGGCTGGAGGCCCTCGACGCCCTTTTGGCCAAACACCGGTACATGAAAAAGCTCTTCCGGGGATCGTATGAGCGGGACGACCTCGATCACTTCATCGAAGAACTCGCCGCTGACGTCAAGCAGATGGAAAAACTCCTCAAGGATCATCGGCAGTGCCGGTTTGTCCCGGTCATG
>JAZDIK010000095.1:0-38865 GCA_043805145.1 Pseudomonadota bacterium | reverse complement strand
AACGCTTCAGGTTTCCTTCCGGCCCGCACTAACTCGACCATGCGACGGCGGAACTCCGGGGGGTACGGTGGATGGGACTTTGGCATAATGGACACCTCCTTCTCAAATGATAGTGTGTCCACGAAAGCGGGTCAACTCCACAGCCCTTGTATTGATCAAACTGGAGCAATTATTATCCCTTTCAATGCTGACCCAAAATATCATTATTGGAATGGCGGTCAGTCGCTGGCTGATACCTTGATGGAGCTAAATGCACCGGAGAATGTTTGGAGAAACCATACCGAAAAGCCATATTCCGTAAATGCAACCTGAACGGGGACTGTCGCTTAAGGAACGAAAATTAAGGTGAGATACGAGATCCCTTCTGGAAAAAATGGGTTTTCTGGTCCGTCAGGGAGAATACGTGGTATGGTCTGCGAACGGCGGGAGGGAAAATCCAGGGACCTAACGCATGGTGGGAATGATCTGGATCGGCAACGGGAATATCAACCTGGAGATGGTCAGGGCAGGATATGCGGAAGCGTATCTTGAATATCTGCGGGAGCCCTATCGCGTCCAGTTCGTTCAGGCGGAGAAGGAAGCGAGATCCGCGAGGAAAGGAATTTGGTCTTTATCAGGATATGAGAGGCCGAAGGATTTCAGAAAGAGGTTGAAGGTAAGGGGCGGCAATGGCTGAGAAACTCGATCCCAGCGAAGATGAAGAGGGTTCTCAGGCATCAATGATAAAAGCGGAGCAATGAATGAATCCTATTGACTTCAAAAAGCTATGGGACGTTGTAATTGAGCAGTTCCCGATGGATATCCGTTCAATACATGGTCCAAGGCACTGGAAGCAGGTAGAGAAAAATGGTCTCTTGCTTGCCGAAGAAACGGGAGCTGATGAAGCCATCGTGAGGTTGTTTCCAATTTTCCATGATTCCCGTCGAGTAAACAATAATATAGACAATGGACATGGCTCAAGGGGATCTGAACTGGCAAAAACGCTGAGAGGACAATACTTCGATCTTCCGGATGACTCTTTTGAAATCATGATTGACGCCTGTACGAATCATACCGGCGGCGAAAATCCATCCAATATGACCATTGCGACATGCTGGGATGCAGATCGGCTGGACTTGCCTAGAGCTGGAATAATACCAGATCCGGAAAGAATGTGCACTGCTCCCGGAAGGAGACTTGCCAGAACACTTTGAAAATGTTTTTATTTTAACCCACTACTGTCTGGTTAAAATTTAAGTAAGATGAATATTTCACTTATAAAACAAATATATACGTCAGTTTCATGGTGTCCACGACTTCAATTTTTTTCGAAAACTGGCATCAATATATTCAACTAGTTACAGGCAAATTTTAGCCGTTTCTATCTTTTCCCGGACAGTAGTGATTTTAACCATGTAATAAAGGAGAACCGCCATGGCACTGACAAAGATTGATATCATCGAATCAGTTCGCGAGAAAACCGGTCTTCCCAAGAAGGATTGCATCCGGATTGTTGACAGCCTCTTTGATATCATCAAAGATGATCTGGACAAATGGAATCCCGTCATGATCTCAGGATTCGGCAAATGGACTGTCAAAGCCAAGAAGGCGAGGAAGGGCCGAAATCCCAAGACTAGGAAGGAAATGGTGATTGCTGCGCGAAGGGTTGTCACATTCAAATCGTCTAATGTGCTGAGGAATGCTGTGAATTCAGAAGGCTGATGGAATCGTAATTGCTGAGCTACTCGATCCCCAAAAACTCACGTCTTTTGATGAACTGCTCATGTCCGAAGTAATCCAGTCGGAAGCCATGATAAATCTGCTCGACATAAAATGCTACACTTGGATGCACATTACGCTACGCTTCATGTGCACCAGTGAGCATGACCGTTGGCATGAAAGGTGAGATAGATGAAGGCGATAATGTTGTTGGTGACAATGGCTTCGCTATTGACGGTGGGGCTGGCGGTTCACGCCGACGAGACGGCGACGCAGGACAAACAGACGAGAGAACGCATCGGTACCTATGACTCGCGTGCCGTTGCGGTTGCGTATGCCGGAAGCGCACTACACAACAAGTCCATTTCTACCCTGATGAGGGACCACGAAAAGGTCAAGGCCGCAGAAGATCAGAAACGTGTTGCCGCGCTTGAGGTGGAAGGCGCCGCCAGACAGCAACTCATGCACAAACAGGGTTTCAGCACAGCACCGGTGGACAACATTCTTGAGCAGATCAAAGGCCGCCTTCCGGCGATCAAGGAGGAGGCTGGAGTCACCGACCTCGTGTCGAAGTGGGACAAGGCCAGCCTTGCCAAGTACAAGGATGCTGAACTTGTGGATGTCACGATGGCACTGGTTGACGCCTTCAGCCCGAACGATCGGCAACGCAAGAGCGCCATCGAGATTCAAAAGCATGATCCGATCCCTCTGGAGCAAGCGGAGAACATCAAGAACTAACAGTTGCAGGATGCTAACGCTCAGGCTGGTGGGTATTCTCGCTCCGCTCGAAACCCACAGCCTGAGCGTTCCTTTCAAACTGTAATTAACAGTATATCGTTAAGTCCTGTATACTTGACTCGTAGATGGAGACAAGGTCTGGCCATGTCATTTTTTCATCAACCGCGTTCACCTCTAACAAATACGAAGCGAGAGATTTGGAGGTCGGTCTGGATCAATGATAACGGTTTGAAACGCACAGTTTTTTGGACATGATTTATTTACGAGACTGTGGCATCCAGAACTTCCTGTAATGTTGATTTTCTGATTTATCGAGTTCATACAACAGTTCATATAGAAATCAACAGAGAAAATGTCCCTCTCCCTTCAAAGTATCCCTCAATATATTGAGGTTCCGCCAAATATTGAGGCCAAACGAGTCGTATCATACTTTTCTGCTGTCCCTTCCTACTCAGCTAACCTACTGTCGTTAAAAGATGAATACAAAATTCCGGTTTCCCATCGGCTGTTGGCAAGCCATTTGCTATTCCATTTTTCATGATCCTCGTAATCACACGAATGAAGGTACTACCTGAGAAGCGCATGGAGCTGTCACAGACGATAGCTTCACTGTCCGGTTCCGTAAGGATGGAAAAAGGATGCCAGTGCTTCGACTTCTCCCAGAGTATCGAGGATGAAAATCGACTCTTTCTTCTGGAGGAATGGGATACCCAGGAGAACCTTTTGACCCACCTGAAGTCGGAGCATCTTAGGGTGTTCCGGGGGGCGATGAATCTTCTCAAAGAACCCTATGAAAGTTGCCAATGTAAAATACGGAGATGGAGTCAACCAGAGAGTGTCCGTTTGGTGATGGAAACCACAACCATTAAGAGAGGAAGGGATGATCGATGAAAGCAGAGATGGAAGGGAAGATCAAGTATGGGGTTTGGGGACTGATTAGTGGGGCCGTCATCGCAATGATTATCGGCTTTGTCTGGGGAGGTTGGGTAACTTCCAGCACGAGCCAAGCGAAGAGCGATGCGGCGGTCTTGGCCAGTCAGGCAGCGATCTGTGTTGCCCAATATGTGAAGGAACCAAACAGCCAAGAAAAGCTCAAGGAATTTGAAGCGATCGAAAGCTATAAACGCTACGAATTCATTGAAAAGGGTGGCTGGGACAAAATGCCCGGTCAAAAAGAGGCAAGGTCCGGTGTTTCCAGTGCCTGCGTCGCGGGGCTTGAAATTCTGATCAAGAAATAGGCCGAATCAGTAAAAAGAGAACGAAAGATGTCAGATCAAGCGGGGTCGAGCCTCTGAAAGCCAAGGCAAGACCCATCAAAAAGTAAAGGAGATAATTGATGTTAGACATGTTATCCATGTATCCGCTTATCATCGTGGTTGTTCTGGTCGTCATGTTTCTCGCTTCGGCCATCCGGATTCTTAACGAGTATGAGCGGGCCGTCATTTTTCGCCTGGGGAGGATCATCGCAACAAAGGGACCGGGGCTGATCATCCTGATACCGATTATCGACAGGATGGTCCGGATCGACATGCGGACGATTACGATGGATATTCCGCCGCAGGACGTCATCACCCGGGACAACGTTTCGATCAAGGTCAACGCCGTCGTCTATTTCCGCGTCATTGACGCAAACGCCGCCGTAATCGACGTGGAGAACTATCTCTACGCGACGTCGCAACTCTCCCAGACGACTCTCCGGAGTGTCTGCGGCCAGATGGAACTGGACGAGATCCTTTCCGAGAGGGAGAAGATCAACCTCCAGCTCCAGGAGATCCTGGACCGGAGCACGGACGTCTGGGGGATCAAGGTCTCCCATGTCGAGGTCAAACAGATCGATCTGCCCGAGGAGATGAAGCGGGCCATTGCCAAGCAGGCGGAAGCGGAGAGAGAGCGGCGGGCCAAGGTGATCAATGCCGAGGGCGAGTTCCAGGCGGCCCAGAAACTGATCGAAGCGGCGGCCCTCATGGAAACGCAGCCTATGTCGCTTCAGCTCCGTTATCTCCAGACTCTGAACCAGATTGCAACAGAGAACAATTCGACGACGGTCTTTCCGATCCCGATCGATCTGTTCAAGCCGTTCCTGAAGCTGGCGGAAAAGAGCTGAATGCGCATGAAGCTGTGAGGGATTGAGACGTCCCCGTCTCATCACTCGATTATGATAACATTATATTGTTTTACCAGTCGAACAGAAGGGTGACTAAATCTTACGGAAGTAAAGTATGAAGTGCTATAACGTCGTTGAAAGGAGGAAATCTGGATTATGAAATGTAATGTGGGTGGGACCGATAGAATATTTAGAATCACCTTAGGGGTTATCATCATCCTGGCGGGTATCTATTTCAAGAGCTGGTGGGGCATTGTTGGCCTTGTTCCTATCGCGACCGGTTATTTCAGATGGTGTCCGGCGTATTTACCTTTTGGATTCTCTACTTGTGGAGATAAGAAAGACTAAAGGGTATTCATCCCATTCTCAAGCAGATGGCACCGATAACCAACGCCTGCCATTTTACTGCCACAGGTAAGCAGTAATAGATGTAAGGTACGATTTTCACCCTGGATGCGACTTACGAGGTGAAACGCTCAGATTTAAATTCCTGAGTTTTCTGGTGATTGGTGGTGTGGGCTGCTTTCTGTAAGTCACACACCCATTGAAGACAGAAAGGATGATGGTTTCAGAAGGTAATAAGCACCTATCAGGCCACTATTCATTTGACATACCCAAGAATATTTATCATTGTAATAACCATTAATTGATTACCCAGAGAGCGCTTTCTCTTTGTTTTTGTTAAAGAACAGATAGATAGGTTCATTCAGACGTCTATGAAAGTTGGGTTATCTATGCTGCCTTGTTCAATTATTTGTTAATGCCTCAGATTTAAGAATAGTGACAACAAGCGACTACTTCCCAATTCGTCACACGGTATAGAGGAGGACCAGGGGCCATGACAGTCAAACCTCAATCATCGAGCAAGGGAGACAAAGATCGCAGTTCCCAAAAGAACAACTTTCCCCACCTGCCGGAAATAATTATGTCCCATGTAGGGGTTGGAATATATGTCGTGCAGGGCAGAGTGCTCGTTTATACAAGCCCGTTATATCAGAAGCTTACCGGTTATTCGGACACCGAGATCATGGGCCATAATCCCCTTCATTACCTCCACCCTGACGATAAAGAAATGGTCAGAGAAAAGGCTATTGAGACCCTGAAGGGGAAAAGCTCCGAGCCTTACGAATACCGGTTCATTAAAAAGAACGGCGAGACAATGTGGGCCTTGGAGATAGTCACTTCCATTACCCATAAAGGCAAGCGGGCCGCACTCGGAAGTTTTATGGATATTACCGAACGCAAGGCAATGGAGGAGAGGATGCGCCAGTCCGAAGAGAGATATCGCAGTATCATAGAACAATTGGTGGACAGCTACCATGAGACGGACCTTTCCGGCCGTCTGACCTTCGTGAACGATGCTGAGTGCAGAAATCTCGGATACTCCCGGGAGGAATTGATCGGCATGGATATCAGACAGTTTATAGATAAAAAGAACTTCAAAAAACTGTCTCCTATCATCGCCGAAGTTACCAACACAGGGATACCCATTCAGGCTCATGATTTAGAAATTACCAGAAAAGACGGAACGAAAGCATTTAACGAAACATCCATATCCCTCATAAGAGATTCGGAGGGGAACCCGATCGGATTACGAGGCATTGCCAGGGACGTCACCGAGCGCAAGGCAATGGAAGAGAAAATACGCGAGTCCGAAGAACGATACCGCACCATTCTTGAAGAGATGGAGGAGTGGTATTTTGAGACTGACCAGGCTGGCAGCATCCTCTTCTGCAACGATATCTTTGCCAAAGGCTTGGGGCATTCCAGAGAAGAACTGATCGGAGGGAATCTTAGGAACTTCGGTAGACCGGAAAACACAGACATCATTTACAAGTCATTCCATCAAATCCAGAAAACAGGTGAGCCAATCAGAAATATCTTTCATGAGTTCAGTCGTCCCGATGGCAGTGGTACAGCATTTGTCGAATTTTCAATCTTCCCCAGACAAGACCGCAAGGGCAAGGTTTCGGGGTTTCGGGGGGTTGGGCACGACATCACAGAACGCAAACGCGCCGAAGATAGAATTCAGTATCTCGCCACACACGATGTCTTGACTAACCTCCCCAACCGTTTAATGTTCAGCCAGCTGCTGAACCACGCAATCCAGGCAGCGCATCGTTATAAACGGCAGCTTGCCGTCTTCTTTATCGATCTGGATCGCTTCAAGATTATCAACGACACACTGGGCCACGATGCAGGCGACCAACTGTTGCAAAAAATAGCTGCGCGGTTGAGACAATCACTGCGGATGGTTGACATTATCGCCCGTCTGGGAGGGGACGAGTTCGTCATCCTGATCGAGGAGGTCAACGATTTGGAACAGGTCGCCACTGTGGCCCGCAATATCCTTTCTAACGCCATGAAGCCGATGACAATCATGGGTGAGGAATGCCGTGTAACGGCAAGCATCGGCATCAGCAGCTACCCGAATGATGGTGTGGACGAACAATCCTTGATGAAAAATGCCGATATAGCCATGTATTTTGCCAAGGAGGAAGGCAAGAACAACTACCAGTTTTATTCTAAAGACATCAAACATCAATCAATCGAACGCCTCACGATTGAAACAAACCTGCGCCAAGCGTTGCAGCGAAACGAACTCTCTTTGCACTATCAGGCCAAGCTCGATTTCAAGACCGGTGCGATTACCGGTGTGGAAGCCCTTCTGCGCTGGCAGAATCCATCCCTTGGTTCGGTGACTCCCATGCAACTCATTCCGGTAGCCGAAGAGACCGGACTGATCGTGCCCATCGGCAGATGGGTACTGAAAACCGCCTGCGCCCAGAACGTAGCTTGGCAACATCAGGGGCTCCCCCCTGTCTGTATGGCCGTAAATTTATCGCTCCGTCAACTAACGGATGGAGGCCTCCTTGAAGATATCAGAACAGCGCTGGAGGATTCCGGAATGGATTCAAATCTGCTGGAACTCGAAATTACCGAAAGTATGGTGATGCATAACCCCAAGCGCATGATCAAGGTGCTATCTAAGATCAAGGATATGGGTGTTCGGCTCGCCATCGACGATTTTGGTACCGGTTACTCTTCTCTCTCCCAGCTCAAACACTTCCCAGTCGACACACTCAAAGTAGATCGATCCTTTATTCGTAACATTCCTGATAATTCTGGGGAAAAAGCGATTACCGAGGCGATCATTGCCATGGGCAAGACCCTCAGGCTTACCGTTGTGGCCGAAGGTGTGGAAACGCAGGAGCAAATGGACTTTCTGAAGGAACGCTCCTGTGATGAGATGCAGGGGTTCTATTTCAGTAAACCCGTTCTACCCGAACAGTTTGCCGATCTGCTGCGCACACATGTTCCTACCGAGCAAAAGTAAACGGGGGATGCTCTTCAGTTGCTTCCTGCTATACGCAACCGGGAAAATCCGGGAAAAGTTGATGATTTCAGGTGCAGATAGCATCTGATGGACAGCTTCCCGTTTGACATCCCAATGGGTATCCTGTAGAGTTTTAAACAATCGGACACCTCTCATATACCACTCGCCTTTCTTTTCATTCGGCAACGTTTGTTATTAAAGAGGGCATCAGATGAAAGATCCATCTCGGACAGACCAAGAGTTGATCGAAGAGAATTCCACATTAAAGCAGAGAATCCAGGAACTGGAGCAAGCGGAATCAAAGTACAAGTGGTGTGAGGAAACACTGCGGCTTTGTATAGAACACAGTCCGGCGGCAATCACCATGTTCGACCGCGAGATGAAATACATTGCAGCCAGTCGCCGCTACCTGATTGACTATGGCTTAGGTGAACAGAGCCTTGTCGGACGCTCTCACTATGATGTATTTCCGGAACTTCCAGATCGGTGGAAGGAAGTTCACAGACGGTGTCTGGCTGGTTCGATTGAAAAAGCCGATCAAGATCCGTTTCCGCGTGCCGATGGCAGGCTTGACTGGGTGCGCTGGGAAATTCATCCATGGAAGGAGTCGGGCGGCAGGATTGGCGGCATCATCTTGTTTTCGGAAGTGATCACCGAGCGCAAGCAGGCGGAGGAGGCGCTGAAGGAAGAAGCAATCCGGCGCCGTATCCTGGTCGAGCAATCCCGAGACGGCATCGTCGTCCTCGACCAAAACGGCAAGGTATACGAGGCGAACCAGCGATATGCCGATTTGCTCGGCTACTCTATGGAGGAAGTCCTTCAGCTCCACGTTTGGGACTGGGACACCCAATGGACGCGGGAGCAACTGATGGAAATGATCCGGACGGTCGACGAAACCGGTGATCATTTCGAGACACGCCATCTCCGCAAGGACGGTACGTTCTACGACGTCGAGATCAGCACCAACGGGGCCATATGTGGGGGGCGGAAGTTGGTGTTCTGTGTGTGCCGGGACATCACCGACCGCAAGCGGGCGGAGGCGGCGTTAACCAGGAATGAAGAGAAATTCCGCAAGGCTTTTTATACCAGCCCGGATTCCGTAAACATTAACCGTCTCGAAGACGGCATGTATATCTCCATTAATCCAGGATTTACCAGGATCATGGGATATACGGAAGAGGATATCATTGGAAAGACCTCCATAGAATATAATATCTGGGAAAATATCGAGGACAGGCAAAAGCTGGTGGACGGATTGAGAAAAGACGGGGAAGTCATCAACCTTGAGGCTGTTTTTCGAGCAAAGAGCGGTGAGATCCGATATGGGTTGATGTCGGCCTCCGTGATCGATCTTGATGGTGTGCCCCATATCCTCAGCATTACC
This sequence comes from Pseudomonadota bacterium, assembly GCA_043805145.1. GTDB lineage: Bacteria > Desulfobacterota > Syntrophia > Syntrophales > Fen-1087 > JAPLJM01. Next base: position 29,604 of record JAZDIK010000095.1, on the reverse strand, counting down.
CGGGACATTACCGACCGCAAGCGGGCGGAGGAAGCATTGAAGGATAATGAAAAGAAATATCGCCTGCTGGCCGACAACGTCAATGACGTTATTTTCGTTTTGGATATGAATCTGAATTACACCTATGTCAGCCCTTCGATAAAAATCTTGAGGGGATATGAACCGGAAGAGGTGTTGAAACAGTCATCTATTGAGACATTGACGCCCTCCTCCCGGGATCTGGCTATGAGGACCTTATCCGAGATCATGAAACTGGAAAGATCCGAACAGAGAGAGATCCCCATATCCCAGACGCTTACGTTGGAAGTGATGCGAAAAGATGGGACCACTGTGTGGACAGAGGTGATGTTTTCCTTGCTCCGAGATGAAAATCAGCGACCGATGGGCATTTTGGGTGTAACCCGAGATATAACAGAGCGCAAGCGGGCGGAAGAACAACTTCAGCATACCCTTGCCAGTCTCAGGAAGGCAGTGAACGCGACTATTCAGGTCATGGTATCCGCTGTAGAGACAAGAGACCCCTATACGGCAGGTCACCAACTCCGGTCTGCGGACCTTGCACGTGCCATTGCCACGGATATGGGTCTCCCGCACGAAGAGATCGAAGGTATCCGCATAGCCGGTTCCATCCATGACATTGGGAAACTATCGATCCCTGCCGAGATATTGTCTAAACCGACCAAGCTGTCAAAAATCGAATTTTCTCTGATTCAGGAACATGCCCGCAAAGGATTTGAGATTCTAAAGGATGTGGAATCCCCGTGGCCACTGGCGGAGATGGTTTATCAACACCATGAGCGGATGGATGGCTCCGGTTATCCAAGGAATCTGAAAGGGGAAGAAATTCTCATGGAGGCCCGCATTCTCACTGTTGCCGACGTGGTGGAAGCCATGGCATCTCACAGGCCCTATCGTCCCGGTTTGGGCATTGATGCCGCGCTGGATGAAATCAAGAAGAGTAAAGGGATCTTTTACGACACGGCAGTCGTAGATGCCTGTTTGAGATTATTTCGGGAGAAAGGTTATAAATTTGAAGGGACTTGATTATAAACGGTATTCATTGCTTTTTATCAGTACCTGTGCCTAACATTTTGTAGATGGAGGCAAGGTCAAGAATATTTCATTTTTCCTTTGATCACTCCTGAGCAGTTCGGGTTGCAATCCGGTATACAAGCTCATCAGCCGCCACCCTTGACTTCAATAAAAAGTCTTCCAAAATCATTCCACCCTGTTCACCCTCTCCTTCAATTCCTTCCCCACTTTGAAAAAAGGCATCTTCTTTGGCCCCACTGGGAGCTTATCCCCAGTTCGGGGATTTCTTCCAGAATAAGCTCCGTATTCCCTTACGGTGAAGGCCCCGAATCCCCGGATTTCAATTCTTTCGCCCTTTTTGAGTGAATCGGTGAAACCATCAAAAACTAGGTTGATAATCTCGGATGCATTTTCCCCGGTCAGGTTTTCTTGGGTGGCTAAAGCGTCGATCAGATCAGGTTTATTCATTGGAATTCTCCTTTTAAAAAACGAATTGAAAGAGTTACGTGTGATCAATGTAAAAGGGAATGAATTGAAATGCAATTAAAATTTCAAGGCAATGCGGCTTGCCCCGGACCGGCCGGAGATGGATTTTATCTTGATTGGATCACTCTGGTATTCAAATCGATTGTCGAGTTCTGGATTTATAACCACGAGGACGGGAGTATCGACTGGATACACCGACTTACCAATAACCTCCAACATTTCGATTGTCTGACAACTATTTATTGAAGTCAATGTCTTGAGTTAATTCGATTGTATAGCAGCTTTCAGATGATACTGCTCAGGTAAGATAAAAAGCAATATTAAGGGTGACCGGAAATATCTTCGCCTTCAAAGGGTGACACGAAGGTCAATGGAAAAGGCACAGATTACCAAAGGAAAGAAAGTGATAAAGATTACTTATGAGTATTTGATAATTATCTTAATGCGATGAAATCTCTACACATGCATGGCACATTTCCCAGTCTTCCTTTTATTTCATCTTTTTCTCTTTTTCGTACTCACGTATTTTCATATGAAAAGCTTCTCTGAGCGGTTTACGTGTTTCCTCGACAATATTATAAAAAGGTATAAGTACTTCTTTGCTCATTATAGTCTTTTGCCATTGCCTGAAAATATCCCATTCTTGTTCGGTCAAATATTCTTGGGGCTGTAAATTCCGAAGCCAAGGAAGAAAAAAATCAGAACTGAGGCTAGCCTCGGGGTATCCATATCTTCCATAACGTCCATGACTTGAACCAATGCTCATTGGGGAATAATGAAATCGCCTCTTCTCGGCAACCACCTTGGCGATGTTTCTAGCGAATTCATCTTCGTTCAAAAAATAGCGCACCCATGCCCCGAGAAGCTGAAGGTAATTCCATCTCGATTCCCGAATGCCGTGCTCTCGCTTAGCCTCCTCTTTCAAACACAGAGCAAAGTATTCCTCAACCAATCTTATTATTGAGGTCTTTAAGGAATCACGTTTCTGATCAGTGTAGCAGACTACTGCTATGCCGATAATTCCAAAAAAATTCTGTTCCCAATCTATACCAATATGGTCTTCTGCACAAAAATAAATTGGAAAAAGTAGCGACCAAGCATCAAATATCTCTTTTTCTAGGATTTCTTGTGCTGACGGTTTCGATCTGGTAAATTGCTCATCCTCATTATAGTTTGTTTCCACTTTTTTGTACTGTTCGGGCAGCCCTCTCAATATTAAGTAGCTGATTTCATAAAAAGCCTCTATGATACTATCAGCACCAGCAATTTTATTCTTTATCGCCGCTTGTGCAACATTGACTACCAGAGTAATCACTATTCTCAAATCATTGACAATTTCTCTCTCTTCCCACCACTCAGAAAAACCACGTTCAGCGGTAATAATGAATATATCTTGAATAATAGGGACGTTCTGTTCTAACTTAGCGAACAATACTGTTTTTGCATCTTTAAAATTAAACGACGGTAGTTTTTCTATGGCAAACTGAGTAAAGGCCATTTGAAATATCGTGTTAGCCATCTCCTTATTCAGGTTTTCCTTGCAGGACCATTGACCATACCTTCTTGTGACCACTGACCATAAACTCATGGTTTTCGCAATGCAGTCACCCGCCAGCGTAAGATGATAGGCGTCGTTACGCGCTACGCAAATTCCATGTATCTCTCTAATTTTAGGTAGGTATCCTACGAATACGACATCCCCGTATTCCTTCTGAAAGGCGAACAAAACTATACGAACCAGTTGGGTTATCGTCTCATTAGCAGCAGTTGAGCGCATTAAAGTGTGACTAAGTTGAAATGCCTCACCAAGTAAAACCATCCAAGAGTTCGTCAAGGGATGATTCCAGTGAATCATTCTTTCTTTTAAAGATGGTTCTTTCTTCTTCGGTATTACATCAATTAACAAAGAGAGCACCGCGCAATCACCGCTAAATCGCACAACTTCCGTTATAAGGTATTCGTTCGATGATTTAGACGACGCGCTTAATAAAGCAGCCATCTGATCAACTGCATATGAGATAACAGAATCTGTGGTACCGAAATAAGAGGCCCGTTTATCAATATACGCCGCAAGCACTTTTCTAATTCCTATCAGGGCTGAGACGAAGACTTCCTGTTGACCCTCTGCCAAGGCTTTGTTTGCCACATTAAAAAGACTGGCCAGAACAGGATATGTCACTGCAACTGACTTTGATGGCGGATAAAACAAGGTCATGCGGTCGGCATCCCGCCAATCCAAACCAAAGTAGTTCAATAAAATCCATATTCTATTCGATCTGGTAGGCTCCAGAAGTGCGCGTTTTGACCTTCGTCTTACCTTTTGACTGAATCTGTTTCCAGCATAGGCGATGACCTTGTCGGTTAGGGTTCCTGTATTGGCAACCCAGATTGTTAGCACTAAGCAAATGACATTGAGTGACGCAAAGAAAAAAGCTAGTACGCCATTTAGAGTCTCAGGATATCCGTACAGGCAAGCGAAATTTAGGAGAAAAAGTGAAATAATTGGATATGACCACAGTAATAGGATAATTGGAGAACTCGATAATGATCCAACAATTCCCGAAGAATATTTCCCGAGTAGCTGCGCAAACATAAAAGTGAAAAGAGCTACTTGGACAGGAAGTATGACTGCTGTAAATGTTATGGTCTGCTTTACTGAATCGATGAATATTTGTTGGATTGGAGAGTTGAGAACTATCCAAGGTGCTTGAGATAAAATCGCGATAATAAATAGCACACCAATAGGTAAATATAATAAAAATAACGTTAAACATAATTGAATAAAGAAAGGGTTTCCTTGTCGGGCATTGGCTATGTTTGACGCAGTCTTATAGATTGCTTTATTGATAATGTTTAAGAATGGTGAGGACCGTTTGAGAAACGTACATGCCACAAGTATTATTGTAGAAAGGACTGAAGCGGTTAAAATGATCTTTGTCGCGTATTTTGGGTGCTTATCAGCAAAGACAAGACCAAACAGAAGTGCTAAGTAGGAAGCGAATCCTGCTGAAAGAGCAAATACGTGATGAGCAATTGCTATAGTTCGATGATATTTCACGGAACGCGCTGCCGATTGAGATTTCTCGGCAACATCCCGCATCATCCTTTCCCAAATTAAGTCAAGCATTATTCAACCGATGTCTGTTCGTGTTTCTGCCCCTGGTCTTCAGTTCCACCGCTGCATATGCGCTTTGCGTTGCGTATTATCAAAGTGAAATGCCGCCAACATGCAACTATGACAAGAGAGATGAGGTATATCATAGAGAAAAGGGTTATCGACTTACTGGCGTATGTATCTGGAATAATGATCCAGTTCCGGGAAAGCCAAAAGATCAACGTCATCAATGCATATACAATTATGACTATGAAAAATCCAAAGAGGAGATCGATTAGGAAAAAAAGAATGGCGCCGTTCCAAATCGATATCATGTATTTTCCCCAGGCACTATCCTTGATGTGTACATCATGTTCGGTGGTTGTATCGCTCTCCATTTTCGCACCCTCAAGTTAATTTTTCAGTAAAAATCACTTAAATAATCTGCAATAAAAAACCCCGCTCTTTTTCAGGAACAGGGCCTTGATCGCTTATCCATATTTCCCCCCAACATGTTTTACGGGATGGAACATATTATGAAATTATTCAATAAGTTTGAGTCTTACTATCACGATTTTATTTTGAAATCTACAAAATTATGGGAAATGTCCACCTACTTGTTAGAGGAAGCAGCAAATGCCCTCTTTATCCAGGAAATGACAGAACCATGCCTTCGCGTATTTCTACCTGCATTCAATAAACTGGCTTGAACGGATATGCTGTCTACTTGTATTTGTTATCAGTAAGGCTGATTGCGATAAAACATCAATAATGACGGTCTCGTGTTCACCTACTACTCAGCGATTCGCGGTGCAGAATTTTAGTATTGATTACGCTTTGAATTGTACTTGAGACTATAGTTCGGAACAGACCCTGTCTTTCCCGTTCTTTTTCCCTTGGTACATAAGCTGGTCAATCCGGTGAACGAAGGCCTTCATCTCTTCCTGCGGCTTGTACTGCGCAAACCCGATGCCCACTGCAGAATTGCCTCAGGTAAAATGCTACCGAAGGAGGTGTGAAAATGGGAATATCCTCCGCGGGCCGGTAATTCACGCTTTTTTTCTTATGTTTCTATCATCCCTTTTGCAAAGCTTTTCTATATCGATCCCGTATTTTCGTATGCGGTACGAAAGTATCCGTCTGGTTGTTCCCAGCCGGAATGCCGCTTTGCTCTGGTTGCCGCCGGTTTGGTCCAGGGCGGAAATGATGATGTGTCTCTCAAAGTCGGCGATCGCACTCTTGAGAAGATCGTCGTCGGCCCCAAATTCCCTTGTCTTCATATCCTTACCCCCACACTACCGTGGAGAGACCAGTAAGATTCCGGTTAGCCGATGGCGGTCCTGCCCCTCTCCCCCAAACTGATCCGGACAAAATCGACCTGATCCTGGACGAAGATCTTCCCGTCCCCAACTGTACCTTCACCGGTCCGATCCTCCTTGTTGACAGCGGCGATGGTCGGCTCAACAAACTCCTCGTTCACGGCAATATCGAGCCGTACCTTTCTCAACAATCCGCCAACCTCCTTTGCCCCTCGGTAAATCACAGAAAGCTGAGGAAAGGGCGCGGCTGCAAGGGGCCGCACCCTTTCCCGTTGTTTGGGCGCCAAGAGCGCCCCCTGCTTCTTTTCCGGACCATTGCCGGATAAACTTGGTTCGGATTTTCCCCTGCACTCGCGTGACCTGTTTCAGCCCACGGCCTTGGGACCCGTCTCGCCGGTCCGCACCTGGATGCACTCCTCCAGCGGGACGACGAAGATCTTGCCGTCGCCGATTTTCCCGGTCCGGGCGCCCTTGATGATCGCCTCCACAGTCGGCTTGACGAATTCGTCATTGACCGCGATCTCGAAGCGGACCTTGTCCAGGAGGTTCACCTCGGTGAAGGCGCCCCGGTAGGATTCGGTATACCCGCCCTGCGCGCCGCATCCGATCACGCTGGAGACGGTCATCTTTCCCACATCCGCCTTGACGAGGGCCTGTTTGACATCGGTCAGTTTTTCCGGTTTCACAATGGCTATAATCAGTTTCATGTTGCATTCTCCTTTCATTGTAATGGACCTTGCAAAGCGGGGATCACTTCGTCAGAAACCCCTGGAAGTCAGGATAGGCCTTTGTACCGTGTTCTCCGAGATCCAATCCGACGATCTCCTCTTCCGCCGACACCCTGAGCCCCATGACCATTTTGATCAAATAAAACACGGCATAAGCGACAATGAAGGTAAAAATACCGACCGCCACGACGCCTGCCGCCTGTGCAGCGAGAAGTTTGAATCCGCCGCCGAACAAAAGACCGTTCCCCGTTGCCGTCCCTGTGATTTTGTCCTGGGCGAACAGGCCCACGGCCAGGGTGCCGAAAATGCCGTTGACCAAGTGGACCGAGAGCGCGCCCACCGGATCGTCGATCTTCAGTTTATCGAACATCATGACGGCGAAGACCACGAGTACGCCGGCGATGAGGCCGATGACGGCCGATGACCCGACGCTCACGAACGCGCAGGGCGCCGTGATCGCAACCAGACCCGCGAGTGCGCCGTTGACGATCATGGAGAGATCGGGTTTCTTCTGGATCAACCACGACACCAGCGTTGAACTGAGGATGGCCATCGCGGCCGCGGTGTTCGTGGTCACGGCGATGTGCGCGATGGCGCTTCCGTCACCCACGCCCATTGTGGAGCCGGGATTGAATCCGAACCACCCGAACCACAGGACAAGCCCTCCGAGGGTCACCAGGGACATGCTGTGGCCGAAAATCGGGTTCACGGACCCGTCGGCGCGGTACTTGCCCAGGCGGGCGCCAAGAACGAGCACGGCGGCGAGCGCCGACCATCCGCCCACCGAGTGGACGACCGTGGAGCCGGCAAAGTCAACCATGCCCATCGATTGCAGGAATCCGCCACCCCAGATCCAGTGGCCCGTGATCGGGTACATAATTCCCACCAGGATGAACGAAAAGATGATAAAGGCGTGAAACTTGATCCGTTCCGCCACGGCGCCCGAAACGATCGTGGCGGCCGTCCCGGCGAAGACCAACTGGAAGAAGAACTTCGCCCAGAGCGGCACGCCGGTCCAGTTGATCGCGGCATAGACCCCCTTGTACGCCTCTCCGATGGCCGGGCTGTTGTCGGCCCCGCCGGCGAAGAAGAGACCCTCAAGCCCTATGAAAGGGCTACCGTTTCCAAACATGAACCCCCAGCCGATGATCCAGAACGATACCGAGGCGATGGCAAACACGATGAAGTTTTTCGCCAGGATGTTCACCGTGTTTTTGGCCCGGCACAATCCCGACTCGACCATGGCGAAGCCCAGGTTCATGAAAAAGACCAGAAATGCGGTGAACAGCACCCATGCCGTATCCACCCCCACCTGCAGGGAGCTTTTCAGGTCGTCCAGCGTTTTTTGCGTGATCGGGGCTGCCGGTGCCGGGGTGGATGGAGCGGGAGCAGCGGCTGGGGCTGGGGCGACCGTCTCACCCGGTACGGGCGTCGCTTGCCCCGGCGTCTCTGCAGCGAAAGACGGAGCCACGACACACAACAGACAGAGCATCACGATGATCATGCCTATGTACCTTTTCATTTTCATTACCTCCTGTTTTCTGTCGCCCCTCATCCGGGGCGGCGTCAAGCCCTGTTCGAATTGCTTTTGGGCAATTCCTAGAAACTGAAACTCGCAAGGATGCCGCCCACGACGAACGCACTGTCACGCTCGGACGCGGCGGTTCCCTTGAGACCCAGACCCTTCATTTCATCTTTTGCATCGCCAGTCAGCGGGAAGATGTAAGAGAGCGTCGGCGTAATCGTGATCCGGTCGGTTACCTTGATTGGCAGGCCGGCCGATACCGATCCGTCGTGAAAGTTGCTGAACTTGTCGGTCGTTGCCAGGGCGTTACTGTCGAATTTCGGGTATTTCTCCGCATCGGTGCTCAGCAGATAGCCGGCTGACGCCGCCAGTTTCAGTGAAACCATCTTGCTCAATTCGACTACGTGGGAGATTCCGAGCAGGAAATACCAGTTGCGGTAGTGATCGATCTCCTTATAGACGGTGAGGGTCGGCGACAGCAGGGTATTGAGCGAGACGGTGGCAAAGAGCTCCTGGGAATCATCCCGGTCTGCGGCGTCCTTGTTTAGCGAAGCCAGGCTGTAATAGATATAGCCGCCCCCCACATTGAAGAGCCCCAGGGTCTTGCTGTAGGAGAGGGTCAGATCCGTTTCGTTCCACGTCCCTGTATAGGATGTGTCGATCGAGGAGTAGGGCTTGGTATCCAAATTACCCAAGATGTTGGCCGAGAAACCCTTGTAGCCGATGGTCATCGACGGTTGGATGACGATGCTGTTCCGGCTCAACTCGTAGCCCCTCCAGATGTACTGATTGAGCACGGCGGTCGTCAAGTCACCGGTGGGCTTTTCCTCTTCGGCCCAAAGCGGTGTGACCGGAACGGCCAGCACTGTCAAAACGAGTAAACCCATGGCCAATACCTTTCCAAAACCTGAATCCATTTTCATAACCGTTCCTCCTTCTTGCCCTGCAATGAATAATTCTGTTTGTTTGATAATGAATACGCGCCATCAAGCGCCGATCCCGTTTGGCCTACTATAGGGCAACAACGGTGCCAACCGAGCAAATGAGTCCTAAGTAATCGGATAAATTGGCATATTATTCTAACCCCGAAATGGTTCAGTGAAGAAATAGCTGGAACAAATTTGTATCATTCCGGGATAGCATAACAAAAATGTGGTTGGAGCCGGATGGACGGAAAGCCGGAAGAAGAAACTATCAGGCGCTGGGAAGATGGTCTCCCCGATATCGACACGGAGGTGGAATAGGCTTACGGATTGATAAAACAAAGTGGAGAGAGGATGGCTGGTTATACCAAGTTACGCGTGGAAAGCGCCTGACGCCTGTAGTCGCAGGCGCAAGGAGAGCGTGGATGCAGGAAGCGGATTAAAAGCCTCTCGGTTATCCTATTCACTCCTTCATCCTGCCACGGCAATATAAACTAACAGGTAATGGAATACGCCTCCCAGGAGCACGAACAGGTGAAAGATTTCATGAAAACCCAACCCTGACCCCCAAACTGGTTTTTTGAGGGCATAAAATATCGCCCCAACAGTGAAAGATATTCCTCCGGCACAAAGGTAAAATACGGCATCGGGGGGCATGGTTGTTAAAAACTCCTTTATAGCCAAAATCCCGATCCATCCCATTAACAGGTAGATGATCGTGGAAAAAAAGGGAGGTGCATTAAGATAGAAGAATTTCAAAAACAACCCGGCAATAACCAGTACCCACTGGATTATGATAAAGGACCATTTCCAATACCCCGAAAGATATATATAACAAACAGGCGTATAAGTACCCGCAATCATGATAAAAATGGCAGAATGGTCAAGTTTTCGCCAAATAGATATTTCATTCTCATTTTGTTTCAACGCATGATATGAAGCACTGGCTAAAAAGAGCAGGATTACCGAAAAACCATACACAATAGCGACTACCACATGAGCTACCGACGTTCGAGCCACATAGATTAAATAGACGCTACCGGCAATTGCCGCAAACATTCCTGCCAGATGTGAATAACACGATATTTTTTCCTGACTCCGGATCAAAATGGCCACCCAAGTTCATATTCTACATAAGTTTCGATGTTTTCCTGCTCATTCAAATAATCGGTAATGTCTCAGTTTGGATCGGAATAGTGGAGAATGAAATGATTGATAATGAATTTAATGGAGTTTCTTGGGGATATACACATCTATCTCGGGATTCTCAACAATTTCAAAATTATATGCTGTTTCATCCGGGATTTTTCCGTCAAAAACGCACTTGGGTATTGGGACATGTAAGACAAAGTCCTCCTGAGCAACTTGGGGGAGTTGTTGATGGGGTAAACAGTCCAGGCATATTATTCTCTCTGGCCTCATTTTCCCTGTGGCGTGGTTTTCAATCCATAATGGAACGAGCCAAAACTTTCCCCCAAATTCTATTGTGTCGCATTTTAAAAGGTGGCCAGAAACGGCATCCAAAACATAAGCGGTCTTGAGTATCTTCATAAACGAATCCTCCTATCTTTTCTGTTGCCGGGCATATTAGGAGGATTCAAAAATTAATCAAGCAGAAAAAGAAAATTCAAACTGAGATATTACCCGATAGTCTTTTCCCTTAACATCTGCTCGTCCAATAGGTACGAGTCCATGAAGATGAGAGAGGCGGGAAAGAAGGTGATGATGAGGCGGGAGGTGGGTGTAACCTTTATGCTTGCGGCCGATGCTTGTGGATCGTACCAAAAAAAGCCACAAGCAGCAGCATCAGACGCGGAAATATCAATGATAAGTATTGTAAATATTACAGTATAAAAAAAGACCTCTCCCTTCACACGGTAGGGGCCACACTTTAGAGAGTGACATATTGTCATTCTTAATAGCAGCTATAATCATAAATATCATTTCCTTACAAACTGCTCAGATAATTCGTAATCAGCAGGTCAGCAGTTCGATCCTGCTCATCGGCTCCATAAAATCAAGGGGTTATGCAGTTTGCATGGCCCCTTATTTTTTCATTGCTACCCTCAAAGAACATTTTTCGTGATCTTTGATGAGCTTTCCTTCATCCATGATTGCCGATAATTGTTGACCTTTCTTAGAATGCATTATCCTTCACCCACTTACCTATATATTGTTCCAGTGGATCAAGGTGCGCGAGGATTGATTTGTACCAATGCCGAAACTCATCCCCAGGCAGGCAGCTTGCAGCTGCAATGAATGCCCTTTTTTGCCACGGCTCGAAGGCGTCAATCTCTCGCTTTCTTGTTTTGAACCAGCTTGTCCTGTGCGCGCGGCCAAGGGCTAAAATAAGCTCTCGCGATGAGAACGAATCTGTGTGCTTCTTGAAAAGGGCTGCAAACATATCTTCGTTGTCCCACTCCATGTTCTTCGTGAAGGTGTTAAGAATCCAGAGTCGGTGAAAGTCAAGATGCCCCACGAGGCTTCCATCCAGTAACCTGAGCAGCATCTTTCCAAGTGTGTGCCGCCTCGACGCCTCAAGCGTCCGCAAGTCTTGGACGTAACGAATGACATCTGTAAACACAGGATACAATCGGTCAATCGATTTCAGGACAAATTTGACACCCTCTTCATCGTCGAACTGTGAAAGGCGTCGTAAAACGAATCGAGTCAGCGGAATGTCGATATCATCGCGTGCAATTTGTTCCTTGAGGATTGCCACGAGGTTGAGGCCATCCACCTTTTTCTGCTTGTCGCTGTCAAGATCTTTGTATTCAATCCGTTGATAAAAATCCGAGACTCCAATTTCTTTCAATATATTGTGCAACCTCGTGCTCAGACTGCCTAGCTCTGTTGATTTCTCAGACTTCAGAAAGCGATTATGGAATGTTGCTACAGGAAGTATCATTGTCTTGTGCTGCTGAAGCGTGAGAGCGTGATTCTCATACAGTATGCTCGCAAGCAGTGCGAGCTGCATATGTGCCTCCTGCTCAGTTTCACAGAAAATGCGGAAATCATCAACATACCGGCAGAACTTTGCTCCTTCATCGATAAGACCGCGGTCCACATCGTCAAGTACCAATTCGGCCAGCAGCATTGAGATTTGAATGCCAACGGGGATGCCAACCGAAATCGTGAAACTCCAGCTCTTGAGTAGCTTCTTGATAGCAGCGACGTGTTCCTTTCTTTTCGTACAATCTTCGAGAGCATTCTCTAGTGGATGCGAATAGATGCGAGGGAAGAAGTCAGCGATGTCAGCAAGCACGATATACTTGTATTTGGGAAGAGCACATAGCTCTGTGCTGTAATCTTGAAATCTCTGGTACGTCCATTCAGGGTCATACATCTGACCTGACTCGCTTGGTTTGAATCGGTTAGAGAAAGCTATCTTTTTCTCGGGGGGCAGACGAACAGCCTCGATATCGGCACCGATTTCACCGACGAGGGCCGTGAAAACCAAAGTATCAAGCGGGTCAAGTTGAGTTGCAATACGGAATCCATACCGGTGCTTTGGTGTAAGGCAGCGTCGATAAGGGCGCGTTTGCCAATTCATGATATCTTGGCTCCGCAGAAAAGGTCTAACCTCTGTATCCCAGACATGCCGAATAGCAAGAAACTCGAATGGGACGGGAAAGATATTCGTGTCGCCATATTGCTCAACATGGGCCAATGCCCAATCTAACATCTTCTCCGATAGTTTGATCACGTCTCCTCCAAATCTTTTATGGTGATTGTAGTTCCATAAAATACCTTCCATAAGCGTCAGAATGCCCTCTATGCCTCTGCCAGTTGTCCAGATAGAGCTTTGCCAGCTCCTTTGATGAAATGATCAGGACGTTTTCCGCGTTCTTCTCTTCTGCGGCTTTTGTAAAATTGAAGGATCCCGTTATTATCTTCATCTTGACGATGATCATGATCTTATTGCGAGCGGAAAATTCTTTACACAACCTTGCCTGAACTGTAAGGAGAAAATTTGTGGTAAGGACCCAAACGGGCAGATCGAAACCTTTCTTTGAGATAGATCGAGGGGGGCCTACCTGATGATTCTTACCTGACGATCCATTTCATGTCTGTCTTTCCAGCCCTCACCTTCATAATGATATTGTCCAAATTTAGGATGTGGCCGCACCCTGCTGTGTTTTGGCGAGAAAGGCCGGGGGGTAATCATCGGGTCTCCTTGTTTGGAGGGCGCTTGGCTGACTTCCAATTCCGGGATTACTATTTGGAGGCCGGAGGCGGCGTGCGCGAAAGTCTCACCACGGTCTCGATGGCAGTCTTGACCACCGAGGTTGCGTATTCCCAGTCGATCTTCCGGGACGTGTCGGTTGTGTGGTGGTAACCGACGCGGTTAAGGTTTTCCAGCCGATTCATGTGCTCGTTGAAAAGGATCACGGGATAGCCCACGTCGGAAAACAGAAGCCCGTCGGTATTGTAAAGATAGCTTCTGGGGTCGAAACGGGGCCGCAGCTTGGGTCTGAACTTTAATTTCAAGGCTCGGACGGAGTCGAAGGCCTCGGCTGCCATCCGCATCGATGGTTGAGAATCGCCTGGATTGATCTGGAAAATGTCATCCTTCCCGGCCCGCCAGCCGATAAGATCCATGAGCACGAGGCCCGTGATGTCCTGTTTGGCCTTCATCAACCGGGACAGGAAGTCCCGCGCCCCCAGATCGTCGGGCGGAAATTCCTCACCCGTAAAATGGACCAGCCAAACGTCGTGGAGCGGTTTTGAATCCTTGAGAATAGCGGCGGCACTGAGGAGAGCGGCCGTCGCCGAAACATTGTCGTCCGCGCCCGGGGACGAGACGCGCCGGCCCGATCGGTCGTATTCATCTTCGCAAAAGGCCGTGTCGATGTGATCGCCCATTAGCACCGGCCGGTTCAGTCCGGCGGGCAGGGAACCCGGGATCACGGCGATCAGATTGGTCTGGGGCAGTCCCCGCCAGATAAAGTCGTGTCGGCGGGTTTCGATCCCAAGGACCCGGTATCTCTCCTCCAGATACTCGATGAGCAGACCCAATTGGTTGTCCGGATCGGCCCCGCTTTTAGCCGTAAACCGGATCCGCCGGCCGCTGAGGGGGAAAACCGCCTCCGCTTCGCCGTCCAGAGCCAGCATGTCATGTTGATACGCCAATGTGAAATCGGCAGGCCACGTCTTTATGAAAGCGCCACGCCTCGGGAGAGCTGGAAGTGCATCAGGAACCCTTTTCCACTCTATCTCCCCCGGCCAGATCAGTCCTTTTGTGGATAGGGAAAGGACAAAAGCCTTTGGTCTGCCGTTCCACCGGGCCGGGGCCGGGGTCTGGCGGCAGATCTCGCCCGGTATTTCTCGTTTTTCACGGATTGGTGCCATGAGATCCGTGGGGAGCCAGGCCGGCGTCCCCGGGAAAAGCGGTGCTTCGTCCCTCCTCGGCGTCCAGACGCAGTCACCGAAGACCGGCTTGTCATACAGACCCGGCAGGTCGAAGAAGTCGGAAAAAATCAGGGAGAATTCCTTCGGGTCGGCCGGGTCAAGCCTGGCGGGAAGCATGGGGGGTGTCATCCTTTCGCGTTTCTTGGGCTGGAGCTGCGAGACGTCCAGCCACCTCCAGGGGGAAAGGGGGTCTGCCGCGACCCTGAAGCGGGCAAATGCCCAGGTGAGCCGTCCGGCGTCGTCGCGGACCGGCCAGGCCTCGAACTCGATTCTAGCCCCGTGAGGCGCCAGCTTTTTTTGAACAAGGGTAGCGCGAATGGCCTGCGCCTGGCCCTCGCCGAGGGGCTTGAGGAATCGAGGCAGAAGCGGACGCCCCCGATCGACGGGGGGCAGACCGAGTTCCATCTCCCTGGGCGTGGCTCCCAGATAAACAGGTTGGCGCTGCTCGGAATTGGCCTCCATGCGCATCCAGGGCGCCGGATTCGCGTCCAGCTCCGCCAGGCTTTGGACATGGGCGATGGGCCCTTCGGACGCCTGGATTCCCAGGCCCGGCAGGAGCAGGGTGAGGGCAAGTAAAACGGAGGCGGCAAGTCGGGATATCCTGCCGGGCATAGCTCCGTCCATGTCAAAGGCTCCTTTCATTCCGGATACAAGGAGTCATTGTCGATCCTGCGGCAGAGCGAGCCGATGATCCTCTCGGCCAGCTCCGGGCTCTCAGCGATAAACTCGAAAAGGATCTCGTGCTCGATTTTCAGCAGGAGGCTGTCCTCCACGGCTGTGACCGAATTGGAACGATCCCGGGGATCCAGAGCGCAACGGGTTCCGAAGGAACAGCGTTCCCCAAGCTCGCGGATCACTTTTTCCCCATCATGAACCCGGACCCGCCCGGCGGCAACGATGTACATGGCCGAACTGTGCTCGCCCTTGGCCGTCACGGTCTGTCCGGCCGGGACATCCATCTCCACGGCCGCAGCCGCCATTTCGGACAGCAACTCTCCGGGCAGGGCGGAAAAAAAGTCCACCTCGTTCAGGACCAGGGCTTTCTCGATGGTCAGCATGGTTCCTCCTTGTCCGGCGACGGATGATCCAACCCGTGATCGCCGTGGTATTGGATTCGGGAGAGGGCCCAAAGTGCGGTTTCGGCCAGCAGGGGGGTACGATGTGCACTGAATCCGGATAAAAACGCTTCATAGGCCGGATCTTTGCTCTTTCCCATCAAGAAGAGGGCTACGGCCTTCGGCCAGGGGGATATCCAGACATCCTCCTTGCCGGCAACCGCCTCCAGAACCCGGGACGGCTCCACCTCCATATCGGGATGCACCCGGTCCAGCATCTCCAAACGCTCATTTTGGGGCAGATCCTCAAACAGCGGGAAAATCAACTCCTTCAAATTCCGGGGCAGGAAAGAATCGAGCATCTCCAGGGCATAGGCATGACGAGCCCTGTCATTGCCGGTAATACCTCTGCGCAGGCCCACCCTGATCTTGACCGGCCCGAACAATGAGGCCAGGGCCAATATGCGGTCCCGGCAGCGATCACTTTCCTCTTCCAGCGCCTTTTTGAGCAGCCCGAAATCCTGACCCGCTGGCAGGGCCTTGAGACAGTTCAGCAGCCAGGCCGCCAGGGACGACTCCTGCCGCACCAGGCCGCTGAACAGTTGCTCATCCTCCGGGCTTTTCGGATGGTAACCCAGGTGTTCGAGCCTGTTCAGGATGAGGCTGCGGGCAACCGCGTCCGGATGAAAAAGATATTCCAGCAAAAAAGGTACAGCGACCGGCGAGGGCATCAGGGAAACAGCCTTCAGGATGCCCAGAACCACTTCCCGGGGCTGATCGCAGTCTGAAACGACCAAGGATAAGTCCGCAAGGGCGGACTGGCTTAGGGCGGCTATGGCACGAATCGCCTGGTGACGGGTATTCGGCCGGCAAAGGAAAGGCAAAAGCAGCAAGGCCAGCCTCGGATTGCCGAGCTTTTCCGCCGAATTCAGGGCCGCCCTCCGGACCGCGGCGGAGGAGTCCTGGAGCAGGCGGCGCAGGGGGCGGTACATGGATGAAACCCCGACCGCTCCCAGGATGCGTGCAGCGGCCTCCCGGTCCCCTGAGTCCCTTGAGTTGAGCATCTCCGTGAACCGCTCGCCGGAGGCGATGATTCCCTCGATCCCGCAGTGCTTTTGCAGGCCGATTATGGCTGCCTGGACCATGCTCTTGTCCGGCCGGGACAGAAGATCCACAAGGGTGTCCTCGGCTTCTGCCTCATCCATGGCGGCATAGGCCAGCACCGCGGCCGTGCGCACCGAGGGGTCCATCGCCTCGTTCAGCATGATGGCCCGCACCAGGGGCAGTGCCAAGGGAGGTCTGACCTGCTCGATCCTGGCCAGGACCTCCTTGAGCACTTCGGGTGAGGAATGCAAGAGCAGGTCCGGCAACTGCTCCGAGAGGATATGGGGCGCGTTCTTCTCCATCAGGCTCAAGGCGTAGATCACCTCACCCGGATTCTTGCTTTGTAAAAATCCCAGAAGCAGGTGCTGACCACCCTCATCCCACACCTGCCTTTCGGAAAAACCCAGGCGCCGTTTTTTCAGGGCCTCCATGAGCAGATCCAGGTACTTCTCCCTCAGAAAAAAGGTAAAGGTCATCTGGACGCAGAGGATGACGATCATGATCAGGGCTACGTTCGCTGCATCCACATTGAAACAGAGTTTCCCCAGCAGCAACATTGCTCCGCCGATCAGGGCCGCACCCGGCTCGGCTCGGGTCAGAACCGAAGACTGGATTGCAAAGCGCCTGGCAGGGGGCAGGGGCTGGTAGAGAACCTGAAAGGCGGGATCGTGGATGGCGTTGCGGAGGATATAATCGAACATCTTGCAACCGACCGTCATGGCGAACATGGCCAGGCCGAACCGCGGGACAAAAGCCACCCCGGAGGACATGGCGACGCAGCCCAGCAGCACCACCCCGGGCAGCAGTAAAAGGGCCTTCAGAATCCCGACCTTTTCCAGGGTCCGGCCGGTGAAGAAGGTCTGGAAGACCATGTTCACCGCACTGCCCACGGCAAAGAACACACCCAGAAAGCTGGCCATGGAATCCATGGCGTCGGTGAAATGATCCTCCACCTGGTCGCTGAAGGCCATGTCCATCAGATAGAATACCATCAGGGAAAGGCCCCAGATCAGGTGCAGGGAAAGGGCATAACGGTCCTTGAGAATCTCGGAGAGCCTCTGTGCCGAGGTGTTTTCTACAGACACGGAACCGGCCGGGGACGCGACATTCTTGAAGGCCTTGGAGATCAGGATGGTGAAGACCACCGAACCGAAGAGCCCCAGGGCAGCAATCAGGATCAGATTAATCGAGCCGATGGCCGACACCAGGACCGGGGTGATGAAACCTGCCACGATGTCGGCGGCGAACTCGCCTGCGCCGATCAAACCGAAGAGGCGTTTGGCCTGGCGGGCGTCGAAGAGCTGGCCGAACAGACCCCAGATGCTCATATAGGTCAGGGTGGAATAAGCCACCGCCCACACGGCCAAAAAGGCCGCCGGACCCTTCGTTTGGCCCAAATAGAGCCACACCCTGGCCCCGAGCAGGGTCAGCAACAGGAAAATCAGCGTCCAGACGACCAGTTTTGTCGGAGAAACTTTGTGTTGCAGCCAGGTGTACATGCTGCCGACCATCATGACCGACAGGGCCCCGCCGATATAGGTATAGGCCAGGTCCTGGGCATCAAACACATTCAGGAAAAGGGAATGGGAGGTGGTGAAGAGATAGACGTTGGAAACGCCGTGGCAAAAGGTTACGGCAAGGGCGAGGATCGTGACCTTGAGTTCGTCAGACTTGATGTCCAGCATGCTCTGGACTTTTCTCATCGAGGCGGCGACGACACCCGGTTGACTCTCCATGGATGGGCCTCAGAAATTCCCTTCGCAGAATCATCTATGCTTGCAGTTTAAACCCAGGCCGTGGGGTACGGGCTCACAAACGGAGCTCGCATCCCGGTTTGTGAAAAACATCCTGGATGCCCTCTTTCCACTTCAGCATAGGAGACACGCCTATAAAATATGCTGTCAAGCCTTAGCATGTTTCATCCCGTAAGGCATGGAAAAAAGTTGAACGGAGAAACGCTTCGGGAAAATGAAGCTGCAATGGATCACGGTCTGCCACGAACGATTCGTTGGGTGGCCCGCTTCACGAATCACATTCAATACGACGGTAACAACTGTTCAACTACGCGCTGCCAATACGATATTAAGCGCGTGGACTGCAACCGCGACTGCAATTCCGACAAGAACGAGCCCAAGGAGGGCGATAATGACAGTGACGACTCGTGCGCCACGTGATCGCGGTACCACGTCACCGAAACCGACTGTAAGCGCCGTAATGAAGGCAAAGTAGATGGCGTCTTCCAAAGGGATGCGATCGAATCGTGAAATCAAGGTACCGGAAACCGCGATGATTGCAACAAGGATAAGGATTACGTAACTGAGTTCGTACAGAAGTCCCAAATGCGCGGCTATGAATTCGCTGAACATCCGTCCCCCCGGTGTACGGTATGCGGATCCGTATAAAATCCTCTACGCCGCCTCCTAATATGCAATAAAAACCCCCGCTTTTCTCTCGGAAACGGGGTCTTTGTCTGCCAGTCCATATTCCCCTCCAGCGCGATTATACGGGACGGAACATTCAACTGTTTTTGTTATTTCAACGGTACACCTATCACCATTTTCGACTGAAATCCAGTACACGAATGCAATTTATTCCCCTACCGAGTACAGGAAGCCTTGCCGCATTTTTTATTTTTTGGTCAAAAAATTATGGTCAGGACCCAAACGGGTAAAATGAATTTTTCTCCTGAGATAGATCGAGGGGGGGCCTACCTGCCTGATGATACTTTTCGTAATCAGCAGGTCAGCAGTTCGATCCTGCTCATCGGCTCCGGAATAAGAACAAATGGTTACGGACGAAAATCCGCGACCCCTTGTTCCTATTCCGGTGATCCTCTCCCCAAGCATGGGGACACTCGAAATCCCACCACCTCCTGAAATACTCCGTTGCCGCTGACAATCGGCATTAACAAGGAAAAGGCGTGGTCGGCAGGAAAGGTATCTCCGAGACAATGACGCTCGCTGTCGAATTGATGTGAGATTACCAGTTAAAAGCCGCGGCGCTGATCGCCGCAATCCCTTTTCATTTCCAGAATTTCATCAGAACAAACAGGAAAATTCCGTAAATTTCAAGCCGTCCGAGCAGCATATCGCCCGTCAGAACCCACTTGCCCAGCTCGGGAATCTGGCTGAAATTGGAAACAGAGCCGACAAGACCGAAGCCCGGCCCTACATTCCCCATCGTCGCGGCCGACGCGGAAAAAGCCGTCATGATGTCCACCCCCATCGAACAGAGCAGAAGACTCGAAACAAACACAATGATCACGTAGAGGAGCGTAAACAACAGGCTTGCCTCAAGGACATCCTCGTCTACAACCAGATGATCTACCTTTACCTTCACGACGGAATGAGGGTGTTGGATTCTCATGATTCTTTTTGTGATGGTCTGCCAGAACAAAACCGTCCGGTCGACCTTGATTCCTCCTGAGGTTGAACCACTGCAGGCGCACTGCAATGTGAAAAACAGGATCAGCAGTTGGGCGAATGGCGGCCAGAGGTTGGTGTCCGTCGTGGCAAATCCGGTGGAAGTCCCAATCGAGATGATTTGAAACGATGCGTACCGGAGCGATTCTGTCCAATTTGCGAATACGGTCCCGTGAATATTGACAGCGGTAAGAATGACGCCGAACAGGAGCATGATCAGGTAAAATCGAAAAACGGTCGATTTGAACAAGGCACGGACATTCTCCGATACGGCGATAAAAAGCAGTCCGAAATTGATCCCCGATAGAACCATGAAAACCATGATCACGATTTCGACCGCGATGCTTTTATAATGCGCAACACTCATGTTCTTGGTCGAAAATCCCCCGGTGGCGATGGTGGCGAAGGAGTGGGTCGCCGCATCGAAAAGGGTCATTCCGCAGAACAGGAGCGCAACGGTTTCCATAACTGTCAAGCCCACGTATACATACATGATTACCTTTAAGGTCTTTCGGGTCTGGTTGCTGAAGTTCACGGCCGCAAGGGGGGTGATCTCCGTTCTGTACAATGCCATCCCCACCTTTCCCATCGACGGCATGATGGACAATGCGAAGATGATGATTCCCACGCCCCCGATCCAGTGGGTGGCCGACCTCCAAAAGAGCAGCCCTTTCGGAAGCGCCTCGATGTCCGATAAAATGGACGATCCCGTGGTCGTAAATCCGGAAACGCTTTCAAACCATGAATTCGTGATGGTAAATTCCCCGCCCCACAACACGTAGGGAACCATGCCGAAGAGACATGCCAGCAGCCAGCTTGACACCAGGATTGCAAATCCTTCCTTGCTGGAGATCTCTTTCGCTGGGGGGACGAAGGCAAACGGAACGGCGCCGAACAGGGCCGAGACGAGGCAGGTATAGGCCAGGGGGAGAAAAGCCGAATCCCTGTTGAAAAATGAAATCGCCGCGGAGAGGAACAGGAAGGCCGCATTGAGCAGCAAAATGATTCCCACATATCGGAGAATGATGTGCAATCTCATAAGAATCGTCTCATTTTAAGGACTTTGCGATCAGGCGTTCGACCGACGCTATCAGCTTTGATATTTCATCATCGGTTTCGACTCTGACATTCAGCCGTTTCCCGCCATCCAGATAATCCTGTATCCCTGAAGTGAGCTTGATGATCGGATTAATGATGAAGAGATTGATCAGGAAGCTGAAAACAATTGCAAAAATGAATGCGGATACAATCGCAATGATTCCGGGCATGGTTGCTCGGTGCGCCCGATTTTCCAGATTGGAGGCCGTTTTGTACATGGTTTGATGATTGATATTCATGAGATTGGAAACCGCGAGTTTTGCCTGCAGGAATGACTCATGGACTTCTTTAAAATACCAGTTCAAATCCCCTCCATACTTGGTGCTGACAAGGGGTTGCATCCAGAGCGCCTTGTATGTTTCGTATGCCTTTACGATTGCGTCTACAAGGTCCTGTTCACCGGGAATCGTAATGTTGTTTCGGGCAATTTCTAAAGCCTTTTGAAAGGAATCATCGGCCGTTGTTATGATGGCCCGCCCTTCATCCCGTTTGCCCAATAATAAAAGCAAGATTGCGCTGTCTTCTCTTTCAAGCGCTTCGGTCATGACCTTTGCGGCATCGATGCTCTTGTAGTTTTCATCCAGAATCTGTTGTACGGATAGGCCGATATGTCTCAATTCATAGATCGACCATGTGCCGGCCACCAGCAACAATGCAGCCAGAATCAGAAACCCCGACAATATCTTCGCGCGTATTCCCATGACATTCTCCTGATGATGAAGCACACCATAACTTTCGCAGCCGCAGATTACCAGAAAAAGAGCGGTCCATGACTAATCAAGGTCCGGCTTAAAGCGGTAGCCGATTCCGGGTTCGTTCAGCAGAAAGCGCGGTCGGGTGGAATCGGCTTCGATCTTCTTCCTCAACTGGTTCATGAATACGCGCAGGTAGTGGGTCTGTTCCACGTAAGGGGGTCCCCAAACCTCCTTGAGAATTTGCCTGTGGGTCATGACCCTGCCGGCGTTTCTGACGAGAACCGTTAGCAACCGGTATTCAATAGGCGTCAGGTGAATCTCCCGGGCCCCGCAAAAAACCTGCCTCTTGAGGAAGTCAATCCTGAGATCTTCAGCGACGAAAAACGCTTCGCCCTGATCCTGGCTTTTGGGCGCCGTATGCCTAAGGGCGACGCGGATCCTGGCCAGGAGCTCGCCCGAACAGAACGGCTTCGTTAAATAGTCGTCCGCCCCTCCGTCGAGGGCCTTGATCTTATCCCCTTCCTGCTCCCTTGCCGAGATGACGATAATGGGAACCGTGGTCCATTCCCTGAGTTTTTCGATGACCAGAAGGCCGTCCATGTCGGGAAGCCCCAGGTCGAGAAGCACGATGTCGGGATTTCGCGTTGCCGACTGAGAGAGTCCGTCAGCGGCGGTTTCCGCTTCAAGCACGGTATATTTTTCACTCTGAAGCGTTACCCGGAGAAACCGCCGCATCTGCCGTTCATCCTCGATCAAGAGTATGGCGCCCAAGCTTTCCTTCACGGCAATTCCTTTTCGGGTATCATGGACGGCGGCGTCCCTTCGACGGGGATGACGAACTTGAATACGGCGCCTCCGCCCAGCCGGTTTTCCACCCAGATGCGACCGCCATGGGCTTCGACAATGACACGGCAGATGGCAAGGCCGATTCCGGCTCCCATCTGCGTATGGGTGCCGCGGGTGAATTTTTTGAAAACAGTCTCTTCTTCATGGGCGGGTATGCCGGGGCCTCGGTCGCCGATTTCGATCATCACAGCGGATTTCTGCGGGGTGACGGTGATTTCAACGGGGGTGCCGGGCGGTGTGTGCCTCAGGGCGTTCTCCAGCAGATTCGACAGCACCTGCTCCATCAGAAGGGTGTCAAAAGGGATCAGGGGAAGATCCGGGGGGATCTTCAAAACAAGAGAGCGTTCCCGGAAACGGTCGGCGAAGCGGTTCAGGACGACCCCGATGATCTCCTCCAGGGGCTGCCATTCCTTGTGGACGGTGATCGTACCGGAATCGAGACGGGTGAGGTTCAGGACGTTGCGAATGATGCGTTCCAGCCGGTCGGTCTCCTCATGGATGGTGTGCAGCAGTTCCAACCGGTCCGACCGATCAAGGGACGCCTCTTTTTCCAGAAGGGTGCTGGCCGCTCCCGCCACGACCGCCAGCGGCGACCTCAAATCATGGGAGACGGAACTCAGGAACGTATTTCTGACATTCTGCGCCTCCGCTTTTAGGCGCTCCTCGTGCGCTTCCTTGGCCAGCATGACCCTTTCCACGGCCATTGCGGTTTGATTCACAAAGCTTTCCAGAAAATGTCTCTCTTCCGGATCGAATATCCTCATCGCGTCCTCGGGAAGAACGCCCACAATGCCCACGACGCCGGAAGAGGCGACCATCGGCAGATAGAGCGCCTTGGCTCCCGGGAGCGTGTCGGTACCCAGGCCCGCAGGGTGCCGGTTGTCAAAGGCCCACCGGGCAACGCTTTTCTCCTTCCGGTCGACGGCAAAAGCGCCTACTCTCGTTTCCGATGCCGCCAGATCTCCCTTTTCGTCCACGACCAGGATGACGATCCGGCTTTGAAACACTTCGCTGATGTGCTGGGTGGCAACGTCGAAGATCCGGTCCTTCTTACGTTCCTGGGCCAATTTGCGGCTCAGCGCATACAGGGCGGCGGTGCTTCTTTCGCGTTTCCTCGAAGCTTCGGCCTGATCGCGGATTTGCTGCGTCAGTCGCGTGGTGACATAGGCCACAACGAACATGACGCCGAATGTCACTACAAAACGCGTATCATTGACTGCGAAGGTAAAAAAGGGAGGCACAAAGAAGAAATCGAATGCGGCCACGCTCAGCAAGGTGGCGGCAAAGGCCGGCCAGCGCCCGGTCCGCGCTGACGTAATGACGATGCCGAGAAGATAGATCATGGCGATGTCCGTCCGGTCGAAATATGCGGACATGATTCTGCCAAGCATGGTACACAATGCTACGGTCCCAAGGCTCCAATACCATTCCTTCGGTTTGATCTTTGGTGGATGAACTCTTGCGCCGGGCTTCACCGGCGCCTCCGCCGCATCCCCCGTGATTACGTAAACTTCGATATCGCCGCTTCCCCGGATGATCTCGTCCAGCGGCGATCCTAAAAACTTGTCTTTCCAGCGCGGATGCGTGGGTTTGCCGACGATGATCTTGCTGATGTTGCGCTCTCGGGCATAGTTGAGAATCTCTTCGCTTGTCTTGTGTCCTGTCAGTGTAGCGGTTTGCGCGCCCAGGCTTTCCGCAAGCCGCATGTGCTCCGCCAGGAGCCGCAAGTCCTCTTGGGACGGTTTGATGCGGGAAGGGGCCTCCACATGCACGGCAATCCACTCGGCCCGGAGCCCGGCCGCCATCCTGCGCGCCGCCCGGATAAGGCGGATGGACCTGGGATTCGGCCCGATGCAGACGAGGATGCGTTCCGCTGCCGGCCAGATGCGCCGGACCCCCGCATCGCGCCGGTAACTTTCCATCTGCTCTTCGACCTGTTCGGCCGTGCGTCGCAGGGCCAGCTCCCTTAGTGCGAGCAAGTTGCCCTTGCGGAAAAAATTCTCCATCGCCTTTTCCGCCTGCTCCGGGATGTAGACCTTGCCCTCCTTTAGGCGCTGGAGCAGATCGGCGGGCGGCAGGTCGATCAGTTCGATCTCGTCGGCTCGTTCTAAAAAGGAATCCGGAAAGGTTTCCCGAACGATGACGCCGGTAATCTGCCGAACAATGTCATTCAGGCTCTCAAGATGCTGGACGTTGACGGTTGTGTAGACGGAGATGCCGGCGCTAAGAAGCTCCCGGACATCCTGCCAGCGTTTTTTGTGCCGCGATTCCGGTGCATTGGCATGCGCGAGCTCGTCGACTACGATAAGGGCAGGACTCCGCGCCAGCGCCGCGTCGATGTCAAATTCCAGAATCTCCCGGCCGCGATGGGGTTGGATGCGGCGCGGCAGGATTTCCAGACCATGGAGGAGGGTTTCCGTCTCCTTTCTACCGTGGGTTTCCACAACCCCGATGACGACATCAACACCTTCCTCCCGCCGCTTTTGAGCGGCCCCGAGCATCGCATAGGTCTTACCCACGCCCGGGGCGGCGCCGAAGAATATCTTCAGCTTGCCATGACGTTGACGTTTCTCTTCAGAGATGGCTTTGCCAAGAAGTTCGTCGGGATCGGGTCTTTTTATTTCCATGGCTTCGATCTTCCGGAATGGTTAGGATGAGCCGACGGACAGCATTGTAACAGACTCAGCGCAGGGCATCCAGCGCCATATTCAGGCGCAGAACATCGACCGTGGGCTCGCCGAAGATGTCGAGCTGCCTGTCCCGGATCTGCTGCCGGACAAGTTCCGCCACATTTCCTTCCGGGATGTCCCGCGCCTTGGCCACACGCGGAACCTGGTACAGCGCGGCTGCCGGAGAGATATGAGGGTCGAGGCCGCTGCCCGAGGCGGTCACGAGATCCACGGGTATGGACAATCTATTTTCCGGATCTGCGGACCGGAGGGCCGTGATGCGCTTCCGTATGGTCTCCTTCAAGGCCGGATTTGAGGGACCCAGATTCGACCCCGCGGAGGAACCGCCGTTATAGGCCACGGGCAGGGTTGCGGAAGGCCGTCCCCAAAAATATTGCGGCCCGCTGAAGGGCTGACCGACAAGTTCCGAGGCCCTCTTTTCCTCATTGATTTTGATAAGGCTGCCATTGGCCTGCCGGGGGAACAGCGCCTGCGCCAGCCCGGTCACGGCCAACGGGTACACGACGCCCGTCAAGAGGGTCATGACGGCAAGAAGCAGGACTGCGGTGCGTATCGGTTGCCACATGGTCGTCCCCTTTCACTTTCCGGTGAGCAGTGTCAGCAATATGTCAATCGCCTTGATCCCGATAAACGGCACAACAAGGCCTCCTGCGCCATAGAGAATCAGGTTCCGGCGGAGAACCTCCGCGGCGCCCAGCGGGCGGTATCGGACGCCGCGCAGCGCCAGTGGAATCAGGGCGATAATGATCAGGGCGTTGAAGATGACCGCCGACAGGATGGCGCTTTGCGGCGTCGACAGGGCCATGATGTTCAGGGCCGCCAGGCCCGGATAGATTCCTGAAAAGGCCGCAGGTAATATTGCGAAATATTTCGCGACATCGTTGGAGATGCTGAAGGTCGTCAGCGTGCCCCGGGTCATCAGGAGCTGCTTCCCGATCCCGACGATCTCGATCAGTTTCGTGGGATTGGAGTCGAGGTCCACGAGGTTTCCCGCCTCCTTTGCCGCCTGCGTTCCCGTGTTCATGGCCACGGCCACGTCCGCCTGCGCCAGCGCCGGCGCGTCATTCGTCCCGTCGCCGGTCATGGCGACCAGATGGCCTTCGGCCTGATACGAACGGATCAGGTTCAGCTTTGCCTCCGGCGTTGCCTGGGCCAGAAAGTCGTCCACACCTGCCTCGGCCGCCACCGCTGCCGCCGTGAGCGGGTTGTCCCCGGTGATCATGACGGTCCGGATGCCCATGCGGCGCAGTTCCGAGAAACGCTCGCGGATGCCCCCTTTGACCACGTCGCTCAACCGAATCACACCGAGGACATTGGGTCCCTCGACGACGACGAGCGGCGTGCCTCCCTGCACGGCAATTCCCCGGACGATCTCCGTTGCCTCTTCGGGGAACCGCCCGTCTTTGGTCTGTACGTAGGTCTCTATGGCATCGGCGGCTCCCTTGCGGATTTCCCGGCCATCGAGATTGACGCCACTCATGCGGCTCACGGCCGTGAAGGGGATGAAGTGGGCCTCCAGGGTCTTGATGTCGCGCTCGCGGATGCCGTATTCCTTTTTCGCCAGGATGACGATGCTTCTTCCCTCCGGCGTTTCGTCAACCAGGGATGCGAGCTGGGCGGCATCCGCCAACTGCTGCGCCGTTGTCCCTTCCAAGGGCAGAAATTCCGTCGCTTCGCGGTTGCCCAACGTGATGGTGCCGGTCTTGTCGAGTAGCAGGACGTCCACGTCGCCGGCGGCTTCGACGGCCTTTCCCGACATGGCAATGACATTCGCCTGGATCATGCGGTCCATGCCGGCGATGCCGATCGCGGAGAGCAGCCCGCCGATGGTGGTCGGAATGAGGCAGATCAGCAGGGCGACGATCACCGTCATGGTGACCGGCGCCCCTTGCCCCGTCGATTGGACGCTGTAGATCGAAAAGGGAACGAGGGTCACCGTGGCCAGCAGAAAGATCAGGGTGAGCCCGGCGAGCAGGATGCCGAGGGCGATCTCGTTCGGCGTTTTCCGGCGCTTGGCCCCTTCCACCATGGCGATCATCTTGTCGAGGAATGTCTCGCCCGGGTTTGCCGTAATGCGGACGATGAGCCAGTCCGACAGCACCCGGGTGCCGCCGGTTACGGCGCTGCGGTCGCCGCCGCTTTCCCGGATCACCGGGGCGCTCTCCCCCGTGATGGCGCTTTCATCGACGGAGGCTATGCCGACGACCACCTCCCCGTCGCCGGGAATGGCGTCTCCCGCTTCCATGAGCACGAGATCCCCCTTTTGAAGCTGCGAACCGGGAACAATGCGGGACGCCGCATTCCGATCCGGTTCCTGAAGAAGCTTGGCCGTAACGTCCCGCCGCGACCCTTTCAGCGATCTCGCCTGGGCCTTGCCCCGTCCTTCGGCCATGGCTTCGGCGAAATTGGCAAAGAGCAGCGTGAACCACAACCAGAGGGTGATGGCCAGGATGAAGGAAGCGCTCTCCTCCCCGCGGCCGAAAAGGGCCTGGAAGAAGAGCAGCGTCGTCAGGATGCAGCCGACCTCCACGACAAACATCACCGGGTTTTTGACAAGGTGCAGGGGATTGAGCTTGACAAAGGCATCGACAATCGTCCGGCCGAGGTTCTGCCGGTCAAGGAGCGAAAACGGTTTTGTCTTAGCCTTTGCAGTCATGACCCATTCCTGTTATCGGATCCATGTCAAATGTTCGGCAATCGGTCCCAGCGCCAGCGCAGGGATGAACGTCAGCGCGCCCACCAGGATGATCACCGCCACCAGGAAGAGCACGAATAGCGGCGTGTGCGTGGGAAGCGTGCCCGCGCCGGCAGGGACGACCTTCTTGCGCGCCAGCGATCCCGCCGCGGCCAGCACGGGGATCATCAGCCAGTACCGCCCGATCAGCATGGCGCAGCCGAGGGCCGTGTTATAGAAGGGTGTGTTGACATTCAATCCGGCAAAAGCGCTGCCGTTGTTGTTCCCTGCCGAGGAGAAGGCGTAGAGAATCTCGGAAAAGCCGTGGGGACCGGGATTGAGGATCCCTTCAAGACCTGGTTTGATGACGACGGCGACCGCCGTGCCGATCAGGACGACCGCCGCCGGGATCAGGATGACGAGGGAGGCCATCTTGATTTCAAAGGCTTCGATCTTCTTGCCGAGGTATTCCGGCGTGCGGCCCACCATGAGCCCGGCCACGAAGACGGTGATCAGAACGAACATCAACATGCCGTACAGGCCGGAGCCCACCCCTCCGAAGACGATTTCGCCCAACTGGATCAGCCAGAACGGCGCAAGGCCGCCGAGCGGCGTGAACGAATCATGCATCGCGTTGACGCTTCCGTTGGAGGCCGCGGTTGTCGCGACAGCCCAGAGGGCGGAATTCGTGATGCCGAACCGGACCTCCTTGCCTTCCATATTGCCGCCGGACTGAAAATCGCCGGCGGACTGATCGACGTTCAGTTGTTGAAAGGAGATATTCCCCGCCTGCTCACTCCACAGACAGACCCCCAGGAGCGGTATGAGGATCGCCATCATCGCGGCGAGCAGCGCCCACCCCTGCCTTCTGTCTCCAAGCATCCGGCCGAAGGTGATGCAAAGCGCCGCAGGGATGAGAAGAATGGCCAGCATCTCGGCGAAATTGGACAAGGGCGACGGATTTTCCAGCGGATGGGATGAGTTGGCGTTGAAAAAGCCCCCGCCGTTGGTTCCCAGTTGTTTGATGGCCACCTGGCTTGCAGCGGGCCCCAGGCGAATCTCCTGCGAGGTTGCGGCGCGGCCGGCTTCGTCCTTTGTCTGTTCCAGAAGTTGAACCGCGGCCGGGCTGTGCAGCGTCTGCACCACTCCCTGGGAAACGAGGAAGAGCGCCAGGACCAGCGAAAGGGGCAGAAGGATATAAACGATCGAGCGCGTCAGATCCACCCAGAGATTCCCGACGGTCTGGGAGAGGGTTCGCTTCATGCCTCTGGCCAAGGCCAGCAGTACGGCCATTCCCGACGCAGCGGAAGCGAAGTTCTGGACGGCCAGCCCCGCCGTTTGCGTGAAAAAGCTCATGGTGGTTTCGCCGCCGTAGGCCTGCCAGTTTGTATTGGTCACGAAGCTGACGGCGGCATTGAAGGCAAGGTCGGGGGGGACGGCGGAAAATCCGTGGGGATTGAACGGCAGGTATCCCTGGAGCCGCTGCAACAGATATAGGGCC